>JACPDH010000113.1 GCA_016184115.1 Acidobacteriota bacterium | reverse complement strand
CCAGTATCTGTACGAGAAGGGAGGCGTCGAAGTCGCCGAGATGCTCCGGGTATTCAATATGGGGCTCGGGATGGTGTTGATCGTGTCGCCCGACGCGGTCGACGCGGTGACGAAGCGCTTCAAGTCTTACGGCCAGAAGTATTACTTCATCGGGAACGTCGTCGCGGGAAGCGGCACGGTAGTCTACGACCATCCTCCGGCCGGCTTCGCAAGCTGGATTCTCTGATGAAGCGTCTTGCGGTGCTGCTTTCGGGACGCGGGTCGAATTTTCTCGCGATTCACGACGCGTGCGTCTCGAAGGCGCTTCCTGCGGAGATCGTCTGCGTAATCTCGAACAAGGTCGATGCGCGCGGCGTCGAGAAAGCGCGCGAGCTCGGAATTCCCGCATTCGCCTTCGATCACAAGCAATATCCGAACCGCGCCGCTCACGAAGCGGAGGTGATCGCGACGCTCGAGCTCCATCGGCCCGACTTTGTGATCCTCGCCGGCTACATGCGCCTGCTCTCGTCCGCGTTCGTCGCGCGGTTCCGCCACCGCATCACGAACATCCACCCGTCGCTTCTCCCTTCATTCCCCGGAGTCGACGCTCAGAAGCAGGCGGTCGAGTACGGCGTGAAGATCGCAGGCTGCACGGTGCATCTCGTCGACGAGTCGCTCGACGGTGGTCCGATTCTCGTTCAGCGCACGGTTCCGGTGCTCGACGGCGACACTCCCGACGAGCTGGCAGCCCGGATTCTCGGCGAGGAGCATGGCGCATACGTCGAAGCGATCCGAAAGCTGTGCGGCGGCTTCCGGGTCGAGGGGCGACGGGTGGTCTTTTTGCTAGAACCCTAACAGACGCTCCCACCACGTCGATGCCGCGACGTCGGTATCGGCGAGAGCCGGGACGGACGCGAGTGTCTTGCCATCGAGCGCTACGACGATCATGCCGACGCGCTCGCCTTTACGAATCGGCGCTTCGGCAAGGTCGCTCACGACGGTGGTCGCGAGCCGTCGCGCCTCGTTTTTCTCGAGCAGCAGCTTCGGAGTGCTGGCGGCGACGACCGGGACGGTCGACACTTCGCCATTGCGTATCATCAGGGGATCGCGCATGCGATGTCCCTTTCTGACCGGTTGAGCCCAACGCCAGTTGTCGAACCCGCGGCGGAGCAGCGCGGCAGCGGAATCGAAGCTCGCGTCGCGCGCCTCGCTTCCCATGATCACCGCGATGAGCTCCATGTCTCCCCGTTTCGCCGAGGCCGTGATGCAGAAGCCGGCGCCGCGGTGATATCCGGTCTTCAGTCCGTTCGCGCCGGGGAAACTGCCGAGAAGCTTGTTCGTGGTGAGCAGCTTCTCGAAGGTGCCGTTGCGGAAGTCCATCTCCGTTCTCGCGGCGTACTCGCGAATGATCGGGAATTCGAGCAGCCTAACCGCAAGCTTCGCGGCGTCGTCGGCGCTCATCATGTCATCGGGGCGCCTTTGCGATGGAAGGCCGTTAGGCGAGGTGAATCGGGTCTCGGTCATGCCGAGAGCGACGCGGCGACGGTTCATCTGTGCGACGAACGCTTCCTCGCTACCTCCGACGTGCTCGGCGAGCGCCATCGCTGCGTCATTCGCCGAGTGAATGAGGCTCGCGGCGACGAGTTGACGAACGGTGAATACGCCACCGCGCGCGAGGTACACCTGCGATCCACCTTCGTCCTCAGCCTTCTTCGAGATCTCGACGACCGAGTCGAGGGAAGTCGTGCCGCTCTCGACCGCCTCCATCACGACCAGCAACGTCATCATCTTCGTCATCGACGCCACCGCGCGCGACTCGTGCGCGTTGTCTTCGAACAGCACGCGTCCGGTCGTCGATTCGACGAGGATTGCCGAAACATAGGGCTTCCCGTCGGCGCCAGAAACGAGGGGGGAATGGAGAAGCGCCAGGGCGAAGACGATGGCGCGAGCGATGCGGTTCATCGCCGATAGGATACACGGAGGGTCGATGCGGGCCGCCCCTCGGGGGCTCCCCGCCGTCTGTCATTTCTTGCCGACTGTCCGATCGAGATAGTCGCGGATCCGCGCGTGTGTCGCCGGTTCCGCCCAGATTCGTCGAACGTCACGGTCGATCGATGTGCGGGCCCTCGCGATTCGCCGTAATGCCGGCTCGCGCAGTGTGCGCTTGGCGAGGACGAAGCTGTCGCGCGGCGTCGATGCGAAGTGACGTGCGACCTCGAGCGCCCTCGTTTCGAGCTCTTCGGGCGCCGCAATTTCGTCGATGAGTCCATGTGCGAGCGCGTCGTCTCTGCCCAGAGTCGCCCCGGTGTAGGCGAGTTTCTGCACGTGCTGCGGAGGAGTCGCGAAGCGCACGACCTCGAGCGCGGCCACCGGAAACGGCACGCCGACGAGCAGTTCCGGAACTCCGATCTTCCCGCCCGACATGATGCGGTAATCGCAGGCCTGAACGAGGATCGCGCCCCCGGCGATCGCGTGGCCGTTGACCGCGGCGACGACCGGAGCCTCGAGCTCGAAGAGCGTCAGGATCGTGTGGTCGAGTGCATCGAGAAATGTTCCGATCGACGCGGGCCCGTCGTTCAGGAGACGAAACAGGTCGACTCCGGCCGAAAAGATCGAGCCGGAGCCCGTGAGCACGATCGCGCGCGCCTCGCGAGCGTCGTCCGCCGCGCGGCTGATCGCGCCGAGAAACTCGAGATCGAGCGTGCTCGCTTTACCATGCGCGAGCCGGAGAATCGCGACGTCGCCGTTCTGTTCGCGTTGAATCACGTTGCGGGGTCTCCTTTCGACT
>JACPDH010000114.1 GCA_016184115.1 Acidobacteriota bacterium | reverse complement strand
CTTCTCGCCGTCACGCCAGTATTGGATCGTCTGCGGGAAGTCGTGCTCGAGATTCTGAAAAACGACCCGTTGCGCCTCGAGCCTCACCGATGGGAACTCGACGGATTTGCCGCCACGCGGCATCGCGATATAGACGAGTGCCTTCTCCCGCTCGACGACACGGAGGAATTCGAAGAACTTCGTCATTCCTTCGCTGACCGTACGTCCAGCACCGATGATCGTCCCGCCCGAAGGGGGAAGCCAGACCTCTTCGACAATGCGGTCGCCCACGGTCAGTGACCAGGACCCGGACATCCAGCGAAGTGCCTCGATCTTCGGAGCGGCCTCCGCGAGGAGCACCGGCGCGGCGAAGACGAACGACAGTAGAAGGGCGGCGAATCGGAGCATCGTCTGTTCCTCTCTCGTAGATCCCAAGAATACGGCCGATCGATCGCACGACGGAGCATCGAATCCGTCACGCACTCGAGCCACGGCCGATCTGCTTCCTGCGCCCGCTTCCGATGGACGATAATGGTCCTTCGGCGCAGGCAGGCTTTCGATAGTTTGAAATGGCTGCCGCCCGACCACGATCATGCCAACGAGCCCGTCACGCATCCTGCGCGCCGTCGCCTTCGCCGCCGACCGGCACCGATTCCAGCGACGCAAAGACGAAGAAGCGTCTCCCTACATCAACCATCCGATCGAAGTTGCCGAAGTCCTCTCGATCGAAGCGGGAGTCGATGACGAGGTCACTCTGATTGCCGCGCTGCTGCACGACACAGTGGAGGACACCGAAACGACGATCGAGGAGATCGGTGAGCTCTTTGGTCCCATGGTTGCCGCGGTCGTCGCCGAGGTCACCGACGATCCCACGCTGCCGCGAAACGAACGGCGACGTATCCAGCTGGAGCGAGCAGGTGGTGCATCGCGTGAAGCGAAGCTCGTGAAGATCGCCGACAAGATCTGCAACATTCGCGATGTCGTGTCGCGTCCCCCTACGGGCTGGTCGTTCGAACGACGGCGCGAGTACGTGCTCTGGGCCGCGGCTGTGGCGAAAAACTGCGCCGGGATCATCCCGCATCTCGACACCGTCGCGGAGAACGAGCTCTCGCGCGCAATGGCGACGATCGGAAACCCGTAAGGCACGAGGCGCGGTGTCCCACGGCTGAAGACCCAACGGCGTCAACCTCGTGAGGAAGAGGCCGAAGTTAGAACCTAGCACGACGAATTGAGAACCCAGAAAAGGCCCCACGCTTACAATCATCCCCGACACGATGCGAACCCTCTACTTCGATTGCTCCGCCGGAATCGCGGGCGACATGACGGTCGCGGCCCTCATCGACCTCGGCGTCGACGAGACGATCGTCCGCGAGGCACTCGCGAAACTCCCGTTCGACGGCTATGAGATTCATGTCACACCCGATAGGCGGGCTGGAACTACGGGAACGCGATTCGACGTCCGGCTCCAGGCCGACGAATCTCGCGCCCACCGAGGCCTCCGCGACATCCTCGGCCTAATCCGTGGCCGCGGGCTCGCACCGCGCGCAGAGGAGCGCGCAGCGTCGATGTTTCAGAAGATCTGCGAGGTCGAAGGGAAGATTCACGGCGTGCCGGCGGACAACGTACACCTGCACGAAGTTGGCGCGATCGACTCGATCGTCGACATCGTCTCGGTCGCCGTCGCGCTCGACGCGCTCGGAGTCGACTCGATTCGAGGGTCGGCCGTCCACGTCGGGTCAGGACGTGTCGACTGCCGGCATGGATCGATCCCGATCCCGACGCCCGCCGCCTCCGAACTGCTGAAAGGGATTCCGAGCTATCAGCTCGATGTCGAGGGAGAGCTCTGCACGCCGACGGGAGCACTGATCCTCGCCGAGTACGGCGCCGGCTTCGGCCCACAACCGCCGATGCGCGTCGATCGGATCGGCTATGGGCTGGGGGGGCGCGAGATGAAGCGTTTCCCTAACGTGCTGCGCGTGTTCGACGGTGAGTTGCTCGCCGAGAAGAGCGCCGGCCGCGTCGTCGTGGTCGAGTGCGATCTCGACGACTCGACGCCCGAGGTGCTCGGCTTCGCAATGAACATGCTCTACGAAGCTGGAGCGCTCGAGGTCACCTATCAGTCGCTCCAGATGAAGAAGAACCGGCCCGGCACGCTGCTTCGCGTGATCGCGCGCCCGGAGCGACGCGACGCGATCGCGGAGATGATCTTCCGCGAGACGTCGACAATTGGCATTCGCTTCGTCGAGATGGAGCGGATCGAGCTCGATCGCGAGATCGTCAGCGTGATGACCGAGTATGGCGAGATCGCGTGCAAACGGAGCTCGTTCGGAGGTCGGATTCTCAACGTCGCTCCCGAATTCGAGGTCTGCGCGCGAATCGCGAAGGAGCGTGGAATCGCGGTGCGTGACGTCCTTGCCGCTGCGATTGCGGCCACCGCGAATCGCTGAATGCGTTTCGCTTTTCAAGTTTCCGCGACTCGGTTGCGCCCCGAGCGCTTCGCGCGGTAAAGCGCCTTGTCCGCATTCTCGACGAGCGTGATCGCGTCAGCGCCCGTAGACGGCACCATCGCCGCGACGCCGATGGAGATCGTCAGCACTGGCGTGTCACTCTGCCCTCCGTGCGGAATCGAGAGCGCTTCGACGTCGGCGCGCAGTTCGCCCGCGATCGCGAGCGCGCTCGCTGCGTCGGTGCCCGAAAGTACAATCGCGAATTCCTCGCCACCGTAGCGGGCGACGACGTCGGTCGGCCTTCGCCCCGCCTTGTGCAGCACCTCGGCGACGCGCCGAAGCGCCTCGTCTCCCTGCTGGTGTCCGCGCGTGTCGTTGTAGCTCTTGAAATGGTCGACGTCGACGAAGACGAGTGCAATCGTTGCGCCGTCGCGCTGGCAGCGCCCCCACTCGCGCTCGAGTACCGTATCGAATGCCCGCCGATTCGCGAGTCGCGTTAGGCTGTCGACCCGCGAGATATCCTCGAGACGGCTGTTCGCCTCACGCAGCTCGTGCGTCTGCTCGCGCACCTGCGTCTCGAGCTCGTGCTGACGGCGTCGCAGGCCCCGTACGCGTCCCAGGTAGATCGCGATGCCGAAGAGCAGGAAGAGCACGACGAGCGTCGCGCGTACGGCGGGGCGCTCGTGCCATTGCGGCTCCACGACGATCGTCACGCGCGCCGGCTCGTCACTCCACACTCCCTCGCGGCTCGCTGCGGAAACCTCGAACGTGTAGGTCCCCGGCTCGAGCCTCGAGTACGACGCCTTCCGCTCGCGACGCGCGACCCAACGCTCGTCGTAGCCGACGAGGCGATAGCGAAACTCGACCCGTTCGGGCGATGCGAGACTCATTCCTGTGAAGCGGATCTCCAACCGACGGTTCGCACTCGAGATCCGAAACCCTCCACGCTCCAAACGGGGCTCGCCGTCGACGTCCACTCCTTCGATGATCACGGAGGGGGGGCGCGGGTCGGGGATGACCTGTCGCGGATCGACGATTGCCGCACCGCGCAGCGTGGGAAACCAGATCTCTCCGTTCGCCATCCGCCATCCGGCCGGCTGCGAGCCGCCGTTACACTCGGTGTTCTGCATCCCCTCGCCGCGGCCGAATGGCACCGAATGGACTTCGGGGATTCTACCCGCGATGAGATCGGCAATCTCCCGCTTCCAGACAAAGAAAATCCCACGATTGCTCGACATCCAGAGGCGCCCCATGCCGTCATCGAGGACGTGATAGACGACGTCGTCGTAGAGCCCGTGCGCCGAGTCGATGACCGACGTGGTCTCACCGCGAAGATGGAGCAGCCCCGATCCGCGTGTACCGATCCAGAGCGACCCGTCAGAGTCCTCGAGCAGTGACCAGGGGCGATCGGTCGGAAAACCCGAGGCAACGTCGAAGAGGCGAGCTCGCCCGTCCTTGAGACGGAAGAGTCCCGAGCCGTGCGTCGCGACCCAGATGCTCCCATCGCGCGTCTCCGTGATGAAAAAGATCGCGGCGATGTTCGTCCGCCCGCCTAGGTTGACCGGCGTGAAGGAGCCGTCGGCATAGCGCGTCAATTCACCACGCGGATTCCCGATGTAGACCGATCCGTCGCGCGCCGTGAAGATGGCGCGGATCTGTCGCCCGTCGACTCCGGGCACGGAGGCGAAACGAACGACCTTCCCATTGACGATCCGCGCGACGCCGTGACGTGTCCCAACCCAGATCGCTCCGTCGCGGTCCTCGGCGAGAGAAAAGACGAAGTCCGCGGGTAGTCCCTCGGCGGTCGTGAACGTCTTCCGCTCCGAACCTCGAATCTGCGTTAGGCCTCCACCGTAGGTTCCGATCCAGATCGTTCCGTCTTTCGCCTCCAGAATCACCCGAGTCACATCGTCGCGCAGCCCGTCGCTTCTGTCGAAGGTTCGTACGAGTGCAGGCTTGACACTCATCAGCCCGCCGCCGCCGGTGCCGAGCCAGAGTGCGCCTTCGCGATCGACGAAGGTCGCGCGGATCGTGTCGCTCGGAAGGCCGTTCTCGTAGCGGTAGGCCGTGATCGAGCCATTGCGCAGCCGCCCGAGCCCGTCAAACGTGCCGATCCAGAGCGAGTCACCATCCTCGGCCAGCGCACGAATCGACGAGCTCTCGAGCTCCCAGTCCTCGACCTTCTCGACACGACCATCGGTGAGGCGGGCAAGGCCCGAATCCGTGCCAATCCATAGTGTGCCGCGGCGGTCGCGCAGGATCGTCCGGATCCCGTTGCTGGGAAGGCCGTTGGCAGTCGTGAAACTCGTCTGCCGTCCCGTGGCATCGAGCTCGACGAGCCCATCGTTCTCGCATCCGATCCAGAGCGAACCGTCCGCCTCCGGCAGCAGCGACCAAATCGCTCGCCCCGCGAACGCTCCGAACCCGTCGATCGAGACCTTCCCGTTCCTGACCGCCGCAAGCCCCTCCTGCGTGCCGACGATCATCGTGCCGTCTCTCTCGGCCAGGCTCCAGATCGCGTCACTCGGCAGGCCATCCCTCGTCGTGAGCCGATGGAACTTACCCTCTTCCATCACGATGACACCGCCCGTTCCCGTCCCGATCCAGAGACGGCCGAGCGAGTCGGCGAAGAGCGTCTGTACGATGTTGTCGTCGAAATCCTTCGGGTTCGTCCTCGAGTTGAACAGGTCGAACTTCACACCGTCGAATCGCGCCACGCCGCCGTAGGTTCCGAGCCAGAGATAGCCGTCGCGCGTCTGCGCGATCGAGGCGACCGAGTTGTGCGGCAACCCTCGAAGCGCGTCCCAGAGCTGCACCGCAAACTCCCGGTTCACCCGAGGATCGTCCGCGGTGACGACGTGTGTCGTCACCGCAAGCAGCAGCGCGAATGCGCCGCGCGCGAGCGCGTTCCGGACGGCCATATGCTGAAGAATACCGAATCGCCCCGCGCGATGTTGAATCGATGGGTAGGGGCGGACGCGCAACCTCACAAGACCGGCTCCTTGTACAACGACATCGCGCCCCGGAGGGATGCCGGAAACGCGAACTGGCTCGCGCATCCAGCGCCCCTTCGGGGCGCGTGGCGATCATGCGACGGCGCGGCGCGTGTGCGACGCGCCTCACGCTCTTCTCCAACACCCGCGAGGGGCGCTGGAGCTCGTGCTTGCTACTTCTTTCCGCCCTTATCCTTCTTGGGTTTCTTCGTCTCTTTCTTTCGCGCGTTGTTTCCTTTGGCCATGAGCTCCTCCTGATCGTTCGATTCGAACGGGACGTCGATGACGCGTGCCGCTACGCACGACAGCGCTCGCTGACGATGGTAGCACGCGCCTGCCTTGCGAGAATCGATTCGCGCGGTACCAGACGAGCGCCGTCAGAGCACGTTTGCACCACGTTCCGTGAACAACTCTCGAAGCACCGAACGATGGCAGCGGCTCTCGTTCTCGCAATAGCAGCCGACGGAAAACGCGGTCGTGAGAGCGAACGCGCCGAGGAGATCGAGAAGCCGCGCCCTCTCCGGCTTCGCAAGCTCTGCGCGAAAGCGTCGCACGAACGATTTCCACTCCACGTCGGTGAGGGCCGCAGTTCCCGCCTTGATCAACTCCTCGGATGGAGAGAGCTCGGGAAGCCACACGTCATAGAAGTCACGATTCGCGAACTCCGCCTTCGGCACGCCGCGCGGAGGGCGGCGGACAGTTCCAATGCGGAGACCCTCTCCCGACGAACGAGCTGTTCCGAGACGTACGATTCGAATCGGCATTCGCGTGTCCTCCCTAGTGGCACCCCATCGGCAAGGCACAATCGGCACGTGACGGCGCGCGGCCGCTCCATCGCACGAATGCTCGCTGGGATCGAGCGTACCGTCGCGCTCGGGAATCTAACATGCGGTACGACGACGGACGCATCCGCGACCCGCGCGGCCCGTTCACGACGGCGGCCCACTCGGTCGTTCGATCCAGAATGACGACGCTGTGTTCGGTCGCGGGCACGACGATCTCCGACTGGCGACACCCGTCACTCCCCTGTCGCCGCGCCAAGTGATAACGTCTCCCCGCGCCATCAGGCGCTGGAGGAATCGCTTGCTTAGAAAACCCGCCGCTCTGATTACCGGCGCGAGCGGAGAGATCGGCCATGGCCTGATCACCCGACTCGCGGACGATGGCAGCAGGACCATCATCACCCTCGACCTCCGACCGCTCGAGCCCGAGCTCGGCCGTCTCGTTCAGCACGAGTTCGCAGGTTCGATACTCGAGACGAACCTGCTCGAGCGAATCTTGTCGGAGTACGAGGTCGACCTCGTCTTCCATCTCGCCGCGCTCCTGTCGACACGCAGCGAGTTCACCCCCGTCACCGCGCATCAGGTCAACGTCGAAGGGACGATGAACCTGCTCGAGTTCGCACAGAAAGAGGGAGAATCGCACGGCCGTCCCGTCGTTTTCCTCTACCCCTCGTCGATCGCCGCCTACGGCATGCCCGACCTCGATACGAAGGCGCGCGCGGGACGGGTGAAGGAGGACGACTTCAACACGCCGTCGACGATGTACGGTTGCAACAAGCTCTACTGTGAACAGCTCGGTCGCTATTACGCGCGACACTACAAGCAGCTATCGGCTGAGCCGCTCGCTGGAAAAGTCGACTTCCGCTGCATCCGCTTTCCCGGACTCATCTCCGCCGTCACTGTCCCCTCGGGGGGCACTTCCGACTTCGCGCCGGAGATGATTCACGCCGCGGCGCAAGGCGAGCCTTACGCCT
>JACPDH010000115.1 GCA_016184115.1 Acidobacteriota bacterium | reverse complement strand
GTTCAATATTCGCCGTCCTACGTTCTAACTTCGAGACTTTCGTCCCTAAGTTCAGGCCATTGCCACGAGCCCGCGTTTCTCACAGCCCTTCGTCGGGAAGCAGCCGGATCTCGCTTTCCTTCGAAGGATGTCGGCCGCGCTTATCGGCGTAGAACGCGGAGATCGTCTTCATGTCGGCGTCAACGTCACCCGTGAGATGGATCGCGGGCCCGAGACCGACAACCTTTCTGTCGTAGCTGCAGTAGCCGAGAACGACGGGAATGCCGGCCGCGAGGGCAATCCGGTAAAAGCCGCTCTTCCAGTGCCCGGTGAATTTGCGCGTTCCTTCCGGGGCGATACAGAGCATGAGCTCCGGCTCCGACTTCATTCTGTCGACGAGCGACTGTACGAGTCCACTCCGAATCGAGCGGTCGACCGGAATTCCTCCGACCCACCGTAACAGCGTGCCGACGGGGCCGCGAAAGATCGAGCTCTTACCCAACCATCGCAGCCGGAATCCAAGCCCTGCCCCGGTGAGGAGCGCGATCGCGAGATCCCAGTTCGTCGTATGCGGCGCTCCGATGATGATGCAGTGCGGCACCGAAGGGGCTCGACCTTCCAGCGTCCAGCCCGCGATACCCAGCGCCCATCGCGCCAGACGCGCTCCACGAGCGCGCGGCAGCGGGGACTCCTCGTTAGTCGTCGTCATCTCGCGCAGTCTGCCGCCCGAGAGTATAGATCGGCCCTGCAGGCACTGATGCGAGCGGGCCAGGAGTCTGGAGCGTCAGTTCCCAGCCGGGCTCAGTGAAATGTTTCCGTGGCCGCGAGGCGTGAGAGTGCGTTGTCGATTCGGTAGTC
This sequence comes from Acidobacteriota bacterium, assembly GCA_016184115.1. Classification (GTDB taxonomy): domain Bacteria; phylum Acidobacteriota; class Thermoanaerobaculia; order Gp7-AA8; family Gp7-AA8; genus JACPDH01. The sequence goes on along the minus strand of JACPDH010000115.1, from coordinate 21,498 downwards.
GTGAAAACTCGCGGAAAGGTAGAACTCGATGTCCTCGCTGCGCAGTCGGTAGAGAACGCGGCCGTCCCCGGCGGTGACCCCGCTCAGAAAGCCCGCGCCATCCTCCGCGATCCAGAGAACGTCGCCGCGAAAATCGGGGGAGACCTCGCTCAGGAGTGTCAGGAATTGGGTGGCCGTGGCGACACCGTCGAGGATGACGTGAGTGACCTCGATTCCCAGGTCACGGATGCCTGTGTCGAGCGCCGCCGTGAGCAGCGCGAAGTTCGGGACGCGGACGAGGTTGCGTCCTTTCGTCTTACTCTCCCAGTCCGTGAATGGCGAGCGGCCTTCGAGCAGGAACATCACGCGATCGTTCATTTCCATGTTCTCCTGATCGTGAGTCGACTGCCTCCCGGAGGAAATACACGTATCGTGCGATTGTCCGGCGAAAAACCAGACGGCATCGGCATACTCTTCTCCGGCACCAAGCGCCGCCTGCTAGAATGTCGAACAAGGCGCGACTGCCGCCTTACTCGTGATCGAACCGATTCGCCTTCTGATCGTCGAGGACGTCGACACCGACGCGGAGCTCGTTCTCAGAGAGCTTCGACGCAGCGGGCTCGCCTACACGGCGCAGCATGCCTCGAACAGGGACGAGTTCTTCGAACAGCTCGGCAACGCGATTCCTGATGTCGTCCTAACCGACTACAACCTCCCCGACATCGACGGGATGGCGGTCGTTCGCGAGATCGGCAGAATCAGCGACCTCACTCCCGTCATCATCGTGACCGGCTCGCTCGACGAGGAGATCGCCGTCCAGTGCATCAAAGGTGGCGCGACCGACTACGTGCTCAAAGATCACCTGTCTCGACTCGCGCCCGCGGTCCGCGCCGCGCTCGAGTTGCGACGCCTGCGCACGGAGGAACGACGCACGCAGGAGGAGATCCGCCGAGCGCGCGATTTCTACGTCAAGCTGCTCGACGAGTTCCCGAATCCGGTTTGGCGCTGCCGCCCCGATGGCAGCTGCGACTACCTCAACAGGGCGTGGCTCGACTTCACAGGGCGCTCCCTCGAGCAGGAGCTGGGAGATGGCTGGATCGAAGGGGTACATCCCGATGACGTCGGAGCGGCTGTCACGGCGTGGATCGAGGCGCTCGAATCGCGGTCGACCTACTTCGCAGAATACCGGCTGCGCTTCGCGGACGGCACGTACCGCTGGCTCGCGAGCCACGGCCATCCGATCATCGGCCTCGACGGTGAGTTCGTCGGCTACATCGGCTCGGCCTACGACATACAGGCAAGTCGCGACCTGCAGCTCCGAATCGAATCGCAGTGGCGATTCCTCGATTCGGTGATCGACCACATCGACCAGATCATCTTCGTACTCGACGAGCACGACGCAATCCAATACGCAAACGAGACCGCGGTCAGGAACCGCGGCATTCCGCGAAGCGAGCTCCTCGGGCGGATCTTGCATTCGTTCCCTACGGCGACTCCCCAGTACATTGCTGCCTACGAAAAGGCTAAACGGTCGCGAACCCAGATCCATCTCGATTCGATGCCCATCCCCACTCGCGACGGCGCGCGGCGGGTTTACGATGGCTGGTTCATCCCGTTCGTTGGACCGGACGGCTCGAAGGGGATCATCTCATCGTTCACCGACGTCACCGATCGCGCCAATGCGGAGGCCACACGCGTCCTGCTCACGACCGCGATCGAGCATGTCGGTGAGTCGATCCTCATCACCGACGCCGAAGGTACGATCCGATACGTGAATCCCGCCTTCGAGTCGGCGACCGGCTATTCGCGGGACGAAGCGATCGGATCGACGCCTCGGATTCTGAAGAGCGGCGCCCACGACGCCAGATTCTACGAAGACCTCTGGTCGACGATCAGGCGCGGGGAGACGTGGCGGGGACAAATCGTCAACCGAAGGAAAGATGGCTCCCTGCTCCGGGAAGAGGCGAGTATCTCGCCGGTCCCTGACGCGAACGGCAACATCGCCCATTTCGTCGGCGTGAAACGCGACATGAGCAGGGAGATCGACCTCGAACAGCAACTCGCCCACTCGCAGAAACTCGACGCCATCGGCCGGCTCGCGGGTGGCATCGCGCACGATTTCAACAACCTCCTCGGTGTGATCGGCGGCTACGCTGAGCTTCTCGCGCAAAGCCTGGGAAACGGGCATCCAGGCCTCGACCGGATCGCGCAGATGCGCAAGGCGACCGACCGTGCGACCGCTCTGACGCGCCAGCTTCTCGCCTTCGGACGCAAGCAGGTTCTCCAGCCGCGCGTCGTCGACGTGAACGTCCTCATCGACGAGCTCAGCGAGCTGCTGCGTCAGCTCCTGCACGAGCCGATCACCCTCGAGATCATTCGCTCTTCCGTGCCGGCGACGGTCCTCGTCGACCACAGCCAGATGGAGCAGGTGATCTTCAATCTCGCGATCAACGCCCGACAGGCGATGCCCGACGGAGGGACACTTCGCATCGAAACGGATCTGCTCGAGATCGATTCCGACTCGAGCTCCCTCCGCGATGCGGTGGAGCCGGGACGATGGGTCCGTGTCGTCGTCAGCGATACGGGAGTCGGTATACCGTACGAGAAGCTCTCGCAGATCTTCGAACCGTTCTTCACCACGCGCTCGGAGTCTGGAGGCACAGGCCTGGGACTCGCAACCGTTTACGGAATCGTTAGGCAAAGCGGTGGCAACATCTCCGTTCGGAGCGCCCCGGGTAAGGGGACGACGTTCAAGATCTACCTCCCCGCCGTCGACGCCCCCGCGGAAAGCATCAACCAACACCGCACCTCCGTCACGACGCCTCGGGAAGCAAAGACGCTGACCGTGCTCGTCGCCGAGGACGTCGACCTGCTGCGCGAGATGATCCGCGAAGGGCTCGAGATCGCTGGGATGACGGTCCTCGAAGCACGTGACGGCGAGGAAGCGCTCGCATTGTCGCGCCGCGACCCACGCCCAATCGACGTCCTGCTCACCGACGTCGTGATGCCGAAGATGAGTGGTCGCGAGCTCGGCGACCGGATGCGCGAGGAGCGCGCGAATCTCCGCATCCTCTTCATGTCGGGCTATACGGGCGACATCATCGCCGCCACGGGCGTGCTCGAAGAAGGAGTGAACCTGCTGCAGAAGCCGTTCACGATCGACACGCTGGTCGAGCGTATTCAAGCGCTCGTCGGAGACTCGCAATGAACGACGATACCACTGGCCCGGCCACGCCGGACGTGAACGACGCCGAGCGGCTCGCGCTCGAGATCCGAAAACTGGCGCATGACGTCAACAACGCGCTCATGCCTCTCATGATGGGGCTCTCGGTACTTCGCAAGAAGGTCGCCGACCCGTCGTTGGATCGGACATTGACGAACATGGAGAAGGGGGCGCAGCGCGTCGGCGATCTCACGAACGAGATTCTCGCTCTCGCGCATCGCCACTCGCCTCGGCCTTCCCAGACGGAGCCCGAGTAAAGCTCGATCGTACGCTCTCGCTCCCTGTATCGCGGCGAACACTTTAAACTGTGGGTCTGACCCCCACCGTCCTGGCGGCGATTTCTGGCTTCACATTTCATCGTTCATCGTTCTCACTTCAGCCTCTTTCCTTAACTGAAGCCCACCCGGCGTGACCCCATCACTCTCCATCGCCCAGCCCCCGCCGCCTTCCGGAAGCTGTATTTCTCCCCCCTTCCGCCAAGACTCACTTCCGGAGACGGAATCCGATGCGCGCAAAGATCATCCTCATCGTTGACGACGAACCGATCGTGGCAGAGTCGATTGCAGAGGCTCTCGAAGGCCCGGGACGGCGGATCATTCTGTGTGGCGACATCGACGCCGCCGCGTGCGTGCTCGAACGTGTTGACGTGTCACTCGTTCTCACCGACGTCCGGATGTCTCACCCATTCGGTTACGAGGGGCTCGACCTCGTTCGCCGCATTTCTGCAATGCACGGAACGACAGGCGTGGTCGTGATGACGGGACTTCGCGATCCCGAGCTGGGAGAGTTCGCCCGGATTCATGGCGCGTCGATGCTTCTTCAGAAACCGTTCGACCTTTCGAGGATCGAGCGCCTCCTCGCGGATTGCCCCGACCTCGCCCTGCCCCCGTGCCTCGAGCACGCGGCCTCGACCATCGTGTTTCCCGATCTCGAAACGGTGCTCCGCAGCCCTTCGCTCGGTCCGGTATTTCAGCCGATCGTGCGAATGAGCGATGGCTCGATCGCCGCCGCCGAGGCGCTGACCCGTTATCGCGCCAATCGACCGCTCAACGACATCGGGATGCTCCTTGATTATGCTGCGCGGCGGAAGCGGACCACCGACCTCGATCTCGCGCTGATTGCGCACAGTCTCGTGGCAGGCGCTTCATTCGCCAGCACGTTGCCCCTCTTCGTCAATGTCCATCCGACGACGCTCGGTGAGCCCGACAGGTTCATTCCGAACCTGGTCCTCCGCGCCGAGCGGGCAGGCGTTCGGCTCGATTCGCTCGTTCTCGAGATCACCGAGCATGCGGCGCTTCCTCAGCACGCAAGTGCGCTCGAGAGCCTCGACGCGTTGCGCAACGCAGGCGTACGCTTCGCGCTCGACGACGTCGGATCTGCATACTCGCACCTCTCACTGATCGAGAGGATTCAACCGTCGTATCTCAAAATCAGCCAGGAGTTCGGCACCGGTTTCGAGGAAAGCCGGACGCACACGCGCATCGTCAACAACATCTTCCAGCTTGGCCAGGACTTCGGCCTCGAAGTGATCCTCGAAGGCGTGGAGGCCTCGTCGACTGCGGAGGCAGCTAGACGAATGGGCATCGAGCTCGCGCAAGGCTACTACTTCGCACGTCCCGCTCCCCTCGACGAGCTGCCTTCCCTCGCGCACGTTGCCGCGTAGCCGCTCACGGCGCTAACGCGCCGCCCGCTCGTTCCCTAACTGTATTCCAGACCCACCCGCGCACGACTCACGATGAGAGCAGAGGAGGTTCACGATGCAAACAAGCGCGGTCCGCTCGATTTCGTCAGGGACGCAGGTGCACTTCGCTGAGGCACCATGCGATGAGCTCGTGCCGCCCATCGACGGCTTGTATCGCTCGATCCTCGACTCGATTCGCGATGGAGTCTACTTCGTCGATCTCGACGGAACGATCCTTTACTGGAACCGCGCCGCCGAGGCCATTTCCGGGTACAAACCCGAAGAGGTCGTCGGCCGGGTCCGCGGCGAGTGCGTCCTGCGACACTGCACCTCGGAAGGAAGCATGCTTTGCGGAGCCGGTTGTCCGATCGAACGTTCGATCCTCGACGGTGCGCCGCACGAAGCCGAGGTCTGGATCCACCACAAGCGAGGACACCGCGTTCCGGTCTGCATCCGCGCCACGCCAGTCAGAGACGACGGTGGATGCGTCGTCGGGTGTGTCGAAGTCTTCTCCGACAACAGCCGGAAGATCGTTTCGCTCGAGCAGGCGAAAGAGCTGAACCGGCTCGCCTTCATCGACGAGCTGACCGAAGTCGGCAACCGCCGTTCGGTCGAGATTCGCCTTCGCGAGCTCTTCTCCGACCCGCACGGCATGGGGATGCCGGTCGGCGTCCTCTTCATCGACGTCGACCACTTCAAGGACTTCAACGACAGGCACGGTCACGACACGGGCGACCAGGTGCTGCGTGCCGTCGCTGCAACTCTGGGCGCCAATCTGCGCGCGTTCGATTTCGTCGGTCGCTGGGGAGGCGAGGAATTCGTCGTCGTCACCTCCGCAACGTCACTTCGCGACCTTCAGCAGCTTGGCGAACGGCTCCGGGCACTCGTCCAGCGCACGAACGTCGAGATCGACTCGCAAAGCCTCAGCGTCACGGTGTCGATCGGCGGTGCAATCACGATCGTCGGCGATGATCCGGCGTCACTCGTCGCCCGGGCGGACGGTCATCTCTACGAAAGCAAAGGAAGCGGACGAAACCGGTCGACCGTACGGTGACTCAGCGCGGGGAGTGACGTTGCACGACCCGAGCCACCGACTGCTATTTCACATTCTCACTCGCGCTTCCGTCCGTGCGGTCGGGTAGCGAGAAAAAGAAGGTGGCACCCCCGTCGACGACCGCCTCGGCCCACACCTCGCCACCATGCCGCCTAACGATTCTCTGAACGAGCGCGAGCCCGACGCCCGTTCCCTCGAACTCGCGTTGTGAATGGAGTCGTTGAAACACGCCGAAAAGCTTCGATGCGTACCTCATGTCGAAGCCGACGCCGTGGTCGAGGACGGAGTAGACGATGCGGCCCGGCTCGCGACGCGCGGCGATCTCGACGCTCGAGCTCGGGCTCGACTGCGAGAACTTCAGCGCATTCGAAAGCAGATTCTGCCAGACCTGGCGTATGAGCATCGGGTCGCACATCGCGCCCGGGAGCTCGTCGCCGCGAAACCGCGACGCGCATTCCGGCGTTTCTGCGGAGAGCTCGGTGATGACCGCCGCTACGATTTCGTTCATGTCGACGGGTATCGAACGGATCTCGCGGCGGCCTGCTCTCGAGAACTCGAGGAGATCGTCGATCAGTTGTCCCATCCGCTTCGCGCTCGAGCGCACGACCGCGAGGATCCGCCTCCCTTCGTCATCGAACGATGAGTCGTAGTCCTGCTCGAGGATCTTCGCGAATCCATCGATCGCCCTCAACGGTGCACGCAAATCGTGCGAAACGGAGTAGGAGAAGGCTTCGAGCTCGCGGTTCGCGTCGGCGAGCTGTGCGGTCCGTTGTGTGACGCGCGTCTCGAGCTCGTCGTGAAACCGGAGGAGCTCCGCCTCGGCTGCCACCGCTTCGCTGACGTCGCGAACGACAACGACGAACCCTTCGGTTCCGTCGATCTCGGCGAGTCGGCTGCTGATCTCCACCGGGAAAACGCGCCCGTGGGAGTCGTGGTGCCACGCACGAAACGCCCGTCGCCCACTGCTTTCCTCATACGCGAGCACCTCGCCGCTCGGGTCGTCGGATGGCCGGCGTCCAAGGTCCGAGAGGCTGTGCGCGCAGAGCTCGGCACGCGTCATTCCATACAACTTTTCCGCGCGACCGTTCGCTTCGTAAATCATTCCCCCACGGCCGATGAAGAGAATCGCATCGTTCGCCTGACTCATCACCGCGGCGAGACGACGGTCGAGCCGCTGCAACTGCCGCTCCTTGACACCGACGATGACGATCACGGTCGCCGCAATCGCCAGGAACATCGAGACCGCGACGAGGCCGTCGCGAGCAAGCTGTCGCCGGATCTCCCGCTCGACGCGGTCCTGCTCGGCCTGTACGACGAGAAGCCACGGCGCTCCAGCAATCCGGCGAACGACGGCAATCCGGCGAGCGCCTCGTCGATCGGCATACACGACTGGAGCGTCTGCCTCGCTCGAGGTTCGACTGAGCGATGCGGCCGGGAGCTCGAGCCCTTCGTATGCCTCCAAAGACGGCATCACTTCCCCCGACCGGGGCGAAAGAAGGCGTCGATCGCCGGTGGACTCGAGCAGCAACGTTTCATGCCCGGTGCCGTCCGTGGACGTGGTTCGAAGAAGAGGATAAAGCCAGCGCTCCGGAGACGATTCGAAGACAACTGCAGCTGCGGGACTCCCTAACGCGCCCGGAACTGGCGCTGTAAACGCGACGACGACCTTTCCGTCGGTATGGCGATGCACGTCGATGACGACCATGTTGAGCGCGATCGACTTTCGAGCGAGCGCACGGCATGCGAGCCCTCCATCTGCAGGCGGACTCGACGCGCCGGCAGCCACCATCTTCCAATCCGTCGTGTGAAAGACGGCGACCATATCGATCCCCTGCGTCGCGGCGAACGACTGCAACACCGCCGTGAGGCGCGGCTCGTCCGCGACTTCGTCCAGTCCCGCGGCGAACTCCATGACGCGGGGGAGGCTGGCGACAGTCGTCGCGTCGGCGACGCCCGTCGCGACCCAGCGTCCAACGATGGTCGAGAAAAGCTTGGATTCCTGCTCGAGCGACACCCTCGTCGCACGGAGCATCGTCGCCCTTGTTTTCGGCACGTACCAGAAGGCATAGCCTCCCGAAGCCGCGATCGCTGCCAGGAAGACCCCAGCCGCGATCGCTATGCTCGAACGCCTGCGCCGAGACATCTGCCCACTGGCGAGCATGTCGTTCTTCACGTCTTGCCGGCCCTCTGTCAGGACGGCCGCTCGTTGATACCCAGCCAGTACTCCGCCACGCGCGCGATTGCGGCAGTGAACTCCTCGAACTCGACCGGTTTGACGATGTATGAATTCGCACCGGCGCGATAAGCATCGTCGATGTCGCGCACTTCTCTCGACGAGGAGAGGATCACGACCGGGATCGACTTCGACGCTTCGTTGCTCTTGATCGCCGCGAGCAGCTCGAGTCCACTGACCCTCGGGAGTTTCAAGTCGAGCAGCACGAGTGCCGGCCGTCTCGCTGGTGCACCCTCCGGTTTCGCACCAAAGAGATACTCCATCGCCTCCACGCCATCCCCGGCTATATGTACACCGCTCTCGAGCCCGGCTCGCCGCAGTGCGCGAACCGTGAGCTCGACGTCCGAGGGATTGTCCTCAACGAGCAGAACCTCGACCGTGCTGTCGATGATTGACCTCCTGGGGGCATCTCCGACTATACCGGAGTCGTCGCGTCCTGTGACGCCGGAACCGGCCCCAATGGCCTGAACCTGGGAGGAAAAGGCCGAAGCGCCCTCTGTCACCCCTCCGGGGTGCGAACCGTGTCGCATTGCGAGTCCGGGGGTCGCCTGTGGCGACCCCCGGCTACCCTCTGGCATCCCTTCGGGATGCAACCACGCCAAAACCAAGTCGAGACTTTCGCCGCAGAAGTGCATCCCGGGCAGCGATTTCAGGGTTCAACATTCCTCGTTCTGCGTTCGAACTTCGAGACTTTCGATTCTAAGTTCAGGCATTTGAACGAGCCCGCATTTCTCACGGCTCTGCTGTATTCCAGAGGGCCTCTCGACGGACTCACGCCGCAGAAGGAGAGATTTCAATGGTCCCGAATACCTCCATGCCCCGGGAGTCGAGAGCCTCACTGATCGTTCCGCGTGCGTCCGACGAAGGAGGGCCGCGCCGTGTCGTGATCGTTCCGTCGAAGCGGCGGAACGAACGCTGTTTCGAGGCGTTGGCCACGACCGCCGAGCGCCGCGGACTCAGCAAGATTGCAGCGGTACTTCGTCAGCAGGTCGAAGCGCGAGATTTCGCACTGCTCGAGAGCGCAGCACTTGCCGTCGGCGAAGACCCGAAGCTCGGCAGTGCATTCGTACAGTTCGCCGTCAAAGAAGGCGTCCTCCGATGCAGGGCGTGGGTGAGCGAAGCGCAGGAAAGCAGACTGCTCGAAGCGTTGGGGGGTATTGACGGCGCAACGCGCATCGACGTCGACCTCGTAAACTGATGGCCCTTCGAACACTTCGGATGGCCCCGGCGACGGCCATATCCAATCGGCCCCGGCATTACGTTAGGCGTTCCTGCTCGCACCATCGACGATCGATCAATCCCCCAGCGTGAAGTAAAAGGTCGCGCCCCGGTCGGGTTCTGCCTCGGCCCATACGACGCCGCCGTGTCGCTGCACGACGCGCTGAACGATCGCAAGGCCGACTCCGGTGCCTTCGAACTCCTGTGACGAATGAAGGCGCTGAAACACACCGAAGAGTTTCGCGGCGTACTGCATGTCGAATCCCACGCCGTTGTCGCGGACGAACCAGCAGTCACCCCCATTCGCCCGCGTATGGCCGATCTCGATCCGAGGGCATTCTCTCGTCGCCGAGTACTTGAGTGCGTTGTCGAGCAGGTTGAACCAGAGCTGGCGAAGCAGCGCGGAATCGCCCTGAGCGTCCGGCAGCTTGCCGAGCACGAGCTCCGCACGGGAACGACGCTGCTCCGGCGACTCCATCCAGGCTGCATGAGCGATCTTCGCCATCGGTACGCTTGCGCGCTCGATGACCTTGCGACCGGCGCGGGAGAAGGCGAGCAGGTCGTCGATCAACTGTCCCATCGAGCGAGTCGCGCCACGAATTACCGACAGAAGGCGCCGCCCTTCGGCGTCGATCCTGTCGCTGTACTCCTCTTCGACGAGAGCCGAGAAGCCGCTGATGGCACGCAGCGGCGCGCGAAGATCATGGGAGACCGTGTACGAGAACGATTCGAGCTCCTCGTTCGCCGCTCTCAGCTCCTCGGTTCGATCAGCGACCCGACGCTCGAGCTCCTCGTTGAGTCGCCGCAGCTCCACTTCGACGCGTCGCAGCGAGGTCACATCGGTCAGAACGACGAGCAGGCGGCCACCTCCCGGCGGTGGCGCAACCACTCTTGTCATCGACACGACATACCTGCGGAGGATCCCCTCCTCACGGACGTCGGTCTCGAACACGGAGCTACCTCCGGCGGCCGCGAGCTCGACCGCAGAGGCGCGCAATCCGCGGAGAATTTCATCGTCGAGCTCGAGATCGTCGAGCTTTCGGCCGCTCACCGCCGAAACCGATTGTCCCAGTTTCGCGGCATACGCCGCGTTACATTCGACGAAGGTTAGGCCGTCCTTCTCGTCGATGATCGCGATCGGAACGGCGGGTGTTTCGAAGAGCGCACCGAATGCCGACTCCGCCTGACGGCGCGCCCGCTGTTCGTTCTTCAGCGCTGAAATGTCGAGGATCAGCGCGAGCGACTTGACCCGATCGGGATCGAAGAGCTGGAGGCCTATCACCACCGGAACACGCGTTCCGTCTCGGCGGAGGTACTCCTTTTCGTAAGGAGCGCTGTGTCCGAGCCGGCGCGCTTCGGCGATACCCGCTTCATCCGCATGACGCCACTCGGGTGGCGTGATCACGTCCCAGCGGATCTTCCCTGCATTCAGTTCGTCGCGTGTGTAGCCGATCGTACACAAGTACGCGTCGTTCGCCTCGAAGACATGCCCATGGATGTCGCCGAGGACGACGCCGATGAGTCCGGATTCGAAGACGGCGCGCGCGCGCGCCTCGATCTCTCTGGCACTCGTCACGTCGATCGCGACCGCGAGCGCTCCGGTGACCTCCTCGTCGTCGCCGCGAAGCGCCGCCACGCTCATCAGCAGATCGACGCTCGAGCCGTCCTTTCTCGTCCGGCGAACTGTGCTCACCTCGGGGGGTTTGCCGGCGAGCGTCTGGGCAAGGCGTGCGCCGAACTCTGTCTGCTTCTCCCGCGAAACGATCGGAAGCGGCTGGCCGAGCACCTCCGCCTCGGACCAGCCAAAGATCTTCTCCGAGCCAGGATTCCAGAGTGTCACCCGACCTTCACGGTCGATGGCATGCACCGAGGCGGGTGCGCGTTCGATGATCGCCTTGATGAGATCGCGGGACGCATGCTCGGCACGTCGCGCCGCACGTCCCTGCCAACGGAGGACGCCTGCGGCGATCATCCCGAGGAGCGCCGCTCCCATCATGACCGCAATCCCTATCGGTCGCGCGGCGTGTGCAGCTTCAGCGATGACATCGCTCTCGTCGACCTTGACCACGAGCCCCCACGACGTTCCATTGATCGGCCGCGTCACCGCGTATACGGGGACGCCACGGAAGTCAGCGAAACGGCCGAAACGCGCGCGCCCCTCGAGCGCCGCAGCCCCGGCAAGCTCCGGGGTCGCACGCCTTCGATCGAGTTCCCGCCTGCCGGGCCGATCCGCCCGTGAGGTCAGATAGCGCACGCGCGCGCCATCCCTCGCGACGATCTGCGCCTCGCCGGACGCTACCGTCGTCGGCCTCACCTGGAAGAAGGGGTAAAGCCATGTCTCCGCGTCGACGAGGACGACGACCGCTCCGATCGTCCGCCCAGGTTCGTCGTGAGCGACGACCGGTGATGAAAAGGCGACGAGTTGCCGGCCCTCGGATTCGCACAGGACCGGCCCGGAGGCGCCTCGCGCGACCGCTGGCGTTTGAATCGCCGCGCAGCCGAGCGCGTCACGTTCCACCCCGCGTGACGTGGCGACCGCGACACCGTTAGGCCAGATCGCCACGACGGAGACGAATCCGTGCTCGGCGGACACGTCGGTCAGGATCTGCGCGAGCTGCCCGCGACCACCCTCTTCCGGCCGCCCCTCGAGGAGTGCAATCACGGAAGGGAAGCGCGACACGACATTGGCGTCGGTTGCACGATCTTCGAGCCAGCGCTCGACAGCCGACTGCCGCAAGTCGGCGTTGAGCGACAACTCGCGGTGCCAGCGCTCGATGGCAGTCTGTCTTGCGCGCGGCGCGACGAATCCGAAGTGGAGCGCCGCGGCCGCGAGCACCGGCGCCACAATCAAGAGGAGTGCCGTACGAGCGAACGATCGGTCGGCGTTGCCGATCGGATCCGCCACAGCCGGGCTCTGCGCGGGCCTCTTCACAGTCAAGCGGAATACATTGTGCGCCCGGCTCGCGCGATCGTCACCCTCATTCTCGGAGTTTCAAACAGGCCGAGAAGCTCGAACGTGCGTTCGAGCTCGAGTCAAAGTCCGCGCGCGAGCTGGGGCAGGCGACGCGTGCTGCTGAGAACGCGCGTCTTCGGGTAGACGACGATCACGCGCGGCGCCGGCGACATGGCCGAGAGACGCTCGCATACGTGTTCGAATCCGCGAACACCCGATTCGACGACCACGACTGCCGCCGCACGATCGGGGTGATGCGCGAGTGCTGCGAGCTCTCCGTCGGCCCGTTCGGGCCCGACGACGCGAATTCCCCCGGCCCGTGACGTGAAGGCCGCGATCTCGGTGTCGCTCTCCGCGGCCTGAATCCAAAGGAGCGGTGCCCCAAGTCCTGACGCTTCGACGAGTTGGATCGACATCAGTTCCTCACTTCCAGCTGCTTGCGCAGCCGCTGCTTCGCCCGAATGTAGAGCGGTCCGACGCTGCCAAGCGGCATCTCGAGCTCCTCGCTCACTTCGTCGTACGAAAGCCCTTCCATGCCGATCAACGTGCAGAGGCTCCGTGTCCTCTCGTCGGTGCGGTCGAGAATCTCTCGCACCGCGAGGACGTCGGCGCTGATCGTCGGGCGCTCGTCAGGAATCTCGAGCCCGTCTTCGTCCAACGCCAATGCCGTCTCGCGGCTTCGGCGGTTCTTCTGGATTTCCTGCTTGCATAGGTTCGCGAGCGTACCGGTAAGCCACGGGCGCGCCTTACGGATCTCACGCCGCTTCTCGAGAAAGAGAAGCCAGGCTTCCTGAACGAGCTCTTCCGCCTCGTCGCTCGACATGCCGTAGCGACGGAGTGGGATCGAGAAGAGGACCTTCCGGAGCTTGCTGTGCAGTTCTTCGATGTCGACCGACTCGCCGTCAGGCTCGTCCGCGGCGTCCGCATCGGACGCGAGTGTCGCGGCACTGGCGATGTTGTCGTATACCGTCGCCGCGAGCTCCTGCGGCTCGAATCGCGCGATTAGTCCGTTACTGATCTTGGCTTCGTCGGTGACTGTCAGGATCTTTGTCATTGGGGGCATCTCCTTGCTGCCCCCATGGATTCCAAATCGCGTGCCGGAATGATCCGGACGATAAAGTACGTGTAATCAACAGTTACACTTGACCCGCCCGTCTCTGAACTGTGCGGATTTCAAACAGTGTCCAGTTTTCGAAGGGCGCGCTGCGCAAATCCGCTACACTGTGAGAAGGGCCGCTACGATGATTCGAGGCCGCATTCTCGTCGTCGATGATCAGCCGGAGCTTCTGGACGAGCTCTGCGCGCAGCTCTCGGAAATCGGGTGGGAGGTTTCGGGGGCGTCACTCGGACGCGATGCGCTGCGCAGTTTCGATGAGACATCACCCGACGTCGTGCTCCTCGATGTGATGCTTCCCGACATTTCGGGGCTCGACGTCCTCGACGAGATCAAGGCGCGATCGGAATCGACTCCGGTCGTCGTCATGTCGGGAGGGGCAACGATCGAGATCGCGGTGCGGGCGATGCGATCGGGTGCCGAGTCGCTCGTGCAGAAGCCGTTCGATGTCGACAGCCTCGATGCGCTCCTCGAGAAGGCGGGGCGCTCGTCGGTGCTTCGGCGCCAGGTCGCCGCGCTCCAGCGCGAGCTCGCCGTGGAGACTCCGGTGCTGCCGGGAACGTCCGCATCGATCCGCGAGCTCAACGAGATGATTCACCGCGTTGCGTCGGCTCCTTCGCCCGTGTTACTCGAGGGCGAATCGGGAACGGGCAAGGGGCTCGTCGCCAAGCTGCTCCACGAGGTTTCACTCCGGAGAACGGCTCCTCGCGTCGAGCTCAACTGCGCGGGACTCTCGCGCGAGCTGCTCGAGTCGGAGCTCTTCGGCCACGAGAAGGGAGCCTTCACCGGTGCGTTCTCGACCAAGCAGGGGTTGCTCGAGATCGCGTCGGGAGGGACAGTCTTTCTCGACGAGATCGGCGAGCTCGAGCCGACGATTCAGGCGCGACTGCTCAAAGTCCTCGAAGACAAATCGTTCCGGCGCGTAGGAGGACTGCGCGACATTCGCGTCGACGTGCGGCTCGTGGCGGCGACGAATCGCGATCTCGAGGTCGAGGTCCGCGATGGGCGCTTCCGGCAAGACCTCTTTTTCCGACTCAACGTCATCCGGCTCAAGCTGCCGCCTCTGCGCACGCGCGTGGAGGACATTCCACCGATTGCCGAGCACTTGCTCGGCCAGCTCTCACGCGATCTCGGGACGCGCTCCATGAAGATCTCGGGGCGCGCCCTCTCGAAGCTGAAGTCGCACACCTGGCCCGGCAATGCTCGCGAGCTTCGCAACGTCCTCGAGCGGGCCTTGCTCGTCGCGAAAGGCAACGAGATTCTCGCCGACGACCTTGCATTCGGCGCTGGAGCATCTCCACGCGATTCGGCCGCGATCACCGAGACGTTGGACGAAAGCAGCATCAGGCCTCTCGACGAGGTCGCCTCCGGTTACGTCGCACGCGCGGTCGATGCGGTTGGCGGCAATGTCCGCAAAGCGGCCCGCTTGCTCGACGTCAGCCCTTCGACCGTCTACGCCCACCTTCGCCGGCGCGGTTGACGAGCCTCTCTCTCGCTCGGTCCGACGGAGCGACTGCAAATTTTCACGGTGGGCTGTATCAAACGGGCCCTGCCCACGACCTCCAGTTCAGGAGAACATGCGATGAGCCACCCCGCACCCATCATCTTCGTCTGTGCCACCCATCGCCGGACCACCGTCGAATGGTCGGATGCCGAGCCTCGGTTCCAGGTGCTCTACACGACGCTTCCTGATCTCGTGCTCGCCTCGGTGCGGCGCTCGAACGGGCCCGGCACGCAGGAGATCAATGCGGTCGTCTTCGACCAGTCGATCGGCGCGCGGGAGTTCCTCGACTTCCTCAGCGAGACATCGTGCGAGTTTCGCGGCGACGTGCTTCTTCTGAATGGTGACGGGACCGGCGTGCTCTCGACCGTTTCCAATCGCGACGGGCGCCACATCTACCAGCTCGAGCGGCAAGACGTCTTCTTCTATGCGTCGGCACGCTTCGGGCTCGAGGCGAACATCGCCGCACCGAGATTCTACGAGCGATTCTTCGCGCGCACCGCCTAACTGCGTGCGACGTCGAGATCGATGAGCTCCAGTTCCGGCGGGACTGTGCCAGCGCGATCAAGTCAGTTGGGGGCAATTGACCAGCGCGGCTCGGTTCTGCCGGTTTTTCTCTCGCTCGCCACGGCTCGCCTACCCTCTCACCAAACCTCTGATCCGCCGAGCGATCTCGACAAGATCGAGGTGTGGCCATAGGATCGTGACCTATCGTCCAGCTAAGAGGTTTTTCATGATTCGATCGATCGGAGATTTCATCGCTGCATGGGGCTACGAGCACGAGGCGACGCTCAAGCTCCTCCGCAATCTCACCGATGCAAGCCTCACACGACGGGTGACCGCTGAAGGGCGCTCGCTCGGCGAGCTCGCATGGCACATCGCGCAGACCCTCGGCGAGATGCCGCAACACGCAGGCATCCCCTCGAAGGCCCCCGGAGAGGATGAATCCGTTCCGCAGAGCGCGGTGCGTATCGCAGAGGAGTACCACAAGGGCGCGAAATCGGTCGCGGCTGCCGTCGCCGCGACCTGGAGCGACACGGATCTCGATGACGATGTCTCGATGTACGGCCAGACCTGGAAGAAGCGTGACGTCCTTTCGTCACTGATCCTGCACCAGGCGCATCACCGAGGACAGATGACGGTGCTCATGCGTCAGGCAGGACTCGTCGTGCCGGGCATCTACGGTCCCGCGCGCGAAGAATGGGCTGCAATGGGGATGCCGGCGCCAAGATAGGAGGCCGAGAGGCGGAGGGAAGGTGCGGGGGACAGTAGCAGGGAGAAAGGAGAAAGAACGCCATGGCGAGTGGTTCTCCCTGCTCTTTGCTCGAGTCGCCCCGTTTTCGTCTCGCTGCTCCTGCCTCTTCGCTCCGCCTCACACGCCGATGTCTTCGTTCCAAAGGGTCGGGTTGCCTGCGATGAACTCCGTCATGAGACGGATGCACTCATCGTCATGAAGGACGTCGACCGTTAGGCCGCGGGCCCGAAGCAGCTCTTCCTCGCCCATGAACGTCGTGTTCTCGCCGACGACGACGCGCGGAATCCCATAGAGCAGGATCGCGCCACTGCACATCGCGCAGGGAGAAAGCGTCGTGTAGATCGTGCAGTCGCGATAGACCCGCGCGGAAAGGCGTCCCGCGTTCTCGAGCGCGTCCATCTCGCCGTGGAGCACGGCGCTCCCTTTCTGGATGCGCCGGTTATGACCGCGACCGAGGATCTTCCCGTCGTGGACGAGCACCGAGCCGATGGGGATGCCGCCTTCGGCGAGGCCGGCCTTGGCTTCTTCGATCGCAGCGTGCATGAAGGGATCGGTTGTGGTGGTCATCTCGCCTCTGGCCCGCCTCACGACATCCAGTTCACGCCCGCCTCGCGATTCCACTTCGTCGTGAATTTCTTGGTCTGTGTGAGGAACTCGACAGCGCCCTTGCCGGTGATGTCGCCGACGCCGAACTTCGATTGGTTCCAGCCTCCGAAAGGGAACGGCTCGCGCGGCACGGGGACGCCGACGTTGATGCCGATCATTCCGGCGCTCGCCTTTTCCATCACCTGTCGCGCGACACCGCCACTCTCGGTGTAGACCGCCGCCGCGTTCCCGTACGGGTTTGCGTTCTCGACCGCGAGAGCCTCCTCGAGCGCGGAGGTGCGGACGATCGCGAGCACGGGACCAAAGACCTCTTCTTTCGCGATCGCCATGTCGGGCGTGACGTGATCGATGATCGTCGGTCCGACGTGATAACCGCCTTCGCTCCCGGCCACGATGCAGTTGCGCCCGTCGACGAGCACCTTCGCCCCTTTCGCTTCGGCCTCCGCGATGTACCTCTCGATCCGCGCCTTCGCCTCGGCGGAGATCACCGGTCCCATCGTCGTCCCGGGGACGATTTTCGCGACGACCTCCTTCATGCGCGCGACGACGCGGTCGGTATCGCCGACCGCGACCATCACCGACGCCGCCATGCAGCGCTGACCCGCGCACCCCGACATCGACGCGACGACGTTCGTCGCCGTCATCTCGACGTCGGCGTCGGGCATGACGATCAGGTGGTTCTTCGCGCCGCCTAACGCGAGCATACGCTTGAGGCTCGACGTGCCGCGGCGATAGACGATCGCGGCGACCCGCGTCGACCCGACGAACGTGATCGCATCGATCCCCGGGTGGTCGCAGATCGCTTCGACGACCTCGCGATCGCCATGCACGATGTTGAGCACACCGTCAGGGAGCCCCGCTTCCTTCAGCAACTCCGCGATGCGGCGCGCACTCAGCGGAACGAGCTCCGACGGCTTCAGCACCATCGTGTTGCCGAGCGTTAGGGCGTTCGGGATCGTCCAGTTCGGAACCATGTTCGGAAAGTTGAACGGCGTGATCGATGCGACGACGCCGACCGGAAACCGCTCGGTACGGCATTCGACTCCCTTGCTCACCTCGAGCACCTCGCCCGGAATGAGCTGCGGCAGCGAGCATGCAAACTCGCAGAGCTCGGCAGACTTCAGCACCTCCGCGCGCGCCTCGTCCGACACCTTGCCGTTCTCTTCGTGAACGAGTGCCGCGAGCTCGTCGATGTGCTTCTCGAGCAGCGCCTTGTAGCGATAGAAGACCTGCGCCCGCTCCTTGATCGGCGTGTTCGACCATTTCGGGAATGCGCGCCGCGCCGCTGCGACCGCCGCGTCGAGCTCCGAGGAGGTCGAGCAAGGCACACGCGAAAGAAGCGTACCGTCCGAAGGGTTCGTGACGTCGATCCGCCGCGCGGCGCCTTCGACGAAACGTCCGTCGATGTAATTCTGAACATCGGGATACTTCCGTGCGGTGACCGGCTCGGCAACGCTCATGGCGGGCTCCTTCAGTGTGTGGGAAGAGAGAGTATAGCGCCGCTTCAAGAGTTGGGAGCGTTACCCGATAAATGCGCGGCCAGTTCCGATTGGATCGAAATCAAAGGCCGGGCCCGAGCCCGGTCCTGATTTATACAAATCGGGGCGAATCGCGACGCGAGCGAAACGACTCTCGAACAGCGACCTCTCAGCTACCACTTCGCGATTCACCAAATTTCACTTCCGTCTTATAGTTACAGATTCCATCCCATCGCTTCAGGTGCCCGGAGGAGGAGTCATGAGCTCTGATCTGTCGGTCGTTTTCACCGGGATTCGCTTCCCGAATCCGTTCCTCCTTTCGTCCGCACCGCCCACCGAGTCCGACAGCAACATCATGCGGGCCTTCGACGCCGGTTGGGGAGGCGTGGTCACGAAGACGATCGGCATGCACCCAGTCGTCAACGTGAAGGGGCCGAAGACGAGATTCACAGCAGCCGACTACCACACGCCACACCTTTCGATGAAGCGGCGGCCTGAGTCGGTACTCCATTCGTCGTGGAACTGGGAATTGATCTCTGACAAATCGCTCGACTGGTGGCTCCCTCGCCTCGAAAAGATCAAGAAGGCATTTCCCGAGCACGTCCTGATCGCATCGATCATGGCCGGCTCCGAAAGCGACGAGGAGCTCGAGCATTGGCGCACGCTGACGAAGGCGGTCCAGGACGCCGGCTGCGACGGCATCGAGCTCAATTTCTCCTGCCCGCACATGGACCGTGAAGACATGGGCTCGAACGTCGGCAAGAGCGCGCGTCTCTGCACACTCGTCAACAGCGTGGTGAAGGAAGTCGCTCGCGTACCGTTCTGGTGCAAGCTGACGCCGATGACGACCGACATCACGATCGAGGCCGAGGCCGCCTTCGCCGGCGGCGCGCATGCGATCTCGTCGTCGAACACCTTCACATCGCTTCCTCTCGTCGATCCCGACACGCTCGAGTTCGAAATGAACGTCGAAGGCTACGTTTCCACCGGCGGCCTCGGTGGCCCGGCAATCCTTCCGATCTCCCTCGCAAAGATGGCGCAGATGACGCAACGTTTCCCCGACAAGGAGTTCTCCGGTATCGGCGGCATCTCGAACTTCGAGCACGCGTTGAACTACTTCCTTCTCGGCTGCGGCACGGTGCAGGTCTGCACCGCGGCGATGCTCGATCAGGCGATCGGGCCGAATGTCATCCGCAAGTTGAAAGAAGACATGTCGGCGTTTCTTGCGAGGAACGCGAACCGCGGCTGGACGAAGCTCGACGATTTCCGCGGCCTGCTCCGCAACCGAATCGTTCCTCAGTCACAGATCAAGCGTCCCGAAGGACGCGACTACCACGGCGGGCACGACGCCGAAGGCTATGCTCCGCAGGACGAGCCGGTGACGGTGAAGGAAGGTGAGTGATGACGACGACGAGCACGGGCCGGATTCCCGCCATTCCAGCGACTTCGAAAACCCTCGAGAAACATCGGAAGCACGCGTGGCCCTGCGCCGCGACGTACTACAAAGAACCGATCGTCCTCGACCACGGCGTCGGGATGCACGTCTGGGACGAACAGGGAACTCGTTACCTCGACTGCTTCGGCGGCGTCCTCACCGTGTCTGTCGGGCACGCGAACGCCGAGGTGAACAAGGCGATCGTCGATCAACTCGGTAAGGTCTCGCACACGTCGACGCTTTACGTGAACCGGCCGCAGGCGGAGCTCGCCGAAAAGGTCGCGGCGCTGGCTCCCGGCGCACTCGAGAAGAGTTTCTTCACGAACAGCGGCACCGAGGCCGACGAAACGGCGATGGTGCTGGCACGCCTTTACACAGGCCGTCAGGAGATCATCGCGCTGCGGCACTCCTACAGCGGGCGCTCGATGATGGCGATGAGCGCCGCGGGACACGCGAGTTGGAGACACGGCGGAACGTACGTGGCGGGCGTGAAGCATCTCGCCGCGCCGTACTGTTACCGCTGCCCCTTCGGGCTCGAGTATCCGTCGTGCAATCTCCGCTGCGCGAAGGATGTCGAGGAGCTCATTCAAACGACGACTGACGGGCAGATCGCCGCCTTCATCGCGGAACCGATCCTCGGCGTCGGCGGATTCATCACCCCGCCTCCCGAGTATTTCAAGGAAGTCACCGCGATCATCCGTCGCTACGGCGGGATCTTCATCGCGGACGAAGTGCAGACCGGATGGGGCCGGACCGGAGACAAGTGGTTCGGCATCGAGCACTGGGGCGTCGAGCCCGACGTGATGACGTCGGCGAAAGGGATGGCGAACGGCTCGCCGATCGGATGGACGATCACGAGACCCGAGATCGCCGAGGCCTATCCTGGACTGACGTTCTCGACCTTCGGCGGGAATCCGGTCACGAGCGCGGCGGCCCTCGCAACGATTCGCGTCATCGAAGAGAACGAGCTTCCGAAGAACGCGGCGGTGGTCGGCGGATACCTTCGCGATCGTCTCGAGGAGCTCAAGACGAAGTACGAGGTGATCGGCGACATTCGCGGCATGGGACTCATGCAGGCGATCGAGTGCGTCGCCGACAAGAAGTCGAAGGCGCCTAACGCCGCCGCGGTCCTGCACGTGTTCGAGGAAACGAGACGCCGCGGCGTGCTGATCGGCAAGGGGGGGCTGCACGGAAACGTGATCCGGCTTGGCCCGCCGCTCATTGCGACAAGGGCGGACATGGACGTACTCATCGACGCGCTCGACGGCGCCTTTGCGAGTTTGAAGACCTAGGATCGTGCCCGCGTCTCGTAGCCGCGCATTCCGATGCGCGGCAAGGGATGCCAGGTAGTGGAAGCTTGAATGTAGCCGCGCATTCCGATGCGCGGCATGGACGCCAGGTAGTGGAAGCATGAATGTCCGGCGGCAGCCGAGGAGGGTGGAATGCGGACACTGATCAAGAACGGACGGATCATCACCGCCGTCGACGACTACGAAGCCGACGTTTTGATCGAAGGCGAAATCGTCACGACCATTGGGCGCGAGCTCAACATCGAGGCTGACCGATCGATCGATGCGAAGGGTTGCTATGTCATTCCGGGCGGCATCGATCCCCACACGCACATGGAGCTTCCATTCGGCGGAACCTCCTCATCGGACGACTTCGAGACCGGAACGATCGCAGCGGCGCACGGTGGCACGACGTCGATCATCGACTTCGCGGTCCAGGGGCACGGTGAGGCGCTCAACCTCGCGATCGACAAGTGGCA
>JACPDH010000112.1 GCA_016184115.1 Acidobacteriota bacterium | reverse complement strand
CCGCCGACGAGGACCATCCGCACTTCCTGTGCATTGGCGAACGCGATCGCTTCGGCGATCTGTCTCGCGTCGTTGGCGACGACGTAAAGCGGCTGCTGCCTCTCGAGCACCGCGATCATCGCCTCCCAGCGCAGGTCGGTTCCGAGGAGCGTGCCCGCTCGCTTTGCGAGCATGTAGGCGCGCGCATCGTCGAACGCGCGGCGCAATTCGATTCGCTCGTTTTCCGCTCTCTGCCGGTTCGAGATGCCGGATTTCGGTTTCACTTCATCGGGCTTCGCCACCGCGGGCCATTCGAGGAACATCCCGTCGACGAGTCGCACCGCGCTGTCATCTTTCGTCCAACCATCGAGGTTTGCAATGAAAGAGCGGCCGCGGAGCATCGGTCCCTGCGGTGCGACCTGGGCAACCGCGATCCCGTGATTGCGCACGGTTGGTATGAGCTCCGAGTCGGGGTTGAAGGCGATGTGCGCGGAGACCTCGGGGCGGATCTTTCCTATCTCCGCATCGTCGCGCGTCGGTCGCGCGGCGTCGATGTCGCGAAGGCCAATCATCGTCGCCGGCGCGATCAGGCCCGGGTAGACCCTCTTGCCGCGAACGTCGACGACTTCAGCGCCTTCTGGTGTTTCGAGGCCCTTGCCGATCTTCGCGATCTTCCCGTTCTCGAAGATGAGGTCGGTGTCTGCGAGGATTCCGTGAGACACCGTGTAAAGATCTCCACCCTGGAGAAGGACAGGCTTCGACTGCGGAGCTCCCGGAGCCATGTCGTGTGCGAGTGCAACGAACGGCAAGAGAAGAAGGAGAATCAGCGCCCGTTTCATCGGGCCACCTCGTCCATCGTGCGCCAGACGTCGACGTCGTCCTCGCAGTGCCACGCGTCCATCTCCGCCCCCTTCGCGGGTGCGCCGCCAGTTCGTGCTTTCGTCGCCGCGGCCTTGTCGAGCAGCGCTCGCTTTTCGGCCGCGTCGCGGCTTCGCATTGCGCTGTCGCGCGTGAGATCGAAGTAGTTCGTGCCTTCGATCCAGGTTTGTTCGGGCTTGCTGAACATGGAGAGCGGGTTACCGTTCCAGATCACGAAGTCTGCGTCTTTTCCCACTTCGAGCGAGCCGACGCGCCGATCGATCTTCAGAGCGATTGCCGGGTTGATCGTGACCATCTCGAGCGCTTCGGCAGGTTCCAAGCCGCAGTAGCGGATCATCTTTGCCGCCTCCTGGTTGAGTCTCCTGATGAGCTCCGCCGAATCGGAGTTGATCGCGGTCACGACTCCGCGCTCACGCGTCACGCAGGGCGAATAGGGGATGGCGTCCCACACCTCGTACTTGTAGGCCCACCAATCGGAGAAGCCGGCCGCGGTCGCACCGTGCTTCGCCATTTCGGACGCAACCTTGTATCCCTCGAGAATGTGCGTGAAGGTCTGGATGCGGAATCCGAGCTCTTCGGCGAGGCGAATCAGCATCAGGATCTCGCTCTGCACGTAGGAGTGCGCGTGGACGAAACGCTTCCCCTCGAGAATCTCCGCGAGTGGCTCGAGACGGAGGTCGCGACGAGGAGGGATGCGTCCTTCGCGCTGCTTCGCGGACAGAGCGTTCCACGCTTTCTGCTTCGCTGAATACTCGCGTGCCGCGAGAAACCAGTCCTTCATGATCGTCTCGACGCCCATCCGCGATTGCGGATAGCGCGAGGTGCCACCCCAGTTCGCCTGTTTGACGTTCTCACCTAATGCGAACTTGATCGAAGGTGGTGCAGCATCGAACTTGAGTCCTTCGGAGCCTTGTCCCCAGCGGAACTTGACGACCTGCGCCTGCCCGCCGATGGGGTTCGCGGATCCGTGCAGCAGCTGCGCCATCGTCGTGCCGCCGGCGAGCGCGCGGTAAATTCCGACGTCGTCGGGGTTGATGACATCGGCGACGCGAACCTCGGATGTCGTGTTGTGCGTTCCCTCGTTTACTCCCTGCGAGATCGCGAGGTGCGAGTGCTCGTCGATGATGCCAGGCGTGACGAACTTGCCGGTCGCGTCGATGACGCGCGCTCCGGAGGGAGGCGCGAGCCCTTTGCCCAGTTTCGCGATCCTTCCGTCGACCGCGAGCAGGTCGGCTCCTTCCAGTACTCCCGCCTTGCCGCTCGTGAAGATCGTCGCGTTTCGCACGAGCACGGTCTCGCGCTTCGGAAGTGTTTCCCATCCGAATGCGACGTTAGGTAGCGTTAGGCGCGAAACGAGTGGCTCCTCGGTGGCTCTCTCGTCCTTCGCGGTATCCGAGACCCGGGTTGTGGCGACTGGCAGCGATCGGCCATCGGCGAGCGCGACGGTTCCGGAAAGCGAGCCGCGGTCGCGTTCGAACCGAAATCGCGCCAAGCCGGGGATGCCTAACATGTCGAGCGGCTGAGCGAATGCGAACGAGAACTTCGTTCGCTCGACCGGCGCGCTCGCCGCCTTCGTGGCGGCCGACGAGAGCGTCGCGTCGAGCTTTGACGACGTGCCACTCACTTCGAGTTGAACGTTCTTTCCATCGAAGGCAAGGTCGTAAGCGCCTCGAAAATCGATCGCGGCGTCGTGCGCGAGAACGCCGTCGATCCAGACTTCGCGCACTCTGCCACCGTCGAAGAGGTCGCCCTCGACGACGGTGACGTTTGCACGCCTTCCAGGCTCGAGCGTCCCGACTTCATCCTCGACGCCAGCGATTCCGGCCGGAACCGTCGTCAGCGCAGCCAGCGCAGCCTTGCGGTCGAGGCCGCAGCGGATCATTCGGGCGACGTTCTCGAAGAGCTTCTCTCCGTCGGCGAGCCCCCTCGTCGTGAATGCGACGGAGGCGCCACGCGAGGCGAGCGCGCCAGCGGTGCACGGGGCTCGTTCCCAGAGCCGCAGAGCACCGAGCGTCACGTCGAGCTCGTCGCCCGCGAGTACGGCGTCGGGCCGGCTGGGGAGCGAGATGGGAAGGATGATCGTCGGTTTCAATGCGGCGATCTCGTCGATGCGCGCGATCTCGCGATGCGTTCCGACATGAACCATCGAGACGTTCATCTCCGCGCCGATCCGTGCCGCGCGAAGCAGCGAGAGCTCGCTGTTCGTCTCGAACACGAACGGTGCACGATTCGTCGCCAACGCCGCGAGCGCGCGGTTCGTTTCGGGCGGTTTCTGGTTGCGGTTTTGCGCATACGCGCCGTGGGCCTCCGCATACCAGCGCGCGTCGAGCAGCGTCTGCCTGATCAGCGCGATCGACCCCATGAGCGATTCGGGGTAATCCTGCCTCGAGCTCCCCTTGTCGAATGACGCGAAATGGCGCGCCTGCGGCTCGAGGACGAGCTCGTTTGGAAGTCCTTCACGAAGCGACGCGACAAACGCGCGACCGCGGAACAGGCCGTCGAGCTTCGACGACTGCACGACCGCATAGCCGTTGTCGAGCAGCTCTTCGGCCGCCGCCGCATCGGGGGCGAATCGGCTGACCCATTCGATTTCCGCGTGAATCCCATCGTTCCATGCGTTGGCGCCGCTACGGGAACCTTCCGACTTCTCGGTGAAGTCTGTGTGCGCGGCATTCAATGCCCCCACTGACGCGAGGCCGTACTCGGTGTAGGGGTCGATGAAGCCGGGATAGAGCGTCCGCCCTGTCGCATCGAGCGTGACGGCTTCAGGGGGTATCGTCACCGTTGTGCCGACCGCCGCGACGCGTCCGTCGCGCAATACGAGGGTTGCCTTGTCGACCGTTCGTTCCGGTGACACGACGATCGTCGCGTTCGTGAAGGCGACGACGTGCGGAGTGTTGTCGCGTATGCCGAGCGGAGGCGTGGTCTGCGCGCCGGCCGTCGTCGCGATGGCAAGTGAGGCTGCAAGGAACCGCACGATCTTCATCCGGGGGCCCTCCGAAAATGGCGTGACGAGAAAGGATACGTGAGAGGCGGACGGGACGCGAGATTCCGGTGGGAGGCGCGAGGCGAATGGGGAACACAACGAGTGAAGAACACATCGCATGCAATCCGTTCCGCAATCGATGAGTTGACACCTCCGGCCTCCCTCGCGCTAAACTCAACTCCGCGCCTAGGGGTGGCTCGAAAGGGCCTGAGATCAAACCCTCGAACCTGATCCGGTTGATACCGGCGTAGGGAACGGCAGAGGTGGAGCGCGGCGCTCCTCCTGTGGCGCCTCGACGTTGGAGGCATCATGACGTTCAGTCGAATCATTCCTGCAGCACTCGCGTTTGCATTTCTCCCTCTCGTTGCTCGCGCGTCCGATACGCCCTGTCGTGCGCGCATCGTTGCGCCGAACGGTGACGCTGTCGCCGGCGCGCGCGTCGCTGCGGCCAACATCGTCGTGACGACCGGCCAGGACGGCGCGTTCGTGATTCCCTCGCCGTCGCCTGCGATGGAACTGGTGGTGACACACCCGCGCTACAAGCCGCTCACGACGAGCGGAGCCACCTGCGGCGAGATCCTCGAGCTCCAGCCGCTTCCGCAGATCGCCGACGAGCTCGTGGTCACCGCGATCCGCGCGGACGACGCGACACCCGTGACGAAGAAAGACATCGGTCGCGGCGAGATCGACGAGCGCTACCAGGGGCAGGACATGCCGCTCCTCCTCTCCGTCGCGCCGTCGATGACCGCCTACTCCGATTCAGGCTCGGGAACGAACTACTCATACGTAACGCTGCGCGGGATCGGCCAGACGCGAATCAACATGACGCTCGATGGCGTGCCGCTCAACGACCCCGCGGAGAACGCGTTCTACTTCAATAACATCACCGACTTCGCCGGCGCGGTCGACTCGATCCAGGTGCAGCGTGGCGTCGGGACTTCGACGGTCGGCTCGCCCTCTTACGGCGGCTCGATCAACTTCACGTCGATGCCGTTCGACGAAACAAGTTCGGTTTCCGCGGAGCTCACCGCGGGCTCGTACGGCACGACTCGGGCCTCCGCGGAGTTTCAGAGCGGTCAGATCGGGAGCGGTTTCGCCCTCTGGGGGCGCGCGTCATACAACGAGACCGATGGGTACCGCGACCACTCCGGAGTCGAGCAACATTCGCTCTACCTCAACGGCTCGTGGCGCAACCACGATTCGATGCTCAAGCTCGTCTCGATCTTCGGCCGCGAAAAGAGCCAGATGTCGTACCTCGCGGTCGACGAGCCGACTCTCGAAACGAATCCGACGTTCAATCCTCTCGACGAGTCGGAGCGGGACGACTTCGGCCAGGACATCGTTCAACTGCAGTACACGAAGATGCTCGGTCGCGCGACAAGCCTTACGGCGACCGCCTACTACAACGGAGCGCACGGATTTTTCGAGCTCTGGGGCGATCCGGTCACGCAGACCGCGCTCCTCCGCTTCAATCTCGACCAACAGACCACCGGACTGATGGCGACAGTCAGCAGCCGGGTGGGCGAATACGATCTGAGTGCCGGTGCTCACTACGCCGACTACGACGGGGACCACTTCCAGACGATCGACGGCGCACAACAGTACTTCAACACCGGCTTCAAGACCGAGGTGAACAGCTTCGTGAAGGCGAGTCGCGACGCAGGGCGATGGAATCTTTACGGCGACGCCCAGCTGCGTCACGCCGAGTTTTCCTACGAAGGCGACATCGAGCTCGGTCGCGTCGATTGGACGTTCTTCAATCCGAAAGTTGGTGCGCGCTATCGCATCGCCTCGGGGCTCAGCGCCTACGCTTCCGTAGGACAAGCTTCGCGCGAGCCAACCCGCAACGACTTGCTGTCGGGCGAAGACAACGCCACCGTTGCGTACGATCTCGACGCGGTCGATCCGGAGCGCGTCACCGATTTCGAGGCAGGCATCGACTGGAACGGAGCACGGCATGCGCTTGCGATCAACCTTTTCGCCATGGAGTTCGACGACGAGATTGCACTGACTGGTGAGCTCTCCGACATCGGCCTTCCGCTCCGCCGGAACGTCGATGAGAGCTACCGACGGGGCATCGAGGTCGATTTTCGATGGGTACCTAACGCTGCGCGTACTCTCGAGCTGGGAGGGAACGCGACGCTCAGTCGAAGCCGGATCTCCACATGGACGCAATTCACCGATGTTTATGGTGAAGACGGCAGCTATCTGGAAAGCGTGCCGGTCGTCTACCGCGACGTCGAGCCGGTGCTCACTCCCTCGGTGATCGCCAACGTGTCGGCCGACTGGCTGTTCCGGCCCGGAATGACAGTCGGCGTCTCCGGACGCTACGTCGGCGAATCGCAGCTCGACAACACGGGCAACGCTCGCCTCGTCACGCCCGACTTCACGGTCGTCGACTTCCGCGCGTCGTTCGAGCTCGAACGCTGGCTTCCCGGCCGGCCGCGAATCAATGTGTTCGTGAACAACCTTTTCGATAACGATCGGATCTACGCGAGCGGCTATAGCTACCAGTTCTTCAGCGAGACGATCACCGGGGAGCGCGTGCTCGACGGCATCCCGTACTACTACCCGTCCGCAACGCGGAACGTGATGGCGACGATCGACTTCAGGATGTAGGATGACGCCGCCGCCCGTCTCCCGGCGGGCCGCGCCTTACAGATGAGCCTGCTCGAGATCTTCGCCGTCGCGACGACGCTGACCTGCGTCTGGCTCACCGTGCGGCAGAACATCTGGACGTGGCCACTAGGGCTCATCGCGGTGACCCTCTATGGGGTTTTCTTCCACCGGCACCGGCTCTACGCCGACATGGGGCTCCAGGTCGTCTACTTTGCATTCAACGTCTATGGCTGGTACGAGTGGCTCTACGGCGGTGAGGGACACACGCGGCTCAAGGTGTCGCGAGTGAACCGACGCGTTTACGCGCTGCTGATCGTCATCGGTGCTGCGTTCGCGTGGATTCTAGGCACGACGCTGGCCTCCAGAACCGACGCGGCTGCCCCCTACTTTGACTCGACCCTTACGGCCTACAGCCTCGTCGCCCAGTTCATGATGACGCGGAAGTGGATCGAGAACTGGCACGTTTGGATCGCCGTCGACATCGCCTACGTCTGGCTCTTCATCTCCCGTGGCCTCTACCTTACCGCCGGCCTTTACGCGGTCTTCATCGTGCTGGCGACGATGGGGCTCGTCGAGTGGCGGAAGTCGGAGAGGGAAGTTGTTAGGTCGTAACCAACGACCAACGACTACCGCCCTTGGATCCTCGCGCGTATCGCGTCGATCGCTGCCCGTCTCCGCTCGTCCCAGCCGCCTCGGATGTCGACGTATTCGATCTCCCGCGCGCGCAGCGCGTCGCGGAAGAGCTGCTGCATCGCGTCACGCATGTGTCCCCGATCTCGATTCGGGGGGTCGGGGATCCACGGAACGTCGATGTCGAGCAGCAGGTAGAGATCGCCACGTCTCCGGAGCGACTCGTCGACGATCCACTCAGGGCAGCTGCCGTAGTAGTGCTGTGCGTAGACGCAGGTGCTGACGAGATCGGTGTCGAAGATCGCGACGCGGTTCGCCTCGCGCAACGCGCGCTCCTGATTCGCGATCTGTCCGCGCGCGATCGGCTCGACATCCGACGCATCAGGGAAGCGTCCCAGGGCGTCGACGTACTCGCGGCCATACTCGTCGCCGCGGACTGCTCCGAGCTCGCGCGCGAGATCGTGTGCCAGTGTCGTCTTGCCGACGCACTCCGAGCCGGTGAGGACGACACGAAAGACGAAGTGAGGCCGAGCCGACGGAGCGATGGAATCCCAGTGCGTCAGTGGGCGCTCGCGGATTTCCGTTCCGGACGGGAACCCGCCCTCCTCGCGATCGACGATGACGCTCGTGGCGCCGAGTCGGCTCGCCAGCTCCTCGCCATACGATTCGCCCGCGAAGACGACGTCGATCTTCTCAGGAACGTGCCGTCTGATCGTCGACGTCCATTTCTCCCAGAACTCCGGATGCTGATCGGGAAGTGACGGGTTCTCGTCGTTTACATGAATGACCCGCGCGTTCGGAGCGCTCGCGCGCATCCACTCCGCGCGGAGCTCCCCTGGAATCGGCTCACGCTCGAGGGAGCAGACGAGGATCACGAGCTCGTCGACCCTTGATCTCGCGTGGTCAATAAGCCGCAGATGCCCCGCGTGCGGCGGCATGAATTTGCCAATGAGGAGGCCGGTCGTGGGCACGCCGACATTCTAGGCCAATGGCCGGAGTCCTCAGGACTAGGGGCTAGGAACTGGGAACTAGGGACTAGGGACTAGGGACTAGGGACCTGAGACCAGGGACTCAGGACTTAGGACTCAGGACTAAGCACTCAGGACTTATGACTCAGGACTCAGGACTCAGGACTCAGGACTCAGGACTCAGGACCAGGACTCAGGACTCAGGACTCAGGACTCAGGACTCAGGACTTAGGACTCAGGACTCAGGACTCAGGACTTAGGACTCAGGACTAAGCACTCAGGACTCAGGACTCAGGACTCAGGACTCAGGACCAGGACTCAGGACTCAGGACCAGGACTCAGGACTCAGGACCAGGCTGCTCTGGCCTGCCTTTACAGCGCCCTTTTCGGCGCGACGATCGCGTTCGACATGATCAGCCCCACGACGAGGGAGACTGAGATGAGGGCGACGGAGAACGCGATGGTCATGCCATGGATGATGTCCTCCTTCAAGAGCGAGGCGATACCAGTGAATCCGAGACCTCCTGGAACGAGGAGCATCATCGCCGGGATTCGCGTGAGGCCTGCCGGGCGGTTCCAGTGGCGGGCGTGCAGATTGCTCATCGCCCCGGCCACGATGGCGCCAACACAGACGCCGAGCTCGGGCCCGACGCGAGGTGACACGACCTGTACCGCGAGATACGTGCACGCCGACACGAGCATGATCGTCCCGAGATCGCGAAATGGCGCGCGCATCAGAATCGTGAGTGTGATCGTCGCGATGAGTACCGCGAGGGCCTCGGTCCACTGCGGCAACGCGATGGGAGGCCTGTCCGCGACATGTCCGACGATTCGTGCGCCGAGCTGGCCTCCACCCGCGACG
This sequence comes from Acidobacteriota bacterium, assembly GCA_016184115.1. GTDB lineage: Bacteria > Acidobacteriota > Thermoanaerobaculia > Gp7-AA8 > Gp7-AA8 > JACPDH01. Next base: position 4,941 of record JACPDH010000112.1, on the reverse strand, counting down.
CCGAAGCCGAGCATGAGAAACACGACGACGGCGCCGAGAAGGCGCGAGGCTCCTGACACGAGGCTCCGCTGGGCGATCTCGGAGATCGCGATCGTAAGTGTGAGGCCAGGGACCAGGACGATCAGGCCTGCGACGGTGACGATCGGAATCGATGCTCCACCAATGAGCGAAGCGCCGACGACCGCGATCAGCGAGACGAGCAGGCCGGCGAGTACTTCGAACAGTCGTGCGACCGCCTGCGAGTGCGGGATGAGCAGCGCGAGCAGGCCGACCGCAAGACCGGTGATCATGGCCAGCAGCACCTCGTGAAGGCCGGCACCGAAGAAGCGGCCTGCGACGCCAGACGTCACGGCGAAGGCGAGAGTCGTTACGATCGGGCCATAGCGTTGAGGTGCCGCGAGAATCTCGTCCAGACGCCGGGAGCCTTCACGGATCGTCATCGCTCGTGCGAGCACGTTGTGGCCGACTTCGCTGACGTCCGACATCCGACCGAGGTCGAGCTCGGTCTGTTCGACGCGAACGATCTCGATGTGGCGCGACGCAGGATCGCCCGGCGTTTCGATCGACGCGAATACTCCTGTCGGAAGCGAGAAGAAGCGTCCTTCGAGGCCGAGCAGGCGCGTGAGCTCGATCATCCCCTCCTCGAGCATGTGCGACGGAGTGCCATAACGATGGAGCGCCCGCATCAACTTGATTGCGAACCCGGTTCCGCCGTCTGGTGGCATCCGGCTCACGCGATGATCTCCATCGGCACGACCTCGAACGAGCGATCGGGTTTGCGCAGTTCTCCCGTGCGCGGTTGCATCCAGGCGCCGATCTCGTCGAGGAAGCCCATCGGGGCATTGTATGCACGTCTCATCGTTCTCCGTTCTAACTTCGGCCTCTTTCTCACCAGGTTACCGCCATTGCGGCGTCAGCCGGGGGAGCGGGTCGTCGAAACATTCACGAAGCTCCTGCAGCGGCGTGACGCCGGATTGCGCTATCGTTTCCTTTTCGCGAGGTGTGTCATGCCGCGACCTTCAATGACGAAATCGAGCCCGGGAGCCACTCCCGCGATCCGGGTCCGTCCTCTCCGTCGCAACGACTTTTCCGTGATCGAGCGACTCTTCGGCGCGAGAGGCGCTTGCGGCGGCTGTTGGTGCATGGTCTGGCGCTCGGAGTTCGGCGGGAAGCGGTGGCGCGAGTCGCTCGGCGAGCCTAACAAGCGTGCGTTCGAGACGAGAGTTGCCTCGGGAGAGGTCCATGGGGTAATCGCGTTCGATGGGAAAGAGCCTGTCGGTTGGTGCTCGATCGGTCCGCGCGGCGATTTTCCCGGGCTCGGGCGCAGTCGCGTGCTGCAGACCGACTGGTCTCCGACCACCTGGTCGGTCACGTGCTTTTTCATCCCGCCAAAACGACGAGGCGAGGGAGTGGCCACCGCGATGCTGCAGGCGGCCGTCGAGCTTGCGAGGAAGCGCGGCGCGACCGCGATCGAAGGCTATCCGCAGAAGATGCTCGCGAGCGGCGAAGCGCTTCCAGGTCCGTTCGCATGGACTGGAGTGCCGGCGCTATTCGAACGATGTGGGTTCAAGCGGCTCAACCCGGGCGACGGACGACCGATTTACGTCAAGGCGCTGGTCGCGACGCGCGATCGTGCCGTGGCAAAACCAAAGACGAGGGGAGCTCGCGCATGAGCGAGAAGGTGATGGACAGTCGCTGGCGGCTGGACGGGATGAACGCGGTCGTCACCGGCGCGACGAAGGGAATCGGTCGCGCGGTCGCAGAGGAGCTCGCGCGGCTGGGTGCGGCGGTTGGTGTCGTCGCCCGGAGCGACGATGACGTCGAGCAGACCGTGACGGCGCTCCGGCTCGCCGGCTTCGATGCCTGGGGATGCACTGCCGACGTGTCGAAGCCGGAAGGGCGTGACGCGGTTCTGGCGGCGATGCCCGAGGGTTGGACGCATCTCGACATTCTGATCAACAACGCCGGAATGAACGTGCGGAAGCGTGCACTCGAGTACGACGACGAGGAGATCGAGCGGATCTTCAAAACCAATCTCTCGTCGGCATTCAAGCTCTCCCGCGCCATGCACCCTCGACTCGTCGCGTCGGGGCATGGTTCAGTCGTCTTCATCGGTTCCGTCGCCGGTCTCACGACGACGGGCACCGGAGCGATTTACGCGATGACGAAGGCGGCGATGGGACACCTCGGACGAGTGCTCGCCGTGGAGTGGGCACGCGACCAGATCAGAGTCAACACCGTCGCTCCCTGGTACACGCGCACCCCGCTGGCAGAGCCGGTACTCGCGAACCCCGCATACCTCGAGCGGATCCTCGCGCGGACCCCGATCGGGAGAGTCGCGGAACCGAGCGAGGTTGCGGCCGCGGTCGCGTTTTTGTGCATGCCGGCCGCATCGTTCGTCACGGGTCAGGTGCTATGCGTCGATGGTGGCTTTACCGCGTACGGCTATTCGCCAGAACCGCTGTAAAGCCAGCTCGAAGGTCAAAGCGGGCAAAGCTGAGTCAAGCAGCTCGTGCGCCACTTCGCAGTCCGAAAGACACCGAGCGCTCAGGAATGAGGGCTCGGCGCTGTCTTTGCCTGCTTTGACCTTTGACCTGAAGAACGGCCCGCCGCGCTCACTGCGCGACGGGCCGTTTGGTATGCGAACGGGAGGACGTGCCTACTTTTTGTGGCAGTCGACGCACTTGGTCGGAGCCTTGGCGTTCTTCGAGTCCTTGTGACACTTGATGCACGAGATGTGGTACGGGTTCTTCGTCATCGACATCTCGGAGATCTTCGGCGTCTCGGCCTTCTCCGGGGTGAGGTGGCACGAGGAGCACTTCTTGACCTCGTCTGCCGACGTGCCGGCCAGCCCCTTCTGGGTGTGATGGCACGTCTCGCACTTCGTGAGCTTGCCGTGCGCGGCGTGGTCGAACGTGACGGCGGGCTGCTTCTTGGCCGCGGCATCGACGGTGATCTTGGCAGGGGCCGCATTCGCCTTGACAGCGAGTGCGCCGGTGGCAAAGAGCATGATGACCAGGACGCTGAGTAGGACCGTAGCGAGCTTCTTCATCTGGGTTGTCTCCTTTGTTGATCGAGGCTGGCCCGTCGGTTGGTCTTCGGTCATACCGGCAGGCATGTTCAGCAGAAAGCGAAACTGCGAACTTCGTGCCGAAATCGTACATCCGATTCGCGCGTCGGAGCGTGTGCGAGGCATCACATGTCCGCATGCGATGTCCACGCGGCAGGGCAGGACGTCCGCGTCTGGAGACGGTCGCTGGCGCGCATATCCTTTCGTCCGGATGAGGCGACTTCGAGGAGAATGGAGGCGATGCACGAAGAGAACTGTGGTGCTACGACGAGATTGTTCTGCAACGTGGCGGTGGCCACGCTGCTCTTGCTGTCCCCCGTTCTTTCGGCGTCGGAGCGGCCCGAGCGTTGGGCCGTTCCGATTCTGGCGGACGGGGCTCCGAACTTGCACAAAGTGAGCGACGTACTCTATCGCTCAGCTCAGCCATCTGCGGAAGGGATGAAGACCATCGACGCTCTCGGTGTGAAGTCGGTGCTCAGTCTGCGGAGCTTTCACAGCGATCGTCGCGAGGCGAGGAGCACGAAGCTCGGGCTCGTGCGCGTAAGGTTCGACACCTGGGACGTCGACGAGGATGAGCTGATCGAGGCGTTGCGCATCCTCCGCGATCCGGCGCGCCAGCCGGTGCTCGTTCACTGCAAGCATGGCGCCGATCGGACCGGGCTGATCATCGCACTCCATCGGATTCTCTTCGAAGGCTGGACGAAGGCGGACGCGATCGACGAGATGAAGAACGGTGGCTTCGGCTGGCACTCCGTCTGGACGCACATCCCCCGGTACATCGAGACGGTCGACGTCGGCGCATTGAGAAAGCGCGTCGAGAATTGACCGATTGAAGAAGGCGGGATCGCGAGCGCCTCACGCTCCCTCAATCCTCGAAACTTACTTTTTGCCCGGCAGTCCCGTCTCCGTCGGCAGCTTCATCGAAACCCACAGATCGTAGCCGCCCTGCAGCGCTGCGACGTTCGTGAGGCCGCCCTTCTGAAGCATCAGCACCGCGTGGCCACTCGTCTCCTCCGCGGGACAGGAGCAATACGTCACGAGTTTCTTGTCCTTGGGGAAATAGGGAATCTCGCCTTCGACGAACTGCAGCGGGATCTGCATTGCGTCGGGAATGTGGCCACCGATGTAGGCACGCTGATCTCTAACGTCGATCACCACCGCCGTTCCGGCCTTCAGCTCCTCGGCGAGCGCGTCGGGCGAGATCCGTGGGACCTTGGCGATCTCCGCTTCGAGCGCGGCGTGGTCGTGGTCCTCGGCGGGCGTGGCGGTCTGCGGCGTTTGCTGGGCGGTCTCCGGCACCGGCTGTGGCGCGGGCGGTTCCTTCTTTTCCTGCATCCACCACCACACGCCCACCCCGAGGCCAACCACGAGCACGCCGGCGGCGAACCCTCCAAGCCACTGCCCCTGGCCTCCCGGCCTGTTCGTCTGTGGGGTCGTCATCACGTGTGCACTCCCTTCGGTTTGCTCCGCGGAGTATCGCAGACGCCGCGCCACGCGCTGGTGAGGACCGTCACGTAGGGGAACGGGCGAGGGGCGAGAGGCGAGAGGCGAGCGACGAGGAGCGAGGACGAATACACCGTTTCAACACCCAACACCCAACACCCAGCACCCAACACCCAGCACCCAACACCCAACACCCAGCACCCAGCACCCAGCGCCCAGCACGCAGGACTCAGCACTCAGGACTCAGCACTCAGGACTGAGGACTCAGGACTGAGGACTCAGGACTGAGGACTGTCTTCTGCCTGTTCTGACCTTTGACCATCGATCTGCTCTCAAACACGACGGCCGCCCGGGAGGGCGGCCGTCGGAGTACGACCTCGATGTTGCGGTGCGCTAGTGCTTCTCGTTCGTCACGATGCGCATTCCGT
>JACPDH010000111.1 GCA_016184115.1 Acidobacteriota bacterium | reverse complement strand
CGCGTGTCGCTCGGTACGTGTGACGCGACGAGAGCTCAACTTTTTCTCGCGGAAACTCAAATCTCGGGGCTACACTTTGTCATTCGCTCAACACAATCGCTGATGCAGGAGGGTTCACTGTGGCGAAGAAGGTCGTGAAGAAGGCTTCGAAAAAGGCTGCAAAGAAACCGGCAAAGAAGGTCGCGAAAAAAGTAGCGAAGAAGGTCGCGAAGAAGCCGGTCAAGAAGGCGGCGAAGAAGCCGGCCAGGAAGGTGGCGAAGAGGGCCGCTCCGAAAAAGGTTGCAAAGAAGGTCGTCAAGAAGGCTGCTCCGAAGAAGGCTGCGAAGAAGGTTGTGAAGAAGGCGGCTCCGAAGAAAGCAGCTCCGAAGAAGGTCGTCAAGAAAGCAGCCCCCAAGGCTGCTCCCAAAGCGGCCCCGAAGAAAGTCGTCAAGAAGAAAGCTGCTCCGAGGAAAGTCGCTCCGCCCGCGCCGGCGCCGGCTCCTGCGGAGCAGATGACGTTCATGCCCGTCGTCGAACCGGTTGCCGTGCCGATGGCTGCGCCGGAGCCTGCTCCGTCGCCCGCGTCGGACATGCCGTCGGACGACTCGTCGTCGCACTGAGCTGGGATTCCACTGCCTGAGATGGCCCGTCGTCTCGCGCGAAGGCGCGAGATGCGGGCCGTTTCTTCCTCTGGGAGCGAAGAATGACCACTGATTGGATGGAGCCGGTCCGTTCGGCGACTCGCTCGGTTGTCGTTTCCCTGCATCTCGAATTTTCGAGCCCGACGCGAACGGAACGATCTGTGCCTGTGTTTAACCGTTCGTGAAGAGCTCGTGGACCGGCGGAGAGACCTTGGCGATGGCCCCGCACACCGACATCCTCGCCCTGGCGGTACACCGTCGGGAGGATGGCGCGTTCGAGCGCCTCGTCGAACAGTTCGAGCAGCAACTGTTCAATTACGTCTACCGGCTCATTCAGAACGTCCACGACGCGCAGGAAGTCGTGCAAGACACGTTTCTTCGTGCACACAAGGCACTGACTCGGCAATACGACGAGACAAGATGTACGGCGCTCCTCGTGAGGCCATGGCTTTACCGGATCGCGCGCAACCTCGCAATGAACAAACGGCGCGGGCTGCGAAGCAGGATCGAACAGCCGCTTCCTGCGGAAGAGCATGTTGGCTTCAATCCCGCGGTGAGGCCGCCCGCGCTGCTCTGTTCGATCGAGACGCGCGAGGAGCTCGAGAGGCTCGATCGGGCGCTTGCCGAGCTTCCGGTCGAGGCGCGCGAGCTGGTGTTTCTCAGATTCATCGAAGAGATGTCGTACGCGGAGATCGCGAAGACGACGGGGTTGGGCGAGTCGGTGTTGAGAGGGAAGGTATTCCGTTCCCTGCGCCAGCTGCGCGACACGCTCGCATCCAACGAGGAGACTGCCCATGCGGTGTGAGAGCGCGTTGATCAGACTCGACGAGCTTCGTGCCGGCGAGCTTCCTGCCGACGAGGCGAATGAAGTGCGCGAGCACCTCGCAACGTGCCGCGAGTGTGACGACGATCGCGCGGCGTTCGACGCGCTTGCCACGAAGCTCCCCGCACTCGTCCGCGCCTGCCCGACGAGCTGCGTCGACACGGTCCGCGAGCTCTGTGCCCATGGGTACGACGTGGTGGAAGTTGGCGCGAGAGCTGTGATGGTGGCCTTCTCCAGCCGGGGAATCACTCGCGTTTCGCCCGTGACCGTAACCGAGACGAAGTTCAGAGACGAATACCGGCAGCGCTTCGGGCGCGAGCTCGAGAGCCGCGAGCTCCCCGCGACGCTCCGCGGGGAGGTCGAGGCGGCGCTGCGCGGCGAGCGGCTCAAGCGTGCGGACGTCGACATCGATGAGCTCCCCGAATTCGAGCGCAAAGTTCTCCTCAAGCTCCTCGAGATCCCTCCCGGTGAGGTCCGCTCGTATGCCTGGGTGGCCCGGGAGACGGGAAGCCCCGCCGCGGTTCGTGCCGTAGGCAACGCTTGCGCGCGCAATCCGGTCCCCTTCGTCGTCCCATGTCACCGTGTCGTTCCTTCCTCGGGCGGCGTCGGCAACTATGGTTTCGGCGAGAGGATGAAACGCGAGCTGCTGGCCGGTGAGGGTGTCGACCTCGAGACGATCGAATCGATGGCGAAGCGCGGCTTCCGTTATGTCGCGTCGCGCACGACCGGCATCTACTGCTTCCCCACCTGCCGCGATGCGAAGCGAATCCGAGACGAGAATCGCCTGCTCGTCCGCGACGAGCGCGATGCGACGGCGAAGGGGCTGCGGCCATGCCAACACTGCCGGCCGCTGGCGAGGAGCGCGTGAGAGGGAGGCAGTTGTTAGGTATCGGTGGTGAGTTGTTGGTTGTTAGTTGTTAGACAGGCAGCGCGATATGCCGGGGAGTTGTTGGTTGTTAGTTGTTGGAAAGGCAGCGCGACCCGTCGGCGACCGACTGGCAGAACGATCTAAGGCGATTCGCGACCAGCCGCACGACCAACCAAGCGCGTCTAACAACTAACAACGAACAACTAACAACGAACAACTAACAACCAACAACGAACCTACTCGAGGTCGCCATGTCCATCGCCTTCGCAGTTCCGACGACCAGTGCAAATCGCGCGCATTACGAGACGCACGCGGTGTCGATTCCCGCGCGTTCGTTCACTGGAGATTTCTACACCGCGATGAGCGCGCGTGATGGCGGCCTCGTCTTCGCGCTCGGCGACGTGGCGGGGAAGGGGCTCGACGCCGCGGTGATGATGGCGATGTTGCAGGAGCAGCTCGAGCAACTCGTTGCGGAGCGGCGCGATCCGCGCGTCGCCGATCTCATCGCTGCGATCCACGAGGTGGCCTCCGAGGAGATGCCGTCGAACAAATTCGCGACACTCGTCGTCGGGCGATTCTGCAATGAGGGATTCGTGCGCATGGTGAACGCGGGACACACGCCCCCTGTGATTCTGCGTGCGAACGGAGAGATCGAGACGATCGGTTCGACCGGACCGGTCGTTGGTCTCATCCGAGGTTCCGCGTGGCGCGTCCACGACGCATCGCTTGATCCGGGTGACGCGCTCGTCCTCTATTCGGACGGCGTCACCGAGGCGGAGTCGCCCGAGGGTCACGAGCTCGGAGTCGAAGGCGTCCATCTGGCGTTGCATGGGCGAGAGGGAGCCGACTCGGCGACTCTGGTTCGGAATGTGCTCGACGCGGCGCGGCTGCACCGCGCCGGCGAGCGGCAAGTGGATGACACGACCGTGATGGTCGTTCGAAGAACGATGTGAGGCCCGCCGGACGGGCGGAGCGTTGGAATGCTCTGCGACGAAATGGAGGGCGCGCTCGTAGCGGCGGATTCCGATCCGCCGCGATCTCGCCCAGGCCCGATCCCGGCTCGTCGTCAGCGCTCATGGAAACCAGCGCTTCCTACGTTGCGTGCAGCTCCTGGAGGCTGCGCACGCTTCCGCGCCCTTCCTGCATCGCGCGCATTCCCTCGACGCAGGCGGCGACAGCCGACAGCGTCGTGATGCAGGGGATGCGTCGCTGCAGAGACGTGCGGCGGATGTAGGTGTCGTCGTAGAACGCGGAACGGCCTAACGGCGTGTTGATCACGAGGTCGATCTCGTCGTTGATCATCATGTCGACGATGTTCGGGCGTCCCTCGTGCACCTTGAGGACGAGCTCTGCTTCGACGCCGTGCTCCACGAGGTACTGCCTCGTTCCCCGCGTTGCGACGATCTCGAAACCGAGCGAGCGGAGCTCCTTCACGAGGGGGATCACCGACAGTTTCTTGTCATTCTCATTGAGTGAGATGAAGACGCGGCCGTCGCGGGGCAATAGCGTACCGGCACAGAGCAGGGCCTTCGCGTATGCCTCACCAAACGAGTCGCTGATGCCCATGACCTCGCCGGTGGACTTCATTTCCGGACCGAGCACGGGATCCTCATCGGGGAATCGCGAGAAGGGGAAGACGGGCGCCTTGACGAAGTAGCTCGTCAGCTTTGGCTCCGCCGTCAGGCCTTCCTTCTCGAGCGACCGGCCCGACATCACGCGCGCTGCGATTTTCGCGAATGCGATGCCGGTCGCCTTGGAGACGTACGGCACGGTGCGCGAGGCGCGCGGGTTGACCTCGATTACGTAGAGCTCGCCCTTTGCGATCGCGTACTGGACGTTCATGAGTCCATGAACCTTGAGCAGCTTCGCAAGCCGATGTGTAAGGCGGCGGATGCGGTCCTGGTCGCTCGCGGCAATGGCGTACGGCGGCACGACGGTCGTCGAGTCGCCCGAGTGAATTCCCGCCTCCTCGATGTGCTGCATGACGCCGGTGATCACGACGTGCTCGCCGTCGCAGATCGCGTCGACGTCGAGCTCGAAGGCGTCTTCGAGGAAACGATCGATGAGAATCGGATGCTCGGGTGCGGCTTCGAACGCCTG
>JACPDH010000006.1 GCA_016184115.1 Acidobacteriota bacterium | reverse complement strand
GGACGCGCACACCGGAAAGAGACTCGATCGCGTGGCGATTCGCGAGGTCCGCGTCTCCGTCCATGACGACGCCGTCAATCGCGATGTTCCGGCGTCGCATCGCTTCGATCGTGAGCAGCGTGTGGTTGATCGTTCCGAGCCCGCTGCGGGCGACGACGATCGCGGGCAATGCGAGGGCGATGATGAGGTCCGCAATCGTCTCGCGCTCGTTCAGCGGTACGAGCAACCCGCCCGCACCCTCGACCACGAAGAACCGCGATCGATCGACAGGTTCGTGCTCGAGGATGGTCGCGACATCGACGAGAGTGCCGGCATCACTCGCGGCGTGCCACGGTGCCCTTGGCGTTGCGAGTCTGACGCCTCGGTCGTGAATCTCTTCGTCACAGCATCGCGCGAGCGAACGCACCGTCGCCGTGTCGTCATCCTCGGGCCAACCCGTCGCGACCGGCTTCCAATATCCAACCGGACCGACGGCGCGGAGGCGAAGCACGAGCGCCGCAGCGACGGCAGTCTTGCCGATGCCCGTGTCGGTCCCCGTGACGAAGATTCCGTTCTTCAAGACATGACCCTATCGATCGCGCCTCGATGCATGCGCGACGCCTGCGACCCGGCCGGCGAGGCCCCTGCACTGCCCGTGTCTTCACGCATTCAATTCTCGCCTTACGCTTCCCAATTCGGACGCGAACCGCTCGAGATCCGCGTCGCTGACCGCGAGGTTCACTGAGACTCGAAGCCGCGAGGTGCCCGGCGGTACCGTCGGCGGCCGCACGCCGCGCACGTCAAACCCTCGCCGCTGCAGCTCTTCGGCGACGCGCATCGTCGCCTCGTTCTCGCCGATGACGATTCCGAGAATCTGCGAAGTGCCGGGAAGCGCAGGCGTTGCGTGCTCGTCGAGGAGAGCGCGCAATCGCAGGGCCTTGGCGCGAAGAGTCGCGCGCCGCGCCGGCTCGCCCTCGACGATCCGAAGCGCCTCATCGATCGCGGCCGCGACGGGCGGCGGCGGCGCCGTCGAGAAGATGAACGGACGCGCACGTTGCACGAGATAGTCGATCGCGTGCACATCTCCCGCGACGAACGCCCCAGCGACACCCAGAGCCTTGCCCGCGGTATTGACGGAGAGGAAAACGCCAGACTCGACGCCGCATTCTTCGATCATGCCACTGCCCCGCGCGCCGTAGACTCCGACGGCGTGGGCTTCATCGACGATGAGCGCTGCGTCTTCCTCGCGACAGAGCGCCGCGATTGCCTCGAGATCGGGAGCGTCGCCATCCATACTGAAAAGCGACTCCGTGACGACGAACTTCTGACCCTTGCATCGTTCCGAGCTCAGAAGCTCGCGAAGGTGATCGACGTCCGCATGGCGATACACGACGCGGCGCGCTCGGGAGAGCCGCATTCCGTCGATGAGGCTCGCGTGGTTCTTCTCGTCGGAGAAGATCACATCGTCCGCTTCCGCGTAAACGGACAGAACGGAAAGGTTCGCCGCCCACCCGGTGCTGAAATAGAGCGAGCTCGCAGTCTTCTTGAATTGCGCGAACGCCAGTTCGACTGCAGCGAAGCAGTGGCGGTCGCCGCGCAGGAGTCGCGAGCCGGTCGAGCCGGTGCCTTCGATCATTGCAGCGCCCGCCAACGCGCTGCAGACGCGCGGATCGCGCGCGAGTCCGAGATAGTCGTTCGACGAGAGATCGATTCCGTGCGGCGGACGGAGCGTGCGGCGAAGTCCCGCGTCGTCGATCTCGCGGAGTCTCGCCTCGATGCGGCCCGAGAGCCTGGCCGGCGTCGTGAAATCGGCCATCGCGCGGGCTCAGGCGAGGGGCGTCGCGAGCGGCTGCCGCTCACCCACCGGGTCGCCGCCGTTGAACGGCTCGTCCATGAGGCGAAGCCCAAGTCTGGCGAGGAGCGCGTTGTCGTGGTCCTCGCCGGGGTTCGGAGTCGTGAGAAGTCGTTCACCCGTGAAGATCGAGTTCGCGCCCGCGAGAAAGCAGAGCGCCTGACCCTCGTCCGAGAGCGAGAGCCGTCCCGCGGAGAGGCGAACGAGCGACGCGGGCATCAAGATTCGCGCCGTCGCCATGAGCCGGACGTAGTCGATGACGTCGACCGGTGCTGCGTTCGCGAGCGGAGTCCCTTCAACGCGGACGAGCATATTGATCGGAACGCTTTCCGGATGCGGATTCTGCGTTGCGAGCTGCCGCAGCAGCTCCAGGCGGTCGCGTTTCGATTCGCCCATGCCGACGATGCCGCCGCTGCAGACTGAGATCCCCGCGCGTCGCACGCGTGCGAGCGTGTCGAGCCGGTCCTGATACGTGCGGGTCGTGATGATCTCGCCATAGAACTCGGGCGATGTGTCGAGATTGTGGTTGTAGGCGGTGAGTCCCGCACCCGCCAGCGCCTCCGCCTGCTCGTCCGTGAGCATGCCTAACGTAGCGCAAGCCTCCATGCCGAGATCTCGGACGCCCCGAACCATCGCGAGGACGCGCACGAACTGCTCGCCTCGCGGCGCTTCACGCCAGGCGGCGCCCATGCAGAACCGCGTTGCGCCGAGGTTCTTCGCACGCCGCGCTACGGAGAGCGTCGCATCGACGTCGAGAAGCTCCTCGCGCTGCAGTCCCGTCTTGTAATGCCCCGACTGAGGGCAGTACGTGCAATCCTCGGGACACGCGCCCGTCTTGATGCTCAGCAGCGCCGAGCCCTGAACCCGATCGGCCGCAAAGTATCGGCGATGCGCCAGCTGCGCGCGAAAAATCAGCTCGGTGATCGGGAGATCGCAGATCGCCTCGACCTCGGCGAGCGTCCAGTCATAGCGGAGAGTGCCGTCGGACATCGGCGCGGAATCTACCATGGGGCGGACGATGGCGGCCAGTGGCCTCTTCAGGAAACTCGCTTCAGAGCTTCCTTCACGCTCTTGTCGCCTGGTCGGAGGCGCAACGCGGCCTCGTATTGTGCGCGAGCCTCCCCTTTCCGCCCAGCCTTTTCGAAGATCTTTCCGAGCCAGTAATGCGCGCGATGGAGCGGTGGATCGTCGTCGGCAGGCCGCGCAGTGAGGTACCTTCGCAGCGCCTCTTCGCCCGCCGCGAGGTTCGTTCCCGAAAGTGCGGCGACGTGACCGATCTGGAAATACGCGGGCAGGAAGCCCGCGTCGACCCCAAGCGCGGCGTTGAACTGTTCGGCCGCCGCACCGTAATTCTTCTCATCGACCATCAGGTGCACGCCGTAGAAGTAGCGTGGCTTCGGCGACCCTGGATTTTCGCGGATCGCCGCCAGAAGCTCCGTGCGGGCGGAGCCAGTGTCGTCGCTCTTCGCCGCAATCTTCGCGAACGCCCGATGTCCCTCGAGCGCGTCGCGCTTGCGGATCTCCATGGCCTGCTCGCGAGCCTTGTCGACGGAACCACCCATCACTCCTGGCGCCATCAGGTAAAACTCGACGAGCGCCATGCGCGCGTCGACGAAGTTCGGATCTTCATTGACGGAACGCTCGAAAGCGTCGCGCGCGTTTCGTGCGAGCGACATCATTCTGAACGCATTCGCATTCCCGGCCGTCGCACCATACGCTCTCCCGAGCCAGTAGTGCCGTAAGGCGCTCTTCGGGTTTTCGGCGACGGCCTTCTCGAGTAGTTTCACCGCGCTTTCCGGCCGGTTCGTGTCGAGCAGCCGCTTCGCCTCGACGACGACGGCATCTGCCGGTTGCGCGGACATCGGAAGCGCGATTGCGAGCACCAGTATCGCAGCCGTGGCGGCGCGCATCGGGGCCGCGCCCACACGCACCTTCCATCGCTCGAGATCGACGCCTTTCAACAGGAGCCAGGCGCAAAACGACGCCTCACCAACGAAGACCGGAATCGCCACAACGGCGAAGATCGTGCTGGCGACCGCCGGAGCCAGGATCTGACAGAAGCCATTGACGAGATATCCCACGCCGGCGATCTGGTACAGCACTCCGATGATTCGAGGGAAGTAGCCCGACCGGAAGATGAGTCGTCCGGCGATCAGGAAGAACGGTCCGAAAAAGAGGAGAGCGATGCCAAATCCTTGAGCGTGCGACTTGAGCGCGAGACTCGTCATCGCATCGAGCTGTTCCGCCGTGAACGCCCTCAGCGACGCCGCACGCCCCATCGGGAACAGCGCCTGAACGAGCTGAATCGAGAACGCTGCCTCGACGGATATGGCAACGAGATTGAAGAAGGTCATGAGAAGCGCGAGCTCGCCGCCAGCGGGCCGGAGCAGCAGATAGAGGAGCAGCGCGATTACGATCGTGCAGAGCACCATGACGAGCTCGGCCGCGACTCCGCTTCGCCAAAGAGCTTCCATCGAGCGGAGATTGGCAGCGGTGGCAGAAACGTCTCCAGGCACGACGATCCGTCCGCGGACGTACAGCTCGCGGTACAAGCCAAGAGCGATCGTGATGAGATAGAGCGCGCCGCAAAGTCTGGCGAGAGCTCCGGGCGATGCGGTTGCAGGTTGTTCGGGCATGGACCGGAGTATCGGCCCCCCCCCTTCGCGTGTGTACCGCGTCGCGACGGATCGCTCTTCCGCACGGACCGACGGCGTCTATCGAGGATGAGTGGCGGCGTCCGATTCGCGAGAATCGCGCCTTCGATGGCCCGGTGTGTCTGCCTCCGTCGCGCTTGGAGAATGAAAACCGGTCGTTCGTCGCAGGCGCTAGGGCATCACCCGCGCGAAGGCCGATACTCCGACGCACGACGCCTCGCGCGTAGCGAGTCGGGACACTGACTCACCGAATCGCTTCGATCGCGGGAAGCACGCCAGCCCGATGAACGAGAAACGCAGTATCCTCGCCGCGATGAATTTGATCGCGGCGGGCGACTTCGAGCCCGGCGGCATGCGGGCGAGACCTTGGCGCCGCATCTGCGTCGCGTTAGGCCTCGCGCTGCTCGCCGGACTTCTTCTGCGACCCGTCTGGACGTCCGGGCTGCACAAGCTGCTGATGCGGACGTCGGTTCTGGCGCTGACCGGCGTGCTCGTCTTCGGGTTGTTTGAACAATGGCCGAGGCGGCTTCCCGCGTGGTTGCGGCGATGGGTGTTGCAAGTGGTCTCCGTCGGAATCGCAATGCCGCTGACGACGCTCGTGATCTACACCCTCACGACTCGCCCAGGCGGTGAGCCGTTCTGGCTTGACCGAGAGCGGATGAACGGCTTCATGCTGCTGACTTTCTTCGGCGTGCTCATCGCGCCGTGGACGGCGCTGGCCGCGCTACTGCAACAGCGCGAGGCGTTCGCGCGGCACCAGGCGCTCGCCTTCGAGCTCGAGCGAAGCCAGCTCGAGCGACAGGCGCTCGACGCTCGCTTGCAGCTCCTCCAGGGGCAGGTGGCGCCTCACTTTCTGTTCAACACGCTGGCCAACGTGCAAGCGCTCGTCGACGCCGGCTCGCCGCGCGCGGCGGACGTGCTGCGCAGTCTCGTCGCCTACCTGCGGGCGGCGGTCCCTCGGCTCGACGCGCCCGTCTCGACTCTCGGGCGCGAGATTCAACTCGCCACGGCGTACCTCGAGCTGATGCAGATGCGAATGCCCGACCGCTTGACATTCGCGCTTCGAGACAACGATGCGGCGAGCGATCTACGCTGCCCGCCGCTGACGCTACTCACGCTCGTCGAGAACGCGGTGCGCCACGGCATCGATCCAAGCGAGGATGGGGGCCGGATCGACGTCGACGTCGAGCTGCAAGCCGGGCGTTGCCTGGTTCGCGTGTGCGACACGGGGCTCGGGTTCCAGGCGCAGGAGACATCGAAGGGTCCCGGAACCGGTCTCGCCACGCTGCGCGAACGGCTCGAGCTCGCCTACGGTGGGCGCGCGACGCTTCGGATCTCCTCCCTCGAGCCGCACGGCGTCCGCGCGGAGCTCGACCTGCCAGCGAACGAGGAGGGGCGCCGATGACACCGCGCCCAACGGCGTTGATCGCGGACGACGAGCCGCTTCTTCGCGAGTCGCTCCGGCGTATGCTCGGCAGCGTCTGGCCGGAGCTCGAAGTGGTCGCCGAGGCGCGCAATGGACGGGAGGCGATCGACCTGTTCGACGCGAAACGTCCGAACGTCTGCTTCCTCGACGTCCAGATGCCCAGCAGGTCCGGCATCGATGTTGCGCACCACATCGGAAGGCGCGCGCACCTCGTCTTCGTCACCGCGTTCGACGACTACGCCGTGGAGGCGTTCGCACGCGGCGCGCTCGATTACCTCGTGAAGCCGGTCGAGCGCGAGCGCCTCGCGGAAACCGCGACTCGGCTGAAGGAGCGCCTGGAGTCCGCGCGGCCAGCGGTGAACAGCGAACCGCTTCTCAGAGAGCTCGCCGCGCAGATCGAAAATCTGCGCGCGAGTGCCACGAAGGCGCAGCCACTTCTCCAGTGGATTCGTGCCCAATCGGGCCATACGCTGCGCATGATCCACGTCGACGACATCGACTACCTGCGCTCGGACTCGAAGTACACGATTGTCGCCTGGCGCGACGGCGCGGAACCGCGCGAAGCCGTCGTACGTACGCCACTCAAGGAGCTGGCCGCTCAGCTCGATCCGGAACGATTTGCGCAGGTCCATCGCTCCATCGTCGTGAATCTGCGATCGATCCGGCACGTCATCCGCCACGACAACGAGACCGCGGAAATCCGGCTCAAAGGGCGGAGCGAAACGCTTCCCGTGAGCCGCTCCTACGTTCACCTATTCCGCCAGATGTGAGACGGCCGGGCGCGAGCCCAATTGGCCTGAAGTTAGGGACGAAGGTCTCGAAGTTAGAACGCAGAACGATGAATGTTGAATCCAGAAACCCCCGCCCGGGGCCCTCTTCTGCTGCGAAAGCCGCTGACAGTTCGCCATACCGAGACCGGATGTCGTCCCGACGAGCAGCGCGAGGAGGGACCTCTCAGGTTACGACTCGTTCGCCACTGGCGAAGTGGCACGTTGCGCGAGGGTGCCAGACCGAGAGATCCCTCCTCGCGGAGCCTGCCCTGAGCGAGCGAAGCGAGTCGAATGGGCTCGTCGAGATGACAACTCGCGCACGCTTTGGTCATCGGTGGTCGGCAACCGCCGGTGGGGCCTGGGTTCAAACTTCATCGTTCATGGTTCTAACTTCAGCCTCTTCTCTTAAGTTCACGCCATTGGGGACTAGTGTCGTGCTTCGCTGATCCCTTGCCTCACTTCGACTCTCCCGTAAGCTCCACACCGGACGCGACGAACGCGGTCCCTTCTCTTCTCAGCCTCAGCGTGCCCATTACGAGAGCTCGTCTGCCGCCGCTGTTTCTCGGGACGGTGAATCCGCCTTTCGCGAACGTCACGCGGATGCCCTCGCCTCCTTCGATCGGTGCGATGACCATCCAACAGCCCTTGAGTCTGCAGACCTTCTTCACCACACCCTCAGTGACGATCGTCCGCCCAGAGAGCTCGTGTGGATTCGCGATCACCTCGGTTAGACGGATCACCTTTGAAGCCGCGGGGATCGGCATGCCCTTCGTGATTACGCGATCCGCGCTGCTGCATGAGCCGATGCATGCCAGCACGAACAGCACGACAAGATCTCGAATCTTCATTTCCGTTCCTCCCCTCGGGTGCCGCGTCGTTTCGATCGTTCCCACTTGCAGGCTTCGATCGAAGGGGCGCAGCGCGTCTCGTCCGTCGTAATCGCCGCCGAGGCTGAACTGCTCCAGCGCGACTACGGCTCAATGATGCGAATCCGAAGCGCGCGCAGCCATCGTGTCGCGACGAGTAGCCGCCTCGACCCGACAGACGGCGGACAGCCCGGATGGCCGGAGCGCAGGCGGACCCGGGAGGACGCAGAAGGCAGAAGAGTCACCGAACCAGACGCGATTTGCGAAAAGAAGGAGCGCCCGCTTAGCCTAACGTTTCCCGTGAGCCGCAACTACGGTCACCGCTTCCGCTAGCTCCAATGGCCTGAGCTTAAAAGTGAAAGGCTGAAGTTAGAACGACGAACGATGAAGCTCGAACCCAGAAAGGCCCCGGGCGGGGATTCTGGGTTCAACGTTCATCGTTCTACGTTCTAACTTCGAGACTTTCGTCCCTCAGTTCAGGCCATTGGTGCCAGATGTGTGCCGCCGTCCGTCGGCCTCCGAGGCGGCCGGGGCGCCCGATTCCGCCGTACGTCGCGGGAGCGTTGGAAGCGCGCTCACGCGTCGCGATCATCGCCACCATCGGGAGTGCGCATCACGCAACCCGGACGCGAGGATCATCACATGACGCAGGCGTACACCAATAGCTTCGATCCACCGACCACCGAGTTGACGAAACCATCGGAGTCCCGAAAGTCGTGCGCGCGTCGTGTGGGAGTGCTCTATTTGCTCGCCTGCATTGGGGCGCCCTTCGCGCTGCTGTACATCCCCAGACGGCTCTTCGTTGCGGGCGACGCGTCGGCGACCGCGGACCGCATCCGCGAGCTGGCCACAATGATGCGCATGGGCCTCGCGGTCGAGCTCTGGAGTTGCGTCCTGATCATCTTCGTCGCGATCGCGCTCTATCGCCTCTTCGAGGACGTAGACCGGAGGCTCGCGGCTGTCACGGCGGTACTGATGTGGGTGGCGGTTCCGATTCAGCTGGTCACTCTCGTCTTCACGATCGCGTCACTGACGCTGACGACGAGCGACACCTACCTGCAGGCGTTTTCGAAGGAGCAGGTTGATGCGCTGGCCTACCTCTTCTTCCGGCTGCACGCCCGTGGCCTCGAGGTAGCGCAGGTATTCTGGGGGTTGTGGCTCTTCCCTTGGGGTGTGCTGGCCATTCGCTCGGGCTTCATTCCGCGATGGATCGGCGCCGCAGAGCTACTCGCCGGCTTTGGATACGTGCTCGCTTCCGCCGTGGCGATCGTGGCGCCGCAGGCCGCCGGGGCGGTCATCCCGTTCGCAATGGCCCTCGGCGTCGGCGAGCTCCCGATGAGCGTCTGGCTACTGATCTGGGGCGCGCGCGATCAGCGCATCAAACCACCCGGCGCCACGAGTTGAGCGAAGATTAGGCGGACGTCCTGAGATGGACGCCCGGAGACGAAACGAGGGCGAAGCTCGGTGTTACACTCAACCCTGCCTTCACTCGCCAGGGGATGCCGGGCGTTAGGTAGTAGAGGAGCATCCGATGACAAACGCAGTCCATAGCGTGGTGGTTCGCCTCGACCCATCGAAGCTCGAGAACCCCGAAATCGACATCCGCTGGGAGCTGGTCGCCGCCCTCTCCAACCGGCTCGGCACTGAAGTGGTCGAGGACGGATTCGGATACGCGCGTAATTCCGATGCGATGTTCATTGCGTTCGCAATCTCTTCGCCAGAACCGTTCATATCGGAGCTCGTGCGAGTGCTGGAGGATGAACGCATCCTCGACAACCGGCTGGCTGACGGCGCAACCATCGGAATCGCACCGTACGGACAGTTCGAAAACTTCTCCACGCACCAAATCGTGTACCCTCTGCAGTCGAAGGGCCAGACGCTGGAAGACTGAACACGTTGGCGGTTACCCATGAAGCCCAATCGCTTCATCTGCAGCACCGTCGTGGCGATCGCCGCGCTAGGAGTCTGCGCGGTAGAAACGCCCGACAGCGAGAACGTGGAGCGGCGAGCCCAGATTCGACCGAATCTGAGGAGCGTAGTGGCTCTACGTGACGAAGATTCGACCGAATCTGGGCCGCCGACACCACGTTCGCAGCCGGGTGATTTTGTACCGCGCAGAGTCCTAGTCCACTCCGCGGTAGTCGCCGACCAACTTGCTCCACGAAAGGCATGGCAGTTCGACACCGGGGGCTGAGTCTTCGCTACGCCTACGGTCGTGGGCGACACGGTCTTCATCGGTTCATGTGGCGGCACGTTCTACGCTCTGGAGAAAGCGTCCGGCCTCGCGCGATGGCAGTACGACATTCGGCAAGACGGCAGGCAGACGAGCTTTCATGGTGATCCACTCGTCGACGGATCGAGAATTCTCGTAGCGACGGATCACAGCTGTACAAACGATGGAATTGGCCACGTCTACGCATTTAGTGTGAAAACTGGCGCGATTGAATGGAAACTTCCGTCCGAAGTCGGGTTGTCGACCAACATTGTGCGAGTAGGCTCATCGGGTTGGGTCGGTCGGATCGACGGCGGCTGGGCGAGATTCGAGTTGGCGACCGGTCGTTCCCAAGGCAGCGTCGCGTTGAACAAGGCCAACATCCCGTGCGAATTGCCCAAGTGGATCGTCGCCTCAGGCCGGCAGCTATTCACAGTTGGCCGAGACAACGCCGTCTACTCGATATCTCAATCCGGCAAGATTCGTTGGAGACACGAACTACCTGCGCCTGCATCAACGCCACCAGTCATCTTCGGACACGACATCCTCGTCGGGTCGGACGATCAGCGCTTGTACCGCCTCTCCGGTCGAAAAGGCGTCCTCAGCGTGTATTCAGAGCTGACGGGTGTGCCGATCGGCAGACCGCTCGTCATCGGAGACACCGTGTATCTGTTTCTTTCCCGCGCCGACGGTAGCGGAGCAATCGCAGCGGTGCGCGCCGGTAAGCCACTCTGGATCGTACCGCTCTCGTCGAAACCGTCGTCGGAACAACCCTACGTCAGGAACACGACCGTGCTGGCCGGCATGTGCGACGGAACGCTCATCGCGGTTCATGCAACAGACGGCGAACCGGCGTGGACGTTGAGCCTCGATGGTTGTATCCGAAGCATCGGAGGCGATGGTGTCGCGCTGTTCGTCGGCGCGGAACAGGGTACGGTCTACGCGCTCGAACCTTGAACGGCGGCCGCCTCGGCGGAGACGCCTCGTTCCACACGAGAGCGTTCGAGCGCGGCAAACAACGACGCGACATCGGTTCGACGAAGCCGGGCCGCGGCATGATCCAAGGGATCAACGCGGCTCGCAAACCCAGGGAGAGCGCGTGCCTGCGCATTACCCGCGCTTCTCGCAGCCCTGCTGCTGCGACAGCCGATAGTGGCTCGTCTCACGACGAAGGGCTGCGAGAAATGCGCCTAACGGCAGGCTCGGCCAGGATGGCCACTGACCGCGCCGTGTCGTGCGCACTCCCCCCTCCTCGGCTCACTCCGCGAGCTTGCTCAGGTACGCGATGTCCCGAATCTCGCCGGCGCGCACGACGAAGCGGATGCGGCGGAAGTTCGAAACGTCCTTCGTCGGATCGGCACCGAGAAGTACGAGGTCGGCGGCTTTGCCCTTTTCGATCGTGCCGGTCTCGGCATCGGTTCCCATCGCGCGACTCGCGGTCGCGGTCGATGCGACGATGACCTGCATCGGCGTCATACCCGACGCCTGCATCGCCTCCATCTCCGCGTAGATCGCCGGCCCGTGCAGCGTCAGAGGATTCCCCGCATCCGTCCCGGTCGCGATCGGGATGCCGGCCCGGACAAGCGTTGCGAGGTTCTCGCGCGTCACCTTGTTGAACCGCGCCTGACGCGCCTCACGCCTCGCAAGGTTCTCCGCCTTCACGAGACTCGCGTCGACCGTCGCGGTCTCGGCGACCCGCGCAAGCGTTGCGCGATCGACGCAGTGATTTGGGTCGTCCACCGAGGGCGCCTTGCGGTCGGCGACGCCGCGAAACATCCGGACGTAGCCATCGATGACCGTCAACGTCGGGATCACGATCGTGCCGTTCTGCTTCGCAAGGTCGAGGAACTCCTGGTCGAGCGGCAAATCCTCGACGCTGTGCACGAACACCTTTGCTCCCGCCCTCAGCGACGCCTTCGCCTCGGCGAGTCCGGTCGCGTGAACGATCAACGGTAGTCGCGCTCGCTGCGCCTCATCGCCTGCGGCAGCGACGACCGCAGCGTTCTTCTCGACCGGCAGATCGGGCGAGACGATGTACCACACCTTGATCGCCTTCGCTCCCTTCGAGACCAGATATCGCACCCCTAATTGCGCGGTCTCCTCCGTCGTGATCGCGATGAACTGACGTTCGGCGGCGAGGTTCAGCCAGTGGTCGAGAGTCGAGAGCAGCGGCCCTGCCGCGACGACGCGCGGCGCGAGCGTGTCGCTCTTGAATCGCTCGGCGAGACGAAGCGTCCACGGATATCCGCCGACGTCGAACACCGAGGTCACACCGGAGCAGATGTAGCTCCGCGCGTATCGTTCGGGATGAGCCTCGAGCTCCGCTTCGACCCTCTCGTATGGATGTGAGGCCCGGACGTCGAGCGCGTCGGGGCGGCCGTCTGCCCACCCGGTCTGCGAGAAATGAACGTGCGCATCGATGAGCCCAGGCGTCAGCCACATCCCTTTCGCGTCCGTCACTTCGATTCCCTCGGGGACGGGGCATTGCGCAGCCGTGCCGGCGCAGTCGATGCGGCCGCTGCGAATGACGACGTTCGCGTTCGCGACCGGCGCTCCGCCACGGCCATCGACGAGCGTCGCTCCGACGATCGCGCGCGGCGGAGGCGGAGTGCCCGGCGGCGAATCGACGGCGCCGGTGACGGCGATCTTCCAGCCGCCGCTCGTTTCGATGAAGAGCCGCTGCGCGATGCCGGCGTGCTCGCCGTCTTCGTATGTGATGCGATAGCGGTAGGTGCCATAGACGACTCCGGGCGCGACGCGCACGAGATCGAGATCGGTCGCTTCGAATGTGTCGGGCCAGCCCGGCTCGCCGCCGAAAAACGACGCCGCGTCGCGGTCGAGGCGCGACTGTGTCGCGACGGCGAATCGCGAGTCGTGAACGTACGTCGCGGCGTAGGCATCGCGGTCATGACGGACGATCGCATCGAGATTCTTCTCGAACAGACCGCGCGCCGCGCGAAGGTCCGGGGCCTCGTCGGCGAAGAGACTCCACGTAATGACCGGCAGCAACATGCACAACAACGTCTTCTTCATCGCGCCCCCGTGACGACCGGCGAATCCGAGGTCGAAGCGGTCTTCTCAATGACGCGCCCTCAGGGATCCCGCCAATGTCGATGATCGTCCTGAGAATACTCGAATCGGCCGGCGCGCCGTTCGAAGTGAAACCGTCGCCGACGGTTGTTCCTCCGGCTCGCTGCCGGCGACGCTTCTGCGAGCGAATGCAGGAGCTCGGAGCGTGGGGTCAGCAAGCGTGGGGTCCAAGCGTGGGGTCAGGTCGGAAAAATGAAGAATTCGAAGTCTGTCCCGTTTCCGTTCGGCGCGCCCTTCGACGCCCCACCCGTCCATCCCGGCGAGGATTTCGAGCCCACCGTTAGCAACTCCGGGATCTTCCATTGTCTCGATCTGCCCCCATTGGCTCGCAACTCAATCGTCGCATAGAGTGGTGATTCGTGCCTCCGGCACCTCCCTAATCCGCGAAGCTGCTAGCCCGCACGTTAGGTATGCCCATATGCGTATCAGGCCTCGAACCTGTACTTTGGCACGACTAGAGTACAGGTTCGAGACCTGACCCCACCGACGTGCCCTGACCAGCCATGAGGAGATGACCTACTCGCCCACCACCCAGACCGATTCGCGACCGATTATGTCGGCGCCTCACGAATCTTTCATTCTTCCGACCTGAGCCAACCTGCGCGAATTCTTCATTTTTCCGACCTGACCCCACCGGGTTCCGAATTCTTCATTTTTCCGACCTGACCCCACCCGGCTGACCCCACCCGGCTGAACCTCGTCCACGCATCGAACGCCTACATCATCGCGATCGGGTTCGTCATTTACTCGCTCTCACTCGCCCAACGTGCGGAAGCCGCACTGGAGGCGGAGCGTGCGAAGTCGGACTTGCTGCTGCTCAACGTACTACCCGGGCCGACTGCGGCGCGGCTCAAGGAGGATAGTCGCGTCATTGCCGACCGCTTCGAGAGCGTGACCGTCCTCTTCGCCGACGTCGTCAACTACACGAAGATGTCGGCGACGCTTCCGCCGGAAGACGTCGTGGTGTTCCTCAACGACGTGTTCAGCCGGTTCGACAACCTGACTGCACAGTACGGGCTCGAGAAGATCAAAACAATGGGCGACTCGTACATGGTCGCTGGCGGGATTCTGAGTCCTCGGGCGGACCATGCGGTCGTCGGCGGCGAAGTTGCGTTACGGATGTCACAGGACAAGCGCCCGGCAACCGCTCGCGCTACGAATCGGGATTCACAGTGGCCCTGCGGTCGCCGGAGTGATCGGCACGAAGAAGTTCATCTACGACCTCTGGGGAGACACGGTCAATACAGCATCGCGCATGGAATCGCACGGAATTCCGGGCGCGATCCAGGTGAGGGACGAAACCCTAGCGCTGCTCGAGGACGATTTCGAATTCGAGGCGCTAGGAACGATCGAGGCCAAGAGTCTGGGGCCGATGCCGCTCTTCCTGCTGACGGGGCGCAAAGCCGTTGCGCGACCGGAACCCTGATTCATGCGTCGTGCTGCGTGGAGTCGCAACGAGACGTTTCACGCATTTCGAGCGTGAGCCAACCGAGAACACTCGGAGCCCGCCTCACCGATCTCCCGCACTATAATTCTCCTGTGATCTTTCCATTTCGAAACGTGCGCCTTGCTCTCGCGTTTGCCATCACGCCGATCGTCGCTTCGGGCGCGAATTTCACGGTGAATTCGTCAAATGACGCCGGTAGCGGAACGCTGCGGCAAGCGATTCTCGACGCGAACGCCACACCAGGCCCTGACGTGATCACATTCCCCACGACGGTGTCGCCACTCACGATCGAGCTGGCCACGCCCCTGCCTCCCATCGAAGATGCCGTCACACTTCGTGCGCCAGTCGATCAGGTCCGAATCGACGGTCGAAAGCTCTCGGCCGGCAACGGACTCACCGTGATCGCGGACCACTGCGTCATCTCCGGGCTCGTGATCTTCGGCGTTCCCGGACATGGGATCGAGATTCGCGATGCAGCCACTGTGTCGGTGTCGAATTGTGTGGTGGGACTGACCGAGCTCTCGGGGCAGCCGACCGAAGAGGTGATTCCGATCGGCGGATCTGGAATCGTTCTTATGAACGCGCGGGAATGCATGCTCTACTCGAATCACGTCGCTGGTGCCGACGACGGAATGGTGTTCCATGGCGGTGGTGGGCACGAGGCGTACTCCAACCGCATAGGCCGCGGGCCAGGAAACCGCGGCGACGGGATCGTCGTCGAGCAGTCGGCCTCGAACCTTGTCGGCGCGTGGCCGTGCTACGTCCTCTGCCCGACGACCGGCAACGAGGTCGAGTCGAACGGCGGCGTGGGTATCGTCGTGCACGGCGATTCCAACCTCGTGTTCGGGAACTATGTAGGAGTCGTCGACTGGGGCGCCAAGAAGGGGAACGCGTCACACGGAATCGAGCTGGCTGGCGAATCGAACGTCATCAGCGGGAACGATGTGCGTGGGAACGGCGGCGACGGGATCCGGGTCACGTCGGGGTCGAGCGTGATCGAGTCGACCTGGATCGGCGAGAATGGCGGACTCCCGATCGATCTAGCCGGGGATGGCGCCACGCCTAACGATTCGACGGACGCCGACAGCGGTCCGAACGGCTTTCAAAACTACCCGATCCTCGACGAGGTCATCACGAACGGCCATTCGACGCGCTTCATCGGGACGCTTTCCAGCGCTCCGAACACCGATTACAAGCTCGAGCCGATCGGCGCGCCATGGTGTGAAGGCTCGTTCGGAGAGTCGTCGTCTCCCCGGGGCGCGCGTAACGTGACGACTGACGAGCAAGGGATTGCGCGGTTCGACATCGTCTACGACGGCGGCGCACCTCCCGGCGCAATCGCAGCTACGGCAACAGGCCCAGAAGGCACGTCTGAGGCGGGCCGCTGCGTGCTCGTATCCTCGTCCACGGAAACGCGTGCCGATCTATCTCTTCGGCAGACGCCGTCGCGCACGAAACTGCGCCCGCGTGAGCAATTCACGATCGACGTAGAGATCGTCAACAATGGTCCGGCGCCGTCCGGGTCCGTCCGATTGAAGAACCTCCCTCCTTCAGGAGCGCAGATCGTCCGAGCCTTGACGACGAGCGGTGACTGTTACCTCGGTGTATTTCACGAGTGCTCCTTCGGCGGCCTTCCGCCCGGTGCGCAGCGACGCATCAGGCTCGAGCTCGTCGTAACTGCAGACTCCGGCCAGGAGGTCACGAACGTGGCGACGGCGATCAACGATGGAGGCGAACCCGATCCCGTCACCGCGAACGGCTCGTCGACGCTGACGCTTCCCGTCGAAGCGCCGACGCGGCGCCACCCCACTCGACCGTAGCGAACTCCTACTTCGCGCAACCGTCGCGCCACTTCGCGAGCGATCCCCAGCTCGTCCGCTTTGTGGGATTCGCGAAATCCTCAACCCGCATACGCCATCTCTCGGCGCTCTCCGCCTTAACCACTTCGGCTGGGTCGAGCTCAGCCAAGGGAATCAGATCGACCATACCGATCTCGTCGACCGGTCCGAACCAGATATAGCCATCTGCGAAGTCGATGAATCGCGCGAACGGATGGCCGATTGCGTAGAAGCTTTCGACCGGGAACTTCAACTCCGCAATCGGCGACGCGGCCACGTCGAACGCGACCGGCTGCGATCCTGAAGCCGAGGCGGCGCAGTCGATCAGTCCACCCATCGGCGCACAGAGAGTACCGAACGGTCGCCCCCAGCCTCCGCACCCGTCTGCCTTGTGCAGCGCAACGAGGAACACATCCTCGCCGTACTCCCGCCAGAGGCGATTTCCGAATCGGTCCATGAACTGTGCCGCACGCCCGTCGATCATCCGATCGACCTGCTGGAAGCGGGTAAAGGCGTGATGCATGCCACAGTACACGAGCACACCATGCTCACTGTCGCGAAGCCAGTCGCGAAGCTGATCGACCATGAACTCGTCGTAGCGGATCTTCTTCTCCCGAAAATCCCCTGGCGGGCCAAGCGCGATGATGCGAAGCGGGGCGCAGTCGATTGGAGCGCGATTCGTTTTCCAGACCTCGTGAAGGATGTCGCGGTACTGCACGTACGGCCAGTTTGCTGCACGCAGGATCGCGTTCGCGCGTCCCTCATCCCACTCCGGCGCCGCGAGCAAGGCGTCAATGTCGCCCTGACTCGACGCCTGAAGCGTTTCCATCGCCAGCGCGATCCCGCGCGCGCGCAGCTCCGGCACGAGGGAAGCGATAAGCTCGACGTCGCGAAACTGCCAGTGGTTCTCGCCCGCAATCACGATCCGGTGGTCGCCGAGCTTTGCGAGGATGTACTCGTTTGGGCGCTGGCCACGGGTCGTCAGGTACTCGGAGAGCGACGCCGCCAGCGCGGTATTGGCAACGCAGATTGAGGCGACGACGGGAAGAAAACGGCGCAACAGTAACTGGAGCATTGAGTTTCTCCAAGGCAGAGGTTGCCTCCCCCACGATACGAGCCAAGATCAGCCCGCGTGGTGACACGCATCACGACGCCGCTTTCTGCGTCACGCCTCCGTCAGGCCGCGTCACTCGCGCAAGAGCGTGGGGTCCGCAAGCGCGTGGGGTCAGGTCGGAAAAATGAAGAATTCGAAGTCTGTCCCGTTTCCGTTCGGCGCGCCCTTCGACGCCCCGCCCGCCATCCCGGCGAGGATTTCGAGCCCACCGTTAGCAACTCCGGGATCTTCCATTGTCTCGATCTGCCCCCATTGGCTCGCAACTCAATCGTCGCATAGAGTGGTGATTCGTGCCTCCGGCACGTCCCTCATCCGCGAAGCTGCCAGCCCACGCGTTAGGTATGCCCATATGCGTATCAGGCCTCGAACCTGTACTTTGGCACGACAAAAGTACAGGTTCGAGACCTGACCCCACCAACGTGCCCTGAACAGCCACGAGGAGATGACCTACTCGCCCACCACCCAGACCGATTCGCGACCGATTATGTCGGCACCTCACGAATCTTTCATTTTTCCGACCTGAGCCAACCTGCGCGAATTCTTCATTTTTCCGACCTGACCCCACCCGTGACCCCACCCGTGCCCCACCCGTGGACCCCTCCCGCGCGAAATCTGCAGCTTCTCCACGCCTTCGAGGCGACTCAGGTTTCTGTCGAACGTCCCGAGCGGCAAGTGTCCCGCCTTCCGCGCGACTTCAACGACGAGGCAGTCAGAGAATCCGAGCGAAGGCCTCTTTCGATATGTGGAAAGCGCGGCCGTGACCACGTCGGAATCCTGGATCGTGAGGCGGTCGTGATCGAGCAGCATACCTATCGCCCTGGCGATGCCGGCATGATCGATACCGTACGCCGCCCCGAGCATCCATATCGTCTCGACGAGAACGACCTGCGAAACCCAGGCGCCTCTCGCCACGAACTCCTCCGCAACCTCGACCTGTCGCGCGTCGTCGCGCGTGATGAGTTGCACGAGGACATTCGTGTCAACGGCCCTCATGCCTTGCCTTCACGTGCCGGGCGATCGCCTGCTTCAGTTCCTTCTGCGTCCGTGCCCGCGGTGGCGACGCGAAGAGAGCCGCGTGGATCTGCTCGGATGAGAAGCGCCCCGCCTTTCGGACTACGACCTGGTCGCCGTCCTTTTCCCACTCGAGGACCGTGCCCGGCCCGATGCCAAGCTCCCGTCGAATCTCCGCCGGAACAGAGATCTGCCCCTGCGCCGTGACCTTCGATTGCGGCAATGCCATGCCTCGTAGTACCTCGGTAATGGGTAAGCTATTCCGGCGGACCCGCCATGCCCCTGATGAACCCTGACCAAGACACGCTTCTCCTCCGCACCAACGGGAGCCGTGGCGATCGACGAGACAGGATGCAGCGACGCGACGACGATGCCGTTGCTCGACGGAGCGCCGTCCGCATCCCTGGGGCTTCCCTGGGGTCATCCCTGGGGTCAGATCGGAAAAATGTCCCTGGGGTCAGATCGGAAAAATGAAATATTCGCCACTTCCCCCACACCCGAGGTAGACTTCCGCTGCACACCTCGCCGTGGCCTTCGGGAGCCGCTGGATCCCACGTCCCCTCTCTTTCTCTCCCCTCCGCTTGCCAATGGCACGTCCCTTACGCCTCGAGCACCCTGGCGCGATCTGGCATGTCACGAGTCGCGGCAACGAACGTCGGGAGATCTTCCGCACTGACGACGACCGCCACAACTTCGTCGGCCTCGTCGCCGAATCGGTCGTGAAACACCACTGGATCCTGCATGCCTGGGTCCTGATGACGAACCACTACCACCTGCTCATCGAAACGCCGGAGCCCACGCTCTCGACAGGCGTGAAGCGCCTGAACGGCCTTTACGCGCAGAACTTCAACCGGGCCCATCATCGAGTCGGTCACCTCTTTCAGGGTCGCTTCAACGCGATCCTCGTCCAGAGGGAGTCGCATCTTCTCGAGCTCGTCCGCTACATCGTGCTCAACCCGGTGCGTTGTGGTGCGGTCGAGCACGCCGGGGACTACGCCTGGAGCAGCTACAGGGCCACAGCGGGGTTGGCGCCCGCCCCCGACTGGCTCGAAACAGACTGGACGCTCGCTCAGTTCGCGCCAGGCTCACGCGCCGAGCGACGCAAGCGTTATCGAGAGTTCGTGGCCGACGGGCGCGGCGCGCGGGCGAACCCCTGGGAGGACCTCGTCGGGCAGATCTACCTCGGGGGAGAACGCTTCTGCGAGCGAATGCAGAAGCTCGCGGCGTCACGCGAGGTCGATCGGGAGTTTCCGACGATCCAGCGTCGACCGGTCCGAGCGCAATTCGAGGCAATCGTGGAATTGGTCGCCACTTCGTTCGGAGAGACCGCGGAGTCAATGCGCTGCCGCTCGCATCGACCTTCGAGGAAAGCGCTCGCTCATCTTGCATCGACCGAGGCCGGGCTCCCGCTCGTCGCAATCGGCGAATGGATGAATCTCACCGGCCGCGCCGTGGGTCATCTCGTCCAGCGAGGAACCGAGCTCGAGCGAAGCGACCCCGGTTACGCTGCGGCACTCCGAACAATTCGTCGCCAGCTTGCCTCGGACGATCCTGGCGAGCACGAACGCTGACCAGCCAGCGGGAGAGGCCACTCGCGTGGCACCGAGACCGAATCGCGAATATGTCGGTCCCTCACGAATCTTTCATTCTTCCGACCTGACCCCCCATGCGCAACTCACCTTCCGCGCCGACTCGCGATCCAACCGATCCGGGCCCTGCGAATTCTTCATTTTTCCGACCTGACCCCACCCGCGAATTCTTCATTTTTCCGACCTGACCCCACCCGCAGTGACCCCACCCGCGCCCCACCCGCGCCACCCGCGGATCAAGGAGGTGCCCGATGCACGAATCAGCACTGTACGCAGCGATTGATCTCCAGTCGAATTGGGTCTGACCACATGTACGAAAGACGACCTGGCACGCCGTCACCGAAGTGCAGCTCGAAGCTCCTCGGTCGTCGAGGCGAAGATCACCATCATCGGTTGCGTCTCCGCGAAGCCGTACGGCGCCAGGCCGAGGCTGCTTCGCAGGCTGTCGATCGCGGAGTGCAATTCGAGGACATGAGCGCGTTTCGCCGTGACGCCGACGAGCGACGGGTCGGTGAACGACGTGGACGGCTGACCCGCCGCGGCGCGGAGCGCGTTGACGATCGCACGGAGCTCCGTCATGTGGACCGCGCGGATCGCCGAGCCGACGAGCGACGGATCGGAGATCGCAAACGTGTGCGCGTAGTCGGTGACGAACGAGGACGCCGAACCGTCGGCATACAGCGCGCGCACCCTGTACACATACCCGGCGTTCGGTCCGACCGTCGTGTCCATGTACGTCTTCGTGGTCGTCGTGCCGAGTCGCACGCCGCCCGATGCAGAGTACCTCCACACTTCGAACTGATCAGCGGGGCCGGCCGACCAGCTCACGGAGACTGCCGTACTGGAGGCAGCGGCCGCACTGATTGACGACGGAGGCAGCGCGCTCCCTTGTGAAATGCTGAACGTCTCGGCGCCGATCTTCACAGTTCCGCTGCGTGGCGCCGCGGTCCGATTCTCGGATACGGTGATGGCCAGGATGCCGTCTCCTGCGCCCGCCGAGAACGTGCTGATCCAACCTGCGCTCGCCAACGCCTTCCAGACGCATCCCTCGGTTCCCGTCACGTTGACATTCACGCTGCCGCCCGAAGCTCCGAAGCTCGCGCTCGTCGACGCCATGGAAACCTTCGCATTGCTGCAGTCGATGGACGCGACTCCGAAGTCGTGCAGGATCCCCGAGCTCTCGTCCACCTGCACCACCACGTACTGCTGCATCCCCGAGGAGTTGAAGAAGTGCCAGCGCCCTCGCGCCTGGCCCGTCACGCCTTCCACGTAAAAGAGCGGAAGGGTGAATTTTCCGAGGTAGTTGAGAAAGTCGGGAGCGTAGTAGTGAAGCTCGTGATCGAGCCGGGGCGGATTGCCGTACGAGTAATAGTAGTCCGGCAGCACGGCGACTGCACTCGCCGCCTGGGAGTGGCTCGCCCACCGAACCCTGGACTCGCCGGCGAACGTGCCGGCGTACGTCATGTCCGTGGCTGGCTCGCTCGTTGCGCGGAAGACGTTGCCACAGCCGGTGTAGATGCGATTCCCATCCTCCGAGAACCAGAGCTTGCCGCACATCGGGTAGTCGCCGTGATAGGGCGAGTCGTACAGCACTTTGGCGGTGCCGTTCGAGATGTCGTACTTCTCGATATCGGAGGGAGAGAGCGTGGTGTCCGCTCCGTAGATCCATTTCCCGCCGGGGTGCAGCCGCGCCGTCGTGGCGGCGTAGATGCTGTAACCTCCGCTGTTCGTTTCGACTCCCGTCGCGACATTGACGCACCGGATCGATTCCCACTGGTCAGTCCTGGGGAACACGTAGACGTAGCCATTGCCGCCTAACACGATGTCGAAAACGTCCGACGACACCGCGAGCGTCTTGACCACCGAGGCATTCTGCAGATCGACGTACGAGATCGCGTGGTCGTGCCCGACCGCGGCGAACATGCCGTCGGGGCCGACGGAGACGGCGTATGCGGTGCTGCTCAGGGGCACGGAGACGACGGAGTGCGAGGCTGGCCTGTAAATCTTCAGGCTGTTCGGCGAATCCGCCAGGCCGATGATCGCGTCGAGCGGCTTCGAGTACTCGGCATCGATGACGCGGAATGGCAGCGACCAGACGCGGTTCGCCGGCGCCGGCTCGGACGGAACGCTCGCCGCTGCCTGTGTGAGGGTGAAGGAGACATTGCCGACGGCGACGGTTCCTGTTCGTTCCGACGAAGTGTTCGCGTCGATGTCGAGCGTCAGCGTCGCGTCGCCGATGCCGCCGGCGACGCTTCTGATCCATGACGAGTCGCTGCTCACCTTCCACGCGCACGCGGCCACGCCGGTCACACCGATCTGAACCGATTGAGCGGAGGCGTCGATCGTATCGGACGACCGATCGAGAAGGACCGCCGCGTCCGTGCAGTCGATCGTCACGACTCCGAAATCGTTGACGAGCCCCGCCGCCGCATCCGCCTGCACGACGACGTACTTCTTCGTTCCGTAGGCATTGACGAACAGAAACCGTCCTCGCGACGGCCAGACCGTCGGCTCGCTGACGAAGGCAGGAAGAGTCGCCTTCCCCATGTAGCGCAGCGTGTTGTGACTGTAGAAATGAATTTCGTTGTCGATACGGGGCACGGCGGTCGTGTACGCCGGCAGCACCATGATCGTGTCATCGAAGCTCGAATGCTCCGCCCACGTGATTCGAGTCTCCTGCGACAGCTTTCCGCCGAACAGCATGTCGGAGGAGGCGTCGCTGGACGTGCGAAACGTATTGCCGCATCCGGTCACGAGGCGAAGCCCGTCCTTCGAGATCCACACGTTTCCGCACATCGAATATTCGCCGTGATATCTCGAGTCGAACTGTGAGCTCGCCGGTCCCGCGCCGATGTTGACGCGCATGATGTCGTCGGGCGAGACGAGGGTGTCCGCGCCGTAAATGCGATCGCGTTCGGGGTGCAGGCGCGCGTTCATTGGTCTGCGATAGAGATACCGCTGAGACACGACCTCGGTTGCGAGATTGATCGAGCGAACGTAGTAATCGGTCGAAAAGGCATACGCATAGCCGTTCCCGCCGTGAACCACTTCGACTACGTTCGCCGATACCGGAATCGACTTGACGAGTGAGCGCGAGGAGAGATCGACGACCGACACCCAGGCGTTGTGCCCCACGACCGCATCCAGCCCGTCGGGACTGACGCTGATGCAGGTCGGGTTCAGCGGAAGATTCACGTCAAATGCCGCGAGAGTGTCGGGATCGTAGATGTGAAGCTGGGCCGGGGACTCGGAGATCGTCACGATCGCGTTGAGCGCGGTCGAGAAGTCCGCATCCTTGACCTTGTATGGCAAGGTCTGGACCGTGCTCGTCAAGGTGATTTCGAACGGATTCTCCTCCGCGGTGGCGAGCGTCCCGATCGAGAGCGAAACCACGATCGCCAGGAGCTCCGCGATGAAGGGCAGGATGCCTGCCGAACTACGGCGATCGCCCCTTGACGGCCTCGCGACGGAATAGCTTCGATTCGAAACAGCGTAGTTCATGCGTTCCTCGCCGTCTGGCCCTGGCATGGTTGTGCCCGAGTGCGCGCGCAGGAGACGTCCGGGCCAGCGTCCTGCTCTCGGGCGCGCGCCTATGCTCCTCGGGTGGTATGGAATCCGTAAGTGACACGAGTCACGAGCTCTCGTGCGGAAGGAGGCTCGCCATTTGCACACGCAGCGATTGATCTCCATTCGAACAACAGCCCCGTGACGATTCTCGATGTTTCGCCGCAGTCGCGCGCTCGGGAGCGCCGGCATCCTGCCGGCTGTACCGCCGGCTTCCAGCCGGGCTCCCTTCAACAGCTCGCCGGCTCATGGCAGCAGGCCTCTTCGGACCCGAAGAAATCGTGGTAGTCCACTCGGTTAAGCGCCTGAACGAGCAGCTTCACATCGGCGGCCGTGAGCGTCACCGTACGCCGGACTCTGGCAACACTGAACGGAGGATCGAGCTCGAAACGATTCCCGGCACGAGTGACTGCGCGCGAGCTCCGATGACTTCAGATGCGGCTCCGACGATCGGATCGGAGCGCGAGAGGAACTCCGACTCCAGGTCGATGGGCCCCGAGAAAGTTGGTGGCAACGGCCCGGGTAGCGACGGCGACTCGACGACGAGCGCACCGTGATCGAAAGACATCCGACTCCGATACGGAGCGAACCGAGGAATCAGGAGAAATCGCTCCTTCGCGATCGCGTCGAGTCCGTTCCAGGCGATGGTGTACGCCGCGGGCGCGCGCCCGCTCTCGAACGTCACGCGAACCTTCGTCGAGAAGATCGCCGGCTACGCGATGTGCGTCGACCTCGGCACCGGATACCTGGTTCGAATTCAGCCAGGCCCGGCAGCACTTACGGGAGTGTGGCGAGCAGTTCGTCCAGTTGCGCGAACGATTCGTGCATGGCGTCCGCCGCGCCGGTGCCGGCCGCGTCGAGCGCCTCCTTCGACGGATAGAGCTCGCTCATGACGAGCAGTGTCTGGCCGTCTTTCTCCTCGAGCGTCACGGTGGTCACGGAGCCGTCCTCGCCTCCTTCCTCGTTCGTCCAGACGATGCGCGAGGGGGGCGTTACTTCGAGGTAACGGCCGAAGAAGTCCATGCCGTCGCCGAAGTTGAGGCGGTACGTGCCACCGGTGCGCACGTCCATTTCGCACGAGTGCAGCGTCATGCCGAGCGACTTCGGCACCCACCACTGCTTGAAGAGCTCGGGATTGGACCACGCCTCGAACACGAGGCGCGCGGGTGCGTCGAAGGTGCGCGTGACGA
This sequence comes from Acidobacteriota bacterium, assembly GCA_016184115.1. Classification (GTDB taxonomy): domain Bacteria; phylum Acidobacteriota; class Thermoanaerobaculia; order Gp7-AA8; family Gp7-AA8; genus JACPDH01. Next base: position 8,542 of record JACPDH010000006.1, on the reverse strand, counting down.
CGATCTCGCGATCGGACGTCCTCTCGACCGTCGTGCGTTTCATGGCGGACTCACTTCGCTTTCCTGCTTCCATGCAGTTTCTCCTTCCGTTTCAGTTGTTCGACGACCTTATCCAGCTCGCAGAACCGCGCGTCCCAGAGCTGGTGATACCGCTCGACCCACGCCGCCACTTCTTCCAGTCGGCGTCGGCCAATCCGGCAGGTGCGTACGCGGCCCACCTTTTCCGTGAGGACGAGCCCTGCCTCCTCGAGGATGCCGACGTGCTTCTTCATTCCCGTGAGGGTCATGTCGAACTTGTCGGCCAGCTCCGTGATCGACGCTTCCGCGCGACCCAGCTGCTCGAGGACCCCGCGACGGGTGACGTCGGCCAATGCGGCGAACGAGGCGTCGAGGTGGGCATTCACATACTGAACCATATGGTTCAGTATCTAACCACAGGTTTCCGCGGCGTGCAAGGGAGGATGTGAGCGCGAGGGTCAGAGTTTCCGTCTTCGCTCTGTCCTGGACTCGAACGAGACCGAAGACCCTTACTAGAAGTGGCACGCGACGCCGAGGCCCGACCTTGCACACCTCCAGGAACGACCCGGCGCTGCCTAACCCTCGATCGCTGAGACCGTTCGGCGGCCGCTGACGGCTCCTCCGCGCCACGGAGTCCCTCGACGAGAAGTAGAATCTTCACGCCGCGCCTGCGGACCGCGCCTCGAAAATCGAAGCTTTGACCCCCCAAGCGAGAGACCTCGCGGGAGCCCTCGGATCGAACTATTCGAAATTTCCGAATAGTTCGATCCGGCGGCAACTCGCCCCTCCACGTACACATTCCGGAGGTGCTCGTTCACGGTCCGAACGTCCTTCTGGAAGAGCTGCGCAATCAGGGCCGGGCTCAGCCAGAGTGTTTCCTCGACGAACCGGCACTCGATCCGCGTGGTTCCGTCCGCCGTCTGGTAGAGGATGATCTCGCCCGCGGGCGGTCGTTGATCGCTGGTCATTCACAACCCAATGATGGCTAGCCGATGCGACGCTTGTCTACATCCTCGCGCTGGCGCCCGATGAATCAATGACTTGCGAGGTCATGACGCTCACGAATCCACGAATGGTAGAGTCCGGGCTTGTGGGCTCCGACGATCGCGCGAATGGTCCATACGCGACCGCGCGAATTTTCAAGTTTTCGAAATAGTGAAGACCTGACCCCGCAGGCGTGGATCATGCGAGCCGCGCACCTGAAGCGAAAACAGAAGCTGTAGACCCCTTCTGACATCGCGCTGACAACGACACGCGGCAGCATCACGACGAAGCCGAATACCGAGGGGCAGGGACATCGACGGCCCACCGAGGTAGACTCACCGCGAGGAGATCGAGTCACGAAACGGCATACGGTGAGATTGGTCGGAGGGCAGACGCGCGACGCGCGTATCGCGATGAGCGTCCTCCGCGAGCTCGGCGACATCCTGCTCGATGCGACCCGCGGATCACTCCGCCAGCGAGTTGAGGGGCGGAGCACAGCGCGCGGGAGCCTTCCCGCGTGGCTTCAACGTGCTGCCGATTTCGACGTCGTCGGGATCGAGAGCGGAAGCACTGTTCTCCTCATCGAGGCACCCGCACTCGCTGACGTCGCTCCCTCCCTCTTCTCACAGCAGGAGCTGTTTGAGCCCGTCGAACCTGCCGACTCCGCCTTCAGCCTGATGGAAAAGACGCTTAGCATGGCGGCGGAGGGGCGCTCCGACTCCGACCTGTTCGACCAGCCGCTTCTCTCGACGTTCCACCGCTTCGACCGCGTCCTCGCGGCCGGATTCGACGCAATCGAGCTCTCGGACCGCGACGACCGCCAAAGCCCGATCGTGATCAACGCCGATTCGGTTCGATCCGTCGATAAGCTCATCCAGAGCACGCCTCGGCCACAGAGCGCTCGAGTCTCAGGAACTCTGGACACGATCCGCCACAGCGACCGAATGTTCACGCTCCTCATCGAAGGCGGAAAGGTGGCCAGGGGAATCGCCGAGGGAGTGGCCGCTCAACAACTCGCGGAGCTCTTCGGTCATCCCGTCGTGGTGTCCGGCATGGCCGTCTTCAGGGCGTCCGGTGGCCTACTCAGGATCGAGGCGGAGGCGATCGAGCCAGCGGGAGCCAACGCTGCCATTTGGGCCCGAGTTCCCGGGCCGCTGTTTCGCGTGATGGACGCGGGAAACCTTCGCCAACCGCAGGGGCCACGCTCGGGAGTGAACGCAGTAATCGGGCACTGGCCGGGCGACGAGAGTGACGACGAGGTCGCTGCTGCGCTTCGGGAGTTGTCGTGACCGGCGCGAGCGAGCTCCTTCTTCTCGACACGAGCATCGTCATCCACCTCATTCGCGACAACGAGGTCGGTAAGCGCGTCGACGCCGAGTTTCAGATCCGCCATCGCCCCGATCGCCCCCTCATCAGCGTCGTCACGATTGGAGAGTGTCTTTCTCTTTCCCGGCAGTTTCGCTGCCGCACGCTGATTCCACAAAATCCGTGGGCGATGTCGCCAACCACATCGTCCCGAAGAGCTGGTCCCACTGCAGGGTCCTGCGTGATGACGTGCTATCGCATGAGGACTAGTCGCCGTCGACCTGCCGACGACGCGACGGCCGGTGAACGGAAACTTTCGAGGTGTGACCCCAGGTGCTCGAATTTCCAATTTTTCGAGAACGCGAAGACCTGACCCCGCACTCCGCAAGCGCCGTACGCCGCCGGCTTCCGGCCTGCGGCTCGCTCCTGCTCGCCGCGCGAGCGGCGACCTCTGGCTAGCCCCGCGCGTCAGCGCGGGGACCGCGACGGAACAGCGAAGCAGCACCGCGGCAGCGGCGCCGTCTGCTCGCGCCGTGCGTCAGCGCGGCGCGGCCAATAAGACCTCCGGCGCATGCCGGTTCGCGGGGGTACAGCCTGGGGCATCCGCATCAAACAGAAAAGCGAAGACCTGACCCCGCTGACTGGCGGAAGTGTCGCAGCCGCGGCCTGCTGGCCTCCGCTCCAATCAGAAACCAGAGTCCATGAACCCGACACCCTATCGCCATGAGTGGAAATCAGAAGCCCGGCCGCGCGCCATCGAGGACTTCATACTTCGGCTCTGACGCCCCGATGTGACCCCTCATTGCCACGACCCTCCTGGCGGCCAGATTCTTGTGAACGGCTCATCCGCGGCGAGCGCTACGACGACGGGTCCGAGGAACGACGAGACCTGTTTGATGACCCGCGAGAAATCCTCCGCCGGCAACCGGTAGCGCCGGAGAAATCCGCTCCACTGCGCCTCTTTCCCTTCGATCTGCGCGAAGGCCGGCGTTAAGGCGAGTGGCCTGGCAGGAACAGCCGTCGCGCGACGGTCGAACGTGCGCCGGATTGCGGTCGCGAGGCGTACCCCGTCGAACCGCTCTTTTTCCGCGAGAGTACGAATGTCGAAGAAGTCGCGCATTCGGCTGTTCTTCGCTCCCAGCGCCACCATGGCGTGGAGCTTTTCCGCGATCGACGTCTCGGGACGATATGCATTCAACCTCGGCCGCGGAAGATCGAGCAGCGATGGATAGTCGATGGCTTCCGGCTCGGGATAGACGACATCACCGATTCCGATGTCGATCTGCACGTGCAGTCGCGCGCGCCCAAGGAGTCCACGAAGCGTCACCCGGCGTCCGCCGTACGCGTCCTCTTCACGGATACGCGCGACGCCAATGGACGCCGGATCGAACGTGACACCATCCGGCTCGACCTCGAGTGCCGCGATCTCGGCGAACGTCGCGGCAATCGCTTCGTCGCTCATGTCGCCGATTCCAAGCAGATCGACGTCGCGCGTCGGGCGAGCGACGTCACCGAGCCAAACGACGAGGAGCATTGCTCCTTTCAGAACGAATCGCTCCGCGTGACGCGATCGGGCGAGACGGTACAGCAGACGCTCCGCTGCATAGCGGGAAAGAATCAGATTCGGGTCGACACGAAGCTCCTTCGCAACGCGAGCGAGCCGCGCCTGGATGGAGTGCTCCAGCGGTGTGATCGTCGTCATGCGACCAGTGCCTCGACGTAAGGCTGCATGACTCGCTGCACGCGACACACTCGCGCGTATCGATCGATCTCCTCGATCGTCACGAGCCGCCGCTGCCATGCGTCGCGGAGAGCTTCGATTGCGATATCGACGCCGATGCGATTACGGAACTTGAAGAGATCAGCGATCGTCTTGGCGATGCCATATAGGCGTACCCGCGTTCCGTCGATCGTGTGGGTCTCGATGCCGCTGCGGAACGCGTCGCCGCTGAAGCGCATCACGCGAACTGGCGGATTCTGCAGCCGCGGCGGCCGCGTCCCCCGCTCGATCGCAACCCACACTTCGAACGGCAGTTGAGTTCCCACCTCATGAAACGCGAGAGCGGAGAGTAGGCAGATCACCGAGCGTGGAGCAATCGTCGAGACGATCGCGAACGACTGATGTTCGCTCATCGGCCGATCCACGATCCGATACGTCCCCCGCGCGACTCGCTCGAGCGCGCCCTCTCTCACGAGCCGGGTCAGTTGCTGGCTGTGAACGCTGATCGCTTTTGCGTCTACAAGGGGCTTCGCCGTCGCCTTTCGAAGGGCCCGTTCACGTCCGCTTCGCGTCGTCATGTGTGAAAGTGTACACACTTGTTCACAAGTGGCAACAGTTTCACACATGAACCGGACTTCCGCCAATTGTTAACGGCTGCCAGGACGGTGCTCCAGGAACCCAAATCGTCGGCACCTACGCGCAAGTGCCGACATCTAGTCCGGAATATTCATGAAGGTTCGTCGCGAGGAGCGCGAGAGACGCGTGGATACAAGGCGCGCGAGGGGTTCGGCGACGACGGCGTAGTCGTGTACTACGTCGAGGAGCCGAACCGAGCGCAACGCCGTAGACACGCGGCTATCGCGCTCCGCAGCAGAAGCTTCATGGATATTCCGGGCTAGTTCAACCAAATGCCGGTCGCGGCAGCGGCCTGCTGGCCTCCGCTCCAATCAGGAATCGGAATCTATGAACCCGACACCCGACCGCCATGAGCGGAAATCAGAGGAAATCAGAAGCCCTGCCACGCGCCGTCGAATACTTCGCACTTCGGCTCTGACCCCCGATGTTCGGCGGCCACTGACGGCTCCGACGGCGAGAATGGCGTCGAGGTTGTAGTGGTCGACTTCGCGAGAGACCTCGCGGGAGCCCTCGGATCGAACTATCCGGAATTTCCGGATAGTTGCCTCTCGATCGAGCTCTTCCTTCGCGTAGATATTCAGCAGATGTTCGTTGACGGTCCGAACGTCCTTCTGGAAGAGCTGCGCGATCAGGGCCTGACTCAGCCAGAGTGTTTCCTCGACGAACCGGCACTCGATGCGCGTGGTTCCATCCGCAGTTTGGTAGAGAATAATCTCGCCCGCCGGCGGTCGGTGATCGCTGTTCATTTGCAACCCAATGATGGCTAGCCGACGCGACGCTTGTCTACATCCTCGCGCTGGCGCCCGATGAATCAATGACTTGCGAGGTCATGACGCTCACGAATCCACGAATGGTAGAGTCCGGGCTCGTGGGCTCCGACGTTCGCTCGAATGGTCCATACGCGACCGCGCGAATTTTCAATTTTTCGAAATAGCGAAGACCTGACCCCGCACGCTCGATTACGCGATTACCTCTAGCATTTCAGCCACCAACTGCAAGGTGCCCTCAGACTCATCATCTAGCGTGATCGGCATGAAACTCGGGTTCACTGGCACTAGCGTGATCCGGCTGTGCCTCCAGCCATCCTCGTCTTCAATCTTCTCGCTCCGATACCTCTTCACCGTGTACCGCTCCCCGGTCTCGGGATCCGCAGAATCGCGTAGTTGGACCAACACGGTCTTCCCCTGCCGAGTTCCTTCGATCGGCGCGCGGAACAAACACCACGCGCCATCCGGGATCGCGGGCTCCATCGACTTGCCGACGACCGGAGCGACGAACATGCCCTTGCGCAGCCGATGACGGGTCGCAACCTCCACCCACTCGAAACCGTCCTCATCGACGTTCTGCGGCTCGCTGAACGCACCCGCGGCCGCTTTCAACGGAACCAGCGGGACGCACGTGACGTATCGCTCACTCGGTGATCCTGCGACGATTCGGAGTGCACCTGGCAACACCCCCGAATCCACATCACCGCCAACAGCGTCGTCACTCGTCCTAAACCGCTCGTACGCCTGCGTCGACATCCACCTGCTGACGACATCGCGGAACTGGCCGTCGTTCATGTACCGAACGAAAATCTCTTCGTTCTGGTCCATGCGTTCGACGAAGAGACGCTCGAGCAGATTTCTGAACACCAGCTCGAACTTCTCCTTCGGATTCACCGCGGCCGCCTGACGCAACCCGTCGTCGGTCATCGCCGCTTCGACGATCTGATCGAAGAAGAGCTGATCCGCCTGATTGAAGTCGGTTCCGAATCGTTCGTTCACGAGGTCGATGAGCTGCGAGAGCGGTACCTCTTCCGCCCGCACGAGTCCCGAGCCAACCTCCTTCGGGCCGTCCAGCGGCGTCGCCTCCCCCTCTTTTAGCGAAATCGAGCCCTCGCTGATCTTCTGGAGGCGGTAGTACTCGAGCCTAACTTCGTCGTCGAACTGATAAGCAGGACCGCCGGCACGTCGAGGAACTTTGGAGGCGAGATAACGAAGGAAGACGTAGAGCCGCTCGAGGTCCGAGTCCTGGTACGGAATGACCTGGCTCAGGAATCCGTAGAGATTGCGGAACGCCTGGACCTTGCCACGCCAAAGCTCGGCGTCCTCTTCATTCTCTCGCTGCAACACGGTGAAGCGGGAGACTGCGGGATCGAGCGAGGCGTTCATGGCCTGATGATCGAGCGCGCTCTGACGCTGCTTCGGCTTGAAGTAAATGGAGCAGAATCGCTCGATCTCCTCTTCGCGATAGATGCCTGACTCATCGAGCTCGCCCTTGATCGCGTACATGCGCGCCGGGTCGACTTCTTCCCCCATCGCCGCGCCTTCGTAGTACACCTTGAAGGCCTCGCGAATCTCCTCGCGATCGTTCACGAAGTCGAGAACGAACGTGTCTTCTTTGAGCGGATGGGTGCGGTTCAGACGCGAAAGCGTCTGCACCGCCTGGATACCGGCGAGTCGCTTGTCGACGTACATCGTGTGCAACAGCGGCTGGTCGAAGCCGGTCTGGTACTTCTCCGCCACCAGCAGCACCTGATACTCCTGCGTTGCGAACTTCTCCGGCAGCTCCTTCTCGCGAGTGCCGTCGTTCATCGAAACTTCGGTGTACTCGACCCCCGGGAGCTTGTCGTCCTGCACCGTCCCCGAAAAGGCGACGAGTGATTTGATCGCGTAGCCCTTCTCCTTGATGTACCGATCGAAGCTCTGCTTGTAGCGCACTGCCTCCAGCCGTGACCCGGTGACCACCATCGCCTTGGCACGCCCGCCGATCTTGTGCCTGGTAACGGCCTGAAAATGCTCGACCATCACCTCTGTCTTCTGGGCGACGTTGTGGGGATGGAGCTTCAGGAAGCGCGCAAGCGCGCGTGCCGCCTGCTTGCGCTCGACGTTCGGGTCGTCCTCGCAGGTCTTCACCAGCTTGTAGTAGGTCGAGTACGTCGTGTAATGCTGCAGTACGTCGAGAATGAATCGCTCTTCGATCGCCTGCTTCATCGTGTAGCGATGGTTAGGCTCGCCGTTGCGACCAAACACCTTGAGCGTCTTGTGTTTCGGAGTCGCGGTAAACGCGAAGAAACTGAGATTCGCCTGCCGCCCCCTCTTCGCCATGCTACGGAAGAGCTCCTCCAGATCCTCGCGCCCCTCCTCGGCCGATCGCTCCTGCGCCTCTTTGCGAAGCGTCTCGCCGCCGAGAACTTCCTTGAGATCGGTCGCGGTCTCGCCACCCTGCGAGCTGTGCGCCTCGTCGATCACTACCGCGCAGCGCCGCGTTTGCAGCGTCCCCGTCCCCGCCTCGCCTCGCTCCTCGGCGAGCTTGAGCAATTGCCGCGAGACGAACGGGAACTTCTGCAGCGTCGTGATGATGATCGGCACCGCGCTCTCGAGCGCTTCCGCCAGCTGCCGCGAGCTTTCGTCGATCTTCTGGACGACGCCTCGCTTGTGCTCGAACTGGTAGATGTTGTCCTGGAGCTGCTGGTCGAGCACGACGCGATCGGTGACGACGATGACGCTGTCGAAGACCCGCTTGTTCTCCGCGTCGTGCAGCGAGGCGAGCCGGTGCGTGAGCCACGCGATCGTGTTGCTCTTGCCGCTGCCCGCCGAGTGCTCGACGAGGTAGTTGTGCCCCGGCCCCTCCGTGCGCGCCGCGTCGACGAGCAACCGCACGGCCTGGAGCTGGTGGTATCGCGGGAAGACCATCTGCTCGGTCTTCACCTTGCGCCCCTGGTCGTCGCGCTTCTCGTCGATCTGCAGGTGGATGAAGCGCGCGAGGAGGTCGAGGAAGCTGTCTCGCTCGAGCACCTCTTCCCAGAGGTACGCGGTGCGGTAGTTGCGTCCCTGCGGGTCTGCTGGGTTTCCCTTCCCTCCGCCGTCTCCCTTGTTGAACGGCAAGAACCGCGTG
>JACPDH010000110.1 GCA_016184115.1 Acidobacteriota bacterium | reverse complement strand
TGGAATGGGTGAGGTGTGGCGCGCGCGGGACACGCGACTCGATCGCGACGTCGCGATCAAGGTGCTCCCACCCGGGCTTGCCGAGAGCGAGCTCTTCCTCCAGCGCTTCGAGCGCGAGGCGAAAGCGATCTCGCAACTGAATCACTCGCACGTCTGCACGCTGTACGACGTCGGCGCCACCGCGCCCGAAGGTTCCAGCAAGGTCCACTACCTCGTCATGGAGCTTCTCGAGGGCGAGTCACTCGCGGAACGCGTGAAGAAGGGCCCCCTTCCCCTCCACGACGTGCTCAAGTTCGGTCGCCAGATCGCCTCGGCGCTCGATGCCGCGCACCGTCATGGCATCACGCATCGCGACCTCAAGCCCGGCAACGTCATGCTGACGAAGTCGGGCGCCAAGCTCCTCGACTTCGGCCTCGCGAAGTCGGCAACCGAGGGGCGGACGCCGATCGACGGCCTGACGAACATGCCGACCGAGGCGAAGCCGCTCACGAAGGAAGGAACGATCCTCGGAACCTTTCAGTACATGGCCCCCGAGCAACTCGAAGGGCTCGAGGCCGACGCGCGAACCGACATCTTCGCGTTAGGCGCCGTCCTCTACGAGATGGCGACCGGCCGACGCGCGTTCCAGGGTCAGACGAAGACGAGCCTCATCGCGGCCATCGTTTCGTCGCAGCCCGAGCCGATCTCGGCCGTCTCGCCGATGACTCCGCCCGCGCTCGATCACGTCGTTCGCAAGTGCCTCGAAAAGGATTCCGACGATCGCTGGCAGTCGGCGCACGACGTCGCAAGTCAGCTCCAATGGATCTCGGAGGCGGGATCGCAGGCCGGCGTCGCGACCCCGGTCATTGTTCGACGGAAGACGCGCGAAAAGCTGGCGCTGGGAATTGCCGCGCTTGCCATTCTCGGCCTGCTCGGCGTCGTCGCGTGGCCGCGAGCGCTTCCCCCGCCCGTGCCGTCGACGCCGGCATCGCTGTTCTCCTTCGTCCTGGACAACTCCAAATCGATCCGAGCATTCGATCCGAGCATTCGCACTGGCGCCGGACGCGCGGAGCCTGGTCTACGCCGCAGTCCCGGAGGCGGGCGGAGACCGGGTGCTGTGGGTGCGGCGCTTCGATGACGCGGAGCCCCGTCGGCTCGCCGGGACCGAACGAGCGGAGTACCCGTTCTGGTCACCCGACAGTGCCTCGATCGGCTTTTCCGCCGACGGCTTCGTGAAGCGGGTGCCCGCAGACGGGGGGCCGGTGCAGACCATCTGCAAAGGTCCCTCCCGTTCGTCGGAGGGGAGTTGGGGCCGAGACGCAGTCATCATCCTGCGCGGCGCCGACGGGATCTACAAGGTGGCGGCCGAAGGCGGCGAGGCGGAGCTTGTTCTCCGCCCCGATCGGTCCCTCGGCGAGACCTGGTATCGCGCGCCCCGCTTCCTCCCCGACGGACGTCGTTTTCTCTTCCAGACTCGGAGCGGGGACGGTACGTCCTCGGTTTTTGTGGCGTCGCTGGATCCGGAGGTCCAGCCTCGACGGATCGCAGGGCCGGTACACGAGTGGGGCCGGGCTGAGTATGCCGAGCCCGGCGTCCTGTTCTACCTTGACCGTTCTCAATTGCTGGTCGCACAGCCGGTCCTCCCGGAGACCCTCCAGCCAACCGGGGCCCCCGTACCCATCTCACCGAAGGCGGTCAGCACTCCCCTTGGATGGGCCGCTTTTTCCGTCAGCGAAAACGGCGCTCTGGCGTATCTGGAGTCCGAGGCTCGGGGGAAGGGCCGGAATCGAGTGCTCTGGTTGAACCGACAAGGTCGCGCCATGGGCGGAATCGAGGACCGACAAGGCGTCTGGGCGATCGCTCTGTCTCCGGATGAGACGTCGATCGCGGCGAACATCGATCAGGACATCTGGCTCTACGATGTGGGCTCCGGGATCCCGACACGGAGCACGACCAACCCCTCCCTCGACTACGTTCCCGTGTGGAGCCCGGACGGGCGGCGGTACGCCTTCACCTCGACTCGAAACGGAGCCAACCAGGTTTTCGTGATGGAAAAGGACAACGCTGGTGAGGACCGCGAGGTCGTGTCGATCCCCGGCCGCCAGGTGCGAGTCCTGGACTGGTCGAGCGACGGTGACCTCCTCCTCCTGGGGGTGTGGGGAGGCACGACCTCGAACGACATCTGGTCCTACTCATTCACAGAGGGGCAGGCGCGCCCGTTCCTCGAGACGAGCTTCGACGAGGAGCCGGGAGAGCTCTCGCCGGATGGACGGTGGCTGGCCTACACCTCGGACGAGGCGGGCGGGCCTAACATTTACCTCAAGCCCTTTCCCGGGCCCGGAGCGACGATCAGGGTGTCGTCAGGTGGCGGGGCCCAACCTCGCTGGCGGGGCGACGGCCGGGAGCTCTTCTACCTGGACCCTAACCACGCGATGATGTCCGTGGCGATCACCGGCGAGCGCCAGATCGTGCCCGGGCCGCCGACCCCGCTTTTTCACAAAGACCTGGATTCCCAGGCTCACTGGTGGGTCTATGACGTCTCACCGGACGGCCAGCGCTTCCTCGTGGTCGAGCCCGGCGAAGGCGGGGCGATCTCGGTGCTGGTCAACTGGCCCGCGAAACTCAGCGGGCCGTGAAACAGATTGCGGGAACTGTGACTCTCGACCATCCAGCGTGGTACCCGCCGCACCGCCTCCAGAAATTCAACGGGCGTCTCTGCTCGGCACACTTGCTACTATTCTTTGCACCTCGGTGACCATCGAGCCCGGCACACGCATGGGGCCCTACGAGATCGTCTCGCCGATCGGCGCGGGCGGCATGGGTGAGGTCTGGCGCGCAAAAGACTCGCGGCTCGATCGCAACGTCGCGATTAAGGTGCTCCCCTCCGAGCTCGCCGAGAGTGAGCTCTTCCTCCAGCGCTTCGAGCGCGAGGCGAAAGCGATCTCGCAGCTGAATCACTCGCACGTCTGCACGCTGTACGACGTCGGTAAAGCCGTCTTCCCGACACGCGCGGGGAGAAGGGATCTGCCACTAGCAGATTCCTCTCCCGCTTCGCGGGATCGGAATGACGCTGCCCGACCGGCCGAATCGACGACGGTCCACTACCTCGTCATGGAGCTTCTCGAGGGCGAGTCGCTCGCGGATCGCGTAAAAAAGGGCCCCCTCCCTCTCCACGACGTTCTGAAATTCGGTCGCCAGATCGCCTCGGCGCTCGATGCCGCGCACCGTCAGGGCATCACGCATCGCGACCTCAAGCCCGGCAACGTCATGCTGACGAAGCCGGGCGCGAAGCTCCTCCACTTCGGTCTCGCGAAGACGGCGACCGAGGGGCGGACGCCGATCGACGGCCTAACGAACATGCCGACCGAGGCGAAGCCGCTCACGAAGGAAGGAACGATCCTCGGGACCTTTCAGTACATGGCGCCCGAACAACTCGAAGGGCTCGAGGCCGACGCGCGAACGGACATCTTCGCGCTAGGCGCCGTGCTCTACGAGATGGCGACCGGTCGCCGCGCGTTCCTCGGGCAGTCGAAGACGAGCCTCATCGCGGCGATCGTGTCCTCGCAGCCCGAGCCGATCTCGTCGGTCGCGCCGATGGCTCCACCCGCGCTCGACCACGTCGTCCGCAAGTGCCTCGAGAAAGACCCCGACGACCGCTGGCAGTCGGCGCACGACGTCGCGAGCGAGCTGCAGTGGATCAGTGAGGCGGGATCGCAGGCGGGAGTCGCGACCGCGATCACGATCCGTCGCCGGACGAGGGAGTGGCTGGCATGGATCGCGGTGGTCGTCCTCGTCGCGGTGGTCGCAGTTCTCGTCACGAAGACGCTGGAGCCCGGACGGCCTGCGCCCCCTCCTCCAATGAGGTTTTCGGTCGAGGCGCCGAAGGGCACCTGGCTGACGTCGATCAACCCGTCACCTGACGGAAGAAACCTGTTGATGAGAGTCGTCGATGAGCGCGGTGATCCGCGACTCTGGGTGCGCTCCGTGGCAACCGGCAGCCTGAAAGAACTCGACGGAACGGCCGACGCCTTCAATCAATTCTGGTCGTCCGATGGGCAATGGATCGGTTTCTTCAGCCGATCGAAGTTGCTCAAGGTCCCCGCCAACGGAAGCTCGAGCCCCATCGAGATCGCGGGGACGCCGAGTTGGGGTGGCGCTACCTGGGGGGCGGACGGAACGATCCTCTTCGCCCCGTCCTGGGACACCCCAATCTATGGAGTCTCCGAGAAGGGAGGCATGCCGGAGCCTGTCACAACACTGGAGCCTGGTGAAGCATCGCACGTCTGGGGCTACCACCTCGGCGACGGAAGACTCCTGTTTGGCGTGGCGATGAAGCAGGCCGGCGGCAGGAAAGACGAGGAAGGCATCTACGTCCAGACGCCGGGCGAGACCGCCAGGAAACTCGTGCTCAGGATCAATCCCTTCACCTTGAGCCTGAGCTCCAAAGGGCTGCTCACCTACACCGACGATCCTCCGAAGATCACAGTCCGACGCTTCGATCAGAAGACGCACGAACTGAAAGACCCCGAAGAATACGGTCTTCCCTCGCAGGTCCAGAACGCGGACATCAGCGACGATCTGCGGGTCTTCGCACAGATCGACAAGGGGCCCGAGTCCCTGCGCACTGCAACTTGGTACGACCGGAGCGGGAAGGTGATCGGAACGATCGGCGAGCCGGGCAATATCGAATCCCCGGCGATCTCGCCCGACGAGACGCATGTCGCACTCGAGTACGCACGAGACGGAGTCCAGGAGATCCGCAACTACGAAGTTCGCCGCGGAATCGCGACGAGCGTCCACAAATCCGAGGTCAAGTGGAGACAGATCTGGTCACCTGACGGTCGCTCGATCGTCTTTGCATTGCAGACGGAACCGGGAAAGAGCGACATCGTGCAGGTCAGCGCCGATGGAACCGGAGCCGCGACGACTCTGGTGAAAGGCGAGCACTATGCGACGCCCATGTCCATCTCCCGCGACGGACGGTGGCTCGTCTTCGCATCCGATTCGGCGAAAGACCCACCTACGACCGCTGGATCGAAGATCTCGAGAATCCGGGCAAGTCACGGCGACTGATCGACTCTCCGAAAGGGATCAACGAGGGCAATGGCAAGTTCTCGCCCGATGCGACCTGGGTCGCCTACGCGACGAACGAAGGCGGCCGCTCGGAGGTTTACGTCGTCAACGTCCAGTCCGGGAAGAGGATTCGCGTCTCGCCCGACGGAGGATTCCAGCCACGCTGGCGCGGCGACCAGCGAGAGCTCTTCTACCTGACACGAGCCGACGAGATCATGGCAGTGTCCGTCGGATCCAAGGGCGACGAGTTGATCCTCGGTGAGCCGCGCGCCCTCTTCAAGGCACCAATCCTCGGCTTCAACGACCTCTACGATGTCACCGGCGACGGGCAGCGCTTCCTCGTCCTGACCGGCGAACAGTACCGCCCCACCTCGGCGACCATCCTCGTGAACTGGTTCGAGAGGCCGGAGACCAGATAGCTCTCGTTAGGCGGGTCCGAGGGCGTGCGCCCGTTCGGCACAGCACTGACGTCGAGCTGACGACAATCCGACGGCGGGGATGAAGACGATGGCTGAGCTCGCGACTACTTCGCCGGCAGAAGCCTGTCGAGCTCCTCGAACCAGTTCGTCATGAGCACGATCGATTTTGCCTCGGTGGCGCTGTTCTCTTCCGTCTCGAGCATGACGAAAGTCTCACCGTCGCGAGAGACGTCCCACATGCGTCGCGGCGGGATCGCCAGGAATCGGCCCTGGAATCTGAAAGATCTCGGTTCACCAACGACGAGGCTCGTGCCGTTGTCCGCGATCGTTGCCGTCGCAAAGCCTTTGTCCTCGTTTCGCCAGATGAGCTCGCTTCCTCCGCGAGTCCACCTTGGCTCGCTGCCGCCATCGAGGGAGATCTGCCACTTGCCGCCGGGACCGGGGAATGGCCGCACATAGACCTGGAAGACGCCGCTCTCGTTCGACTGATGGGCAATCCAGCGGCCGTCGGGAGAGATCGCGCCGAAGACCTCGGCTGCGGGACTGTCGATGATCGATCGGCGCTTCCCCGCGTCGTCGCCACCCACCGAAATGGCCTTGATGTCGACATTGCTGTCGCCGCCATCGACGAGTCCGCGCCCTGCGAGCTCGTGGAAGATGAGCGTCCGGCCGTCGGCCGACCACGATGAGACGCCGCCGCTGAACGCGGGTCCGCCGAGCGACACTTCGACACCCGCCCCGTCGGAAGGCTTGATGAACAGGTGACCATCCCTGCTCCGATGGTCGTCCTGCTGATTCGAGTGGTAGGCGATGAGCTTGCCGTCGGGCGACCAGATCGGCGCGTTGTCGCGTACCGGCTGAAACGTGAACCGGCTCAACGTGTCACGTGACACATCCCAGATCCAGAGGTTCGAACCGGTATCACTCTCGACCTCGACCGCAACCCGCTTTCCGTCGGGAGACAAAGCAGGGGAGAGGTACTGATTCGGCCGCGACGTCGCGATCCGCTTGCCCGCTCGGTCGATGATGGCGATCTTCGAGAGCGAAGAGGAGGTACCTCCCTGCCGGTAGACGAGTGTTCCATCCGACGAGACGTCGTAGTGGGCGGTTCCGTCGTCGGTCGCCTCGTTGCCCGTACGCGAGAAGAGTTGCTGGATGACCGGCTTCGCCGGCCCCTTCATCGCGAGGGCGCGGAGGTCAAACCGCGCGGCGAAGAGCGCCCCCGATCTCGAAAAAAGGAGGTGTCCGCTGCGGGCGTACCGAGGGTATGCGCCCCCTTCGTGGAGGAGCTTCGACTCGCGAGTGTCGAGCGAAACGACTTTGATCAAAGATTCGTCGTAGTTGCGACCCAGCTTCTGCCCCATGTAGAGAGCCGCCTTCCCGCCGGGAAGGAACCGCGGCCACCGATGGGAGCGCTCGTTCTGGCTCTCGTCAAGGGTCGTGAGGGGCTCGGGCGTGCCGCCGTCTTCGGATACGACCGACAGGCCCGTTGACAGGTTGCCACTGAAAACGATGAGCCCCGAGTCGCCCCACGTGCCTCCCCGTGGCTGCGGTGCGGCGCAGATGGGCAGGGGGGCTCCACCCGATGTCGCAATCTTCATCAGCTGGTTCTTCGAAAAGAAGGCGAGCCAGCGACTGTCGGGTGAGAAGAACGGGCTCGCAGCGCCCTCGGTACCCGGGATCGGCACGACACCGAGCTTGTCGATCTGCTGCATGAAGAGTTGGTTGCCGTCCCGGCCGGTCGCTACGTAGACGAGGATGCGGCCGTCCGGCGAGATGACGACGGACGAGCCGCCGTCAGGAGCCAGGCTCTCGTCGTCGAACACGGCGAGGCTCACGGCGATCGGCTTCAATGCCGCGGGCGCGGTCGATCGCAGCTCTCGCGTGACGACGAACGCGAGCGTGGCGAGAAGCAGCGCCACGATTGCCCAGGGGGCGTAGTGGCGGATTCGCCGATTGCCTCGCGCGCGCTCGTCGTTCGCGGACTCGCGCGCGGGCTCGTCATGCGACCGTTCGATCGCGAGACGCGCCTCACCGATGTCGCGCAGGCGCTTTCTCGGGTCGGGCTCGAGGCAGCGCTCCAGGATCCAGGAGATCGCAGTTGGAGTGTCGGGCGGGAGAGCGGTGAGATCGGGGCGTCTCGTCAGCACGGCCGCGAGCGTGTCCGAGACCGTCTCGCCCGAGAAGAGGCGCTGGCCGGTCAGCATTTCCCAGAGCACGACGCCGAACGCCCAGATGTCGGCGCGCTTGTCGACCTTCCTGCCGCGCGCCTGTTCGGGGCTCATATAGGCGGCAGTACCGAGGATGATTCCCGCGTGCGTGGCGGCACGGACCATCGTTGGAGAGTTGGAGAAGTCGCGGTCCGCCTCTTCCGCTTCCAGCGCCTTCGCGAGACCGAAGTCGAGCACCTTGACGTTGCTGTCCTGGTCGATCTTGACGTTTGCGGGTTTCAGGTCGCGATGAACGATTCCCTGGTCGTGCGCCGATTCGAGTGCCTCCGCGATCTGTCGCGCGATCCCGATCGCCTCCGCGACGGGAATCGGCCCACGCGACAAGCGATCCGAAAGATCCTCGCCGGGAGCGAGCTGCATGACGAGGAAGCGGACGCCGCCGACGTCCTCGAAGCCGTGAATCGCCGCGACGTGAGGATGATCGAGCGACGCGAGAACGCGCGCTTCACGCTCGAACCGCGCGAGCCGCTCCGCGTCCTTCGTGAACTCCTCGGGCAGGACCTTGATCGCCACCTCGCGACCGAGCTTCGAATCCTTCGCGCGAAACACCTCACCCATGCCGCCTTTGCCCAGAGGCGCAAGAACCTCGTAGTGCGCGAGCGAGGATCCCGGTTGGATTGGCACGAGCCAGCACGATAGCAGAAGAGTGGCGTGCCAGGCGCCATTGCAGTCGCCGCTTGGAGCGGAGGAGGCTGTCGTGTCGGAACATCTCGCCAGGTCCTGCCTCGAGCGCGCGCTCCTGATCGCGACCTTCGTCGCGAGCGTATGGCGGAAGGGGCGGATGGGGTCACACAGCTTCTGTGTTCGTTTCAGACGTACGGGTCAACTGATCGTGCGCCGAACCTCCTCGGCTTGGAGACTCGTGCGACGCCGCTCTACATTCGGCAAAGTGGAGCCAGGCGAACAAAAAAGAAGCACTGATACCCATCACGCAAACTCGTCGAACGGCGTGTGCCTGACATCGGTGACGCCGAGGACGCAGAACTGCTGAGTCTCGAGGATCTCATCCGCGCCCCGGAGGGGCGACGGAGAGTAACCGGTGGCAAGTCCCGCAACGCGGGATGCCGCCACCGGATCGCCGGGATGAGATTCATACGCGCCCCGGAGGGGCGCCGGAGGGATGATTGTCGGAGCCGTTTGGTTTCCGGCGCCCCTCCGGCGCGCGGAACAATTCTCGCAAATGCCACCGGTGGCGGCGCTTCGCTTGCCACCGGCTACTCTCCGACGCCCCTGCGGGCCGGAGGCCTCTGGGGTCAGGTCACTCACACCACTGGGGTCACACACATCTGGGGTCAGGTCGGAAGAATGAACAGTTCGACGCCCACCGCAGACGCGGGCGACATGTCGGTCATGCACACGACTCGTTTGCCACAGGACCAGAGCTCGAATGGTCCATGCGCCTCTTCACGCCGGCCCGAACGCCTCTGGCTGCAAAGTCCTTGCTGATACGAGTGGAATCAGCGCACCGGATCGCACTGTGCATCGGCTCGAGCCGCTCGGCGCTCCCTCGGCGCAACATCATCGCGTCCCCGCCAATCGCTCCCACGACACCTCCCAGAAACCAGAAGCTCCGTCCCCACCTCCGCGTCCCCTCCTCCGCGGTCCGCAGAAGCCAGATCCTCCGTCCCCATGCCCCAATGGCCTTTACTTAAGGGAACAACGGCTGAAGTTAGAACGTAGAGCGATGAAATGCGAACCCAGAAAAGGCCCCGCGCTTACGTTTCTGGGTTCGCATTTCATCGCTCTACGTTCTAACTTCGGCCTCTTTCTCACTAAGTTAACGCCATTGATCCTCATGTACGGTCCCCATGTTCGGTCCTCATCTCCGAATCTCCGCGCATCTCCGAGCGCAAGCGTCGAGGTGTTCCGCGTCACCTGTCGCAGCCGGCTCGCCGTGCCAGAATCGATCCACCGTGGCAGCATCGCCTGACGTCGAGGACCCCTTCTTCCTTTGGCGTGAAGGGCAGCAGTACGGACCCTACACGTGGGACGAGGTTTGGCACATGGGAGGCGACGGCCAGATCTACCCCGACGACCTCATCTGGTCCGAGTCTCTCGGCGCATGGACTCCGGCGAGTACGATCGGCTCCCTGCGCTGCGTCACAGACGATCCGCTGGAAACTCTTCCACGCCCGAAGCGCCGGTTCGCCCCTTTCTTCCTCACTCTTCTTTCGGTCCTGGCGATCGGTACAGTTGTCGCCTGGTTCTTCACTCGCACTCGCTCGCCGGAAATTGATGACTATTTCCCGAAGGAGGGACCAGCAGGGTCGTATGTCGTCGTCGACGTGAAGAGGATGGCCGATCCAGGCCGTCTCGGCATTCGCTACGGCGATGTTCCCCTCTCGTTCAGCGTGCTCGGGACGCACTGCCTGGGCGTACAGCTGCCGCTCGATCGTCCATCGGCCTCACTTCGTCTCTTCGACGGAAACCGAGAAGTCGATTCCGTGCCGTTCACGGTCAAGTCCCCGGTGGCCACAGTACTCCTCCAGACGGAGATCGCACCTTCGAACGTCCGACAGATCGTCAAATCCGACGCCGGGATTTCGGTTGCGCTTCCCGCCGGCCTCGTGCGGCGAACACGAACACTCACGGTCTCGCGAGTGAAGGATGCGGCGGTTTACCAGGAGAGTCCTTTCGAGACTGTGGACGTGATCGACGTCTCGATCGAAGGCATGGAGCAGTTGGACGAGCCCATCGAGATCGGCATTCCTTTCGATCCGACCAAGCTGGATCCGCGCATCCCGGTCGACGCCAACTTCGCTCCGGTACGGTGGGACGAGCAAAGCCACAGGTGGGTGGATCTTTTCTATCGCGTGGATGCGCCTAACCACACCGTCTACCTGATCACTGACCATCTCTCCGCGTTCTGGACCGGGTTTTCGCTCACGGGCCTGGGGACGACCGCCGCGATCGTCACGGTTGCGGGTGGAGCGATCGCCGAGGTCGCGGAACGGTGGGCGAACGACAAGTACGTCTCGCGGAACCATAAGATCCGGATCCTCTACTCGGACAAGGCGCTACGAAAGACGTTTCCCGACGACCAGTGGAAGAAAGCGATCGCGCCGGCAAGTCTCTACGTGATCGACGGGTACGATCCGAAGTGTGCCGCCGCCGTGCAAGACATCGCGTACATCTTCGAGAAGTCGCTCGAACGGTACGTCGAAGCGGGCTTCCCCGATCCGACACAGAAGGGAATCGGCGGGGTTCACATCTACACCCGCTACGTGAAGGTCAAGGTCGACTCCCTCTACAACTATTACGCCCAACAGGGAGAGATGGCCCACGAGACGTTTTGGGACACGATCCATCTGCCGACCGAAATCCTGAAGCTCGAGTTCTTCGACCCGGTAACCAGCGGCCGCGGGACGTTCGAGGAACACTTCCTTACATTCAAGGCGCTCCTCGCTCACGAGCTCTTTCACGTGATCCAGCGGCCGTACTACGGCGTGATGATCGCGTGGACGGGAACACCTCACAAGTGGTGGAGGGAGGCAACCGCGGAGTGGGCGGCGCACGACCTGGCGAAGATCCCCGACCGATCGGGCTGGGAGAAGGAATCCCCTTCGCTCACCCAGCGGATCGGGTCGAAGTTCCTGCACGTTCCGATCAATGCGACGGGGAAGATCGCGCAGACGAGCTCGCTCGTCGGTGGACTCGACCACGAGTACCTGGCGCCGATTTTCGTCCGATATCTCGTGGAAACTCAGGGTTTCAGAATCAAGGAACTGTTGGACGCCGTCGCGGCGGACCAGGTCTCCGACCCGCTGGTTCCGCTGCGCAAGCGACTCGAGAGAAGAACCGACCGCTCCTTCGACGACTGCTACGCCGATTTTTCCGTCTGGCTTCTACGACACGCTGGACTGCAATTGTCGAGTTTCGGCAATCCCCAAAACGCCAATGTCGCGGCCGACTGGAGCGATGTCGTCACGATCGATGAGAAGGAAACCGTTCTGAGGGTCTATCAGACCAAAACGGGACAAGAGCGCCTCAAAAAGGTCTCAATCTTTAGAACAGAGGATGGCAGGGAGCGCCTAACCGAGCGAGACACGCCGCTTCTCTTGATCGAAGAGTGTCATCCGGAAACTTATGAGCTGTCTGGCAGCAACGGCGACATCCTCTACTTCGTGACGGCGAACGGCTCGGTCTCCGACGCGAAAACCGACTTGACCATTCAACGGATGAAAGACGAGGCGTGGGAGAACGTGGCCCATCGCACGATGACCGTCGGCAAGAACGGCACCGCGGCCATCTGGGCCGTCAAGCTCTCTACTGGGGGACTGAAGATCGAACCAAACCGGATCGAGAACGCCAAAGGGTATGAGAAGTACGAGTTCGACGTGACTGCCACGTCACTTTCCCCGGCGATTTCCGAGGTGACCTTCGAATTCGATTTCGGCGACTACGAGAAGAGCTCGAAGGGGAAGCAGAAAGCGAAGGTGGTCGACGGGAAGGCGGAGATCACCCTCGACCACGTCTACGAGCCCGCGCCCGGTGTTCGGAAGGAGGATGAGCCGTTGAAGCATGTTCTGAAAGTCGGATTGCTTCACGACGGCAAAGTGCTTTCCAGCGCCACGGCTGAGGTCACCGTCGAGAAGGCGGAAGTCGTAATCACGCCAAGGCGCCTCATCGCCCCACCTGGGGAGACGTTCGAATTCCACGCCGCGGCGCGTCCTGCCGGAACCTATCGTTTCCAGTGGTTATGGCCGGGCCAGGCGAAGCCCTTGCAGACCGAGGACGCGACCTCGGCGGCCTCCTTTACCCTGGCTGACCATGGGGACCACCCCGTTTCCATTCAGCTTTTCAATCGGAAAGGCGTTCTCCTTGCGAAGGACCAGGTTACGGCGGCGGTTGAGACTGAGGTCGACGCGGCCACGCCGTCCAGAGGAGTCTGGATGCTCAGAGAGACCATCCAGGATAAGCGCGTCTCGCCGCCCATTCCGGGGGAGTCCCCGAGTACAGCCGACATCGTCCTAGCGCCCACGTCCGCAGAGCTGACGATCATGGCTCAAATCTCCGGCCCTCCCGCGCGAACGACGCGGGAACGCTCCGTGGCGACGTGGGATCACCCCGGGCAGACGCTCTCTCCCGGTACCGAGGTCGCGGTAACGCTGGAGCTGGCCGACGCGGGCAGCACGGGCTTCACGAACGAGCGAGGTGCCCTGGGGCCTCACTGCGAGCTCTCGGCATGGGTAGTCCCGCAAGGCGGCGGAATGGAGAGCGGGATTTTCACTCACCCAGCGTCGGGAGGCGCGGATCGTTCCGGAGGTGGCCTCTCCATCGCCAGCGCGTCTCCGAAAAACTCTCACGACTCGCGGCTGATCAAGCTGCCCATTCCGGGAGGCATTCTCGGCGACACGCTGATGATTCGGGTCAGTACCGATTCGGGGCACGCATCCGCTGACGTGACCTTCCGGTACGTCTTCGAGACGGGTGAGTAGCACTTCACGATCACGAAGTCGGGGGCGGGGAAAGTGTGTCGATCGCCTCGACGAGGCGCTCCCGGCGCGATGGTTGCGCGGGCGGATGCGCGCCAAAAGAGAAGCCCTGATCCCTCAACCCGAGCTGCGATAGGGAACCTATGAACAAAGTCGATGGGTCCCCATCCAACTTGTTCAGAGGTTCCCTAGGGCTTTTCGGCGCCAGCGGCCTTCAATCGAAGCGCCTGGACGGTGGTCAGCGGGTAGGCCCACCCATTCTCAGTGACGTGATCCACCCGCGGATCGCAGCGAATCGCGGCGATTGTCTCTGGTGGCAGACTGGCGACGAAGCTGTCTGGCGTGAAAATCGATGACGGAAGAAAGTGGTACTTGCCGGCGAGATCGTATGCCACCAGAGTCACGTCGTTTCCCTCGCGGACGCCTACGAAGACGTCACCAACGGGATCCTCATGCTGATCGTATTCCGCGGGAGTCTCACAAGGAGGTGCGAGCTCGGGATCCTGGACCATCGGATCGTCGCCGACCGCAGCGATGAAGATTGGATCACCGCTTCCACTCAGGATCTCGGAGGCGTAGACCGAGATGGGAGCTGGTTCGAATTGGCCAGGGTGCGTGAGAAACTCTAAGCGGCCGCCGATGACCAGAGTGGCCCCCGCAAAGGCCTCGACGTTGAACCACATGAAGATATCGTTAATCTGAATCATGCGCTCGGCCGGGACCGAGACCGACTGAGTCCTAACGAGCTCTCCATCGGCGCGAAAAAGCCGTACGACCGCTTCGGCGTCGCTCGATCGGGGATTCGCCAATCCAAGATTGACGCGTTTTCCTCGCGTTCCATCCAATCCTGCAAGCACGCTCTCCACGGGCAGGCGCGAGACCGAGACCGCCTGCGCGCTCTGTGCAAACTCGCCCATCGAATTCCCACTGTTGAAGATGCGCGCACGTGCCGAGAACCGAGCTCCGTTCTGGTCGCTGCTGACGAGCAACGCACCCGACGCAGTTTCCTCACCGAAGGTCTTCAAGATGAGGTCTTCCATCGCAACCGTCTCGAGCGGGGAAACCTCAAACGAGTGCGCTTTCGCTGGCAGTCCACTCCGAAGGAGCTTGATTGTCACCGGAACCGGCGGACCGGTGCGCCAGACATTCGTGATGAAGACGTCAGTCTTCCAGAACGATCCGTTTGCTCCAGCCGATCGCCCAACGACCGGCAAGAGAACGGAAGTGCCGGCGAACATTCGACTGTCGTCCTCGCTAGGATCGACCTGAGCTGAAGTAGGAATCGCAAACGCGAACACAACGACGCAAAGAAGTATGAATAATCGCTCCGGAGTCTTCATGGTTGTCGTGACCCGCCATCACAGAACGCGATCCGGTGCGGCGTGAATTCGCCGCGTACAACCGAGCATACCGAGGAATGCAGCATTACGCTGCTTCCAGGTCAGCTCAACGCCGTCCCCGAAATCGCGTTGCCTCGACTGCCCCCGTTCGGATCCGAGAGAGCCCATTCAACTATGCTGCCTTACGGCCATTGGGGTCAGATCGGAAAAATAGCAATTCAATGCCATTGGGGTCAGGTCGAATGCCATTGGGGTCAGGTCGGAAAAATGAATAATTCGGCGCCCATGGCAGAGGCGAGCGACACGTCCGTCATGCACACGACTCGTCTGCCACAGGACCGGAGCGCGAACGATCCATGCGCGCCTTCGCGAATTCTTCATTTTTCCGACCTGACCCCACCGATGACCCCACGCAAATTCTTCATTTTTCCGACCTGACCCCACCGATGACCCCACCGACGGTGATCATCCTCCGATCCGAAGGAACCCGCCCGCGCAGGCAGAGCGTAGCGGAGCCTGGACGGCACAATATGCGACACCCCCGACGCCGGAGGAACACGGGGGGACGGCGAGTGAGGCTGGCGGCGGATCGCCAGCCTCACACAATGCTCCACGTTCCGCGCGCTCGAGCACACAAAGCGTTCTCGACAGACGTTCCCGTTACAGCGACTTGAGGAACTCGATGAGGTCGCGCTTCTCGTCGGTAGTTAGGCCGAGCCTGAAGAACGCGTCGTAATGGCCGACCACGTCGTCGAGCGATGCGAATCGGCCGTCGTGGTAGAAGCCTCCTTTCTGGTGCGCCCAGAGGCCGCGAAGAGGTGTCGTGCGATAGGCGTCGTCCGGAGCGCGACTCGACTGGAATTCGTCGATCCCGATCTCCTCGCCGCGGTGCATGTTCCACCCGGGATCGGTGTAGATCGGAGGAACGTGGCATCGCGCGCAATCGGCCTTACCGGAGAAGATCGTTCCGCCACGCGTCGCGGCCTCCTGATCGAACGAGCCCTGCGGAGGACGCGGCGCGGCAAGTGCCAATTGATAGAACTGAAGGTCCGCGAGCGCGGGCGTGATCCGGTCGTCGTCCGTCCGCACGTGGCCCATGCGTGACCGCGCCGCGAGCGGGAACTTTACCGGATCGTCGAGTCGCGGGTCGTAGAAGTTCCCCTTGCCGTTCATCTCGAGATTCGCGACGAAGGCGTTCCAATGCGTCACCGAGCCCCAGCCGGTCGACGTGTGGAGATTCACCCCGGCGAGTCCGTACGCGGGCGGAATGAGCGTCGCGCCCGACTTGCCGTCGGGACGGAACGCTTTCCCATCGAGAAGCAGCGCGGCGTCGAACTTTCCAGGGCCCCAGCTCGCGAGCACCTGTCGCACGGTCGCTTCGTCCGCGCCGAGATGCGAGGTGAAGGCCGATAGGTCGGGAGCGAGCCCAATGATCGCGCCGACATTGAGGTCGCGATTCGCATAACCGTCGAGACGCCGCCCGATGCCTGGAGCGAAGCTGTCATCGACCGTCGAGTGACACGCGGCGCAAGTGATCCCTACCGCCTCGAGCCTGCCATCACCACCGAAGGTACCCTTTACACCCACGACCGAGTCGAGAGAAAGAAGCGCCAGCGTCGTCGCAGGTGACTGCAGGTCGACTTCACCTCGCACGATCTTCGCCTTCAGGGCATCGGGGAGCGCCTCGGCATCGACTTTCAGACCGACGGCGAGTGCCGTCGCAGGGCTCACGCCGGGACCGACTCCTCCGTTCGCCTCGCCGGCGAGCGCTTCGTGAAGGCGCAGCTTTCCGCTCCAGAACGACTCGTCACCGAAGGTGTCACTCCTGAAGCTGGCACGCCCGCGCGCGAGCGAACGTTGCGCGTCGCTCTCGACCTTCGCGTCGAGCATCCGCTGGCTCAGCCGGTCGCCGATCCCCGCTTCGGACGAGAGCCCGGCCCAAAGAAGCGCGAGCCCAGTGAATAGGCCGGCAAGCAGCCCGCGAAGAAAGACTCTCTGGCTCTTCATCGATCACCTCCAGGATCCGTATGACCCAGCGCTCGCCGGAGCCTCAGCTCCACATCGGCGTTCCCGCGGCGCGCCGCCGGTTCAGATTCAAACGCGACCGGCTCGATCAGCGTCGCGTCGTCACTTCCGTTGTCGATGACCGACGCGTACGCGGTCGCGAACCCCTGCCCCGCGACAATCCCGACGGTCGCGGTCGCGACGCCGGATCCCCCGGTCGATTCGACGGGAAGCTGCGCGTGTGCGAACGTTCCAGCGGGCACAACGAGCCGTTGAATGACCGCGCCTCCAATCGTCACTTCGATCTCGAGCCGATCTTCACCGTCCGCGAGCGCGAAGATCCCGATGTTGGTCCGGTAACGCCCCTCGACTCTGACGCCCGAAAGCAACGCGCTCGGCTCGCTCTCGTCGATGAACACGCGAGCGACCGAAATCGCGGTTCCGCGCGTACCGTCGGGCCGCTCGACATACGTCCGGCTCGTCGCCGTGAACGGACCCGTCCCGCTGAGAATCAGCGCCCCGCTCGCGTCTGCGGAAAGCGCCGAACCTAACAGGTCCGCGAGCAGCACCGTCTGGCCCGGAGCGACGACTGCGGCGCCGAGCGTCTCGAGGCCGGACGCGACCAGGGCAGCGGCTCCACTTCGCACGAGAGCAACGTCGATCGTCACCGCGGCGGAGCCGGGGTTGTGCAACACGAGATCGGTCATCCACTCCGAACCGGCGAGACCTCGCACATGCGCGGCCGCGGGAATGACGTAGACGCTCTCGATCGCCGCGGCAGGCAACGCGAGAGAGAGCAACAGCACTGACAGGGGTCCGAAGCCCCTGTACCCGTTCGCATTCATTGCATTTCTCCTTCAGGACATCGATGTGAGGCGGAGGAACTCGGCGCGCGAGGCCGCATCCGCGCGGAGCGCGCCGAGCATCGCCGACGTGACCATTGCGGTCGACTCCTTTCGCACGCCCCGGCAGGCCATGCAGAGATGGCGCGCCGAAACGATGACGCCGGTGCCTCTCGACTCGAGATGGGTTTCGATCGCGCGAGCGATCTGGTTGGTCATGCGCTCCTGGATCTGAAGCCGTCTCGCGAAGCAGTCGACGAGGCGCGCCAGCTTGCTGATACCGACGACCTTGCCTGGAAGGTAGCCAATCGAAACTGTTCCGTGGAACGGGAGCAGGTGGTGTTCGCAGGTCGAGTGAAAGGCAATGTCGCGAAGCATGATCAGCTCGTCGCTCGACTCGTCGAACGTCCGCGAGAGAATCTGCGCCGGGTCGTCGTCGTACCCCGAGGTGAGCTCGCGCATCGCCCGCACGACGCGGGCCGGCGTGTCGCGCAGCCCGTCACGCGACGGCTCTTCCCCGACGTATTCGAGGAGCGTCGCGACGGCACGCTCGGCCTCGGTTAGGCTGACGCGCATTGGAGCGAGCGCAAGGCGATCGGTCATGACGCCTCCTCTCAGTCGATCGCCAGCTTCGCGACGTGGAGAGTTCCGCTCTCGATCGTTCCTTCGACCGTCACCCGAAGCGAGTCCCTCTTCTTAGTCGCTTTGAGCGCGGCAAGCGCGAGCGCGTTCCCCTTTTCGTCGAACGGAACGTACGTCTTGTCGACGACAATGCCGTATCCCCCCTTTGCGCACTGCAGCGCGCAGGCGGTCGTGTGTTCATCGGTCTTGCCCTCATAGCGCTCCCGACACATCGTGTCGATGAGCGGAACCGACTTCCAGCTATCGGCCCACGCCGCGGCAGGGACCAGCAACGCGGCAAACGACAGCGCTCGTATGAAGTTCTTCGTCATTTTCCTGTCTCCTTTCCTAAAGTGTTCATACCGCTCGAGCTGATGTGGTGACGGCCAGCGGCTGACGCTCCGGCGATCGGAGCGCGTCAAGGCGTGCGAGCGCCATCGCCGCGATCGCCATGTTCACGTCGCGCACCGCGACGTCGAAGAAGCTTCCGGTTGTGACGAGATTCGCCGCAATTGCGAGGAGCCATGCCGACGCGACCCAGGCGGCGACGCGCGTCGCGCCGAAGAGAATAGAGAGGCCGACCGCCATCTCGACGACGCCGAAGACGCGCATGAGCAGCGAGGAATCGATCGGGATCAGCTTCGCAACGAGAGGGCTCAGGTACATGTCCCACTGCGCGAGAATGCTGAAGAACTTGTCGAGGCCCGCGAGGAATGCGCTCGCCCCGAGTCCGATGCGGAGCGCCCAGTACGGCTTGATCAGTGATTCGTTCATCTCTTTCTCCTTCGCGAATAGAGAGTCGGGGGCGCTGCGATTAGTGACAGGGAACTTGCAGTTGTCACCTTTCGGCCGCCGGCGACTCCGTTGAGGGAAGGACTCTCACTCGCGTGAGGTTGCTTTCATGGAGGTCGGAATGAACGTCGTCAGGCTGGAGCTCGAATCGGTGATGCGGCATCCTCTCGAGGACGAAGAGATCGTCGCGCGCGTCGTTGCCGGTGATCTACCGCTCTTCGAAGTGCTGATGCGGCGCCACAACCAGCGGCTCTACCGCGCCGCGCTCGCGATCGTGCGCCACCGTGACGAGGCCGAGGATGTGGTGCAGCAGGCCTACATCAACGCCTACGCGCACCTCGCGCAGTTCGAGTCGCGATCGAGCTTCGCAACGTGGCTGACGCGCATTGCGGTCTACGAGGCGTACGCGCGGTTGCGCAAGCGCCAACCCCTGGAGTCGCTCGGAGAGAGCGCGATGGAGCTCTCCGATCCTGTCTCGATCGATCCGGAGCGCGAGGCCATCAACTCCGAGCTCCGCGAGACGCTCGAAGCGGAGATCGGCGCGCTCCCCGATGCGTACCGTGTCGTCTTCATGCTTCGCGAGATCGAAGGGCTCGATACTTCCGACACCGCGCAGTTGCTCGACGTGAGCGAGGACGTCATCAAGACGCGGCTCTCGCGCGCCCGTGAGCGCCTTCGCGCCGGATTGTTCGATCGCGCAGGTCTCACCCGCTCGAATCTCTTCACATTCCTCGGGGCGCGCTGCGACAGGATCGTCGCCGCGGTATTCGAGGCGATCGCGGAGCGGCCGCCGAGAGCCCGTTAGGCCGGCGATCGCGCTAGTGTTCCGTCCGCGAATTCGGCGCAATTTCGCTGGTGACGCTTGCGCTGCGAGATCGAGGAGCGAGGAGGAGGCGATGTGGCGACATCGTCGACGACGAGCGACGACGAGATCGCGGCACAACCGCCACCAGCCCGAAGGGTTGCGGTTCCTTCGGGCCGTTCGCGTTGTCGCGCCTCCTCTACGATGTCCCACATCGCCTGCGTCGGCGCTCCGCGCGCTCGGCCCGGAGGAACCGCAACGAAACTGCGCCCAATTCACGGACGGAACACTACGCCCGGCCGGCACCTCGGCTCAGCGCCCGCCGGTTTGCTCGAGCTGCCTCGCGCGGCGCTCCATCTCCGCCTCGATCTCGAGGCTCTCCCGGTCGCGGAACAGCGTCGCGACCGCAAGGAGCTTCCCACCGCGCGAGTAGTCGACGCGCGCGTCGCGCGACGCGAGGTCTCCCGTCAGATCGGCGCGATCCCAGCTGCTCGCGTGGCCGACGTAGGCGAGCACGACGTCGTAGTGGGCGCTCCAGAAGAACGGCACCGCCGCGAACGGTTCGCGGAGCCCGAGCATGTTCCGTGCCGCGACGCGCGCCTGCCGCTGGGCCACGACCCAGTGCTCGACCCTGATGTTCTCGCCACTGTGAGGATCGGGCCAGCGCGCGATGTCTCCCGCCGCGAAAATGCCCGGAACACTCGTCTCGAGGTACCGGTCGACGGCCACTCCACGATCGATTCGCGCGCCGCAGCTCTCCGCGAGCGCGAGCGACGGACTCACGCCGATTCCGGCGACGACGAGGTCGGCCGGCAGCTCCGCGCCGCTCGAAAGAACGACCGATGCGGGACGGACCTCGACCACCTTTTCGCGCAGCTCGAAGCGGACGCCATGCTCCTCGTGCAACGCGCGGATGAAACCGCCAACCTCCGGCCCGAACGTGCGCGCGAGCGGAACGTCGTCAGGCGACACCACCGTCACGTCGAGCCCGCGCGCACGGAGCGACGCCGCGACCTCGAGCCCGATGAAGCTCGAGCCGATCACCACGGCGCGCGACGCCGTCGCCGCGCGCGCGACGATCGCCCGGCTGTCGGCAAGCGTGCGGAGGTACGCCACACGTTCCGCCCCGGGGATGTCGAGCCGCACCGGCTCCGCGCCAGTCGCGAGAAGCAGAGATCCGTACGGGAGCGCAGCGCCCCCTTCGAGCACCAACTGTTTCCGCGCGGCATCGATCGTCGTCGCACGCGACGCGAGACGCAGCTCGATCTCGTTGTCCCGGTAGAACGACTCGTCGCGAAGCGGGATCCACTCCTCGGGGGCGTTGCCCGCGAGATAGTCCTTCGAGAGGTTAGGCCGGTCGTACGGCGCGGAGGCGTCGGCCGACACGACGACGACACGGCCGCCGTAGCCCTCGCGGCGCAGCGTCTCAGCCGCCATGTGCCCCGCGGCCCCGCCGCCTACGATGACGACCGATTCGGGGCCGTCGTGGCGCCGCGGTCGCGACGCCGGCTCGCGGGCCACCCGGACGAAGACGCTGTCGTCTTCGACTACCGTGAGCCAGCTCGCGATCGCCTGGAAGGCCGGAGCGCCGAGCGGCTCGCCCGTGCGGAGACTGAAACAGGCGTGGTGCCAGGGGCATCGCACTGTCTCCCCGACGACCAGCCCCTCGTTCAACGGCCCGCCGTAGTGGGAGCATCGATTCGATACGGCGAAAAACTCGCCGCCGCGCCGAACCACGAGGACGTTCTCCTCTCCGACGTGACCGACGAGCGAGCCGCCGTCAGGAATGTCGGCGAGGGGCACTCCCCTCGCGAGATCGGGACCGAGACTCTCCTCTGCGTCGCTCATCGTCTGCCTTTCTGTTCGTCGCTCCACACGGCGAGCGCCTCGAGCCCGAGCCGCTCCCATCCGTATAGAGTCTGCGAACGGGGCGAGGTGACGGTTTCTCCAAATCAGCAGAAGGAAGGCGTCGCGAATTCCGCGTCGCGGTGATGGCGCGGACGCGGAAACGAACTGACGTATGACCCTACTCCGTCTTGCGCCCGCGAGCGCTCGCCGCCTTCGCCTTTGGCGTCTTCTTCGCCGGCGCGCCGCTGCTCTCCGCAGCCATCCGCTTCAGGAGCGTCTTCGGCGCGATCGCGCGAAAGCTCTCGTCGATCCAGCTCTCGAGAATGTCGAGCGGAATCTTGTCCTTCGGTCCGAAGGTAGCAGTCACCCAACCGCTCTTTCCCATGCCGTACGCGGTCGGCGCGGCGAACGGAAGCATCAGCGCCGCGAGGTTCGAGCCGGGGAGCTTGACCGACATGCTGAAGCGCGTGCCTTCGACCGCGATGAAGACGAACGCCTTACCGTTGATCTTGATCGCACGGTGTCCCCATGGAAACTCCTCGTACGAATCCGGATACTTCAGGGCGTGCGCGCGGAGCGCATTGTCCGCGCGGGTGAACGCTGCCGGGATCTTCATGATGCTACGAGCCTAATCGCCCTGGCTCACGGCCGCAACACGCGAATCCTGCAAGTGCTCCGCCTTCCAGGTCATCGCCATGTGAATTCGCGCGCGGCCGCTCGGATGGTCGAAGAAGATCCACTCTTCGATCGGTCCCGGATCGAGCTTGCGGTAATCGCCGAGCTTGAGCGCCGCCTCGGCGAAGCCGTCGGGCTCCCCCGCTGCGTGAAGGCCAAAGATGTCCGCCTCTGCTTCTGCCGACCGGATGTAGGTGTTGAGCAGCGGCGTGATCGCAAAAAGATAGACGGCGAAGAGCGCGACGAGAAGCGGAAAGCCGGAGACGTCGTCGATTCCGGTGACACCCCAGCGCGCACCCCACTTCGCGCGCACGCCGTCGAACGACGAGCGGACGAATAGAAAGCCGCCGACGAGCACCACACCGAAGAAGACGATCATCTTGCCACCGTGGTGGAGCACGTAGTGCCCCATCTCGTGCGCCATGACCGACTTGATCTCCGCGAGCGTGCAGCGCTCGAGAAGGTTGTCGTTGAGCCGGATGCTCATCGTGTTGAACAGGCCGCTCACGTTCGCCGAGATGCGGGTCGTCTGCCGCGACGCGTCGAACTCGTAGACGTCGTTCGCCTCGATGCCGTTCGCGCGCGCCAGCGAGAGGATCTCCTGCCGGACTTGTCCTTCCCCGAGCGGCTTGTACGTATTGAAGAGCGGATCGAGGTAGACGGGCCCGATCAGCATGACGAGAGCGAGGAACGCGACGCCGACTCCGGCGCCCCAGAGCCACCAGCGCTTCGGCGCCTTACGGAAGACGCCGTACAGCGGAACGAGCGCGATTGCCATGAGGAGCGCCTCGACGACGAGCACCGTCGCCTGCTCGGAGAGCCAGGCCCCAAGCGTCTGCGTCGCCAGTCCGTATTTGTGCTCCCGGAAAAATCCCTCGTAGAGGGTGAGCGGCGCGACGAGCAGCGGCGCGACGATGGAGTACTGAATCGCGTAAATGCCGGTCTGCAGCCAGCGACGCTGCGTGATCCTCTCCGCGAGCCGCTTCATGCGTGCCGAGAGGCCGCTGCCGAGGAGGAGCCATGCGACGGCGAGCGTATAGAGGAAGTTCCAGAGCTGGAGCCAGTAGCCGCCTTCGAAGTAGGCATCCGACTTTGCCTTCGCCTCGGGCGACTGCTTCGAAAGGTAGGCCCGCGTCGCGCCCTCGACGTCGAATGGTGCCGTTGGGGAGGCCGCGACGGCGGCCGGCGGCTCGACGTGCGCCGGTTGAGGCGACTGCTGCGGCTCGGCGCTCAGGCTGACCGCCACACACGTCATGAGCATTGCCACAAACATCGTCGCACGTTTCGACATCGTCATTACGATTTCTCCTGGGCGGGTCGCAGTGTCAGCGGCTCCGCCCGATTCTCGATTCAAGTGTCAGCCAGCGGTTCGTTATACGCCAGCTTCCAGGGAGAGTTTCGGTCGAGCTCGAGCGCCTGCTCGAGTCGACGCGGCCGCGACTCGCGCCCGTCGAGCTCCGGCACCCCTCCGGGGCGCGGGACAACGTTCGACGGTCATCCGGTGGCGGCGCTTCGCTTGCCACCGGCTACTCTCCGCCGCCCCTGCGGGGCGGAGGCTCCTGGGGTCAGGTCACTCACACCACCGGGGTCAGGTCGGAAGAATGAACAGTTCGACGCAACCGCAGACGCCGGCGACACGTCCGTCATGCACACGACTCGTCTGCCACAGGAGCCGAACGCGAGCGGTCCATGCGCGACTACGCGAATTCTTCATTTTTCCGACCTGACCCCACCTACGCACCTACGTTCGCTTCGGCCCCGAAGAAACAGAAATCAGAAGCTCCGACCCTGTCGAGGTGTCGAGGTGTCACTGTCGAGGTTTTACGGAGCTAACCTTCAGCTTCGGACGTGCGCCGAGTTTTTCATTCTTCCGACCTCGCCTCACCCACGACGGAAAACATTCCGCACTCCGATGTCGAGTGGCTTGCAGGCTTTCGCGCGCGGACCCAGAATGGAGGCACATCCAAAACCGGAACGAAGGAGACGCTCCCATGCGAATCATGTTGACGGCGCTGTTCGTGTGCCTCGCGCTGTGCTTTGCCTCAGACCTCGCCGCATGCATACCAGACTCGAAGACCCTCTGCCTCAACAACGAGCGCTTCCAGATTCGCGTCGACTGGAAAACTCCACAAGGGCAGAACGGCACCGGAAACGCCGTCAGAGTCCGGAATGCATCGAATCAGTTCGTCGACGATTCGGGCTACTTCTGGTTCTTCAACCAGGACAACGTCGAGCTCGTCGTCAAGGTGCTGAACGGATGCCCGGTCAACAATCGCTACTGGGTCTTCGCAGGAGGGCTCACGAACGTCGAGGCGACGATCACCGTCACCGACACGTTCGCCGGCTTCGAGCAGAAGACTTACAAGAACCCTCTGAACACGGCGTTCCAGCCGATCCAGGATACCTCGGCCTTCGCGACCTGCCCCTGACGGAGAATCTGGCGGGGCATGGAGGGAGAGGAAAATGCAGTTCGCGCTCGAGTCGGCGGAATGCGACTCCTCGGGGTCGTCGCACCGATTCACATCCTTGCCGACGATTCGGGCGCGATGCGCGAGGACTAAGACTCGCGGGTTCGCCGATTCCGGCCGTTGGAGGTGGTCGGGACACGCGACGTTCGCGCACTCGCGCTGCAGCATGCAGCTGATCGCACAGGGTTCGCCTCGTCAGGAGATCGCACCAGTGTGCAGGCGTGGGCTCCGCTGACGGAGAGAGCGGGCGCCGGCCCAGAGGACGGGAAGGGTCGAGGCCCGCGGCATCGATTCCCGCCCCTGTTACCGACACTTCGGCTCCAGCCGCCACCCGCCGTCGTCTGGCCCTTACTTCCTCGGCGTGGCAGCCGAAGTAGCGAATCGAATGCTCCCGCGGCTCCGGCAACCGGGTGATCACCCGCATCTGCGCATCTGGAGTCGCACCTCGAAAGTTAACCTTGGGAACGCCCTACCCGAATCTCCCCGTCACGGACTCTTCGCTCTGCCGCCGTGTCGGCTCGAGAAACAGCCTCCTGAAGTATCATCCGTTCAGAAGCTGTCCACGTCTTCTCCGCCGAGAGCGTGGACCTTCTCTTCGCCGACCGGAAAGACGCAATGAATCCCACCGCGCGCGATCATTTCGACGGCGCGGTCTCGGGCTCCGCGATCGACGGTCGCCAGCGTCACCGCGATCGGCTCCGGTCGCATCGCCTTCCAGGTAACTGCACCCGCGATTACGATCATCGCCGCAATCGCGACCATTCTGCCGGCTCGCATCATATGCACCGACTAATCCTCGCTCAAAGCCGACCAATTGCGCGAGCCAGCAGGATGCCAGAAGGTGTTAGTTCGAGTTCAGAAAGGCAGGGCTCGTCTGAACCGTCCTATGACTCCACGCGTCGTCGATCCCGCCCGACTCGGGTCATCCAGCAAGTAAGACGGAGGAACCCCCGGAGGTCCGGGGGTTCCTCGCACGTCTCACGCGATCGCGACAGCGCGAAGCACTTCAGAAGTGTACGCGCGTGGTAATTCCGTAGGTTCGAGGCTGGTTCGTGAGGTAGCCCACGCGAGCACGGGTACCGCGCTCCTGGTCCAGCGCGAGGAGTGCCGTCTCATCCGTGAGGTTGTTGACGTAGAGCGCCGTATCCCATTGGCCCCTGAGGACGCCAAAACGCAGGTTGATGATGTCGTAAGACGGCAACTCCGGATTGAACGTGAAGGTGTTCCGCGTGTATGGGCCGCCAATGTTGTTCGGTGCGAACGAGAGAAGGTTCACCGTGCCAAAGCCTTCTGCCTGATCACCGATCTGCGTGAAGCGCGAACCGACGTACTGATAGACGCCGGTCACATACCCTGCCCACGCGCTTCCAGCCTGCCAGCGATAGGTCGTCGCGGCAGCTCCCTGAAGCTCGGGCACGGTCGGAAGGCGGTTACCCGCCTCGATGCCAGCCACGACCTGAACGTTGCCCTGGGCGTCGGTCGACGTCAGCGTGGAACGGAGCTCCGAGTCGGTGTAGCTCGCCGAAAGCGCGAAGTCGAACTTTTCGCTCGGCGCCACATCGAATTCGACCTCGACGCCAGCGCTTCGCGCCTTCGGAACATTGAAGATGACCCTCGATGAGCACGAGCCCGCGGTCACGGTTGCCTGCAGATCGCTGATGTCCATGTAGAACGCAGCGGCATTCACCGAGCCCCGCCCACCCATGATCGTCGACTTGGCTCCAACTTCGTAGTTCCACAGCTCTTCGTCCTTCCAGGCATCCCTCCCGCCGAAAGTCGCAAGGTCCTGTGGCGTACAGAGAGGGACGTTGAGCGGGTCGTTGATTCCACCGAGACGGAAGCCTTTCGAGACCTGCGCGTTCAGGTTGGTGTTGGCGCTGAGTTTGTAGCTGGCCATGACTCGCGGCGCGAAGCCATCCGCTTCGACGGAACCTACGGTGGTTCCCGGATCCGCGAAAATGCCGTCAAAGGTTTGTATGCGATCTTCGGAGAAGTCGTAGTAGCGGATGCCGCCGGTCACGGCGAGTTGATCGCTGACCGCGAAGGTCGCTTCGCCGAATAGAGCCAACTGATCGAATTCGTAACTCAGATCGGAGAAGTACAAGACGTCCTTCGCGGCACCGAAGTTACCTGCCGTGGGGATGTCGGTACCATCCTCGAATCCGCCCACGAACAAGCTCTGACCGTAGTCGCGGTCGCTCGTGCTGTAGAACCCGCCGATGACCCACTGCAATTCAAGGCTGCCGCCGGAGAGGCGCAGCTCCTGCGAGAGGGACTTTGCCGTGGTTGCGTCGTCCAATGGTGCGTCGAGAGTGTAGATGGCCTCACTCAGTCCGATGCTCCCGCCGGTGATGCTCGCGGTCAGCGCCGTCGCGTCGCGAACCACGAGGACGTCGCGATCGGTGTAGGACGTGATCGAAGTCAGAAGCGCCTCACCGAACTTGTAGGCGACGTTGAGATCGCCGAGCAGGAATTCGTCGGTGAACGGCTCTTCGAACTGCGTGAACTGTTTGCGATTGCCGAGTGTCACCGCCGGACGCGTCGTCGTATAGGGATTCGCCAGGATGTTGTAGGTGTCGACACGGTTCCATCCGTCCATGTCGACTTCCTGGTACAGAAGGCGCGGGGTGATGGTTAGCCGCTCGTTCGGCTGGAACTTGAATGCCACCCTCGCGCCCGCCCGCTCGCCCGTGTTGACGTCGTCCTTGACGCTCAGGCCGGGCTGCACCGCGTCGATGTACCCGCCGTAGTCCGTGTAGTACGCGACGACACGCATCGCTGCCGTCTCGCCCAGCGGCACGTTCACGGCAGCCTTGGCGCTTCCACCGGTTCCTCCGTCGCCAATCGAGCTGAAGGAAAGGTCCCCAACCGACTCCGAGACGCCGAGCTGGGGCTGCTTGCTGATGTACCTAACCGTTCCCGACAGGGAGCCCGAGCCGAACAACGTGCCCTGCGGTCCGCGCAACACCTCGACACGCGAGAGGTCGAACAGGTCGATGTCTGGCGTGAACAGGGAAAGCGAGATGACCGACTCGTCCAGGTAGACGCCAACCTGCTCTTTCACACCCGGCTGGTCGCGCACGATCTGGCCCGAGGAGACGCCGCGCATTGCAACCTGACTCTGTCCGGGCCCGAGATTCTGAACGGTGAATCCCGCCACGTTCGCGGAAACGTCCTCGATCGTCTCGGCGCCGCGATCGTGGAGCTTCTCTTCCGAGGCTGCCGTGACGGCGAAGGGCACGTCCTGCACGGTCTCCTCTCGCTTGCGAGCCGTGACCACCAGTTCCTCCCACACCTTCAGGTCCTCTTCCTCGGAGGCCTTGCTCTCGGCCGTGGTTGGTGTCTCCTGTCCCCTCGAAGGCACACAGGGAATCGTGAGGGCCAGGACCACGAGTAACGAAACACCTCTCCACACGGGGCTCGTCATGACATACCTCCAGCTCCGGTTGACCTACGTTATGAACAGTGGAACGGTAGTGATTCTGTGCCCTTCTCGGCGGTCGGGTCAAGCGGCAGGCGGGGAGATCGGAGATGGAGACTCTAGGCGAAACTCGACTCGAACGAATTCTTTGCGATCGTTTCGATGTCCTCGCGCGTGAGGCCTAACGCTTCGACGACAGCAACGTGGTTCTCGCCGAGGTAGCCTCCGAAATAGGCGGAGAGTTTCGACACTCGGGTAACGGAACCGGCACCAACGTCCCCTCTCGCGTCCACCCGCCGCGCGAGGCGATCGCGTGAACGTGCGGGTGCGCGTTGACCGAGCTGCCGAAGGTCTGCGGCACCACGACCATGCCGGGCCGGAGGCCAGGCTCGCCTGCCCCCTCGCCCATCATCGCGCGCACCGTCTCCCACGCGGCGCGCGTGCGATCGCCTAACAGCTCCCGGTTGCGCATGAAGTAGCCGCGGAGGGTCTTCAGGATCGTGAAGACCCACTGCGCATGCCCAACGGGTTCGACCACCTGCTCGCGCAGGAACGCTCCGAAGTTCGCTCCCCGTTTCGCTAGCGGCGTCCCGCGCGGGATGCGCGCGCGGTAGAACGGCGCAGGCTCCATGGCCCGAGGCCGAAGCGAGCCTTACGCCAGGGCGGGGTGCGTAGTCCGATCGTCCGCCAACGCGCTCCACCCGAGCGAGTTGCGTGGCCCGGCACACGCGATGAGGCCACGCGCATCGTGTCAAAAACAATTGACGTCGCGTCGGGTCCGCTCGGTTTCCGGACGTTTCCAGCGCCTCAGCGCTGGTGTCACTCCCTTACCCGAATCTCC
The DNA here is from genome assembly GCA_016184115.1 of Acidobacteriota bacterium. Taxonomy (GTDB): domain Bacteria; phylum Acidobacteriota; class Thermoanaerobaculia; order Gp7-AA8; family Gp7-AA8; genus JACPDH01. The sequence goes on along the minus strand of JACPDH010000110.1, from coordinate 24,848 downwards.
CCGTCACGTACTCCTCGCTCTGGCGCCTTGCCGGCTTGAGAAACATGACGTTCGTTGGCGAAACCTCTATGAGGTTCCCGAGGTACATGAATGCCGTGTAGTCGCTGACGCGCGCGGCTTGCTGCATGTTGTGCGTGACGATCAGCACCGTGTACTCACCGCGGAGCGAGAAGATGAGCTCCTCGATCTTCGCCGTCGCAATCGGGTCGAGTGCCGAGCAGGGCTCGTCCATGAGGAGCACTTCGGGATCGGCCGCGATCGCGCGTGCGATGCACAGCCGCTGCTGCTGCCCACCCGAGAGCTCGAGCGCGCTCGCGTCGAGCCGCTCCTTCACTTCATCCCAAAGTGCCGCAGACCTGAGGCTCCTCTCGACGACTTCGTCGAGCACCCCGCGACGACTCTCGCCGTCGATCCGGAGAGAGTAGATGACGTTCTCGTAGATCGACATCGGGAATGGGTTAGGCTTCTGAAAGACCATTCCCATCCGTTTGCGCAGCTCGATGACGTCGACATGTTTCCCGTAAATCGAATCGCCGTTGAGCCGCATCGCGCCGCCGATACGAATCCCGTCGATCAGGTCGTTGATCCGATTGACGGAGCGGAGCAGCGTCGACTTGCCACACCCGGAAGGGCCGATGAGCGCGGAGACCTTGCCGCGCGGAACGTTCAGGCTGACGTCGAAGAGTGCCTGCTTCTCTCCATACCAGAAATCGAAGCGATCGATCTCGAGGACAGGATCCTCCGCGAGGATGTCGGGATGAACGAACGGCCCCTCGGTCGGGGCCGCGACGGGCGCCTTTGCATCAGCGATGAGCTCGTTTGCATTCAGCATGATCAGACTTCCGATCCTTTGTAGCGTTTGCGCAGCGTGTTGCGGAGGTGAATGGCGGCGAGATTCAGCAGCGCGATCAGGCCGATCAGCAGAAGCGTCGTCGTGAAGACCATCGGCTTGCCCGCCTCCGAGTTGCGGCTCTGGAAGCCGACGTCGTAGATGTGAAACCCGAGGTGCATGAACGAGCGATTGAGGTGGAAGAACGGCGCGTGGAGATCGAACGGAAGCTCGGGGGCGAGCTTGACGACTCCCGTGATCATCAGCGGCGCGACTTCACCGGCACCGCGTGCCATCGCGAGAATCAGTCCCGTCATGATCCCGGGCGTCGCCTTCGGCAACACAATCCGCCAGATCGTCTGCCACCGGCTCGCGCCACACGCGTACGACCCTTCGCGCATCGAGCGAGGTACCGCGCTTAACGCTTCCTCCGTCGAGACGATCACGACCGGCACCGTCAGCAGCGCGAGCGTGAGCGAAGCCCAAAGGATTCCGCCGGTACCAAATGTCGGCGAAGGAAGCCGTTCCGCGTAGAAGAGCTCGTCGATCCGCGCGCCGACGACATAACAGAAGAATCCGAGACCGAAGACGCCGAAGACGATCGAGGGAACACCCGCGAGATTGTTGACCGCGACGCGCACCGCCGAGACGAGCGGCCCCTGCCTGGCGTATTCGCGCAGGTAGAGCGCCGCGATCACGCCGAACGGCGCCACCGCAAGCGACATCAGCACCGTCATCATGAACGTCCCGAAGATCGCGGGAAACACGCCACCCTCGGTGTTCGCTTCGCGCGGCTCGTCGATCATGAACTCGAGCCAGCGGCTGAGGTAGATGCGAAGCCGCTCTCCGAACCCGATCTCGTTCGCCGGAAATGCGCGCACGACGTGCGAGAGAGCCATCGGCGTGTCGGGATCGGAGGGCTTCTGCGGGATCAGCGTGCCGTTGACGTCGCGAATCTCGAAACGCACTGTCTCGTCAGTGACGCGGATCTCATCGATCTTCCGCTGCACTGCGTCGTACTCCGCCCGCAACTCCCCCTCGCGCGCCTCGAATGTCTCAATGGCGGCACGATGCGCCGCCGAGCCTTCGCCAGCGCGAAGCGCCACGCGGCGGATCTCGAGTCGCGCCTCTTCGGTGCGATAGTTGACGTCGCCGATCTCCGACTTCTCGAGGTCGCGGATCTCGTCGTATCGCGCGATCGCGGCGCCGTGAAGCGCCGGGAACTCCCGCGCGATCTCTCTCGCACCCTCGACAGTTCTGCCTTCGCCGACGATCAGTTTCGAAGGCGATCCAAAGGCCGCGCCCCATTCACGCCGTTCGAGTGTCCACGCGTCGCGCGGATATTCCTCAGTCGCGACGGCATAGTCGGCGACCCATACGAAGTCATCACCGTAGAGGTCGTAGTTCCCCTGCTTGATGAGGCGGCGATGCGCGAAGCCGTGGCTCCGGCGAATCGATGCCTTCACCTCGTCCGACAGTGGCTCGAGCATCTCGGGTGTAACACGAAAGGTCTCGTCGCGCGTCACCTCGCCGAGGATCGACTTCCCGTCCGTCGTCGTGATCTTCACGACCCGTTTCGGCCAGAACGTCAGGAAGCCGTTGTAGAGGACTAGTGCGAGCAGCCCGACGATCATCAAGACGCCGATCGCGAGCCCCGCGCCGGTGCCCCAGACATACGGCTCCCCGCGTCCGGCGAGCGAAAGCGGCCGCTTGCGGCGGGCGCGTGCCGGCTTCCCGGCCGTTTCCGGTAAGGCGGTTCCGCTCGTGACCGGCGTGTCGGGTTCCCGAAGAGCATCGGTCGTCATAGCTGGAAGGCCCTCTTTCGGAAGCGCTGCCTCACGAGCTCTGCCACCGTATTGACGACGAAGGTCATGACGAAGAGGGCCAAAGCGGCTAGAAACAGCATCCTGTAGAGCGTCGAGTCTTTTACCGCCTCGGGAAGCTCGACGGCGATGTTGGCCGAAAGAGTGCGCAGGCCGTTGAAGATGTTCATGTCGATGAGCGCGGTGTTCCCCGCGGCCATGAGCACGATCATCGTCTCGCCCACGGCGCGCCCCAGGCCGATCATCACGGCGGAGAAGATGCCTGATGTCGCAACTGGCAGGACGACGCGTGTCGCCGTCTGCCAACGCGTCGCGCCGCAGCCTAACGACGCGGATCGCAGCGTTCCCGGCACCGAGCTCAATGCGTCTTCGGCGATCGTGTAGACGATCGGGATCACTGCGAACCCGATGACGAAGCCGACGACGAGCGCATTGCGCTGCACGTACGTACCGAAGAGCTCTCCTCGGAGATCGAAGCCGAGCGCAGCGCCTGTCTCGCCGAGGAGCCATGCGAGAAGAACGGACACGCCGAGGATCACGACGTACTTCAGGAGATCCACGACGGCGAGTCGCGACGGCGACGAGCCGGCCACACTCGCGGCAACACGATCCGAAAGGAATCGCCGATCGAACCAGAGAAGGCCGAAGCAGACGGCCGGCCAGAAGGCGAGCGCGATTCCCGGTGCACCGTCCCCAACGCGTCCGTCGAGCCACGCCTTGAAGTCGCCGAAGAAGATCAGATTCTCAACGACGCCACCCATGTTGCCGCCAGCCCATATCGCGAGCAGCACGACCGAGAGGAGCAGTACGACGACCGGGGCGCCCTCGAGGCGGATCGCCACGCTTCGCGGCAACAGCTGCCAGAGGTAGCCTGCGCCTAACGCCGCAACCGGGATGAACAGGAAGGCCGTCAGCACCGCCATCACGAAGCTCTCGACGATCGGGGCGAGAACGAGTGCGGCGATGAACCCAAGGACGACCGACGGCAGCGACGCCATGATCTCGATCGTCGACTTCACCGGAGCGCGCCAGCGCTTGTCGAGGAACTCCGAGGTGTAGATCGCGCCGAAGAGCGCGACCGGCACAGCGAAGAGCATCGAGTAGACAGTGGCCTTGAGGGTACCGAAGATCAGCGGCATGAGGCCGAACTTCGGCTCGAAGTCATCAGTGCCGCTCGACGACTGCCACGTATGCTCCGGCGCCGCGTACCCCTCGTACCAGACCTTACGAAAGACGCTCTTCCAGGTCGTCTCCGGATGCGGGCTCGCGATCGGCCAGATCGAGGCATTTCCGTCGGCCGTCAGTGCGACGACCGCATCGCTCTTCGGCGTGATCTGCGTCGCGACGAGCTCCGATCCTCTCGGAAGCGCAATCTCACCGAGCCGTTGCTCGGAAGTGAGGTGGTAGAGCGTGATCGTCGCGTCGGTGCGTCCGACGAGGAAACTCTTGTCGCGCACCGATGTGGAGATCGTGGATACCGCGCCTCCCGGTTTCGAGAAGCGGTGCGCCTCGACGAGATGCGCGCCGTCGGCGCTCCTGTCATCGAGGCTCGCGAGCTTGAACCATGCACGGACATCGCCGCGCGAATCGCCACTCAAAAGCGACTGCTCGCCGTACATGAAGCGGAGCGCGGTCAGCTTCGCATCGGCGGGAACGAGGTCGCCCTGCTCCGCAAGCAGAGGCGTGTCCATGTCGCGCAGATCGAATCGCGCGAAACGCCCATCTTCCCATGCGAGGTAGAGCTGGTCTCCTTTGCTCGTGAACAGCATGCGCGACGGCGCGCTCGCGAGAAGCTCCGTAGGAACGGGCACGGTGTGGCTCGCGACGTCGCGAACCGTTTCGCCCGTCATCAGATTCTCGCGTTCCGACACTTCGTTGACGACGAGCGTTCCACCCTCGAGGAATGCGGCGAGACGGCTGCCGTCGTCCGTCGGCCGGAACTGCAGCAAGCGGACGGGTGCCCCCGTATCCGCGACCACGAGCGACGCGCCGAGCTTCGTACTGCCGCGCACCCGTCGCCATTCTCCCGTTGGCACGTGCTCGACGACTCCATCGTGGAAACGCAGCCGCTTCCCCTTCTCGAGCGCGCGAAGAGCAGGCACGACGGACGACTCGTCGAGGAAGTCAGTCACGAACTCGACTGCGCCTGTCCGCACCGTGCCATCCGAGAACCCCACCGCGACGCTGCTTCCGTCAACCGGGCGCGAGATCGCCGTGGCGGAAACCCCCTCGGGTACGTCCGCGAAGAGATTCGACTGCCGCAACACCGCGCCCGACGACGCCTCGAGGAAGAAGGTCTCGCCATCGCGACGGATGACGGCGAAAAGACTGCGATACTCGTCTGCCTCGACCAGGAGGAACTGCTTCGGATCGCCCAGCTCGCCGAGCGACACTGTGCTGCTCGGCGAAATCTTCGCGCCGCTGAACAGTGGCAGTACGACCGCGACGAGGTAGACGAGAATCCCGAGCACCGCGGCGATGACCGCGACACCACCAACGTTGATGACGACGCTCGTCACCGCATCGACGAGGTGAACTCTGCGACTGGTAACGCGGTTACGGCGGGCCCCGCGGCCCGCCGTAACCGGCGCGATCTCATTGCTGGAAGACATCGGTCGAACCTGAGCTCGCAAACCGCCTAATTGATGCCGAGCTTCTGGCGTTCTTCCATGACGATCTTGTTCGGAAGCGGATAGTAGCCGTCCTTCACGACCGCTTCCTGTCCTTCCTGGCTGAGCATGTACTTCAGGAACTCGGCCCGGACCGGGTCGAGCGGCTTGCCCGGCGCGCGGTTCACGTAGAGGTAGAGATAGCGCGAGAGCGGATAGAGGCCCTGGTAGCCGTTCTCGGCATTCGCTTCGAAGAACTTGGCACCCTTCGCCGCGAGCGGCACGGCCTTGACGTCGGCGGTCTTGTAGCCGATGCCCGAGTAGCCGATGCCGTATCGATCGGAGGCGACGCCCTGAACGACCGACGACGAGCCGGGCTGCTCCTTCACCGAGTCCTTGTAGTCGCCCTTGAAGAGCGCATTCTCCTTGAAGAAGCCGTAGGTTCCCGAGGCGGAGTTACGGCCGTAGAGGCTGATCGGCTTGTCTTTCCACTCGCCGGTGAGGCCGAGGTCGCCCCAGGTCTTGATGTCCTTCTTCGCTCCGCCGCGACGGGTCTTCGAGAAGATGGCGTCGACCTGCTGAAGGGTGAGGCCGGCGATCGGGTTGTCTTTGTGGACGTAGACGGCGAGCACGTCGACCGAGGTGCGGATCTCAGTCGGCTTGTAGCCGTACTTCTTCTCGAATTTGTCGACCTCGTCGGCCTTCATCGCGCGCGACATCGGGCCGAAGTGCGACGTTCCCGCGGTGAGGGCCGGGGGCGCGGTCGACGAGCCCTTCCCCTCGATCTCGACCTTGACGTTCCGGTAGAGCTTGCGGAAGCCCTCGGCCCAGAGCGTCATCTCGTTGTTCATCGTGTCGGAGCCGACCGACTTGAGGTTGCCCGAGACGCCCTGCGTCGAAGTGTAGGCGGGAATCGCGGGGTCGACCTTAACGGCCTGAGCGAACGTCGTGCCGGCAAAGCCAAGAACGGCGATGGTGGTTGCGATGGACGTGAACTTCATCGTGTTTCTCCTTGGGAGCTTCGCTTAGAAGATGAACTGAAGCTGGACGCGGAGCTCGTCGTTCGTCTGCTTCGTCTTGTTGTTCTCGACCTGCCGATAGTCACCCTGGAGCTTGTAGCTGTGCTTGTTCCAGTACCAGCTCCCGGCGATCCCCTTCTCGGTCTGCGCGTCGTTGAGTACGTCGACGTTCGGGTCGTACTGCGCGAAGCGAGCGGCGAGCTCGAACTTCCTGTTTGGGAAGAGGTAACCGATCTGATAGTGGACGCCCTCCGATTCCGTGTCGGCGCCCGTTTCGAAGTCGTTGTCGCGATAGAAGGTCTCGGCAAAGACGGAGAGGCCCTTGTATTTGAAGACGACGTCGCCGCCCATGATCTCGCGCGCATTGTCATTGCCGCTCGTCGCGCCGTGCATGTCGTTGTCTTCCCACTGGAGCGCAAGCGCGAACAGCGGCTTGTCCTTCGACTCGAAGTCCGATTCGCTGTACTTCACATCGCCGAACGGCTGCCAGGTGACGCGAGCGTTGTACTGATACTCGGTGTTGTCGTTCGAGCTCTTGTTGCGGCCCGCTCCGTTGAATGCGCCGATGCGCCAGTCGATCGTGTTGTTGAGCGCCATGCCCCAGAGCTGCACGCCCGCGTCGCGCCCCTTCGCGAACTCGCCCGAGACGAGCGAACGGTCGACGAACTGCTGGCTACCCGATGAGGTCAGCTCCTGACGACCGAACGGAACCTTGAACTGGCCAGCCTTGAGCATCAGTCCCTTCGTTCCGAAGAAGTCGTAGTTGATGTTCGCGTCCTCGAGGGAGCTGGCGGTGTCGGCCCAGTTCGTCTGCAACTCGTAGGTGAGGTTCTTGCTGTAGAACCAGCCTTCGAATTTCGTCTTCGCTCGACGAATTCGGAACGAGCCCTTGTCGTCGCCGGTCTCGGGCATCTCCTCGGTCCAGCGGACCTGAACGCGATTCGAGATCGCGAGCGCAGCCTTGTCGCTCTCGAAGGTCGTCTTTCCGTCCTTCCAGGCGAACTTCATCACCGGCTTCGGCGCGGGCTCGGGGCGCACGAGCACTTCGCCCGGGCGGCCATGTTTGAAGTTGTAGAGGTGGATCGCCTCGTCGGTGTCGAACACCATCGTCTCGCCGTTAGGGCCTTCGCCTGGGCGTGTGATCGAGACTCCGAGCTCGCCGCCCGTCTTCCACATCTCGTACGACTTCATGTTGTTGAAGACGTAGATGCGGCCGTCCTTCTCTTCTTCCACGTAAAACGTTCCCTGCGCGAGCGCGACCTGCGCGGCCAGGGCGAGAATCGTCGCGGCGAGCGCCAGCAGCGCCTTGCGGCCAATCGCCATCTTGTGTACCTGCGTCATGCAACCCTCCTTAGGTGAGCCTGATCGGTTGATCTCAGACCCGGCGCGAGCGCGCCGAATCTGGTGGCGCATTGAACTCCGGCCGCCCGACAATCGCATGAACCGCAAGTAAAGCGCGCGTAAAGCAGCGTCAAATTCGGTAATCATTCGCTCTTCTGATGCTTCACGATCCGTCCGTCGACCAAATAGACGACCATCTCGGCGATGTTCGTCGCGGAGTCGGCAATTCGCTCGAAGTACTTGCCGATGAAGGTGAGGCGGATCGCACGTGAGATGTTGCGCGAGTCTTCGAGCATGTAGGTCAGGAGCTCGCGAAACGAGTGCTCGTTGAGATCGTCGACCTCGTCGTCACGACGGATCACCTCGCGTGCGAGATCGGCATCCTGCCTGACGAACGCATCGATCGACTGCCGGACCATCTCCTGAGAAATCCGCGCGAGACGCGGGATGACGACGAGAGGCTTGAGCGGCGCTTCGCCGTTGAGCTCGATCGCGCGCTCGCAGACATCCTGCGCGAGGTCGGCGATCCGCTCGAGCTCGGGCGTGATCCGCATCGCGGTGACGACCATCCGCAGGTCGCGCGCGGCGGGCTGCATCTTCGCGATCAGCTCGAGAGTCAGCTGGTCGACGTCGAGCTCGAGCCGGTCGATCTCGTCGTCGAGCGCGATGACCCGCTCCGCGACGGCGCTGTCGCGTTCGACGAGGGCGCGGATGCTCTGCGCAATGGCATCTTCCGCCATCGCTCCCATCCGGAGAATCTGCTCCTTGAGCTTCTCGATGTCCTGGTCGAAGTGCCGCTGCATTGCCTCTCCCTGCATGGCGGGACCGCGGAGACGGCCTCCCCTTCCCGCGTCATGCTAGGCAGCGGCGATGAATGACCCTCGCAGCGCGCGTGAATTCGAGGTAAAGAGTCTTGTGCGCGCACACCAACTGCCGGGTCTCGCGCAGCCCCACAGATTGCGGATCTCGGGCTAAAATCGGCGCGCGATGAAACCGACCCGATTCCTGCTCGCCGCTCTCCTCATCCTGCTCGCATTCGTTTCGTGCGCCAGCCGTGTCGACTACGTCTATCCCCAGGTCGAGGGAAGCTGGATGTATGACTACGCCGCGAGCATCAACGATACAGGCGAGGTCCCATCGATTCCGCAGGAATGGTTGAGCGAGCTCAAGCAGGACGCCGATCCGACCCGCGACCGGCTCATGGTGTTGCGGAATCCTCCCGAGATCCTCTACATCGAACGCGTCGGCGGCCAGCTCCATATCCAGGGCGGGGGACGCTTCGAGCGGACCTACAAGCTGGACGGAAGCGCACCGTCACCCACTTCGACGCTGACACTCAACGAATCCTCGATCATCGCGGTCCACCGCGAAGCCGAGATGACCCTGACCGAAACGTGGCGCGTGTCGCCGGAGCGGACGACTCTGTTCGTCGCGATCCGCGTGGAGACGCCGAAGCTGAAAGCACCGCTCGACATCGTCAGGATCTATCGCTCTTCGAAGGCGTTCTAGCTTCGGCGAAGGCAGAACCGTGAAACCCCACTCTCCGTTTCTCCGTACTCCCAATCCAGCGAATGGGAGGACACGCCATGAGAACGCGGATTCTGAGTGTCGCAGCGGCGATGATGATGACTTGCGCAACGCTTTACGCGAGCGACCTGACGGAGACGTTCGACAAGACGTTCGACAAGACGTTCGCCGGAAAGGCGACCGTCGGCGTCGATAACGAGAACGGATCGGTCACCGTGATGTCGTGGGACCGCAACGAAATCCGTGTCGAGGCCGAGAAGAGCATCGACGGGAGTGGCGAGGCCGCGAGAACGGCGATGAAAGAGCTGCGTATCGACGTCCGCGAGGAGGGCGATTCCCTCAGGATCCGGACCATTCACCCCAAGAGGGGCGACGGCGGGTTTTTCAGCTGGCTTGCCGGTAACAACGTCGATGCGAATGTCCGTTACACAATCACCGTCCCGCGCAAGACGAACCTCGACCTCGAGACGGTGAACGGTCGGATCGAAGTGCGCGAGATCAGCGGCGTCATGGCGCTCGAGACGACGAATGGCAGGATCGAGGTCGTGAAATGCTCCGGTCGCGTGAGCGCGGAGACGACGAACGGCGGGATCACGGCGCAGCTCACCGCAACCTCGGCCGGCCGCATGGAGCTCGAGACGACCAATGGTGGCGTACAGGTCGAGCTTCCGGTCTCCTTCCGCGCCAACCTCGACGCGCGGACGACGAACGGATCGATCAAGTCCGACTTTCCCATCACCGTCCAGGGCACAATCGATCGCAACCACCTCAGCGGTTCACTCAACGGTGGCGGAGACGAGCTCCGCATCCGGACGACGAACGGAAGCGTCAAGATCCTGAAGAGTCAGAACTGAGCGATCGCCGCGTTTGCCGTGACATTGTCGGATCGGTCCCCGCCGTTTAGGGCGGCCGGCATCTTCTCGCTTTTCGCTTATCGCCTGATTTCGAAACTCGTGCACGCCGGGGATCGTCGGGAGTATCTTCATTGCAGGTCGGGAACGCCGAGATGCAATGTCCGCGATGCCATCGCGAATCGAGTGACGCGTCCACCTCGTGCCCGCGTTGCGGTGCGCGACTCGGCGGCGGCAGTGCTCGCCCTCCGCGACCGGCTTCGCCAGGGAGCGTTCGGCCGCATCCGCGCACGAGCGCTGGGAAACCCGCTACCTCTTCCCCGCGCGGCTCGCCACTCGCACGCATCGCGTGGCTGCTCACCGTGTCAATCATCGGTGCCACGGTCGTCGTCGGCGGATACTACTGGATCAAGATCCGCCCGCGGCTGAAGTTGATGGAGAACCCCTACTGGGGCAGCGAACCGTCACGAGCGAAGTCGCTCGACGCGCAGGCGAATCCAGGCAGCGAGTTCGACCTGAAGCTTGCCCTCCCGGGAGGCCCTTACGGACTCGCGTGGGACGGCCGGCGGTTTCTCACCTGCAAACGCGACGACCCTTGGGGCCTGCTCGAGATCACCCCCGAGGATGATGGAGACTGGACGACGCGCCAGATCCCGGTAGTCGAGGCGACGTACGCGCAGCGAATCTCGCTCGACGGTATCACCTGGAACGGCACGGAGTTCGTCGCGATCGCGAATGGCAGCTGGTTCCAGCAGAACGACGGGATCGTCTTCGTCGTGCTCGATCCCGCTACGCTTCGCATCACGAAAACGGTACCCGCTCCCCAGCGGTTAGGCGCGATCGTATGGGACGGAGCGCGTTACTGGGCTGCGACGCGAAACAACACGCGCGACTCGGGGGAAACGCCGCGACTCTATGAGCTCGACGCCGAGCTCGAGGTGGTGGCTGAGCACGCGCCGCCTTCGATCGGTTGTCAGGGACTCGCCTGGGACGGCCGGTACCTCTGGTGGGTCGACGTCTTCAGCGACGCAATCTCTATCGTCGACGTCTCCGGCGATCGCCCGGAAGTCGTCCACAGCTGGTCGGGGCCACTCGAGTACTTGAGCGGTGTCGCCTGGGACGGTCGGGCGATCTGGATTGCAGATTACGGAGAAAACGCGATTCGCCGGCTCAAAGGCCCGACGCTGGCGGCGTGGATCGGCGGCCGCGTGCCATCCGCCGGGGGTCAGGTCTCTCAGCCGGTCCCGATCGTTTCCGATCCAGCGGACGTCGCCGCGCTCCGCAAGGATCTCCGTTCGGACGACTGGGCCAAACGGATGCACGCTCGCTTCGCGCTTCGTGAGCGCGGGCTCGGCGTCGACTATGACCGCAGGCAGGAATCGTCTCCGGAACCCGACTCGCCTTCGAAAATCGATCTCGACGACTTCAGCCTCGAGATTCGCGACGACAAACTCGTCGCGAGCTGGGATGCGTGGATCGGCGACGACTACATTTCAGGGACGAGCGAATCGACATCGGGAGCGGTCACGATGCCGCTCTTCGCGCGCTACTCCGTCACCGTCCGCTCAGGTGCCCTCTCCTCGGAGATCGAGAAGGAGTATGTGGCACGCGCTGGGCGGAACGCCGAGCGCGATGTCGTCTTCGTGGACGGCGTGAAGCCTGGAACCTACTCCGCAAGCTTCTTCATCCACGTGCAGTACGTCGATAAGACTGAAGGCGCGAAGATCCTGAACCTCAACGAGGCCTCACTCGAGGTCGAACAAAAGTAGGGACCGCCAGCCGGCCCACTACTCGTGATGAATGCCTGACCGCAATGGCCCGGAGTTGGGGACGAAAGACTCGAAGTTAGAACGATGAACGATGAAGTTTGAACCCGGAAAAGGGCCGCGGGCAGGGGCTTCTGGGTTCAAACTTCATCGTTCATCGTTCTAACTTCAGCCTCTTCCTCGTAGGATCAGGCCACGGGGCCAATGTTCCGTCAGTGCATCCCGCTCCCGCCGCTCAATGCCTTCACGACTTCGCCGACTACCGCCTTCGCATCGCCAAAGAGCATGTAGGTCGACCCGGCGAAGTAGAGCTCGTTCTCGATGCCGGCAAAGCCTGGATTCATCGACCGTTTGATCGCGAGACACATTCGCGCCTTGTCGGCGTCGATGATCGGCATGCCGTAGATCGGGCTCGATTTGTCGTGTCGCGCTGCGGGGTTGACGACGTCGTTCGCGCCGATGACGAGCACCACATCGGTCTGCGGCAGTTCCGGATTGATGTCGCCCATTTCGACGAGCCGGTCGTACGGAATGTCCGCCTCGGCGAGCAGAACGTTCATGTGCCCAGGCATGCGGCCGGCGACCGGATGGATCGCAAACTTCACGTCGACGCCGCGCTTCGTGAGGATGTCGAAGAGCTCGCGGACGCGGTGCTGCGCCTGCGCGACCGCCATGCCATAGCCCGGGATGATGACGACCTTCGACGCCTGCTCCATCACCATCGCCGCGCCTTCGGCCGTTTCCGACTTGACGGTGCGTTGCTCCCCTCCTTCGACCTTCTTCTGAACCTGCCCGAATGCGCCGAAAAGCACGTTCGCGAACGATCGATTCATCGCCTTACACATGATAATCGAGAGGATGAGACCCGACGATCCGTCGAGTGCACCCGCCACGACAAGGAGTTTGTTGTCGAGCACGAAGCCCATCGCAACGGCCGAGAGGCCGGCATACGAGTTGAGCAGCGCGATGACGGTCGGCATGTCGGCGCCTCCGATCGGGATGATCAGCAGGATGCCGAAAAGCAGCGAGAGGCCGATGACGACCGGGAAAAGGAACGGATAGCCGGTCGGGTTGACGATGAGAATCACGCCGCAGACGATCGCAACGGCGAACAGCGCGAGGTTCGTGAGGTTCTGGCCCGGGTAGGTCACCGGGCGCTGAGGAATCCACTTCACTTCCTGCAGCTTGCCCGCCGCCATCAGTGAGCCGGTGAAGGTGAGATACCCCAGCAGGATCTCGGCGATGATCGCCGTCATGCGGAACGCCGTGAGCTCGGCCGGCGCCTCGTTCAGCCAGAGGTAGTACTTCGCCGTGCCGACGAGCCCCGCGGCGATGCCGCCGAAGGCGTGCGAAAGCGCGGTTCGCTGCGGCACCGCGGTGAGCGGCACCATTGAGAGCGGTACGCCGACCGCGAAACCGAGCGCGATCGCCACGGCGATGAACAGCCAGTTCTCGATGCCGGGAGTGAACATCGTTCCGACGATCGCGAGCGTCATCCCGCCGACGCCGGCAAACACGCCCCGACGCGCCGTCTTCGGAGTGTTCATCCAGTGGAGCGAGAGAATGAAGAGCGCCGTGCCGACGAGGTATGCGACCGAGGTGAAGATCGCGCTGTTCACTTGCCGGGCTCCTTGGTCTTGAACATCTTGAGCATCCGGTCGGTGATCAAAAAGCCGCTGACGATGTTCGTCATCGAGGCGAAGAGGGCGATCGCCCCGAGGATGTTGATGTAGAGCGGGTGCTTCGTCCCGGTGATGATGAGGGAGCCGACGACCGCGATGGCGGAGATCGCGTTCGTGATCGACATCAGCGGCGTGTGGAGCAGACGCGACACGCGCGTGATGACGCCGAGCCCGATGAAGGACCCGAGAAGAAAGACGTAGAGCAGCGTCTCGAGCGTCGAGGTCGAGCCGGGTGCGTGCCCGGTGGCGGACTCAGCGGCACCCGCGCCCGCCGCGACGACGATCGCGAGCCCTGCCGCAATCCAGGTTGTCCGATGCATCGATGTGATCCTCCCGCCTCCGGACGAAGTCTTGTATGGAGACAACGGCCACCATTCTGACGGGCTGGGATGAGTCACACAAGTGGCGCCGGCGCGATGCGGCCTTGCCGATCCGCTGACCATGTGCAAGGCGTGAAGGCCCGGGCGCGGGCGCATGTCCTCGCGTTTCGTGGCGACGACCGACCTTTGCCGCCGGTGACCGAGTCGCGTTCCGCGAAGCAGGCGGGCGAGGGAACCTGGGGGCGTCGAGGGGATGAATTCCGGCGCCGCTACGCGGCGCGGAAAAAATTCCGCGTCCAGCCCCCGGTCCCTCTCCGAGGGACCGGGGGCTAAGATCGGCCGTCGCTACGCGACGGGGGACACGAGCATTGTCAGCTCAGACTTCCGCCTTCCGCATTCCGCTTTTCGCGTTCCTCATTCCGCATTCCGGGTTTCGCATTCCGCGTTTCGCGTTTCGCGTTTCGTTGTGTCAATGTATCGCTCGACTTGACCGGCACCGAGACCGCACCGCGCTACAGCGTCGTCGTCCCCGTCTACAACGAAGGGGCAAACATCGCACGCTTCTTCGATCGCGCGATTGAGACGCTTCCCGTCGACGGCGAGATCCTCATCGTCTACGACTTCGACGGCGACGACACAGTGCCGGCGATTGCGGCGCTATCACCCGATCGGATCCCTCTCGGGATGCGAACCGTGAAGAACGAGCTCGGTCGCGGCGTGCGCTTCGCGATCGAAGCTGGAATGCGTGCCGCGCGAGCCCCAGTCGTCGTCGTCATGATGGCCGATCTCTCCGACGACTTCCCGAAGGTCGAGGAGATGGTGCGCCTCGTCGAAGAGGGGGCGCAGGTTGCGTGTGCGAGCCGCTACATGGAAGGCGGCCGTCAGATCGGCGGGCCGTTCATCAAAGGATTGATGAGCAGAATGGCGGGCTTGAGCCTCTTCTGGCTCGACGCGCTCCCCGTGCACGACCCGACGAACAGCTTCAAAGCTTACAGCCGCGCGTTTCTCGAGACGACGCCGATCGAAAGCGAGCAGGGATTCGCACTCGCGATGGAGCTCACGGTGAAGGCGCATGCCGCGGGGGGCCGAGTCGAGGAGGTCCCGGCGACGTGGCTCGACCGCACCGAAGGAAAGAGCCGGTTCAAGGTTCTCGCATGGCTGCCGATCTACCTCCGTTGGTACGGCCTTGCGCTGCGACGGCGCTTCCTCAACGCATCCGCGATCGCAGGCGGACTCGCCCTTCTCGCAGCGATCGCCATGGCAATAGGACTGTTCGTTCCGACCGAGACCGATCCCAGGGTGGGCGCCGAATACTGGTGGCCGGTTGCGGTCCACGAAGCCTTCGCGACGGGGCGCCAGTTCGGCACCGGCATCGTCTTCACGTTCGGCCCATGGGGAATCGTAACGACCCACGCCTGGTACCCGGCGACATACGTCGCGGCGACGCTCGGCAGACTCTTCATCACCGTCGTCGCGCTCGTCGCATTATGGGATCTCGTTAGGCGGAGCACGAGAAGTCGCACGATCGCCGCGATCGCGACGTTTCTCCTGCCGCTGCTCGGCGCGATGTGCTGGCCCGATTTCTTCAGCTCGTTCTGGCCGTTCCTTCTGCTGCTCTACCTCTTCGAGCTTCCCGAACGACGCAGTGAGCCGCTCGCGCTCATGCTCGTCGTCGCCACGGGGCTCGTCAGCCTGTCGAAGTTCTCGCTCCTGGTCGCCGCATCCGCGGTGATGATCGCGGTTGGGATCGACGATCTGACGAGGCGAAAGCGTCCGGTCTCATCACTGGTCTTCCTCGCATCGCTTCTCGCCCTCTGGATTGGTGCCGGACAGCACCTCCGGAGCATCGGGCCATGGATCGCTCGTTCGCTCGAGTTGATGGCGGGCTACTCCGAAGCGATGGGAATCGACGCGCCGCTCTACCAGCCCTGGTCGTTCGCGCCGTACGTCGCCTCGACGATCGCCTTCGGGGCCCTCGTTGCGTGGCACGCGCGCCGGCGCGCGGTCCGGTCGCTTCTTTACGTTTCCGCGTTCTGGGCCCTGCTCTTCATCCTTTTCAGGCTCGGCTTCGTGCGGGCCGATCACTTCCATATCGCGCCGGCGTGCGGGACGCTGCTGATCGTTCAGCTTCTCCATGCAGCGATCGTGCTGCGTGCCGGCGAGAGCCGCCTGCGTCGCGGCGCCACGATTCTACTCGCCCTCCCGATCATCGCGGCGCTTTGGCTCTGCTCTCATTTCGTCGAAGGTGACCTAACAACACAGCTCCGCACGACACTCGCGAAGGCGGCGCACGGCGCGAGGCTGCTCCTGAAGTGGGAGGAGCAGGAGGCGGTGCTCCGTGCGAACGAGCGCATCGCGCTCGAGAAGCTCCCGGGTGGCGGAGTGCCGATCGTTCGGGCCGGCAGCTCGGCCGACGCTTACCCGTCGGTTTCGGGACAGGTGCTCGCCGAAGGCGTCCGCTACAGTCCCCGTCCAGTTCTGATGAGTTACGCCGCCTATTCACCGTCGCTCGCACGCCTGAACGCGTCGCGCTTCGCGACCGCACCCCCCGACGAGATCGTCTTCGACATCGCGCCGGTCGATCGCCGCTATCCGTCGCTCGAAGATGGAGCGTCGTGGCCCTGGCTTCTTGCGTGCTACGACGTCGAGCGACATGTCTCGAGGGCCCTGCTACTGCGCCACAGCGGGGCGTGCGTCGCACCGGCGCTCACGCCACTCGCCACGATCGAGGGGCGGCTGGGAGAACCTACTCGGCTCGACATTTCTGGAGACGCGCCAATCTTCGCACGCGTCGACATCGAGCTCACGGCCGCCGGCCGCATGCTTCGGACACTCTACAAACCTCCGGAGCTCGAGATCGAAGTTCTGCTTGCAGACGGTACGACGAAGACCCGCAGGCTCGTCCGGCCAATGGCGGCGAGCGAGTTTCTACTCTCTCCCTACGTCGAGAAGGCAGAGCAGTTTGCCGCGCTCTTTCCCGGCGGCGATGAGGCGTCCATCGCGGAGCGCGCCGTCCGCTCGATCACGGTCAGATCGCGCGGCCCATCCTCGGCGTATGAACAGCGCACGATCGTCACGCTAATGACGCTGAAGGCGCGCGACTGATGCATCCTGCCCTTAGTTCTTTGCGGCGAACACGATCGCGATCACCATGAGCGCGGCAAGCAGCGCGAGCGTGATCTTGACCCACGACCAGGGTGCCGTGCCGGACGCCTTGCCGGTGACTCCGTTGATGATGAAACGGAACGCCTTGTCGCCGTACCGATACGCCGCGATCCAGATGGGGAGCAGGGCGTTCTTGTAGGCGACGCCCGAATAGCTGGTCCGCACGACGAGGTTGCGATGCGTGTCGCCTGGTATCTGTGCCGCGCATGCAGCCCGGATCTCCCCTTCCATCCTCTGCTTCGCTGCCGCGAGCGCCTCCTTGACGTCGACCGCGTACTCCTCAGCGATGAACCCGGAGAGATATGCCTTGTCGTACATCGCGAGCCCTTCGGTCGGGAACGGCTCGATCGACTTCGCGAGACCCGCGTCGAGTCCGCGTGACGCGATCGTCGGAAGGTCGTCGAGGAAGAGCTCGAGGCGCCCCGCTGCCGGCACCCACCGAATCCTCTGTTCCTGCCGCGTCACCGTTCGCCCGTTCTCCTGCACCTGCACGCTGACGTAGTAGTAATGCCCCGCCTCCGCGGTCCACGCCGAGTACGTCGCCGCGTCGAAGAGCCAGAACGGGACGTAGACACCCCTCACGTGCGTGAGGGCCGACTTGTGCTTGAGGTCGTTAGGCCGGAACCAGAGCCCCTTCACCCACGATCGAAACTTCCCGATCGCCGCATCGCGATCGATGCGAAACGGCAGCACGCCTTCGGGGCGGACCATGTTTTGATCGAGCGGCGCCTCGACGACGGCCGGTGTTCCGCAGAAAGCACAGGCACCCGCGGCCTGTCCTGCCTCGAACGTCGTCGACGAGCCACAGCGGGTGCAATGAAACGCCTTCCGCTCCATCCCCCACCCGAGCGTCTTGCGTGAGGAAAGCGCCTCTTCGATCGGACGCTCGACGACTCCTTCGGCCGTCTGCGGAATCTCCTTCACGAAAGAGCAGTAGGGGCACTTCAGGCTCACGGCGCCCGGATTCCACTGCAAGTCGGCGCCACACTGCTCGCAGGGAAACTTCCTCACCTTGGTTGTGATGGATGCTTCAGTCTGGACGGTCATGGCGGATCAACTGCTGAAGTTAGAAGTTAGAACGTTGAATTGAGAATCCAGAATGAGTGAGACCTTCTGGATTCTACGTTCTCAGTTCATCGTTCTCACTTCGAGCCGCGAAGCGGCGAAAAAGGGGCGCGGGAGAACCCGCGCCCCCTCGCGTCATTTACTTCATCGGTGGTGGTGGTGGTGGCATCGCCGCGCCTCCGCCAAACTCGGCGAACGTACTGAGCGGTGCCCAACCCGCGGCGCCAGGCTTCCAGGCCATCGCGTCGGATGCAACCTGGCCCGAAGCAACCATCTGCTTGAGTGCGGACTCAGCGTACGGGCCGTACGTCTTTCCTTCGACCGCGATCGTCCATTGCGTGCCGCCGGCCGGAGGAGGAGGCGGCGCGCCGCCCGCCGGAGGGGGAGGCGCCTGCTGCCCCATCCCCTGGAACGCCTGCCCCATCGCCTGTCCCATCGCAACACCCGCGCCGAGGCCGACGCCAGCTCCCGCGATTCCTCCCGGATTCTCCGCGGCTTTACCGATCGCCTCGGCGGCTTGCATCTGCGTGTACTGCTGCATGTGCCCGCCCAGCACTCCGAGCTTCGAGCGCTGATCGATCGCCGCTTCCACTTCGGGCGGGAGCGAGATGTTCTCGATCACGAAACGGGTCAGCTCGAGACCGAACTCGCCGAAGTCGGCCTGCACCTTCTGCTTCAGCTCGAGACCGAGCTCGTCGTACCGGGCCGCGAGGTCGATCGCCGAGATCCCCGATTCGCCGAGCGCGTCGGAGAAGCGCGACACGATCGTCGAGCGGAGCTGCGTGATGATGTCCTCGGTCGTGGTGAGCCCTTGCGTTCCGACGATCGTATTGAACAGGATCTTCGCGTCCGAGACCTTCATCGCGTACATGCCGAACGCACTGATGCGAACCATTCCGAAATCGCTGTCACGCATCATCACCGGGTTCGCCGTGCCCCACTTCAGCTCGGTGAAGGTCCGCGTGTTGAAGAAGTAGACCTCGGCCTTGAACGGCGAGTTGAAGCCGTACTTCCAGCTACGGAGCGTCGTCAGAACCGGAAGGTTCTGGGTCGACAACTCGTAGCGGCCGGGCCCGAAGAGGTCGGCGGCCTTGCCTTCGTTGATGAAGATCGCAACCTGGTTCTCGCGAACCGTCAGTTGCGCCCCCATCTTGATCTCCTGCTGATAGGTTGGGACGCGGTAGACGAGCGTGTTGTTCGACTCGTCCAGCCACTCGATGATGTCGATGAATTGCGACGAGATCTTGTCGAACAGGCCCATGAGGGAACCTCCTTGGTTGATCGGTATTTGAGTGTACACGAACTCACGGACGCGGGTTCCGCGCCCCGATACTCGATGTGGGGGAGCTCTAAATGCGGGTGCGATAGAGGCGCCGTGTACGCACAGGTACCGGCGCAGGGAGGGCGACCGGCCCGACAGCTACGAGCTGCCGGGCCAGTCGATTCAGGAGGGTTAGGAACGCAGCGAGCATTCTGAACAGAGATACGGAACCGTGAGGGAAAGGTTTCGGAAGCCAGGTTTGAGGTCATCGGTCGAAGGTCAAAGCAAGCCGGACGCAGCGCATGCGGGGTCGGATACTCCCGCCTTGCATGGCTGTAACGACGGCGGAAGTCAAAAACCGGGCTCGGGCCCGGGCCCGGGCGCGTTCACGGGAGAATCGAGGCCGCGATCACCGGCAGGTGGATGTCGATCGAGGACGAACGCGACGCGTCGCACCTTGGCGGTGTTCCTGTTCCCGTGAACGTGAACGCTCCCGAGCCCGGGCCCGGCCTCTGACTTCCGCTGCCCCTCCTCGAAGTCAATCCCACCGGGCGCGCTCCCCGCCCCGTTCCGCACTACGCGTTCCGCATTCCGCGTTCCCGCTACAATGCCCGCAATGCTCTACCGCCTCGCCGCCGATGTCGTGATGTTCATCCACCTGCTCTTCGTGCTCTTCGTGGTGCTCGGCGGATTTCTGTCGCTGCGATTCCGCTGGATGCCGTGGGTGCATCTCCCGGTCGCGATCTACGGCGCGATGATCGAGTTCATCGGCTTCTACTGTCCGCTTACTCCCCTCGAGAACTGGCTTCGCCGCCGAGGAGGTCAGGCGGGATACGACGGCGGCTTCGTCGAGACCTACATCCTCCACATCCTCTATCCCGACGGCCTCACGCGACGCGTGGAGATCGCGATCGGCATGTTCGTGATCGCCATCAACGTCGTCGCCTACTGGCTCTTTGTCAGGAAGCAGGGCTAATGCCGCTCAAAGGCACTCCTCGTCCATGACGATTGACGGCTACTCCCCTGCGTGGTGGCTTCCTTCTCCTCATCTGCAGACGGTGTGGGGGCGGATGGTACGGCCGCGGCAGGCGGTTGCTTTCCGGCGCGAGGCCCTCGCGACGCCCGACGGTGACGAGCTGATCGTCGATCACGCGGGAGCTGATGACGCGCCGGCGCGCGTAATTCTTCTTCATGGCCTCGAAGGAAGCTCCAACTCCGTCTACGTCCAGGGGATGGCGCAGCTCGCGCTCGCCCGCGGCATCGCCGTCACCGCAATCAACTTCCGCTACTGCGCCCGCGACCCGCGAAACCTCGACCGCTGCATGCCTAACAAACGCCCGCGTCTCTATCATTCGGGAGAAACGAACGACTTCGATTTCGTCGTGAACGAGCTCGCCCATCGCACCCCCGCGGGCCGCCGCTACGCGATCGGCGTGTCGCTCGGCGGAAACGTCGTGCTCAAGTGGCTCGGCGAGCACCCTGGTCAGCAGCTCGTCCATGCCGCCGCCGCCCTCTCGGTTCCTTACGACCTGGGCGAAGGGGGCGCCTACATGGAGACGGGGCTCGGGCCGTTCTACATCCGGGCCTTCGTCCGCACTCTCGTTCAGAAAGCGACCCACATCGTCCGGGAGTTCCCGGAGCTCGCCTCGAAACTCGATCTCGTGCGCATCGCACGCAGCTCGACCTTTCGCGAGTTCGACGATGCGGCGACCGCTCCGCTCCACGGGATGTCGGGTGCCGATGAGTACTACGCGACCTGTAGCTCGATCCGCTTCCTCGAACGCATCACGACGCCGACGCTCTGCGTGAACGCGCTCGACGATCCCTTCCTCCCTCCGGAAATCGTCGATCGCGTGCGCCTGCGGCTCCCTTCCTGCGCCCAGCTCGTCGTCACGGACCATGGCGGCCACATCGGCTTCGTCTCCGGATCGCCGCGGAAACCGACATACTGGGCCGAGGAACTGGCGGTGGGATGGGTGGCGGCTCGATAGCGGCGCAATAGCGCCACGTTCTCGAAGTGAGAACGATGAAGTTAGAATGTGGAGTCCAGAAAGGGTTTCCGTCTGGGTTCAGCATTCTGCGTTCTGCGTTCTCACTTCGCTTCTGATCCCGAATGAGCGACGAAAAAGCCAAACCTCTCGTCTCCGTGATCATGGGCTCCCGGTCCGACTGGGAGACGATGAAGCACGCGTCCGAGATCCTGACCGAGCTCGCCGTTCCGCACGAGTGTGAGATCGTCTCGGCACATCGCACACCCGACCGCATGGTCGAATTCGCGAAGTCGGCCGAAGCGCGCGGCATCGAGGTGATCATTGCAGGCGCAGGCGGCGCGGCTCATCTCCCCGGCATGACGGCTGCGCACACGATCGTCCCGGTGCTCGGCGTCCCGGTGCAGAGCAAGGCGCTCAACGGTCTCGATTCGCTGCTCTCGATCGTCCAGATGCCGGGCGGCATCCCGGTCGGCACGCTCGCCATCGGCTCCGCCGGCGCGAGGAATGCCGGACTCCTCGCCGCACAGATTCTGGCGACGACCCGACCTGCGCTCCGCGACACGCTTCGCGCATTCCGCGAACGACAGACCGAGGAAGTACGGAATTCGAGTCTCGGTTAGGCCACTGGCGGGCCGCGAGAAAGAGAGCCCCGATGTCCGATACGCAGCCCAGTGACCGCGCGCCCTCGGCCACGACGAGAATCGCGTCGCGGATTCTCGGGGCGATGCGTCGCGTTATTGCAACACTCGGCTGGTTCCTTCTCGGCACCTTCGTTCTTCTCGTCACCCTCGGCGTTCTCCGCCTCAACCGAAGACCCGACCTTTCGCTCTGGCACACCGCGAAGCTCGACGCAGAGTTCCACGCGAACGGGATCGTCGACACGTATCCCGCGTACAACGCGCTCGAAGAGCGGCTCTTTGCAGAGCTCGACGAAGAGGTCGTTGCGCGGGTGCCCGCGACCCAGCAGTCGGCAATCAGCCGCTTCACCCGCGACAGCCTTTCGAACCCTTCGCGCTGGCCTCGGAACTGGAATCGTTCGTGGGAGCTGAAGGCTGAACACCCGAAGGCAGCGGTCGTTCTCGTGCATGGCATGTCCGATTCTCCCTACTCGCTTCATTCGATCGGCGAGCGCTTGAATGCGGAAGGCGTGTACGTCGTCGCGCTGCGGCTTCCCGGACATGGAACGATCCCGGGCGCGCTCGTCGACGTGACGTGGCGCGATCTTGCTGCCGCCGTCGACCTCGCGGTTCGCTATGCGAAGCAGAGGTCAGAAGGGGCGCCGGTCTACCTCATCGGCTATTCGGCGGGAGGGGTGCTCGGGGTGCACTACGCGCTCCGCTCCCTCGACGACTCGACGCTGCCGAAGCTCGACGGGCTCGTTCTGATCTCACCGGCGATGGGAGTCACGCGCGCGGCCGCGCTCGCGTCCTGGCAAGCCCGGCTTGGCCACGCCCTGGGTCTCGGAAAACTGGAATGGGAGGCGCTCGGTCCCGAGTACGACCCATTCAAGTACAACTCGTTCGCGATCAACGCGGCCGATCTCGTCTACCGTCTCGGGATCGACGTGCAGGAAAAGTTCGATGCAGCCGGCCCCGAGAAGCTGCGCGGAATGCCACCGATCCTCGCGTTCCAATCGGCAGTCGACGCGACCGTGTCGACACCCGCAGTCGTCACCAACCTCTTCGACAAGCTCCCGGCGGGGCGAAACGAGCTGGTCCTCTTCGACATCAATCGCCATGCACTGATCGAGCAAATCCTCGCGAACGACCCGAAGCCGGCGCTCGAGAAGCTTCTCGGCGATGGCACCCCTCGCTTCGACATCACGGTCGTCACGAACGAAGGCCCGGAAACGGCGGCGGTCGTTGCGCGGACACGGAGAGCGGGCCAGCCGGTCGCCACCTCGATTCCGCTCGGCCTTTCGTGGCCGCGGGATCTCCACTCGCTCTCGCACGTCGCGCTGCCGATGCGCTACGACGACCCGCTCTACGGCGGCGACGAGTCGGTGTCGAGCCCGGGAATCCGAATCGGCGTCGTTTCGCTTCGCGGCGAGCGCGGCGTGCTGCGGATCGGCGCGGCCGAAATGCTCCGGCTTCGATGGAACCCGTTCTACCCCTGGATGGAGGCGCGTGTGCTCGAGCTGATGAAGCTCACAAGCCCGCTTCCCGCGGCGGTGCAATGACGACGACACTTCTCCCCGGCTCGACGATCGGCATCTTCGGAAACGGCCAGCTCGGCAGGATGATCGCCCTCGCGGCAAAGCCGTTGGGCTATCGCGTGCATGTCTTCGGCCCCGAAGCCGGCTCGCCTGCGGCGCAG
Organism: Acidobacteriota bacterium; assembly: GCA_016184115.1. Classification (GTDB taxonomy): domain Bacteria; phylum Acidobacteriota; class Thermoanaerobaculia; order Gp7-AA8; family Gp7-AA8; genus JACPDH01. The sequence goes on along the minus strand of JACPDH010000110.1, from coordinate 1,283 downwards.
GTCGCCGATGCGGAGAGCGTCGCGCGCTACGACGACCGTGGCGCGGTCGAGCGCTTCGCCTCGTCATGCGATGTGATCACTCTCGAGTTCGAGAACATCCCGGTGAGCGCGGTCCACTGGGCTGAAGCGATCACTCCAGTTAGGCCTGGAAGCAACGTGCTCGAGGTGACGCAGCATCGGGTTCGGGAGAAGAGCCTCTGCGTCGATCTCGAGGTCCCTGTCCCATCCTTCGCCGCGATCGAGTCGTTCGAAGAGCTTCGCCAGGCGCTCCGAGGGGTCGGCGTTCCGGCGGTGCTGAAGACGGCAACCCTCGGCTACGACGGGAAGGGCCAGGCGAGGATCGCGACCGCGCACGACGCCGCGAAGGCGTGGGACGCGATCGGCGCACGAGCGGCGATCCTCGAGGCGTTCGTACCGTTCGTGAGCGAGATCTCGATCGTCGCCGCGCGCGGCCTCGACGGCTCCTTCCGCCATTGGGGCGTGATCGAGAACGTTCACACCAGCCACATTCTCGATACTTCGGTGGCACCAGCGTCCGTGAGCGACCAGACCGCCGACCACGCGGTCGAGATCGCCCGTCAGATCCTCGAGCACCTCGGAGTCGTCGGCGTCATGTGCGTCGAGATGTTCCTCTGCAGCGACGGAGCAATTCTCGTGAATGAGCTGGCGCCTCGCGTCCACAACTCCGGGCACCTGACGATCGAGGCGTCACCCACCAGCCAGTTCGAGCAGCAGGTGCGCGCGGTCTGCGGCCTGCCTCTCGGAGACAGCTCGATCCGCCCCGCCGCGATGGCGAACCTGTTAGGCGATCTCTGGGCGAATGGTCAGCCGGCCTGGGAGAAGGCGCTCGGCGGCGACGCCGTCAAGCTGCACCTCTACGGCAAGAGCGAGGCCCGCGCCGGAAGGAAGATGGGACATCTCACCGCGCTCGGCGCAACGACGGACGAGGCACTGCGTCGCGTCGTGTCGGCAAGGAACATGCTACGAAAGGCGTAACGGGGCGGCACACGCAGGTCGTGCAACGACGACAGCGAGAAGCGCGCGCGCTCGAAATTGCCTCACCGGCAGCACCCGGTCGCACGCCCCTACCGTCCCGATGCGATGCGCTCGCGCACCTCGCTTCGTACGTTGGCGCCCGTATCGACGATGATCAGCTCCGCGACCAAATCCCGGTACGGCGAGGCCTTCACGAGATAGTCAGTCGTCGCGATCGAATAGCTCTTCGAAGGGACGATCGCGCTGCCGGCAACGAGACTCGCCGCTCCCGTGATCCCCAGCGCGAC
>JACPDH010000003.1 GCA_016184115.1 Acidobacteriota bacterium | reverse complement strand
GCAGCAGAGCTACCGCCGGCGAGCGCTCTACAGACGACGACCGAAGGGAGTGAAAGCAGCGTGTCAGCGGTTGAAGCCAACGACATTGAAGCAGTCAAGGAAACGGAGATCTGAATGAAGGAAATCGTCATCCTCGAAGGTGCCCGGACGCCGATGGCTGAGTACAACGGACACTTCTCAGACCTGAGCGCCATCGAGCTCGGCGCAATCGCCGCGAAAGAAGCGATGAAGCGTGCCTCGGTTGATCCATCAGAGATCGACCACGTGATCGTCGGAAACGCTCTGCAGACGTCGGCAGACGCGATTTACGGCGCGCGGCACGTTGGCCTCAAAGCCGGAGTCCCCGTGCCGGTACCGGCCCTAACAGTAAACCGTCTTTGCGGCTCCGGAATCCAGTCGATCATCAGCGGCGCCGAGCAGATCATGCTGGGAGAGGCGAAGACCGTGCTTGCCGGTGGCATGGAGAACATGTCGCAGGCCCCGTTCGTGCTGCGCGGAGCCCGCAAAGGATTTCGGCTCGGGGGCGGACAGCTCGAGGATTCGCTGATGGCTGCACTCCTCGACAGCTTCACCGGCTTTTACATGGCGCAGACCTCGGACAACCTTGCGAATCAGTACGGCATCTCGCGTGAGGAGCAGGACAGTTTCGCGCTCGCGAGCCAGAAGAAAGCCGCCGAAGCATGGACGGCAGGCCGACTCGCGGAGGAAGTCATCCCGGTTGCAGTGGGCCGGAAGGGCGAGCTCTTTTCGCAGGACGACCATATGAAGCCCGGCACGACGATGGAAGGCCTCGCGAAGTTGAGACCGGCGTTCGCCAAGGATGGCTTCGTGACCGCCGGCAACGCGAGCGGCATCGTCGATGGAGGCGCGATGGTAGTGATCTCCGGGGCCGACGAGGCTCGTGCCGCGAATCGGAAGCCGCTGGGACGAATCGTGTCGTGGGGGATTACCGGCTGCGATCCGAAGATCATGGGCATCGGTCCTGTCGCCGCATCGAGACTCGCGCTCGATCGCGCGGGTCTCGAGCTCGACCAGATTGACTTGATCGAGGTCAACGAGGCTTTCGCAGGACAGATCCTCGCGGTGGCGAAGGATCTCCAGATCGATCTCACGAAGCTCAACGTCAACGGTGGAGCGATCGCACTCGGCCATCCACTTGGAGCGAGCGGCACGAGGCTCGTGATCACGTTGCTCTACGAACTGCGACGCAGGAAGGCGCGCTACGGCCTCGCATCCGCCTGCATCGGCGGCGGCCAGGGCATCGCGATGATCGTGGAGAACGCGGCCGCGTAGACAGGTTTGGAGCGGTCGAAGATTCGTGCGGGCGACGCGCTGCGTCGCCTGTTTTCGTGTTAGGCCGCTAGTACCCAAGCGAGAGGTTGACGACGTTCCGCAGTGGCTCGTTCCGAACGAACCTGCCGAGGTTCTCGAGAAAGAGCGACAGCTGGCGGGCTGACACCTGATCGCTCCGCCACGTGGTATGCGGGAGAACGCGGACGTTGTCCATGTCCCAGAACCGATGGTCTGTCGGGAGCGGCTCGGTCTCGAACACATCGAGGATCGCGCCGGCGATGCGGCGCGACTCGAGCGCGTCGAGGAGTGCGCTCTCGTCGACGAGCTCTCCTCTCGCGACGTTGATCAGGCGCGCGCGCTCGGGGAGTGCTGCGATCACGTTGGATGAGATGATCCCACGCGTCTCGTCCGTGAGCGGTGCAGCGACGATGAGCCAGTCGGCGTCCGCCACCAGGGCGAGCAGTGAGCTGCCTGGTCCGACGGCATCGAACGAATCGTCGGGGGTACCATGCTTCGTCACCGCGGCCACGAACACGTCCATCGCGCGCAGGCGCCGCGCGACCTCTCGCGCGATATTTCCTCCCCCGAGAATGACAGCGCGCGTTCCGCCGATCTCGAACGAGCGCACGACCTTCCAGCTGTGCTCCCGCTGTTGGCGGTAGACCTGTTCGGGCGCTTTCGTTTCGGCGAGTAACGTGGCAATCACCCACTCGGCGATCGAAGGTGCGTGGACTCCCGCGGAATTCGTGAGCGTTGCTCCCGACTCGAGGAACGTGGGGGTGATGATGTGATTCACTCCCGCGGAGCCGGTGTGGACCCAGCGAAGAGGGAACGCACGGATGATCCGGTCGCCGGTCTCAGCGGGAAGCCACCAGCGGAAGAAAGCCACGGCGCCCAGAGCTTCGTTTCCGGTGGAGCCATCCTGACCGTATCCTGCGAGATCGACTCCCAGTGCGTCCGCCTGGGCGCGAATCTCCTCGACAAAGTGCGACGGGACAAGGGCACGTAGTCTCACGCGATAGGACTCCGAATCACGTCGCCAGTGTAGCGCGCAGACGAGGGCCCGCGAGTCGCCAGGTGGCGGTGGCCGGAGCGGAATCTGACCGAGGAGGGTCGCGTTGAGTGTGTGGGTCTGGCACTTTCGCCACGAAACGAGCAGGAATGAACCTCAGCGGAAGAACAAAGGCGCGGCTGGCGGTCGCGGGAGCTCTCGGCGCGATCGCGATTTCGCTCTATGTATCGCCGCTGCGGTCGTGGCTCACGGCAGAGAATCTGAGTGCGGCGATCCGGCAGATCGCGACGCTCTGGTACGCGCCGCTGCTGTTCATGGCTGCGTTCGCCGTTTCCTGCGTACTCTGGATCCCCGCGAGCGTGTTTCTCATTGCCGCTGGAGTGATCTGGGGCTGGAAGCTCGGTTCGCTCTACGCGATCCTGGGCGCGCTCATCGGCGCGGTCATGTCGTACTACGTGTCGCGCTTCATTGGCGCGGATGCGATGACGCGGTTCGGCGGCGCGAAGGCTTCGCGTTACCTGGAGCGCGCCGGCTTCCAGACGATGTTGATCCTGCGCCTGATTCCGCTCTTTCCGTTTGCGGTGCTGAACTACGGAGCGGGGATCGCGGGCGTGCGTGCTCGCGACTTCTTCCTTTCCACTGCGATCGGCGTCGCGCCTTCGATGATCGTCGTCTGCTACTCGGCCGACGCGATCACGCGTGGGATGATGTCGCGCGAGGAGGCGCTCAAGGCTCTCCTGAAGGTCGGGTTCATCCTCGCGGCGCTCGTCTCGGTGCCGATCCTTCTCAAGAACCGCGCCGCCAGAGCGCTCCACATCGAGGCCCAGGACGAGCCGGCGCAGGAGCGCTGAGCGGATCGCGCGCGTTCGCGATGATCGAGATCCAACTCCATTCCGGCAATCTCCGACGGAGAGTTCGCCATCTTGTGTTAGGGCGCGGGCAGGTCGCAGCGGTTTCCGCGGTCGGCTCCCTCTTCCTGTTCTTCATGCTCGTCACGCTCGTCGTCGCTCCGTCGGTGATCCGAAGAACGCACCGAATCAGCACGCTGCGCCTCATGAAGCAGGAACGGGACGTGCAGCTTGCGCGGCTCCGCGAGCACGTTGCGCAACTCGAGTCGCTCGAGCACAGCCTCGACGAAGAGCAGCTCCGCGTCGAGAAGCTCGCCCGGGTCTACGGCATCGAGCTCCCCCTCGGGAGTGAATCGGGGGACGAGGCGCATCAGGAAGGGCCACGCGACTCGCGCACGCAGCTCACCGCGGCGCACAGCCGGGAGTCACACCTCGTCGAGTCGATCGTGCTGCTCGATGCGCAGCTCGCGCGGATCGCCGCCCACGAAGCGGGCAACCCAGGGATCGCGCGTGCAATCCCGTCGATCCTCCCGCTTCCCCAGGACCGGTTCGTCGTGCTCTCGGTGTTCGGCCAGCGCGTCTCTCCCTACACACGGGGTGTGGAGCCCCACCCTGCGATCGATCTTGCCGCGGCGAAAGGCTCCCCAATCTATGCGACGGCGGACGGAGTCGTCACGTTTGCCGGGCGACCGCCGCTCAGGACCGGCTCGGAGTGGTGGCGGCTCGGCAACATCGTCGTCATCGACCACGACGGCCGCTACGTGACCGTCTACGGGCATTGCAACACGGTTGGCGTCAGAGCGGGGCAGCACGTCAAACAGGGATCGGTCATCGCGACCGTGGGCGACTCCGGATGGGCTTCGAGCATCCACCTCCACTACGAAATCCGCGGCAATCTCGATGGCCTGGGCCGATGGGAGCCGGTCGATCCGAGGCTTCACGTGTTGAATTACCAATGGCCCAACGAGCAAAAGCTCCTCATTGATGCGGAACGTGCGCGCGAGACGGCAAAGGCGCCTCCGCTTCCCTCACTCTTCGTCGCGTCCCGCCGTTAGGCGGATGATTTGACCCTCAGCGCGAACTCGAGGTGAGCGCTGCACGAAGCTCCGATGCAGCGCGTTCCGCGTCGACGATGTTGAGCCACGATCCCGTCGCTAGTTCGAACCCCGCGATGTTCGTGAGACGCGGAAGGAGCTCGATGTGCCAGTGGAACCTATCGCGCTTTGGAACGTGAACGGGCGTTGACGAGAGAGTGACATTGAACGCTGCGCCTGGCCAGCGTCGGTCGAGAGCTCGCGTCGCGACCTGCAATGCCTCCGCAAGCGCTTCACCGTCGCACGCGAGCCAGTCGGGCTCATGGCGATCCGGAATGATCCACACCTCGTACGGAAATCGCGGAGCCGATGGACAGCGCAACGTCACTCCGTGACAACGCTCCACGACGAGCCTCTCCGTGCTCGGGTCGCGTGGCGTCGTGCAGAGCGGGCACTCAGGTGCGGCGGTAAAGCTCTGGAGCTCCGCCGCGAGGCGGGGAGTGACGAACGGGAGCGCAATCAGTTGACCGTGCGGGTGCGCGATCGATTGGCCCGCCGCGCGCCCTTCGTTCCGAAAGAAGATCACGCTTTCGACGCATTCGCGTGACGCGTGCATCGCGTACCGCTCCTTCCAGAGGCGGATGGTCGAGCTGAGCGATCGGAGATCGCGATCCCGGAGCGGGGCCTCGTGCAGCGCGGTGTCGATGAGCACTTCGTGCGATGCCACGCCGTTCATCGGCGCGGTCGCCGGATACAAGTTCGGCACGACCCGGGCGGTCCACGCCCCATTCACCTCCCGGCGAATGATCTCCGGCGGCGTCTGGTCCTCGTTTCCGGGACAAAAAGGGCAGGGCGCCGCGATCGACTCACCGGCAGCGGAGTCCTGGCTCCACGCACCGGGACGCTCGCTTCGCTCGGGTGACACGAGCACCTCCTCGTGCGTCAGCGGGTGACGAGAGACACTTGGCATCGGCCGATTCTACTCGACCGTTGTCCCGCGCCCCTTCGCGTC
>JACPDH010000109.1 GCA_016184115.1 Acidobacteriota bacterium | reverse complement strand
CGCGCGCGTACTCCAGAACGCGTCGTCGACCGATTCGATCACGTACAACAACACGTGGGCATCGCCGAACAAGCTGACGGTTACAGGCGGAACGAGCGGCGGCGTCTGCACGCCCAGCACCGCGAATCTCTGCCTCAACAGCAACCGCTTCCGCGTCACGCTGAGCGCGAAGGATCCGCGTACGGCAGCAACAGGACCCGGCGTCGCGTCGTCGTTCAACGCAAACGTCGGCTACTACTCAATTCCGGCACTCACAGGCGACGCGACGAACATCGAGGTCTTCGTCAAAGTGCTCGACGGCCGTCCGATCAACGGCAAGTTCTGGGTCTTCTACGGAGGTCTCACCGACTTCGAGCTGACGATCACCGTGACCGACATGACCACGGGCGCGGTAAAGACGTACGTACGTCCAGGGTTGACGCTCGCGGGTGGAGCCGACACGAACGCGTTCTGAGCCACGGCAAAGATCCGACTCACCGAAGGCGGGCCGCGGGCCCGCTTTCGTCGTTCAGGGTCATGTCTCGAGCCTGCGGTCAGGCGCGGCGGCGAACGCGGCCCCCACGAGAGCCGCGGCCAGAGCGCTCAGCGATACGCGCGGCATCGTCCAGCGCATCCAGGTGTCGAGCTCGTCGCCGCGGAAATGAAGGTAGTACACGAAGAGGAACGCGAGCGTTCCGGCGGCGGGAACGATCGCCGGCAACAGCGCACGCCATCGTCGCCGTGCTGCCACGAAAATCGCCACAGCCACGAGCCACGCGAGCCCGGCGCTCCCCGCGTCGAGATTCCGCACCATCCCGGCCACGACATCGCCGGCACGCCCCAACGCGAGCTCACCCGCGCGTTCGCGCGTCGCATCACCCATCGGCACACCGCGCAGCGCCTCGAGAAGCAGCCACGACCCGAGCGCCGCGAGTGGCACGAGCAGCATGGGAGCCGCGCGCCTTACGAGTCGCGCACCGCGTGCCCCCTCCGCGAGATCCCGCGCGATCCCCCCCGCGGCGATCAGCAGGAACACGATGAGCCCCTCGTTCTTCGTCAGCACGACACCCGAGAGCGCGACGATGGCGAGCCACCGTGACGACCCTTCGAGCAGCGCCGCGATGGCGACGCTCACGAACAGTACCATCGGTGGCTCCGCATTCCCCGCCGAAAGCGCCGCAGGCAGCGCAAGCGCGAGCGCCAGAAACCAGAACGAGGCCGCGAGCGTCGCCTCATCGCGATGCAGCCGGCGCGCCAGAAGATCGCGAAGCAGCGGCAGGCCCGCCAGCAGCCAGGCAGCACAGCTCGCAAGCCCCATCTGCCACGGGAGCCTCCCCGCAAGACTGATCCCCCACGCGTAGACGATCGGCACGAGCGGCGGGTAGTTCGAGTGCATGTGGACGGCAAGCGGATCGGTAAGGAGTGCCGTATCGATGCCGCCGAGCGCCGCGAACCGCTGCGCCTTGACTCCCCAGAAATAGAGATAGTCGACCGAAGTCGCGCGTGACGTCAGTGCCATCAGGACGAGGTGTCCCGTGCCGCTCGCGATCGAAATTGCGGCTGCCCACCAGACGAGCGACCCGCTTTCCGCCTCACCGACCTCTGTGCCGACCTTTCGCCGTGCCAGGACAAGGGCCCCGCCAATCGACAGAAGCGTGAGTGGCACGATGACGCTCGCATCGCTCCAACGAATTCCTGCCGCCGAGAGCAGCGTGAGCCAGACCGTGTAGACGACCGTTCCCGCGACAAACGCCGCCGAGAATCTCCCCGGCGCGCTGAACCGGGAAACGGGGTGCATCCACGCGGCGGGAAGCCCGAAGATCGCGAGTGCGAGCGGCGCGACGAGAAAGGTGACGCCATCAGCCATCAGCGTTCCCCGCGGTCCCAGATACAGCCATCGCCCAGTTTCTCGACCGACGTCGCTCCAGGAATGGCGGCGACGCAGCCGTACGAGAGCACGTATCGCGCCTCGGCTCCTCGTTCCGGAGTCGCAATGCCGTAATAGGACGTAGGAAGCCCTTTGCAGTCGGTGAGCACGGCAAACGAGAGCATGAACAGGCTCATTTCGGTATCCCGGTCGCCCGCGACGATCGTGTACGTCGAGCCGGCAGGAAGGATCTCCCGTACCTGCCAGAGGAAACCCCAGCCGAAACGCGTCGTCTTGTTCAACCCGCCGACGTTGTCGAGCGGCGAGGTCGGGGGGCGGAACCGGGCCTCTGCCGGAACCTCCGCCCATCGAACCACGAGAATCGCGAGCAGCAGCGCGCAACCGGCAAGCCATCCGCCGACTCGCGCTCCCGATCGTGGCGCGTCGTGCACCATCTCGATTTCCGGCACGTCCGTCATCCCGAATTCAACCCTTCGATCATCGTCCGACCATAGCGGCTCCCCGCCCATTTCACAACGGGCGGACGCAGGGCGGAGATATAATCCGCCCACAACCGCAAATCGGGCATGTCCCACCCGCCGCAATCGGACGTGGCGCTGGTGTAGTGTTTCGTTAATCCCGTGCCTTTCGCAGAACGGAGACGGGATCAACAAAACACTACACCAGGGGTGCGCAATCGTAATAATTCACACGACGTACCCACTCAGCAAGGAGCATGGAATGCCAAATACGCTCACAGAGCTCATGAAGACGGGCCAGTCGATCTGGTTCGACAACATCCGACGCGCGATGCTCAAGTGCGGCGACCTCGCCCGCATGATCGAGCAGGACGACCTTCGCGGCGTCACCTCCAACCCGACGATCTTCGAGAAGGCGATCACCGGCTCGAACGACTACGACGAACAGCTCCGGTCGCTCATCAGCCTGGGGCTCGACGTCAAAGAGATCTACGAGGCACTCGTCATCGACGACATTGCGCTCGCGGCCGACATCCTTCGCCCCGTCTACGCCAAGACGAAGGGGATCGACGGATACATCAGTCTCGAGGTCAACCCGCGCCTCGCCTACGACACGCAGGGGACGATCGACGAGGCCTCCCGCCTCTTCGCCCGAGTCGCCCGCCCTAACGTGATGATCAAGATTCCCGCCGCGCAGGAAGGGCTCCCTGCGATCGAAGAGTCGATCTACCGTGGAATCAACATCAACGTCACGATGATCTTCTCGCTCGAGAACTACGTGCAGGTCGCCGAGGCGTTCATCAAGGGGCTCGAGCGGCGCGCGGCCGAAGGGAAGAACGTCGACGGGATCGCATCGGTCGCGAGCTTCTTCGTCTCGCGCGTCGACACCGCGGTCGATGCCGAGCTCGAGCACAAGATCCGACACGCGACATCCGAGGTCGAAAAGTCGCGGCTCGAGTCGTTCCTCGGTACGTCTGCCAACGCAAACGCAAAGCTCGCCTACCAGAAGTTCAAGGAGCTCTTCCACGGCCCCCGCTTCGCGGCGCTTCGTTCAAAGGGCGCGCAGGCGCAGCGCTGCCTATGGGCCTCGACCGGCACGAAGAACCCGAAATACTCCGACATCCTCTACGTCGACAACCTCATCGGGCCCGAAACGGTCAACACCGTGCCGCCATCGACCTACGACGCATTCAAGGACCACGGGAAGATTGCGCCGACGCTCGAGCAGGGAATCGACGACTGCCGCAAGCTCTTCGCCGACCTGGCCGCGATCGGGATCGACATGGCCGCCGTCACGAAGAAGCTCCAGGAAGACGGGCTGAAGGCGTTCGTCGGGTCGTTCGACACGCTCGTGCAGTCGATCGAGTCGAAACGAGATGCTCTCGTCTCGGGGATTCACGACCGCCTTACGGCGCAGCTCGGCAAATATGGCGAGGCGGTCGTCGCCCGGCTCAAGGACGCCGACAAGAAGGGCGTAACTCAGAAAATCTGGAAGAAGGACGCTTCGCTCTGGAAAGGGGACGAGGCGCACCAGAAGATCATCAAGAACGCACTCGGCTGGCTGGGCGTCGTCGACATGATGATCGACAACGAGGATGAGTTGATCGCCTTCGCCGATAAAGTGAAGTCTCGCGGCTTCACGCACGTGATGCTCTGCGGAATGGGAGGCTCGTCGCTCTGCCCTGAGGTCTTTCGCAGGACGTTTGGAAAAGTCGACGGATCTCCGGAGCTGGTCGTGCTCGATACGACCGACCCCGAGGGGCTCGAGCTGCTCGCGAAACGGATCGACGTCGATCGCACGATGTTCGTCATCTCGTCGAAGTCAGGGACCACGACCGAACCGCTCGTCTTCTACAAGTACTGGTTCGACCAGGTTGCGAAGCGCCGTCCCGATCCGGGCCGCCAGTTCGTCGCGGTCACCGACCCCGGCACGCTGATGGAGACGATGGCGACCGAAGACAAATTTAAGCGAATTTTCCTCAACCCGGCCGACATCGGTGGGCGCTATTCGGCTCTTTCGTATTTTGGCCTGGTGCCAGCGGCCCTGATGGGACTCGACGTCAAGACGCTGCTCGACCGCGCCGACAGGATCGTCAACTCGTGTGCGTCGGTGGTCGCGGCGCCCGACAACCCCGGTGCGCGCCTCGGCGCAATCATGGGCGAGTGCGCGAACGCCGGCCGCAACAAGCTCACCGTCGTCGCCGATCCTAAAGTCGCATCGCTCGGCCTCTGGGTCGAACAGCTCATCGCGGAGTCGACCGGGAAAGAGGGCAAGGGAATCGTCCCGGTCGCGGGCGAGCCGCTCGGCGATCCATCGGTCTACGGCGACGATCGCCTCTTCGTTTCGATCTCGGTCGGCGGCCCCGATGCCGCCACCGCCGCGAGGCTCAAGGCCCTCGAAGGCGCAGGCCACCCAGTGATCTACCGTACGCTCAACGACCTCTACGATCTCGGAGAGGAGTTTTTCCTCTGGGAGTTCGCCACCGCATTCGCCGGTCACGTTACGGGAATCAACCCATTCGATCAGCCTAACGTTCAGGAATCGAAAGACGCGACGAAGGAGCTTCTAGACGCCTTCACGAAGGACGGCGCGCTGAAAGAGCAGTCGGTCGTTGCGACGGATGGCACGCTCACAGTCTATGCACACACCGGTGAAGCGAACGGCAAGTCGGTGCGTGATGTCCTCAAGGACCATTTCGCGTCGGTGAAGTCGGGCGACTACGTGGCCCTTCTCGACTACATCGAAGAGACCGACGAAGTGGAGTCGACACTCCAGCAGATACGGACGCTCGTGCGCGACCGGAAGCGCGTGGCGACTACGACCGGCTACGGTCCACGTTTTCTCCACTCGACCGGCCAGCTCCACAAAGGCGGCTCGGACGAGGGAGTCTTCGTCCAGGTCACCGCTCCCGACAACGTCGATTTCCCGATTCCCGGCCAGCCCTATTCGTGGAGCGTGCTCAAGAGCGCGCAGGCACTCGGCGACTTCCGCTCGCTCGCGACTCGGGGACGACGCGCCCTACGCGTCGACCTCGGGAAGGACGTTCCCGCCGGCCTGCGCCAGTTGTGCGATCTCATCAAGGACGTCGTCTAGTCAGCAACAACGTGCGTGCCGCGTGGTCCCCGCCCGCGGCACGCACGGCATTCTTACCCCGAGAACCGAAATGGAGAATGTCGAATGACGAAGGGAGAATGAGGAAACGTCTCTCTCCCTCGGCGTGGACTTCTCCATTCGACACTCTTCATTTCGGTTCTCACCTAGTGACACGACGACTCGGGAGGAGAGACAGATGGAGCAGAAAGCGAAGATCGGTATGGTGGGCCTCGCCGTAATGGGTGAGAACCTCGCGCTCAACATCGAGCGCAACGGTTTCCCGATCGCGGTCTACAACCGCGACCCGAAGAAAGTCGACGCATTCATGCAACGCGCCGCCGGAAAGAGTGTGGTCCCCACAAAGTCACCGCAGGAGTTCATGGCAGCGCTGGAGCGGCCACGCAAGGCCATTCTGCTCGTCAAGGCGGGTGACGCCGTCGACTGGACGATCGACCAGCTCAAGCCTTACATGGAGGCGGGCGACATCATCATCGACGGCGGCAACTCCTTCTTCGTCGACTCGGAGCGCCGCGAAAAACAGTTGAAGGGCGAAGGCTTCAACTTCATCGGCTCCGGCGTATCGGGCGGCGAGCAAGGCGCGCTCTGGGGGCCGAGCCTCATGCCGGGCGGCGACAAGGGTGCTTACGAAAGCATCCGCCCGATCTGGGAAGCGATCGCCGCCAAGGTCGACGACGGGCCGTGCGTTACGTTCATCGGCACCGGCGGGTCGGGCCATTTCGTCAAGATGGTCCACAACGGCATCGAGTACGGCGACATGCAGCTCATCGCCGAGGCCTACGACATGATGCGGAACATCCTCGGCATGAGCGCCGACGAGATGGCCGACGTCTTCGACGACTGGAACAGGGGCGACCTCAACTCGTTCCTCATCGAGATCACGGCGAAGGCGCTCCGCGTGAAGGACCCAGAGACAGGAAAGCCTCTCGTCGACCTCGTCCTCGACAAGGCGGGCCAGAAGGGAACCGGCAAGTGGACGTCCGAGAGCGCGCTCGATCTCGGCATCGTCGTGCCAACGATCGACGCATCGGTCGATGCGCGAACGATCTCGTCGCGCAAAGATGAGCGCGTCGAGGCATCAAAACAGATCTCCGCTCCGAATGCGCCGAAGTACGCGGGTGACAGGAAGACGCTGGTCGCGGCGATCCGCGATGCCCTCTATGCGTCGAAGATCTGCTCGTACGCCCAGGGGATGAATCTCATCCGCCAGGGAAGCGTGCACTACAACTGGGGAATCAACCTCGGCGAGGTCTCGCGCATCTGGAAAGCGGGCTGCATCATCCGCGCGCAGTTCCTCGACAAGATCAAACAGGCCTACCAGCGCCGACCCGACCTGCCTAACCTCGTACTCGATCCCGACTTCAAGGCGTGGATGGAGAAGGCGCAAGCGAACTGGCGTCTCGCCGTCGCGACGGCAGTGCAGCACGGCGTGCCGGTGCTCGCGATGTCGGCAAGCCTTGGCTACTTCGACATGTACCGCACGGCGAACCTCCCGCTGAACCTCACGCAGGCGCAACGCGATTTCTTCGGCTCGCATACTTACGAACGTGTCGACAAGCCACAGGCGGGCTTCATCCACACCGAGTGGGAGGAACTGCTGGAAAACCAGAAGTCGTAGTCGTGCATGACCGGCTTCATGCCGTTCGTCGTGGTCGAAGAGACGTTGGATGTGGTTGCAACCGTGGCGCTGCGGCGAAAAGTCGCAGCGCCCGGCTGCGCCAGAGCCGCTTGAGTCCCGCGCGTCACCGTTCCCTGCTTTGTAACCGTACGTGACCGAACGCTGACGCACCCTCGCGCACGGAGAGGACTAGGCTCGTGGCATGAGATGCGCGGCTGTTATTACCGCAACCGCTTTCCTGACACTCAGCTCTTTCGCCGAACGAACGCCAGGCAGCGTTACCGGCTTGGTGCTCCATGAGAATGCTCCCCTTCCGGGCACGACCGTTCGCTTGCTCGAACGAGGAGAGGTGCGCGTGCAGGCGTTTACCGACATCGACGGGCGCTTCCTGTTCGACTCGGTCCCCGGGGGCTACTACGAACTCGAGGTATCTCTGGAGGGAATGATCCCCGTAACAAGTGATGTGTATGTGAACGGTGGCGAGAGCGCCGTCGAGCCGGTCTCACTCGAAATCGAGGCGCTTGCTGAGACGATCACGATGGGCTGCCACTCTCCCTGCGGCGGCGACGGAGAACCGACGTGCGAGGAGTACACGACCAACCGCGATCTCGAGGCCGTAGCTGCGCGCGACTCGCACGTACTCGAACAGCTTCGCGAACGATACCGCCACACGTCGTCTCGAGCGGAACGCGCTCGCATCGGCTCGTTCCTGATCGGCGTGCTCGACGAAGACGATTACTATTTCCGCCCCCTCGCCGAGAGCACCGAGACCCTTCTTGCTTTCGCGGAACGTTCGGATGCTCCGCTGAATGAGCAGCACCCCGACTACACGGCGTGGTGCCACCTCACAGGTCGCGACCGGATGGACGAGCTCTGGATGCTCTATGAAGACGCGGCGGCCCTGATCGGCTCGACCGATCTGAAGGCGGTGCCTTTCGCGCACCGGGCGCTTGCGAGTCGCGAGTGGGGCCTGCGGTCGCTCGCTCTGGAATTCGCCGGGCTGACGTGCGAACCGTCGCTCCTGAAAACGATCACCGACAATTTCGAATCGCTAGCCGAGAGTGGGGGAGCCTATTCGATCGCCCAGGTCGTTCCGTGCGGAGATCGCGTTCTCAACGCCAAGCTCATCGACCTCGACCGCGAGTACGTCGAGCGTGTCCTGCCTGACATCATCGAACGTCGGGACAGCGAGCTCGCGCGCTTGCGCCCCGACACGCGCTGACGGCACGGAAGCCTCCCGGGCCCGCTTCCCAAACCCACCCACCGGCGCATACGATCGTCACGGAGGGTCATCGGATGCTTCTCGAGTTGCTCGCCGTCAGCCTTCTTCTCGCCGCGTCCGCCGACGCCGTCCCGCCGGTGGTCCTCGCCGGTGAGGCGGTGGTCGTCCATCCCGGCCTCGTGTCGACCTCGAATACCGAGATCCGTATCACGTTCTCTCCCGACGGCAAGCGAATGCTCTGGGGAACGATCGGCTGGCCAGGCGGTCCAGGCGAGTGGGACATCTGGGAGTCGGTCGAGCGCGAGGGCAAGTGGCAGGAGCCGCATCCGGCAGCCTTCAATAGCAGTTACAAAGACTTCGACCCCTTCTTCGCGCCCGACTCCAGCGGCGTCTTCTTCTTCTCGAACCGGCCTGGAGGCGCTGGCGGCGACGACATCTACTTCGTGGCTTTCGACGCCAGGACCGAGACGTACGGCGTGCCTGTGAATCTCGGGACGGGCGTCAACTCGAAGGGAGACGAATGGGCTCCTTCGCTTGATGCGAGCGGAACCGAGTTGCTCTTCGCGTCCGACGGACGTGGCGGGCTCGGTCTTCACGACCTCTTCGTTTCGGTGAAAACGAAGGACGGCTGGGGCGAAGCGCGCGCCCTCTCGGCTCCGCTCAATTCCGCGGAAGACGATTTCGATGCCACATGGCTTCACGACGGGCACACGCTGGTCTTCAGCAGGAAGCCGAAGGATAGAGAAGAGATGCATCTTTTCGCTTCGAGCCGCCTCGACGACGACAGATGGAGCGAACCGGTCAGGCTTCCCGCCACAGTCAATGTCCCGGGGGGCTGGAATCTCGGACCGTCGATCGATCGGTCCGAACCTGGCGTTCTCTACTTCACCTCGCATCGCGATGGAGCCTCACAGGGCCGGCTCGACATCTACCGAATCCGCTACGCGATCGGAGAGGGCGAGCGTTAGGCGGCTCTCACTACGACAGGCAGAAATAGGCGGCGTGCCGCGAGATTGCAACGGATTCGTACGGGCGATGCGATGCATCGCCGTTCTATTGATGCGTGCGGGGTTCACCTCGTAGCGCCGTCACTCCGTGACGGCGTGCCGCCGAAGGCGGCCTGAAACGTGCGGAACCGTTGCGGCGCTTCGCGCGGCCGCGGCACATTGGATCGTACCCGACGTCATGCGTAGCCAATTGGTGACACCACCGAGAATCACCGCGACGCCGCGCAGTTGACCCACGTGCCCAAACACTGACCCGTGTCATTGGTCACTCCCGACGTGTTTGTGACCCACGGCGCCTGCTGACCGGACAAAATCATCTGATTCTAAACGAGATTCGTCGACCATGAGCCGTGGCATGCGCCGTGCCTTATCGAGTCGCAACTTCGGCCTCGCGCCGATCAACAACTTCAGGAGACGCTCAATGAAGAAGATCCTCTCGGCCTCAATCCTCGTTCTCATGGCGACGGGTGCAGCGTTCGCTCAGAGCAACAACGCGAACCCGCGCGCACTCGAGGCATCGATGGCACATTTCCGCGCGAACGCCAAGGCGTACGGACTGACTGACGCCGACCGCGAGCTGAAGCAGACGCGCGGCTTTACCGACAAGCTCGGCAAGACCCACGTTCGTTTCGACCAGTACTTCAATGGAGTCCGCGTATTCGAGGGTGAAGCGATTAGCCACGTAGACTCGAAGGGTCGCGTCGCGGTGACGAATGCCCTCCGCAAAGACCTCAGGGTCAACACGACGCCGTCCATCTCCGATGCGACTGCCGTGTCAATCGCGATGGCGCGCATGAACGCCGTCGGTGGCTACGACAATCCGTCGGCAACGCTCGTCGTCCTCCCCGCGGGCGAGCGCTCCGCTTCGACGCGCCTCACCTGGCACGTTCGCGCGTTCGTCGAGAACGACGCGACTCACCCTGCCCAGTACGACTTCTTCGTCGATGCACACACCGGTGAGGTCGCCTTCTCGTTCGACTCGCTCGAAACCGCGAAGCCGGGCAGCGGTGGCGGTTCGACGGCTGCGGTTGCCGCGACTGCAACCGGCCGGACGATGTGGTCGGGCGATGTCACGCTCGACGTCAACCACCCGACGTCAACATCGTGGACCCTTCAGGACACGGGCCGAGGAATCGGTAGCTCTTCTGCGCCCGCGCTCGGCAACTACACGCTCGACATGAACAAGCGGTCGTCAGGCGGATCGATCGTCTCGCGATCGACTGCATCGTTCGGAGACGGTAGCCGCAACAACACGGACGTCGCGACCGCCGCTGCCGACGCGCACTACGGTCTGCAGAAGACCTGGGATTACTTCAAGCTCGTCCACGGTCGCAACGGCATCGACGGAAACGGCTCGAAGACCTTCTCGCGCGTGCATTACAACCGCAACTACGAGAATGCGTTCTGGAGTGACTCCTGCTTCTGCATGACGTACGGTGACGGCGCGTCGACCTTCTATCCGCTCGTCTCGATCGACGTCGCCGGCCACGAGATGACACACGGCGTGACCTCGCGCACCGCCCGCCTCACCTACTCCGGCGAGTCAGGCGGCCTCAACGAAGCAACGTCCGACATCTTTGGCACCGCCGTCGAGTTCTATTCGGGCTCCGCGACTGACGTGGCCGACTGGTGGATCGGAGAGCGCATCTGGCGCTCGAACTGGTCGACCGGATCGTTCGTCCAGGCAAGGGCGCTTCGCCACATGGATGATCCCGCGAAGGACGGCCGTTCGCCGGCTTGCTGGTCGTCGACCCTCGGCTCGCTCGACGTACACTACTCGTCGGGCCCCGCGAACCACATGTTCTACCTGCTCGCCAACGGCGGCACGAGCAAGTGCAACTCGAACAACGTCGCAGGCCTCGGTATCGACAAGGCGGCGAAGATCTGGTTCCGCGCCCTCACGGTCTACATGACTGCGAGCACGAACTACGCTGCAGCTCGCACCGCCGCGCTCAACGCCGCATCCGATCTGTACGGCGCCTCGTCCGCTGAGCGCGCGGCCGTCGCCGCGGCGTTCTCCGGGATCAACGTCAACTAACACTCGCCACACGCTGCAACGACGAAGGGCGGCCGTGAGGCCGCCCTTCGTCGTCTTTCAGTTCGATTGAAATACCTGGAAGCGAGGCCGTAGGTCTTACACCTTCGATTTCCAGTCGGTATGCACGAATCCAAGCTCCGGCTTGTCGACTCGCTCGTATGTGTGCGACCCGAAGTAGTCGCGCTGAGCCTGAACGAGATTCGCCGGCACGCGCGCCGAACGATACGCGTCGAAGTAGGCGAGACTCGCCGACATCGCCGGAATCGCGATCCCTGCCGATAGCGCCAATGCAACGGTCCGTCTCCACCCACTCTGCGACGCGACGATCGCGGCGACGAACTCATCGTCGACGAGCAGGTTCGGGAGCGCGCCATCGCGTGCGTAGGCCTTTCGAATCGAATCGAGAAATCCTGCGCGGATGATGCAGCCACCTTTCCAGATCCGCGCCATTTCGCCAAGATCAATGCCCCATTTCCACGCGCGCGATCCAGCTCCGATGAGGCTCATCCCCTGCGCGTACGAGCAAACTTTCGACGCGTAGAGTGCGTCGTGCACGTCGGCGATCAGCTTGACCTTCTCGATCGCCGGCGCCGGATGCGGGCCTCCGAGCTTCGCGCTCGCCTTCACCCGCTCGGCTTTCAGGCTCGACATGACTCGCGCGTCGATCGCCGCGGCGATCGTGGGAACCGCGACGCCCAGATCGAGCGCCACTTGCGCCGTCCATTTCACTGTCCCCTTCTGTCCAGCTTTGTCGAGCACGAGATCGACGAGGTGCGCTCCGGTCTCTTCGTCTTTCACGCGAAAGATGTTCGAAGTCACCTCGACGAGGAACGAGGCGAGCAGCCCCGCGTTCCACTGCGAGAACGCCTCCGCGAGCTCGTCGTTCGTCAGTCCTCCTGCCACGCGGAGAATCTCG
>JACPDH010000108.1 GCA_016184115.1 Acidobacteriota bacterium | reverse complement strand
TCGCGCCATCGGACAGGCGATGGAGAACATCATGACCGCCGTCAGTACCGTCGTCGAGTCGACGTCGGTGCTCAGCACGGAGAGCGGCTCGATCGTCAAGTCCGCGCAAGCCGTCGAGAGGGGCACCCGCGAGGCGAACCTGTCGGTGTCCGATCTCACGGTCATGGCGAACACTCTGCGCCACGAATCTTCCCTTCTCACGCAGCAGCTCGACCGCTTCAATCTCGCGACGCCTGCGAAAGGGGGGGCGCTCACGACGGCGACGGTCCTCCCCCACAAGCTCACGCTCGATCCTGCTCACTGCCAGTTCATGGCGCTCGGATTCATGGAGCGTGCGGTCCATGAGACTCTCGTGACGTTCGGGGAAGGCGCGGAGCTCGTGCCGGGACTCGCGACGCGGTGGGACATTCTCGATCACGGCACGCTCTACCGGTTCCACCTGCGCCGCGGTGTCTATTTCCATAGCGGCAGCCCATTGACGTCGAAGGATGTCGTTGGCACGTTCAACCGGCTGATGTGGCCGGAGATCAACTCTGCGGGAAAGTGGACCATGCTCTCGGTCGTTGGCGCCGACGAGGTCATGTCGGGAAAGAGCCGTGCCGCCAGCGGAATCGTCGCGGCCGACGAGTACACCGTCGACATCCGGCTCAAGGAGCCACTCGCCTTCTTCATTCATCTGCTGTCGATGGCGGAAGCAGCGATCGTGCCGATCGAAGAAGTGAAGGACAAGGAGACCTTTGCTGTCCGCGGGGCCGGCACGGGACCGTTTGCGATCGAAGACGTCGTTCCAGGCGAGATGCTCACGCTTCGAGCGAGTCGATCGTATTTCCGCCGCGGCCTCCCTTACCTCGACACGCTCAAGTTCCGACTCGATCTCAAGAGCGGAAAGGAAGTTGCCGCTGCATTCATGCGCGGAGAGCTCGACATGGCGCACGGACTGCCGCTCGCGTCGGTCGCGGAGATGCGGAATGATCCGCGTTACGCGCCTTATCTCATCGACACGATTCAGCTTCACACGTCGTACATGACGTACGACTGTTCACACGGGCCATTCAGCCACGTGGAGATCCGCCAGGCAGTCTCCCACGCGATCAACAAGGACCGGATCAACCGTGCCGTTTACTCGGGGCTCGGTGTTCCCGCCGAGACGCTGCTGCCTCCGGGCCTTCTCGGGTACGACCCCGATCTGAAGGGTCCGAACTACGATCCTGAGAAGGCACGCAATCTGATGCGTCGCGCAGGATACTCCTCGGGCTTCAGACTCCGTTACTTCCGCTGGGACACCGACGAGTTCTACAACTCGGGGATGGTCCCGATGATCATCGACGATCTCGCGGAAATTGGGATCAAGGTCGAGGTCTCGGAGCACCCCGCGGAAGAAGCGCGAAAGTCGCGTGAACGGCGCGGTCACGATCAGATCATCTGCGGGAATTGGTACGCAGACTTTCCCGACTCCGACAACTTCTTCTACATCTTCTTTCACAGCAAGTCGGGATCGAGGCTTGGAAGCAACTTCCCCGAAGGAAGGTGGGATTCCACGATCGAAGAAGCGCGCGCGACGAACGACCTCGATCGGCGCACGGAGCTCTACAAGCAGCTCAATCAGCGGGCGGTCGAGGATGCGCCGTTCTGCTATCTCTTCCACGATCGCTTCTTCATCGCGCACAAACCAGAGGTGCGCGGCGTGAGGACGCACCTCGTGCCTCCTCCGGCGCGTTACCAATCGGTCTGGATCGAACAGTAGGCGACCAGAGGAGCCGGAGCGCGGAGTAAACGTCTCGTCGATCCGATCCGTCCAAGGAGCGTGACGATGGCGAGCTTACGCCTGATCACCCGAGATGACGGGCCGTCGGATCGGGATCTGATCGACCAGACCCTTGGCGGCGATCAGGCCGGTTTCGCCTTGCTCGTGTCCAAGTACCAGCGGCGGATTTATCGCATGGCATTCGCGATCGTAAGAAATGAGGCAGATGCGGACTCGATTACGCAGGACGCATTCGTAACCGCATACGTGAATCTTGCGAAATTCGAAGGGCGGAGCGAATTCGAGACCTGGCTGACGCGGATAGCGATCAACAAATGCCGCGATCAGCTCCGCGGACGCAAGTGGAAGCTGATTCCGATCGGCCCGGCAGCGGGCGACGACGAGGCACCATCCCTCGATGTCGCTGACGAAAGACCCAACGCCGAGCGGGAGATCATCTCGGCGCAAATCGGGCAAGCGATCGAGCGCGCGGTCGAGAGCCTCTCGGCCCAGCAGAAAGTGATTTTCAGGCTCAGACACTTCGAGGAGCTGCCATTGGAGGAGATCGCGACGCTGCTCGACCTCGCTCCCGGTACGGTGCGAGCGCATCTGTTTCGTGCCGTGCACAAAGTGAGGAAAGAGCTCGAGCCGTGGGCGGCCGCAAATGCCGCCGCCGGGGAGGCAGAATGACGAAGCACTATGGAACCGGGGAACTGCTTACTCACGCCTACATGTCGAGCGAAGACGCGGAGCTCTCGCGCCACGTCGCGGAATGTGACGCCTGCGGCAGGCGCCTGGCCGCGGTCAGGAGCGAGCTCGAGAGACACGCGGCGAACGAGATGAGCCCCGAGAAGTCCGAGACGTTCTGGAAGCGGCAGGAGCTCGCGGTAATGCGCGCAATCGAGACGCGCAACCGGCGGGCGCTTGGCATCCCCACACAGATCGCGGCGGCAGCGGCGGTCGTGTTCGTCGTGACGGCGTTTCTCGCGGGACGCGGAAGCGTCTCCTCCGCACCAGACATGACGACCTCGCCGACGGCGACAGTCGCGTCGGTGGAGACGAATGCGACGGCAGTCGCGACACAGGAGAATGGCCTTACGACAAGGCAAATCACGACCGACCCGTGGCAGTCCGAACAGCTCGAGGATTTTCAGAACGTCGTCGACTGGGAGAGCTGGGTCGAGGCCGATGAAAAGAAGCGAGGAACGATATGAAACGCCTGACTCTGCTCGCGGTGGCTTTCGCGACCTGCGTCGCCGGCAGCGCGCTGGCGCAGGCCGGTGGGCCGATGATGCCGAAGGGGAAATGGTGGCGGATGCCGCAGGTGGCGAAGGAGCTGCGACTTACTGGAGACCAGCAGACGAAGCTCGACGCCATCTTCAACGCAAGCTCGACGGAGCTCATCGATTTGAAAGCTGATGTCGACAAGCTCGGAATCGAGTTGCGCGCGCAGCTGGAAAAGCCTCAGTCGGCCAGGAAGGACGTGATCGGTGTGGCGCAGAGGCTCGGTGCCGCTCGTGGCAGACTTTTCGAGCGCGAGATCGGCATGATGGTCGACATGAAGGCGATCCTGAACGAGGATCAATGGGAAATGCTCAGGTCGAAACTCGAGGAACGTGCCGGACGGATGCGCGACGAGATGCGCCCCCAGGGCGGTGGCCCCGATCGGCCGCGGCCGCGAAATCCGCGCTGACTCGCGCGTGCGCCTAACCGCGGGTCACGGGCAGGTGTAGAGCGCCTTCGCGCGAAGATCGAGCGATGCGCCCTTCTGCCGGATGAGAATTCGGGCCGGGGTCGCCTGCGCGTCGCGCGTCAACCAGAACGAGACGTCGCCGGGCCATTTCTGCTTTTCCGCGGCCGTCGCCGAAATCGTGTATTGCTTCGCGCTCACGTGCGTGCCGCCGAGATCGATCGTCGACACAGCTCCCGGGGTCAGGACGACGCTGTAGAGTTTCCCCGCGGAATAGACTTTCGTTTCGAGCGGCGTCTGCAGCGTCGTCGCGCTCTTCCTCAGGTAGTAGATGACCGAGAGGACGTCGCGGATCTCCCCTGAAGGCAACGCTGAGCTCTTCGTTGACGTCGACGGGCCCCTCTTCGAATCGAGCTTCTCGCGCCGCATCGTCTTCGAACCGTAGTCGAACGTCGTCGTCGACGAGCGGTGACGCCCCTCGAACTTATATCCGTCGAGACTCACGAGCGTTACGAGCGATCCTGGATCGATCTCCGACTGATACTGATAGAGATCGCTCCCTCCCTTGTGCGAGATGATCCGAAGCTCCGTGGCGATCGAGGAGTTCGAGCGGACGACAGTCGCGAGCGTCCCCGTTCCATGAGTCGGGAAACGGAGTCCAGCAAACCATGAGAGGAAGCCGTTGAGCTCCCAGTCGTAGGTTACGACTTCCATGCGGCGGTTGGTGCCGCAGTCGAGCCGTTCGGCAACCGCGGGCACTGCCGCGAAGGTGAACAACGCTGCCAACAACGACGCGCACACGCCTCGGCGCGTCATTCGGCCGCCTGCCCACGTTCACCGAATGAAATGAGTTTCTCCTCGACCTCGTCGATGACGTAATCAGGCGTCGACGCACCTGCAGTCAATCCGACCGTGTCCACGCCGTGGAACCACTCGGCATGTAGGTCGTCAGCACCCTGCACGAGGAACGAAGGCTTTGCATCCTTGCAGATATCCCAGAGATGCTTCGTGTTCGCGCTCTTCTTTCCGCCGACAACGACGATCGCTCCCACGCTCGCGTCCATCGCCAACGCCCGCGCCGCGTCCTGGTTCTCCTTGGTTGCGTAACAGATCGTGTCCCCGCGGCGTACGTCGTGTCCGCGCGCTTCAATCGCTTTGACAACGGTCTCGTAGTCTTCCGCGTTGAGGGTCGTCTGGTAGAAGACCATGACCCGCTCGAACTGCGACCAGTCGACCGCGTCGACGTCATGGAGAGTCGACACGATGTGATAACTCGCCGGGTCGAGGTCATTCGTGTAGCCGATCACTTCACGATGCTGGGGGTCGCCGATGAAGACGAGATGGTGCCCGGCCTGGAGCGCGCGCTTCGATTCCCAATGAATGTCGTAAACGAACTTGCACGTCGTGTCGAGGATCTTGAGGCCGAGCGCGGATGCCTGCTCATGGTAGGACGGGGGGACGCCGTGTGCGGAGAACACGATCGTCGGCTCGCTCACCGCCTCGAGGACTTCCACCGTGCGGACTCCCAGGTCTTCCATCTCCTGGACGACGCGCTCGTTATGCACGACCTGGCCAAGAATCGCACCAGTGTTTCCCGCGGCAGCGAAACGCTTGACCTTCATGTCGGCGATTCGTACGCCGGAACAGAATCCGTATTTTTCAGCCCGTTTTACCTTCATCGATCACCAAGGGTACTGTGCACGTCCCGCTAACACGACCTCGGCAGACTACATTCTGCCCATCGCGTAAGATACTGAAAACAAAGAGGCGAGCGTACTCCGCTCGCCTCTTCCAGCACGGTTCAGGTCCGATTACCAGGAGTGCGCGCTCTTTCCTTCCACCGAGGACGCTACGAGCGCAGCCTCGTACTTCGCGAATTCGCTTCCGTTGACGTAGTACTCCGGCAGGTTCTTGCGAAGGTAGTCGAGGTAGCTCGCCGCCGCGAGAGGCTTGCCGTCTTCCGTGAGCAGGTTGCCGTTCACGTCGTAGGGCTGGAACGCGACCTCATCGAGGCCTCGCTTGCGGAAGAAGCTACCGTGTGGAACGAGCAGGAGGTCTTCGGGTCGGATTCCGCGTTGCGCGTCTCCCGTGTCCTGAATCGTACGCACGACGACGCGAGCATCGGGCGCCGTGATGTCAGCGAGCATCGTCTGCACGATGGCGACGTTGGTCATCTCGACGATATCGCGGCACTCGGAGAGGTATTCGCTCTGCGCGGTTCCGTTGTTGCGGTCCTTGAAGCCGAAGGCAACCGCGGTCTCGCCTCCCCGCTCGTTGCCGAACATCTCGGCGCCGCGCGGGATCCAGACATTGATCGTCTTCTGGATATCGGAGAGCGAAAAATCTCCGCTCTGCTTCACGGCACCGACCGCGAGCTCGCGGAGAAAGCTGCGGCCTGAGCCGATGTGGAAGCCTTCTTCGGAGAGCATCGGGCCCATCGAGCGCGCCATCGGCGCGTACGAGAACACCTTCTGCATTTCGAGCTGATACTTACCAACGAGGTCGATGAAGGTCGCGAAGACGACGTTGTCGAGAAAGTTGTGGAACGGAATGTTGAACGCGTCGAGGACATGGGTGCCGAGGTGCATGGCGAGCAACTCGTCCATCGTCTCGGCGGCGATGTCGGGATGGCCAGGCTTCTTCCACGACGCGTCGTGATCGAGCACCCAGAACATCTGGTACGCGTGACGTAGCTCCTCTGCCATGATCCGGAGCACGGAGAGCTTCATTTCGTCGGTCGGCGCCGATTCGAGCGTGAGCCGATGTTGTTCGATCGAACCGAGCTCCGTGGAGGCCTGCGCACGGATGATGTCGCGGGCCGAATAGAACATGTTCCCGGTCATCACGCCCGCGCTCTCGAACTTCGGCTTCCCGATGAATCGTCCGTACTGGATCGTGTCAGTCTGGAGCTTGCCGATTTTTGCCGTGAGTTGGAACGGAGTCTGGCTACCGAAATGCTTGCTCCAGTTCGCTTCGAGGAACGCAAGCTCCGGGAAGTTCTTCTTCTGCCACGCGACGATGGCTTCATGGTATTTCGGGGCGATCTTCTCGGTCGAATACGCTGCCAAAACGGCCTCCTCGCATTCCGGGTGACGCTTGCGCCACGCCGGAGCTCTCATTGCTCTGGACGATCGGTAAACAGCGGCCGTGGCGGCCGCATTCTCCGTACCCGGCGCGCGGAATAGTACAATACACGGCAACTCTCTCCGATGCTGTATGGAAGGATCCGGCAGACCATGAGCTGGCTCACGCTTCTGCACTCCCCTTCGTTTCCAGTCGCCGACCTGGCCCCGTTGCTCGAGCGCGACTCGATCGAGTCGCGAGTCATCGAGCGGCTCGACCTCGCTCACCGCGATCCTGGGCGACTCGTCGTCATCATCCTCGACCAGTACCTTGCTTCGAATCTCTCGATGACGCGCTTCACCGCGCGTCCCGGCGCGACGATTCTCGCGTGCGGCCTTTCGGAGATTCCCGCCGCAATCGATACGACCTCGGTGTTTCTCGAGATCCCCGAGCATCCCCCTGCGCAGTTGATGCGATCGGCGCTCAAGCGCGCGTTCGAGCGGGTGCTCGACGATCTCCGTCGGAAACAACTCGAGGGCGATCTCTCGGCGCGAAACGAGGAGCTCACCGAGCTGACGAAGATCAGCATCGCGCTGTCGACGGTCCGTGACCACCACCAGCTCATTTCGATGATCCTCCGAAAGTCGCGCGAGCTGAGCCGCTCGGATGCAGGCTCGCTCTACCTGCTCGACGAGGACGACGACGGGCACAAAGTCCTCAAGTGGGTCGTTGCGCAGAATGAGTCGATTGCCGTCGACTTCGAGGAAAAGGTCCTCCCGATTACGAAGAAGAGCCTCGCGGGATACGTCGCGCTTACCGGCGAAACGCTCGTCATCGACGACGCGTACAACCTGCCGCAGGATGCCGAGTACTCGATCAACACCTCCTTTGACCGCGAGACCGGTTACCTGACGCGGTCGATGCTCGTCTTTCCGATGCGCAACCACCTCGGCGACACGATCGGCGTGCTCCAACTGATCAATCGCAAACGTCCGGGTGTCACGCACGCCCTTACCGCGGCGAACGTCCCCGAGGATGTGGTTCCGTTCGACTCGCACTCGATTCAGGTGATGCGCTCGCTCGCGGGACAGGCCGCGGTCGCGGTGGAGAACAACCTCCTCTACGAGTCGATCGAGCGGCTGTTCGAGGGATTCGTCACCGCGGCCGTCACCGCGATCGAACAACGCGATCCGACGACCTCGGGTCACTCGTTCCGCGTCGCCGACCTAACTGTGGAATTGGCGCGAACCGCCGACGCGCTCGACTCCGGACCGTTTGCCTCAGTCCGATTCAGCCACGATCAATTGCGCGAGATTCGCTACGCATCGCTCCTTCACGATTTCGGAAAGGTTGGCGTAAGGGAGAACGTGCTCGTGAAGGCGAAGAAGCTCTATCCGCTCGAGCTCGATCTCGTACAGTATCGCTTCGACTACATCGTGAAGGCGATCGAGAGCCGCTTCCACCGAAAGCGGCTCGACTGGCTTCTTCAGAACGGCACCGCAGGGTTTGAAGACGCGAATCGTGCCATCGAGAGCGAGATGGAGAGCGAGCTCGCCGCCATGCAAGTGGCGTTCGAGCGCATCGTCCAGTCGAACGAGCCGACGGTGCTCGCGGAGGGTAACTTCGAGTTCCTACAGGCGCTCGGGGATCGTGAGTTCGTCGACGGCCGCGGAACGCTCGCGAAGCTGCTCACGCCGCGAGAGGTCAGCTTTCTCTCGATCCGGAAAGGGAACCTCGATCCCGGAGAGCGGGGCGAGATCGAGAGCCACGTCACGCACACCTTTCATTTCCTCTCGAAGATTCCGTGGACGAAGGATCTCCGGTCGGTGCCCGACATCGCCTACGCGCACCACGAGAAGATCAACGGGCGCGGTTATCCGCGAGGGCTTCGCGGCGACCAGATCACGCTGCAGTCGCGCATGATGACGATCTCAGACATCTTCGACGCCCTCACGGCGAAGGACCGGCCGTACAAGAAGGCGGTTCCGCACGAGCGAGCGCTCGACATTCTCCACATGGAGATGAAAGACGGCCTGCTCGACGAGCATGTCGTGCAGTTGTTCGTCGAAGCGAAGATCTACGAAAAAGCGAGCGCGCTCGGCGCGTAGCGGCACATCACGACTCGGTTAGGTCCGCGCGACGAGAATCCGATCTCGCTCCAACTCCTCGGCGAGCTGCCGCGTTCCATGGAACTGGTAGGCCAGCATTCCGACGTCGCGCGCAGTCGTGACGTTCTCGACGAGGTCGTCGACGAAGACCACGCGGTTGGGAAGCGCACCGAGGATCTGCAGCGCGCGCTCGAAGATGAGCCGGTCGGGCTTCGCACAGCGATGCAGGTGCGAAAAGATGAAGCGATCCTCGCGCCGGAAGAGGCTCGCGTAGTGTCGTGGGATGTACTCCGCGTGAATCTCGTTCGAGTTGGAGAGAAACGCCACGCGATAGTCGAGGCGGATTCGTTCGAGTAGATCTTCGATGCCTTCGACCGGGCCGTCGAAGAAGTCGGTCCAGATCTCGCGAAGGCTCGCCAGCGAGCCGCGGTACCCCGCGCGATCGCGGAGAAACTGGTAGAACTCGCCGAACGAGACGTTTCCCCGCTCGAGGTCGCGATAGCCGCCGCCGCCTTCCATGATGCGCATCAGCTCCTCGCGCGACGCAGATGCGTCCGACGAGAGGCGATGAAGGACGCGCTCGTACGCGAGCTTCACGACGGTGTTCCCGAGGTCGAAGAGGAACCAGTTGTGCCAGGGCATCGCTACATCCTGAAGACGCCGAACTTCATCGGTGGAATCGGCGCGTTGTACGAGATTGCAAGGCCGAGTCCGAGGTAGTTGCGCGTGTCGGCCGGGTCGATGATGCCGTCGTCCCAGAGCCTCGCACTGCTGTAGTACGGGCTCCCTTCGGAATCGTACTTCTCGAGGACGGGCTTTGCGATCGCGGCCTCCTCGGCTTTCGAGAATTCCCTTCCCTCGCGCGCCAGCTGGTCGCGTTTGACGGTCGTGAGGACTCCGGCCGCCTGCTCCCCTCCCATGACGCTGATGCGAGCGTTAGGCCACATCCAGAGGAAGCGAGGATCGTACGCGCGACCGCACATTCCGTAGTTGCCTGCGCCGAACGAGCCACCGATGATCACGGTGAACTTCGGCACGTTCGAGTTTGCGACGGCGTGAACCATCTTCGCGCCGTCCTTTGCGATCCCTCCCCGTTCGTACTCTTTGCCGACCATGAAGCCGGTGATGTTCTGCACGAAGATGAGCGGGATGTCGCGCACATTGCAGAGCTCGATGAAATGCGTCGCCTTGAGTGCCGACTCGCTGAAGAGCACCCCATTGTTCGCAAGAATCCCTACCTTGTAGCCATGGATCCGCGCAAAACCGCAGACGAGCGTCGTCGCGTAGCGCTCTTTGAATTCGTGGAACAGCGACGCGTCGACGACGCGGGCGATGACTTCGCGCACGTCGTAGGGTTTGCGGATGTCGCGCGGAATCACCCCTCGGATCTCCGCGGGGTCGTAGACCGGGTCGGCAGGCTCGATCCGCGTGTCGGGCTCGCGATGGTGGTAGCGGATGTTTTCGACGATGTTGCGAACGATCGAGATTGTATGGTTGTCGTCGTCGGCGAAGTGGTCGGCGACTCCCGAGATGCGCGTATGCACGTCCGCACCGCCTAACTCCTCGGCGGTCACCTCTTCACCGGTTGCTGCTTTGACGAGTGGCGGCCCTCCGAGGAAGATCGTTCCCGTCCCCTTGACGATCACCGTCTCGTCCGACATCGCGGGGACGTAAGCGCCTCCGGCCGTGCAGGAGCCCATTACGGCGGAGATCTGGGGGATCCCCCGCGCTGACATCCGCGCCTGATTGAAGAAGATCCGGCCGAAATGCTCGCGGTCAGGGAATACCTCGGCCTGTAAGGGCAGAAACGCGCCGCCCGAGTCGACGAGATAGACGCACGGTAAGTTGTTCGCGAGTGCCACTTCCTGCGCGCGAATGTGCTTCTTCACGGTCATGGGGAGGTATGACCCTCCCTTGACCGTCGCGTCGTTCGCGATGACGAGGCATTCGCGTCCCTGGATCCGGCCGATGCCGGTCACGACACCGGCGCCCGGCGCCTCGCCGTCGTACATCTCCCACGCCGCGAGAGGTGACAGCTCGAGAAACGGCGTTCCTCCGTCGATCAGCTTGGCGATTCGTTCCCGTACGGGCAGCTTTCCCTGCTCGCGGTGGCGCTGCAGATAGCGGGGCCCGCCACCGAGGCTTGCCGTCTCGATGCGAGCGCGGAGCTGGTCGACGAGCGTCGTCATCTGCGCCGCGTTGGCTTCGAAATCCGAAGAGCTCGTGTCGATGTGCGATTCGATCTGTTCCATGAGGGAGTTCAGTGCTCCTTCGTTCTCAGGTGGACTTCTGCGAGAGCGCGGGCGAACGCTGCATGCTGCTCGCCAGGAAGCCCCCGCGGGATTCGGGCCAGCTCCTTCACGAAGCGGACCTCGCCGGCATTTCGCGCACACAGCGAACGTGCGAGCTCGAGCTCGCCTCCACGCGTGACCTCCGCAAGCAGGTCGACGACATCGTGCTCGAACGCTTCTGACGCGTCGAGGACTCGATTGCCGAGGAATAGCGCCCGGGCCGAAGGGGCGTCGGCGTGGCGTCGCCAGCGCGACGTTCCTCCAAAGCCCGTGACGATTCCAATTCGCGACCCCGGGTGTGAGAAGCGCGAATGGGGTGAGGCGACACGAAGGTCGAACGCAAAGGCGAGGTCGAGGGCCCCACCAAAACAATCGCCGTCGATGATCGCGATTGTTAGGCAGCTCAAGCGCTCGATGCGCGTGAATAGAGTCTGCCCCAGGTTGGAGAACTCTGCCGCGTCTTCGGGCGTGAAGCGTTCCATCTCCCGCATGTCGGCTCCCGCCGCGAACACGGAGGGGTGTCCGCTGAAGAAGCAGAACGTGTCGATCGACGCCGGCACGCGGTCGAGGAGCGCGTCAAGCTCGCGCAGCGCGTCGCGCGACAGGAGGTTCATACCACCATCGTCGAACGCGATTGCGGCGACGCGGTCGCCAACTTCGAGCCGAAACCGCTCGCTCAAGCGCTGACGGCCTGTCTGATCGCGGCAACCGCCGTGCTCGTCGGCGTGCCGGGAAGGAAGATCTCGCGGATGCCCATTTCCTTCAGGCGCGCGATGTCCTGCTCCGGAATGATGCCTCCCGCGAAAACGACGATCTCCTCCGCCCCCTCTGCCTTCAGGAGCCTCATGATCTCGGGAAAGAGCACGTTGTGGGCGCCCGACAGGATCGAAAGCCCGATCGCATCGACATCCTCCTGCACCGCTGCGGCCACGATCTGCTCCGGTGTCTGACGAAGGCCGGTATAGATCACTTCCATGCCTGCGTCGCGGAGCGCGCGCGCGACGACTTTCGCCCCGCGGTCGTGGCCGTCAAGGCCGGGCTTGGCGATGAGAACCCTGATTTTCCGATCGGTCATGACGTGGCTCCTTCGACCGGCGGGCGGTCGGCGAATATCGAGAGGATGACGATGTCGTGATAGGCGCCTTCGCGAAAAAACTCAGCGCGGAGTCTCCCCTCCTCGACGAACCCGATCGATTCGAGGAGGTGGCGCGCCCGGTCGTTGTACGCGAAGACATTGATGCGCAGCTTGTGCAGGTTCATTTCGTCGAAGGCAAACTTTACGAGAGCCTGTACGGCGTCGCGCCCGAACCCGCGGTTCCACGCACTCGGCTCACCGATGAACATACCGAATAGCGCGATACGGGAGACCCAGTCGATCTCGTGGAGAGACGCATTGCCAATGTGATGGCGGTCGTCCTTGCGCTCGATTGCGAAGTGGCGCTCACATTGCGTCTCGACGACCGCGTGCTCCAGCCACGCCGCTTCCTGCTGAAAAGGCATCGGATAGCGCGATTTGAGCGTCCGAACGATCGACGGATCGTTCATCCAGCGATAACAACGCTCGAGGTCGTGCGGTTCGAGCGCGCGGAGAATGGTCTTCTCTCCGGCGATCATGAAGCGGCGCCTTCCCTGCTCTTCCGGCCCCGGAAGAAGGCCTCGTTCCGTAAGTGCCATACCGTCGTGGATTATATGCGGATCGTTACGAATCGCCACTCGAGCTCCACGACCATATAATCAGCGCGCCCGACTCGACGAGGACGATGCCAACGAGCTCCAGCGCACCACACGTGGTGATCATCGGCGGCGGCTTTGCCGGTCTGTACGCCGCGAAGCGCCTGGGCCGGGAGCCGGTCTCCGTCACGTTGATCGACCGCCGGAACCACCACCTCTTCCAACCACTTCTCTACCAGGTGGCAACTGCCGCGCTGAACCCTTCGGATATCGCCGCCCCAATCCGCTCGATTCTCCGCAAGCAACGCAACACTCGCGTGATCCTCGGCGATGTCACGGCGATCGACACGAATCGCAAGGTCGTCACCATGCCCGATGGAGAGCTCGCCTACGACTTCCTCATCGTTGCCACCGGCGCGACCCACTCCTACTTCGGGAACGACCAATGGGAGACGTTCGCTCCCGGCCTCAAGAGCATCGAAGACGCACTCGAGATCAGGAAGCGAGTCCTGCTCGCCTACGAGGCAGCTGAGAAAGAGACCGATCCCACGAAGCGCAGTGCGCTACTCACGTTCGTCGTGGTCGGTGGAGGGCCAACCGGTGCCGAACTTGCGGGTGCACTCGCCGAAATCGGCCGCCACGCGATGGAGCGCGACTTCCGCGCGATCGATCCGACATCGGTCCGCGTCATCCTCGTCGAGGGGATCGACCGCGTCCTGTCATCATTCGATCCGTCGCTGTCTCGCAGTGCCGAGGCGCAACTGCGAGAGATTGGCGTCGAGGTGAGGACGAATTGCCGCGTGACCTCGATCGATGCGCGCGGCGTGACGATCGGCAGCGAGACGATCGAGGCCGCGACAGTCCTCTGGGGCGCTGGCGTGCAGGCATCGCCGATCGCGAAATACCTCGGCGCGCCGCTCGACAAACCGGGCCGCGTCGTCGTCGAGAGCGATCTGTCGGTTCCCGGCGCCGAGGATGTCTTCGT
>JACPDH010000009.1 GCA_016184115.1 Acidobacteriota bacterium | reverse complement strand
CGTCGAGCTTGGCGTACGTCGTTCCGGCTTTGGCGAACGGTGTGCGAAGACCGCGAACGATGGCGACTCTGGGGTTGTACTGCCAGGTCATCGGAACCTCTCGTTGTTTTGCTGTTGTCTGGGTTCGCGCAGTCCATTGGTCTGCGCGGGATCAATGTAACAGGAGCTGAATGAGCGTTCAATCAGGTTGCGCGAAACAACCGTGCAGCCGAAACCGATGCGCGCCGCACCGATGCGCCGCTCGAACTGCCCAGTGGATTCCCCAGCAATGATAGTTCGAGCGCTCGAGGTGAAGCGAACCGCGTGAGGTGCGAGCTCCGATCGCTGTTCCGCAACCGTGGATCTGCGAAACCGAAGAGCGGATGGCTCGGCGCAACCGCGAGCAGTCGCGTCGATCTCCATTAAGATGTGCGCTGGTTCGAGAGGGAGAGTCTCATGCACGTGGTCGTCACCGGAGGGGCCGGGTTCATTGGATCGCACATCGTCGATGCGTACGTCGGGCGCGGATGGAACGTGACTGTCGTCGACGACTTGTCGACGGGAGAGCGGGAGAACCTCAATCCCCGTGCTGAATTCATCGAAGGGAGTATCAACGACCCCGGCGTCGTCTCGCGCGCGATGAGGCCGGGCGTCGATCTGCTGAACCACCACGCGGCACAGATGGATGTCCGTAAGTCGGTCGCCGACCCGATCTTCGATGCCGAGCAGAACGTCATAGCCTCCCTCCGGCTGTTCGAAGCAGCCGTCAACGCGGGGGTCAAGTCAGTGGTTTTCGCCTCGAGCGGCGGAGCCGCCTACGGCGAACCGCTCTTCGTGCCTCAGACCGAGTCGCACCCGTTCGCCCCGATGTCGCCCTACGGTTGTGCGAAGCTCGCCGTCGAGCATTACCTCGGTTACTACCGTCAGGTATCTGGAATCAGGGGTGTAGCGCTGCGCTACGGGAACGTCTACGGACCTCGGCAGAAGCAGCACGGTGAGGCCGGAGTGGTTGCGATCTTCGCCGGAAAGATGCTCGCGGGCGAAACGGTGACGATCAACGGATCGGGACTGCAGACGCGTGACTACGTCTCGGTCGACGATGTCGTGAGAGCGAACATGGCGGCGTCGGAAGGGGAGCTTGCCGGCGCATTTAACGTCGGAACGGGCGTGGAAACGAGCGTGGTCGGCCTCTTCGAGACGATGTGTCGGACCTTGGGTGGCTCGTACGCAACTGCCCACGCGCCTGCCAAGCCAGGGGAGCAGATGCGGAGCGTGCTCGACGGGGCTCGGCTGCGGGCCATTGCGCACCTTCCGGAGCCGGTGAAGCTCGACGATGGTCTGCGGACCACGATCGAGTGGATTCGCCGGCGCTGAAGTACGATCGGCGGCAGCGCGGCGCGAAAGGAAAGCGGCGGCCTGTCGGCCGCCGCGTCGCGTCGCAGAGCGTTTGGACGTTGCGTTAGTTTGACAGCTGCATCGTCGGATCGCCAAACAGCGACCAGGTCTTGCGAACCTCCTGGTCCGCAGTCGCCGCCTTCGCAGCAGTGACCGCCTCACCGATCGTGATGCCGGGTTGCGCGCCGATGATCCTATAGAACGCTCTGTTGAGCTCGCCCTGTGGAAGAGGTTCGGATTGTCCGGTTGAGCTCCAGACGGCGACGGCGCCGCCATTCGGCGTACGAAGGAGCGCTTCCGAAAGGCTGTACGACCAGACGTCGAAGAAGTAGGCGTTCAGGCAGTTCATCACCACGTAGACCGGTGTGGAGCCACTGTTGGACAGTTTCGCGGCGAGATCCTTCGAGCGGAAGACGTTGAGTTTGCTGAGCGACTCGATCGACCCGTGACCGATGAAGTTCATGATCGACGGGCTCGAGTTTGCCGCGGTGTAGATCGCATTCGACACGGCGTTTGCGTTTGCGAGCTTGCCGAAGTAGATCGAGTCGACTGCGTAGCTTGCCGGAATCGTAGTCCGCGCCGCCGCCGCCAGAGATTCGAAGTTGATCGAGTCGTTCTTGTCGACGGCTAGCACGATCCGATTGGCCGCGGGGGGCACATATCCGACGATCTTTGCAACGACGGCTTCGGCTTCTGCCGGCGTGCTGACGGGGAGTCGGCCGAGGAAAAGGTCAGGAATGAGATCGCCGTCGAAGTCGGCCATCCAGTCATCGGAAGCCGTCTTCATGAACTTCGTCTGAACGAGTCGAGTCGGTACGAGGTCGCGATCGCCGTAGCCCATGTAATTACGTGGATCGAAGCTCGCGTCGCCTACGAGCATGACGAACTTCGGCGCGACCTTCCAGCGCTCCTGCGTGTACTGCAGGAAGTCGCGGATGGCGTGGGGTGACTTGGCGCCGAAGCCGAACTCGTCGAACACGTCGTCGACGATTGCCACGACCGTCTGGATTCCCTGGCTATTGCGCTTCTCCACGAGCGGCTGGAGTGCCGCGGCGAACGACGGATGCGTGATGATGATGAAGTCGGCGCGATTGTGAAGTGACGAGAGCGAGCTCGGAGCGTTCGTCACGATCGATGCCGCGGACTTGAGGCGGGCCTGCGTCGCCGCGAAGAGGATTCGCGCACCCTTCTGGTGAGGCGCGACGGTCAGCGACCAGCTGTTGCCGTTCGCGACGACTCTCGACTCGACCTCGGTCGGATTGAGCGGATCGGTGACGTCGACGACGCGAATGTCGGGCGACGTGAATGCTCCGATCGTCGCCTCCGTGGCTCCCGTCATCGGGAATCGGAGCGAATCGCCGTCGGCGCTATAGGTGTGCGAGTAGGTGAGGCGGATGAAGTCGAGGAACGACACGTCGGACGCGCCATTGAGCGCGATGAGCGAAACGTCGTTGTTCCCGGCTTTGAGCAGCGATGCCGGAACCGCGAACGAAGCGACGCCGCGGTTCTGCACGCTGTATTCGATGATTCCGAGAGTCTGGCCGTTAAGGCTGACGCGCACACGGTGCGGGATGAACGTCGCGCCCTGCAGTGCAACCTCGAGCGTCGGCGCCGCTCCCGTCGTGTCGACATTGCTGACGGTGAAGCTGCGTACGACCGCCTTGTTGAAGATCGCTGGGCCGTAAAAGCCATCGTCGTCAGTGCCGTGGGCCTGCGCGCCGTAGAAGACCGTCCGGTCTTTCCGCAGGAGCGTAAAGGGGAAGTTTCTGCCTCCGAATGGCGTGGCCTTGTTCTTTTCCTTCGGCCGGAAGCGGAGGCCGTTGTTGCCGTTCACGAGGAAGTAGGCGCGCGAACCCGAGTAGTTCGTGTCCATGCCGAAGGCGTAGAACTCGAAGTAGTCATTCGGGTCGAAGCTCCCGTCGCCGCCATCAAAGACCGCGATCGGTACTTCGGTTGCATCAGCCATCAACTGCAGGGCCCACGGGTTGGATCCGGGATCGAAGCCCGAGGCGACGAGTTGCGCCCGGGTCACGCGGTAGAGACCTTCGCTTGCCGCGAGGATCTTCGCGCCGTTCGTCGCCGCGATGTCGAACTGCCGCGCCAGGACGACGTCGGACACCTTCTCCGACGCGGCGATCAAGGCATCGGGAGCGAAGCCCGACTCGGCTGCGCATCAGCGACTTCGCGAGTGATCCGTCGCGCGGAACGATCGGGCCGTGCCAGACGGTCGTGCCATCGAGTGCAATCGACTCGATCCAGTACACGGAGCCTTCAACAGGTGCTCGATCGGTCGAGTGATAGGAGAAGCCTGCTGTGAACTGGCTTCCCTGTCCCACGATGAGGGCCGATCCGGCGATGAGCGAGGGATTGACCTGTTGGCGCGATGCCCCCGCTTCGCGGTAGAGGTTGAAGCCGAGGTTGTCTACTTCGAACGACGTGTTCCAGTCGATCTCGACGACGTCTCCGTTCCGGGCGGCCGCGGCTTCGAACATCGTTGCGACGGTTGCGGCGTAAATGAAGGTATCGGCCGTAGCCGTGTTGTTCCCCGCGACGGGGTCGGAGGCGTTCGCCACTGTGGCACTGTTCGTGATCGTCGATCCTGCGCCACTGTTTGGCGTCACGTTGATCGTGATTACTTGCACGCCGCCGACGGGGATCGCGGACGTGAACACGCACGAGACGTCCTGGCCCAAAACGGTGCACGGCGAGGAGACGCTGTTGATCGTCATCGCCACCGGTACCGAGTCTGTCACGGTTGTGTTGGGGGGAGCGGCAGCGGGGCCGTTGTTCGTCACGACGATCGAGTAAGTCATCGGAGTGCCGACACTCGCGTTGGCCGGCGCAGACTTGGAGATCGACAGGTCTGACGAGCTCGCGGCGGCCAGCGCGGTCGACTCGACGGCGACGTTTGGCGAGACCGAGTCGGGCACCGAACCGGTTAGGGTGGCGGAGTAGGGCACGCTGCTCAGCGGGTAGGTCGAGGAGACTGTGACCACGACGTCGAGCTCGTAGCAGATATCGGGGTCGGCGGGAAGCGCCGAATTGCTCGTGCAGCTCACCGTACCAGCCGAGCCGACGTTAGGCGTCGTGCAGCTCCAGCCTGCCGGGTAATCGACATACGTGAACGTCGTGTTCGCCGGGAGTGTGTAGCTGTATGTCGCGACGCTTGCCGTGGGCCCGTTGTTCCGAATGCAGTTGTCGTAGAGGATCGTCTCTCCGGCGACGACTGGATCGGGGTTATCCGTTACGGTGATTTCAAGATTGGCCGAGCCGTTGGCGACCTTGTAGGTCGTCGCCGAGGCGAGATTGTTCGAGGAGTTCGGATCGCGCGTCGCGCTCGAGACCGTCGCCGTGCTCGTCAGCGCGCTGCCATCGGTCGCGGTCGTCTCCGTGATCGTAAGGAGGAACTGCGCCGAGCTGCCGGAGCTGAGCGTGCCGGAATCGGCCGTGCACGTGATCGTGGCGGGTCCGGCGAGCGGCAACGTCACCGGCGGAGCGGGGACTCCGCACGTCCAGCCCGATTCAGGCGTGAAGGCAGTGAGGTCGGAACCGGAGGGTACCGTCGTCGTAAAGACCGGATCAGTCGCCGAGGCCGGCCCGTTGTTCGTGAGCGTCTGCGTGAAGGTGACCGTCCCGCTGTCGGTGACGACCGGTGACGACACTACGTTCGTCACCGCGAGGTCGGCGTCGGTTGGCGCTGCGAAGTAGGTCGTCGTGGTCGCGGCGTTGTTCGACGGGTAGGAGTCGACGAGGTTGCTCGTCACGCTCGCGGCGGCGAGCATCGCCGTGCCCGTTGTGCCACTCAGCACCGTCACTCCAAACGTATAGTTTGCTACGTAGGCGTCGAACGTGCCGGCGGTCGCGGGAACTTGATCGGTCATGTTGCCGATCAGCGTGCACGTAACGGTCGAGCCCGACGTGGAGCAACTCCAATCGCTGTCTTGCGCGCCGAAGTCGACGCCATCCGAAAGCGCTCCGCCCCCCGTGTTGAGCGAGGTGCCCGCGGGAATTGTGAAGGTCACTTTTCCAGCGTCGGTGCTGAGGACCGGTGATAGCCCGGCGTTTGTGACGGTGCCGGTGTACGTGATCGTCGATCCGATCGTCGCGGGATCGGGGGAGTCACTGATCGTGATTTGCAGGTCTGACGCGGCCTGCGCCGTAATGAGCAGGCTGTTGTATGCCTGGCCGTAGTCGGAGTTGTAGTGGTAGCTGCTTCCGGAGTAGTCGTAGATCAGTG
Organism: Acidobacteriota bacterium; assembly: GCA_016184115.1. Classification (GTDB taxonomy): domain Bacteria; phylum Acidobacteriota; class Thermoanaerobaculia; order Gp7-AA8; family Gp7-AA8; genus JACPDH01. Next base: position 51,905 of record JACPDH010000009.1, on the reverse strand, counting down.
TCGTCAGCGTGCCGCTGCCCGCTCCAAGGATCTTGACGGTGAACCAGCTCGTAATCGTCGAGCCGCCCGCCTTACCACCCGAGTAATTCGTCGGTCCAATGCATGAACGGTACGTGCCGGAAGTGATCAGATCGTCCCATCCGCATGCATCGCCGTAAATCGAATCATTGGTTGCACCGGTCGGCACCGCGTAATCGGTGTGCGACTCGAGAAGTCGGAAGGTGTTGTTGCGAAGGTTGACGAAGTGCTCGATCTGCTCGTAACCGCCGGTGGCGGTGCTCCAGTCCACCTCGTAGGTGTAGATCCCGCCGACGAACACGTCGGTTGGACCACTGATTCCGAGAACCTGGTTGCGATTCTGCGAAACGAGCTTCTCGACGTAGAGCTGGCGCTCGATCGGCGTCGCGACGGCGCCCGTCACGAGCCAGGGGGCCGTACCGAGGTTGACTGCCGGCGCCTGATCCGCCCACACCGACACGCGGTAGTTTCTCGACGTGTTGTGATTTGCCTTCGCGCGCGTGACGAGTCCGTTGTAGTAGAAGTCGTTGCATATTCCAGGCTTGAGCTCGGGAATCGCGATGGTATCTATGTCGGATAGGCCGATGGCAGCGTTTACGCTGAGCCACCAGAGTTTCGTCGTGACGTTTGTGAGGGTCACGGTAGGCGAGGTGTTGCACACTCGCGCTCCGACCATGAACTCGTTCGGCCCTGAAGTCGTCGGAGCGTTGCTGTCGAGTCCGATGATGTTCCAGCTGATCGGCTGAATGCAGAGGTCGCCCGAACAGGTGTTGGTGTCGAACGCAGACAGTGGTGCGGCGACAGCGATGAGAGCGGCGATCAGTAATACCTTGCGCACAGGTTGACTCCTCTTGTTGACACCGGGCCGTTCGGTACTGAGCGCCGGGGGCTGGCTACTCGGACGATTCGGGTAACATTGTAGGCCTCTTGCCGATTTCGGGAAACGGCTAACTTTTGATGGTAGTAGCGCTTAGAGGATCCTCGGCGGAAGGATTCTCTCCTCGATTCGGTTTCGGCGGAGGTGCCACCCTCGATGAATCGCGACCGTTTCGACGCTCTCTTCGAGCTCGCCGCCGACGGCGCCGCCGAAGACTCCGTGACGATTCGAATCAGGGGTGGCTGCATGTCTCCCGCGATAGGAGAAGGTGAGCGACTTGAAGTGCGGCGATCCCGCCTTGTCCTCCCTGGAGATGTGATCGTCTTCCGCGACAACACGTGCCTCGTCGCTCACCGGCTTCTCGGATGGGTGATTCGCGAGGGGGCGATCGGTCTGGTGACTCGCGGAGACCGCTGTACGCACCATGATGGGGTCATTCCGATAAGCCATGTCGTCGGACGGATCGACACCCCTGTTTCGGTTCTCGAGCGCATGCGTGCGGCGTGCGCCTTCGTCGCGCTCATCCTTGGCAGGTTGACGAAGCGATGACCACGTTTGGCGCGCAGTTTCTTCGATATCCCGACCTGTTTCCCGCCCGTGCCGGTGGGGAGCGATGGGGTGATGCGTCGTTCGTCGTCGACCTGCCCGGTGGACCGTATCGCGTCAACGGCCTATCGCCCGAGCAGTACGCGGCGATGGCGGAGCGGTACGACGGGTATCAGGCGGAGCCGTCGATTGTCGCGTCGTTCGAATCGGAGCTCTTCGCGTCTGATTCGTCCGATTTCCTCGGCGTGCCCCATCCCCAATGGGAGTATTCGCTCGAGCTCGAATCGACGCCCGCGGGGTTGCGCGTTGCGGGGCTCGATTTCATGGCTCGTATCGGCTTCGACTCAGGCACTGGAGGTGCGGTCTGGACCTCCGAGGGCCGGCAAAGTCACTTCATCGGCGTCATCGAGAACTTCCTGCGCGTTGCCGCAGCGCATCGGATCGCAGCGTCGGGTGCGGCGCTCATTCACTCATCCGGTGTTTCGGTTGCCGGCAAGTGCGTGCTGTTCGTCGGCCACTCCGGCGCGGGGAAGTCGACGATTGCCTCGCTCGCAGCGGCGCGTGGACACGAAGTACTCAGCGACGATTTGAACGTCGTGTCGCGTGGCGAGCGTGGATGGCAGGCGATTCGGATGCCGTTCGCGGGAGACTTTCAGTCGACGGCATGTCGGAATGAGTTTCCGCTCGCTGCGATCGTGCGGTTGCGTAAAGGCCCCGATCACGCGCTCGCCCCGCTGCTGCAGGGCGAGTGCTTCTCGCTGCTTCTCTCGTCTGCTCCGTTCGTCAACGCCGATGCGAACCGCGTCAGCGCGCTCGAGGACACGCTGCTCAGACTCGTCAGTGACGTCCCGGCGTGGACGCTCACATTCCGGAGGGACGAGGGTCTCTGGCCTATAATCGAATCGTTATGAGCACCCTTACTGACAGCGTTCTACGTCGGCGTTCCGACGTGCGATTCCGGCGGGTTCAACACGAGTCGGTCGTGATCCGGCAACAGGCGGGGGAAGTTCTCGTTCTCAACGAGTTCGGAGGGCGGATTCTCGAACTCCTCGACGGTTCAAGAAGTCTCGCCGAGGTTGTCGCGGCTCTCGGCTCGGAGTTCGACTCTGAAGCGCAGACCTTGCGGGCGGACGTGCTTCAGTTTGTGGGTGAATTGGAGGAGGCAGGGCTGGTCGAGCCTGCCGAGGGACGATGACGTTCCGCGACGTCGTCAGCCGGATCTGGCGCGACAATGTACTCTTCTCGGTCCTCGTCGAACTGACGTACCGCTGCAATCTCGACTGTTTCTTCTGTTACAACGATCTCGCGCTGACCGGGCGCTCGATGCGGCTTGCGGACTATCTCCGGTTCTTCGACGATCTCGAGGCGATGCAGGTGATGAACCTGACGCTTTCGGGGGGGGAACCGCTCGCGCACCCCGACTTCTTTGCAATCGGAAGCGCCGCACGTGAACGCGGCTTCGTCGTGAGGGTCAAGTCGAACGGCCACGCGCTTCGAGGCGAAATCGCGAGAAGGCTTCGCGACGAGGTCGATCCATTCCTCGTCGAGGTGAGCCTGCACGGCGCGTGCGCTGCGACGCATGAACGGCAGACGCGCGTTCCAGGGTCGTTCGACAGGCTGCTCGAGAATCTGCGCGGCTTTCGCGAGCTCGGCCTGCGTTTCCGGATCAACTCGACGCTGACCCTCTGGAACGAAGGGGAGGTCGAGGAGATGTACGCGATTGCCGACTCGCTTCAGGCGCCAATCCAATTCGACACGAGTGTCACGCCGCGCGACAACGGCGACATGGAGCCGCTTAACGTAGCCCCTTCTCCCGACGGCGTGGCCGGTTTGGTGCGGCACCAGTTTGCGCGCGCGCGCGCGCGAGGAGAGGCGATTCCCGACCTCGAGCGCGCCGCCGAAGATGCGGAGAGAATCCCTGCCCCGGAGGAGAAGCACTGCGGGGCCGGTTCGTCGAATGTCGCCGTCGACCCGTACGGTAATGTCTATCCTTGCGTCGCCTGGCGCGTTCCTGCCGGCAATCTCCACCGCGCATCGATCCGTGAGATCTGGAGCGGGTCCGAGGCGCTTCGCGGCGTGAGAACCGCGACCGTGCACGTAAAGCGGATGCTCGATGCCGAAGGGGAGCTGGGCCGCGTACTGTCGTACTGCCCGGGCCTCAGTGTCAATCGGACCGGTCGCCCTGATTCAATTACGGACGACCAACGGGCGAGAGGAGAGACGATTCTCGGTGCCACGCATTCCGCAGCCGCTCGCGGCGACGAAGAGCCGGCCGTCAGGACGAGATGATCGACGTGCAGGAAGCATCTGCGGGAGTCGACTTTGCAGGTGGCGAAGGGCTGCAGACGCCTGCGACCGCCTCGATCGTCTCACGCGAAAGGATTCGGGGTGTATCCCAGCGCTTTCGCGTGGGGGATTCGTCTTGAGTGCTGTCGTTTCGCCGAGTCATGAATGTGGTCGTGACACACTTCCCAGTACTGAAATACTAACGCAATAACTGCTGTGCTCTCTGTAACTTTAGTGAGTGTCCCGCGATTCCGCCGACTGCTCGGGCATCTGGAGGCAAACCATCGCTCGGAGTTGCGCGCGAGATCAGGGCCGCGAGTTATAGAAGAACCGTGCGGTGACGCGCTCGCTCGGTTTAGGAAAGTTCGCGGGAAGGGGAGCGAGGGGAGACGCGAGCTCGATCGCCCGTTTCGCCGCGTTGTCGTACGGCGGAACGCCAGAGCTCGAGATGATCTCGACGTCGGTGATCGTGCCGTTGCGCTGGATCGTGAATCGAATCGTCACGATTCCCTGCAATCCCGTGCGGATGATCTGCGGCATGTTGCTGTACCAGTGATAGCGGATGCGGGCGACCATGCCGGTCGCATAGTCTCCCCACTCGAACCACTGGGTCTCGAACGACATCGGGCCGGTCTCGGCGTGACCGAGATCGTCTCCCGCGCCGCCAGGCATGGCTCGCCAGTCGCCGACTGGCGCACCGCGTCGCGAGCTCGGCTGTGACGCGACGTCTTTGATCGCGGCCTTCCAGTCGACCTGGGGCGACTGCGAGCCACGAAACGCGGTGATCGAATCATTTCCGGGCGATTCCGTGGCCGGTGAACCGCCGCCCGACGCTGCCATCGCGCGCTGCTGCTCGGGATCGAGAGACGGTCCATCGTTCTGGGTAGACGTTCCGCGCTGGGGAACCTCCTGCATCTGGGGGCGGCGGTCTCCTGGTGTGAGAGTGCGCGGACCCTCGATGGCGTCCGGCCTGCTCGCCTTACGGTCTGCATCCGAGAGCTGCGCGTCGCTTCTCGGATTGTCCCGCCTCGGCCCAGGCGCGTCGGTGATGCTCGGTTCCTGGCGTTGGTTCGCCTGTGGCAGCTTCGGAACGAGCTCGACGAACCGAGCCGGGAGCTGCGCTTGCTTCTCGACAGGCCCCTTCAAGTGATAGGCGACGAGGAAGGAGACGGCCGTGAGATGAATGGCGACGGAGATCAGAACGCCGAGAGAAAGGTCGCCGCGGCGGGGCTTGTCTTCTACGTAGTCGAGCAGATCGTGCACACGTTCACCAGGGCAACCGCACCTATAAGACGAATGACGATCGGGTTTGTTCCGATCATTCGTCAGGAAATTCAGAACTTGATCGAAGAGGCGCGGGGCGAGAATTGCCTCGCGCAATCTGCGACGGGCGAGGCACGAGCGCCAGCGAGCCAGTCTGTCATTTCCGGATTCCCTTCGGACTCTCTGCGCCGGCCAAGCCGGTTGGGATCGCGGAGCATGCGGAGCGCCACACGAAATCGCATTGAGCGCTAGTCGTGTTCTAGAATGCAGCTTCTTACGGGGGACGCCATGAGCGACGTCAGGGAAGATCTATCCATCATCAGCAGCGTGGAGCCGGCCGAGTCGGGTTCGCGACCCATGGGAGCGAACCGTCTCGCCGAGCCGCCGATGGCGCTCACGTTCGACGACGTGCTTCTCGTCCCCGGCAAATCGGACGTGCACCCGAACTTCGTCGACACCTCGACGCGCCTGACGCGCGACATCCGGCTTAACATCCCGATCCTCTCTGCCGCCATGGACACGGTTACCGAGGCGAGGCTCGCCATCGCCATGGCGCAGCAGGGGGGCATTGGCGTCATTCATAAGAACATGACGATCGATCAACAGGCGGAGGAGGTCGACAAGGTCAAGCGTTCCGAGGCTGGCATGATCGTCGATCCGGTGACGATGCGCCCGTGGCAGCGGATTTCCGAAGCGCTGCAGGTGATGGAGAAGTACAAGATCTCGGGTGTGCCGGTGACCGACGAAAACGGACGGCTCGTCGGCATTCTGACGAACCGCGATCTTCGATTCGAGACTCGATTCGACCTCCCGATCTCCGAGCGGATGACGAAGGACGGCCTCGTGACGGTTCCGGTCGGCACGACGCTCGAGCAGGCGCGCGAGGTGCTCCACACGCACCGGATTGAGAAACTCCTCGTCGTCGACGCCAACGGAGATCTGAAGGGGCTGATCACGGTGAAGGACATTCAGAAGGCGCGTCGTTACCCGAGCGCGTCGAAGGATCCGCTGGGACGCCTCCGCTGCGGCGCCGCGATCGGCGTAGGCAAGGAGAGTCTCGATCGCGCGCGCGCGTTGATCGCCGCAAAGGTCGACGTTGTTTTCATCGACTCCTCCCACGCACACTCCGAAGGCGTGATGGACATGATCCGCCAGTTCAAGCGGTACTTCCCCGACACTGCGTTGATCGCGGGTAACGTCGCGACGTACGACGCGACGATGGATCTGATCCGGCTCGGCGTCGATGGCGTGAAGGTCGGGATCGGGCCAGGCTCGATCTGCACGACGCGTGTCGTCGCCGGCGCGGGTGTGCCTCAGGTGACGGCAGTCATGGAGTGCGCGCGCGCGGGCGACGAGCACGACATCCCGATCGTTTCCGATGGCGGCATCAAGTTTTCGGGCGACATTACGAAGGCGATCGCTGCCGGAGCGAGCAGTGTGATGATCGGATCGCTCTTCGCCGGAACCGATGAGGCTCCCGGCGAAACGATCCTCTACCAGGGGCGTACCTTCAAGTCGTACCGCGGCATGGGCTCGATCGGCGCGATGCAGGCTGGTTCGAAAGACCGCTACTTCCAGGAAGACGAGACGGAAGAGGGGAAGCTCGTGCCCGAGGGAATCGAGGGGAAAGTCCCGTACAAGGGCTCGCTCTCGGCGATGGTGCCTCAGATGGTCGGCGGACTGCGTTCCGGTATGGGCCTCAGCGGCTCGAAGACGATTCAGGAGCTTCGCACGATCGCACGATTCGTCAGAATCTCCGCGGCGGGTCTGCGCGAGAGCCACGCGCACGACGTCATCATCACGAAGGAAGCGCCGAACTACCGGATGGAGTCGGAATAACGCGAAACGCGAAACGAGTGAGGCAAACTGAAAGTTGCGCGCGCCCTTCGGGGCGCGCGTTTTGTGTTTGCGGAGGGTGAGAATCAACACTTCGAATGCAGAACGCAAAATGCAGAACGGAAGAATGTAGAAAGAGAGATCGTGGGCGAGCTCCTTTTCTACATTCTTCCGTTCTGCATTCTGCGTTCTGCGCTCATTGTTTTAGTGCTCCCTCCCCGGCAAGTTTTTTCCTCATTTGCCACAGCAGGTGGCTGATGTACGACCTCCGAGTTTCACCGGTCGTCACGAGCAGTAGTTTCGTCAGCTTGAGATCGAGGGGATCGGTGTAAAGAAGGATCAGCATTTCTCGAAGGTAGCTCGTACCGAGCGTGACGTCGTTGTCGGTGCCGACGCCGAGTTTGAGTCCCTTTTTCTCCCACCAGGAGAATGGGTGGTCCTTGTAGTCTTCGAAGGCTCCAGTTAGGCGCTTGTTGGACGACGGAAGCGCGATGATCGACACTCCCTTGTCGATCATCCTGTTGAGTACGTCATGCTGGTAGTGCTCGACCTCGCTCGCGGTGTGGAACTTCGCTTTGATGAACTTCGTACGCTCCGCAGGCGAGAGGTGCTGGCCTACGGACAGTTTCTTCGCAATGTCATCGCGGCCGTTCCAGTCGAGCTCAGAGATCTCACTCGCGTCGAGCGTTCCGGGAGTGATTGCCCGGTTCTCGGCGTTCGCCTGCAGCGCCCGCTGTGTAAGCCGCTGGAAGTAGTAGTTGGGGTTGGTGCCGAGGGCGAGTCCGTGCTCGACCGCGTCGACATGCCAGATATTCATCGCGTTGTCGACCGATTGGATTCCTTGCCGGAGTGAGCCCCAGGTTTCGCCATGATGGCTCCGGACCTGGAAACCGTACGCCTGCAGCTTTCGGAGTCCGACGCGGAGCTCCTGAAAATGCGCCTTGCGGTAGAAGCCTCGTTCGTTGCCGACGGTGTCGACCTCGGTGAGATGGCCGCGCAGCTCGGGATTGCTTTCCAGGAGGTCGATGATCTGCCGCACCTGGTCCTCGAAGTGTGCGCGGCGCGATGGGAATCGCGCTGAGTCATAGAACCCCGGCTCCTTGCGAAAGCAGGGGGATAGGATGAACTCGAATGTCGGGACTTCGCGCTGAAACGCGCGAAACCCTTCGTAGAGGCCAAGGACGACGTCGTCGATCGAGAGCGACTCGATGCCTGGCACCTGTTCTGCTGGATCGGTCGTGTTTCGAAAGAGCGTGAACTTCAGCCTCACCGCGCCGACGTTCGACTGGCGCCAGAGCCGTGACGCAATGTGGTGTGCCGCGTCGCGGTGGGCCTCACGTGAGGTGAGAAGGAGCTTGGGAAGGTAAAGTATACGCAGATAGCGGTCGAAGCGGTCGTGCTCGCCGAGGCGCACCAGGCGCTCGACGTCCGCGACAGTCCGTATCGGAACGCTGTCAGGTCCGTAGACTTCCCGGATCTTGTTCGCACACACGTCACCAGCTGGACCGTCAAGCAACGCCTGGATTCTGGGGAAGAGGAACTCGGGCGCGAGCGAACCGGTGAGGTGGATGTGCTCTTCGCGATATGGGAGCGGAAATCCCCGAAGGAACTGTTCGAGCGCGAGAGAGAATGGATGCGCAAGTAGCTGCTCGATCGGTGCGGCATCGACGCGGAAGTTGGCGAGCAGCGCGCGGAACTCTTCAACGAGCCGGCCGAGCTCCGCGTCGGTCGTGGCCGCTTGCGACTGGCAGGCGAGCGCCAACGTGTCGTGAATCGAAAGGCCGTTGGTCTCGCTGACTAGCTCGGCGATGAATGCGCCAAGCCGGTCTTCGATTCTCAATGTCGTCGCGTTTGACATGGGGCATTCTACGATTCGATCTGCCGTTCGGGAAACGGCCTGCTCTTCCTTTCGGTATTCCCATAGTCCAGCGTTTCGATTCAGAATACGGCCATGAAGATCGCACGATTGCTCGCCGTTCTCGCCCTCTCGCTCTTTCCGCTCGCCTGCGCTAGCTCCGACATGGACGAGGACGAAATGGCCACCGTCGGCGGATCGATCTCGTACACGGAGCGGATCGCGCTCGGTGCCGATGCCGTGGCGCACGTGAGGATTGTCGACCTCGACCTCGTGGACAAGCCGGGATACCTCGTGGCACAAAAGGCAATCAACTCGCCGGGACAGGTTCCGATCGAGTTCGAGCTGACCTACTGGATGGAAAGCGTCGAGTCGGGGCACAGCTACGCGCTGCAGGCTCGAATCGAGGAGGGCGGCACCGTGCTCTTCACCACGGCTGAGGACGTTAAGTTCGACGCGAAGCAGCCGGTGAGGCAGGAGCTCATCCTCAAGCGGGCAGAGTAGCTCGATGCCAGGAGGATCCGAGACCGCCGTTACGCTGCCCGTTCTGCTGCTCGGCGATCCGCGCCTGCGCGTCCGCTCGTCAGAGGTCACTGACTTCGAAGGGGCGGAGCTCCAGGCTGCATGTGCGGGCCTTGCGGCGACGTTGCAGGCATTTCGCACGCAGCACGGCTTTGGGCGCGCGATTTCGGCTCCTCAGGTCGGGGTATCGTTGCGGATCGTTGCCGTGAACCTCGGTGACGGACCATTCTTCGTCGTCAACCCGCGTGTGATCTCTGCGAGCGGCGTGACGTTCGCGATGTGGGATGACTGTATGAGTTTTCCCGGGCTTCTCGTCCGATTGCGACGCGACCGATCGATCTCGCTGGCTTATCAGAACGAACGTGGCGCGACGTGCGAATGGAGCGCGATGGGGATCGCCGCGTCGGAGCTGTTTCAGCACGAGCTCGATCATCTCGACGGAGTACTCGCGATCGATCGGGCCATCGATCGCGAATCGATCGTGATGCGTGAAGTCTACGACGCGAACAGGGCTGCGATGCGGCAGCTTGTCGACTACGAGATCGGCTGCGAGCCGTAACTCCGTCAGCGGACGGGTCGCGCGGGACGGCGCCTAACGGAGAGGTCGTCGATTCGGTAGATCGCACCGTTGTAGCTGAGGACGTAGACTTCACCAAAGCCGTCCTGTCCGAAGCTCGAAATCGGGAACCCGGCGTTGAAGAGGAGCGCCGTGCTCCAGCTTCCTGCTGCGTCGCGAGTCGCGCTCCGAATGAAGCCTGTGCAGAAATCGCCGTAGATGTACTTGCCGAGGAGGTAACTGCTCTTCCCACGGTAGACGTAGCCGCCCGAGACGGAACAGCCTTCGGAGTGCGAGTACTCGATGATCGGCTTGACGAGCGAACCGTCGTCGCATCCGCTCGATGGATTGAAGCAGTGGTTTCCTTCCATGCGTCGCCAGCCGTAGTTCTCGCCACCGGTGCTCGACGCAGGCTGAAGGTTGACTTCCTCCCATTGATTCTGGCCGACGTCGGCGATGAAGAGATCGCCGGTTGCGGTGTCGAAGCTGAATCGCCACGGATTCCTGAGCCCGATCGCCCAGAGCTCAGTTCGCTTCCCGCCGATGACTGGATTCGTTGCAGGGACTCTGTAGCCGGCCTCCAGCTCGACGTCGAGACGCAGGATCTTTCCGAGTAATTCGTCGACACTTTGTGCGCGATTGCCGGGATCGCCTGCCGAGCCTCCGTCTCCGGTTCCGATGTACAGATGATTATCGGGTCCGAACTGGAGTTGGCCACCATTGTGATTGCCGAACGGCTGCGCGATGCGCAGGATCACCGTCTCGCTCGCCGCCTCGGCGCGGTCGGGATTCGTGGCGCCCACGCGGAAGCGCGACACAACGGTGTTGCCGTTCACATCGGTGTAGTTCGCGAAGAAAAAACCATTTGCCTGGTACGCTGGATGAAAGGCGATACTGAGAAGGCCACGCTCGCCGCAGCAGCTGACGCGATTCTGGATGTCGAGGAACGGGGTCGAGAAGCGAATGCCGTTCTCCACGATGCGCACGCGCCCCGCCTGCTCAGTCACGTAAAGGCGGCCGGGATCCCCGGGAGCGGTCGTGAGGGCGACGGGACGGTCGATGTTGGTCGAGACCGGCGTCAGCACGAGGTTTGGATCGGCGCCTGAGAGCTCGGGATCGCAAGCGGCCGCGAGCGCCGCCGCGGCGACGAGGGATCGAATCGCTTGCCGCATGGGAGTAGTGTACGTCCGACTCCTTGCTCTCGCTCGCTCATTCGCGACGCATATAATCTCGTTCCCAAATCGGAGGAGCTCCCTTGCACAGCAGAGTCAACTTGATCGCAGTCATTCTCCTCGCCAACGTGACTTTCGCCGCCGCTGGCGCAGGCGATAGTCCCGCCGCGCGGGGCGTACCCCAGTCACAGATCGACACGTTCAAACGTTACGTCGAGTATCTCGCCGATGACGAGCGCGAAGGGCGAGGATTAGGCACGAAAGGCATCGGGCAGGCGGCGGAGATGATCGAGACGCGACTGAAGGATGCCGGACTCGCTCCAGCATTCGGCACGTCGTTCCGTCAGCCGTTTCGAGTCAAGACGGGCGTCGAGAGTGAAGCCGGAAACGTGCTCGAGGGGATCGACGCGGAATCGTGGACCGCTCTCGGTTTCTCGAGCAGCGGCAGGTTCTCGGGCGAAATCGCGTTCGTCGGTTATGGCATCGACGCCGAGCCAATCGGGTACCGCGAGTTGGAAGGGGTCGACCTGAAGGGAAAGGTCGCGCTCATCCTTCGCTACGAGCCGCAGGAGCGCGACGACGCGTCTCCATTCGATGGCAAGCGGCCGAGTCGTTGGTCGGCGATCCGATACAAAGTGCTCCAGGCGCGCGAGCGGGGCGCCGTCGCGGTGATCTTCGCGACGGGACCGCTTCAGGACGAAGGCAAGGACAAGCTCCCTGCGCTTCGCAATGACGGACCGGAGAGCCCGGCCGGACTCCCGGTGATCCAGGTGCGGACTTCCGTTGCGGAGAAGTGGCTTGCCTCGGCGGGCATCGACTTGAAGGCGTGGCAGCTGAGCGTCGATCGCGATCTCAGGCCACGCTCGCAGGCGAAGACTGGCCTGATCCTCTCGGGAAACGTCGCTCTGAAGAACACCTGGGTCGACACAGAGAACGTCGCAGGGATCGTCCGCGGCAAGGGGAAGCTCGCGAAGGAGTACGTCGTCATCGGAGCACACTACGACCATCTCGGGATGGGGGGCGACCGCTCGGTCAAGCCTAACGAAACGGGCATTCACAACGGCGCGGACGATAATGCGTCGGGCACCGCCGCAGCCCTGATCGCTGCAGATCGACTCCAGCAGCTCCTCGAGAAATCGAAGAACCACCGTTCCGTGATCGTCGCTCTCTTCTCTGCGGAAGAGGTGGGTCTTGCAGGCTCGGGGCACTTCGTCGAGAGCTCGCCGGTGCCGGCGAGCTCGATCGTCGCGATGATCAATCTCGACATGGTTGGCAACCTCACGAACGACGAGCTCGCGGCGCTGGGCGCCGACTCAGCGCCGGAATGGAAGCCGGCAGTCGAAGCTGCCGCGAAGGAGCTCAACCTCAAGCCGTCGGCGGGTGGCGATGGATACGGACCGTCAGATCAGACGAGCTTCTACGCCGTCGGCATCCCGGTGATCCACTTCTTCACAGGGACTCACGATCGATATCACTCACCGGCGGACGATAGCGCCGCGATCAACTTCGAGGGTGGTGCTCGTGTAGCCGAACTGACGGCACGGCTCGGCGCGACGATCGCGGGTGGCGATGTCACGCCGCGATACGCAAAGGTGGGCGTGGCGCCCGCGATGCAGGGTGATAGTCGCGGATATGGCGCGTACCTCGGCACGGTCCCCGACAACAAGGCGATGGGCGCGGCTTCGGGAGGCGTGCTGCTTTCCGACGTCCGAAAGGGTGGCCCTGCCGATCTCGCCGGAATTCGCGGCGGAGACACGATCGTGAAGATCGCCGGCACGACGATCGCAAACCTCTACGACATGACGTATGCACTGCAGGACTCGAAGCCTGGAGAGACGGTCGACGTCGTGGTCGTCCGGGAAGGGAAGGAGCTCACGCTCCGCGCGACGTTAGGCGAGCGTGCCGCGCGCGGAGGGGCCCCGCCGCCGCAAGCCGCGAAACCGGCACCGGGAGCGAGCCCTCCACCTATCACGGCGCAGCCGTCACCCGATCACGCACCGCCGGCGCCTACCGCGACGCCTTCGCGTTCCGCGCCTCCCGTTGCTCGGCACGCGGGAATGCCGCCGGCCTCGATGAGCGGCGCTCCGGCGGTGCTCGACTTCTACGCAAACCGGCCGGGTGAGAATTTCGTTGTGGGAGCCGGAAAGCCGTTCGAGAAACAGTTCGAGGGGGAGACGCACCTTAAAGACATTCGACAGTTGACCTTCGTCGGCGAGAATGCGGAAGCCTACTTCAGTCCCGACGGGAAGTCGCTCATCTGGCAGTCGACGCCCGACGCGGGGGGGTGCGATCAGCAGTACATCATGGACCTTGGCAGCGGGGCGACGAAGCTCGTGTCGGGCGGCAAAGGACGCACGACCTGCGGCTATTACGATTGGCCTGAGGCGGACCGGTTGATCTGGGCTTCGACGATTTCTGGCGGTGATGCGTGCCCGACGCGCCCCGATCGCTCGCGCGGTTATGTGTGGCCCGTCTTCGGAACGTTCGAGCTCTACACCTCAGACCTCGACGGATCGAACGTGCAGAGACTGACGAATAACGATGCGTACGACGCCGAAGCAACGTGGTGCCACCGAGGCGGCAAGTTCGTCTTCACGTCCGATCGGCATGGCGATCTCGACCTCTACGAGATGGACGAGGCGGGGAACGTGAGGCAACTCACGAACACGCCGGGCTACGACGGCGGTGCGTTCTACAGTGCCGATTGCCGCGAGATCGTCTGGCGCGCCTGGCATTACACGGAGGGAGATTCGGAGCTCGCGGATTACAGGGCACTGCTGAAGGATCACCTCGTACGGCCTTCGAAGATGGAGCTTTGGGTGATGAACGCCGACGGAACGAACCAGCGCCAGGTCACGGAGACCGGTGCGGCAAACTTCGGTCCTTACTTTCACGCTGACGGGAAGCGAATCATTTACAGCTCCAATCACAACACGGGCAGCAACCGCGAGTTCGAGCTCTACATGATCGACAAGAACGGAGGGGAGCCCGAGCGCATTACCACCGCTCCCGGTTTCGACGGCTTCCCGATGTTCAGCCCTGACGGGCGCTGGATCGTTTGGGGATCGAATCGCGCCTCGGAGCGAGGCTTCGATACGAACCTCTTCATCGCTCGCTGGATCGAGTAACTCACGCGCGCATCACGATTCAACTCCGGGCGGCCTCACGGCCGCCCGTTGAGTATGGCTTCGAAGGGAGGACTCCGGCGCAATTGGCGAACCAGTGCTCCGTCCGTGAATTCGGCGAGACTGCGTCCAATTCACGGACGGAACACTAGGCTTCGAGAGGGCCGGCGGCTCGAGGCGGCAAGGGCGTTGACAACGACACTGGGGGGGAGTAGATTGCGTCGCGTTTTGAGAATTATTCTCAAAAGCCGTGACCGATGTCACAGCGCCCGGCACTCGAATCCATGACACTCAATCCGCAATGGCTCGCCTAGGTTTCAGCCGAATTGTTGAGATCAACTCTCACAGTAGCGCTTTGCTGGCGCTCGCTGTCGTGTCGTCACTAAGCGTGTCCATCGGCGCTTTGGGGCTCGCGCCTGATTCGGCGACGTCAAGGTCTCGCTACCTGATGGGAACCGTCTGCGAGATCGTTCTCGACGGCGATGCGACGCCAGCAATTGTGGCGTTCGACGAGATCGCCCGCATCGAGCAAATGCTCAGCACGTGGCGCGATGGGAGCGAGCTGTCCAGGCTGAACCGCTCCCAAAGCGCCGAAGTATCTCGCGAGCTCTTCGCGGTCCTTTCGGACGCGATCCGAAGCGCTGAGGCAACTGGAGGCGCGTTCAACCCGCTCACCGGCCCGCTCGTCGAGCTGTGGCGCACGCGCGAGCAGGGCCTTGTCCCGACTCCCGAAGCAATCGCAAACATCCTGCCGCTCGCGAACCTGGAGGGCCCCCGCTTCGATGCTGGGTCGCGTCGCGTCAGCCTCCCGGCGGGATCCGCCTTCGAAGAAGGAGGCTTTGGAAAGGGCTATGCGCTCGATCGCGCCGCGGCAGTTCTCGAGGAGGCAGGGAAGCGCGAATTCCTCCTCGATTTCGGTGGACAGCTGATGCTCAGGTCGAGCGCGCCGATCGACGTCGCGATTGCCAGTCCGGAGCACCGCGACGAGCCTCTCCTTCTACTCACGATGACCTCGGGCTCGCTGTCGACCAGTTCGGGCTCGGAGAAGACGTTCGTCGTCGACGGCGTGCGCTTCTCACACATTCTCGATCCGCGCGACGGGCGTGCACTCCCTTCGCGTGGATCTGTCAGCGTCGTGTCGTCGAGCGCATTCGAGGCCGATGTTCTCTCGACTGCGCTTTACGTGATGGGTCCACGCGAAGGGCTTGCATGGGCGAACGCACACGACGTTGCTGCAATTTTCATCGTTCCCACCGAGGCAGGGTGGAAGTTCCTCCTCAGTGACAAGTCCAACACAGCCGGTCTCGCCGTTCGCGCGGCAGGGACGGAATTCAAACAAGGGGAAAAGACCCAATGAGATCGTTCATCATCGTCGTGCTGACGACGCTCTTCGCAGTATCTTCGGCATTCGCACAGACGGCAGTGACTCCGGAGGAGCTCGAGAAGCGGGTGCGCGAGCTGGAACAGAAGATCGCTGCGATGGCCGAGCAGCAGGATTCGCCCGAGCTCGCCGAGGTGCGTGGTCAGATCGAGGTGCTATCGAAGGAGATCGAGTCGCTCAAGTTGCAGCAGACAAAGGGAGTCGTAGCGGCCGATACGCAGCAGTATGGAATGGGTGCGGCGGCGACGAAGGTCTACCGCTCGGAGCCGGGAATCTCTCTCGGCGGTTACGGCGAGATGCTGTACGAAAACTTCGACAATCAGTCGGACGCCGGCGTCGCATCGGGCAAGACAGACCAGCTCGACTTTCTCCGGGCGATCCTCTATGCCGGCTACAAGTTCAGTGACAAGGTCGTCTTCAACTCGGAGATCGAGTTCGAGCACGCGACAACTGCAAACGGAGTCGGCGAGGCATCGGTCGAGTTTGCCTACCTCGACTTTCTCGTTCGCCCGGCCTTCAACGTCCGCGCTGGCATGGTTCTGCTTCCGGTCGGCTTCGTCAACGAATTGCACGAGCCGACTGCGTTCCTCGGGGCGAAGCGCCCGACGGTCGAACAGCGGATCATCCCGACGACGTGGCGCGAGAACGGAGCGGGCGTCTTCGGCGACGCGGGTGATTTCACCTATCGGGCCTACATCGTCAATGGTTACGACTCTTCGAAGTTCACCGCGTCGGGAGTGCGCGATGCCCGCCAAAAGGGCGGAAAGGCGAAGGCGGAGGACTTTGCCATCGTCGGCCGGCTCGACTGGCATCCAGTCGAAGGTGTCCTTCTCGGCGCATCGGCTTACAGCGGTGATTCGGGACAAGGTCGCGCCGTCGCGGGCGAGGAGATCGGCGGCAACGTGACGACCACCGAGCTCCACGCCGAGTGGAAGTACCGCGGACTCCAACTGCGCGGTCTTTGGGCCGAGACTTCAATCGATGATGTGGCGCTGATCAACCAGGCGAACGGCCTCACGGGAAACAAGTCGATCGGCGAAGAGCAGGACGGCTGGTACGGGGAAGTTGGATTCGACCTCACGTCGGTGTTCCCGATGGGACAGGCATCGCTGATCCCTTACTATCGGTATGAGGAGCTCAACACGCAGAAGGACGTTCCCTCTGGGTACTCGGCGAATCCCGCGAACGACATCGAAGTGTCGACATTCGGAATCGCCTTCAAGCCGATCCCGCAGGCGGTGATCAAAGTCGACTACCAGAACATCGATGACGGCTCGAACAAAGGTGTTGACCAGGTGAACGCAGCACTCGGATATATCTTCTAGGGGAAGGGGAGCCGCGAGGTGGGAGTGACGTCCCGCCTCGCGGCGACACACGTGAGACGGAATCTTTTTCTCGCTTCGATCACGCTTCTTCTGGCGCTGCCGCTGCCGGCAAAGACGTTCATGACGCAGCAGCAGGCGCTCGACTCGGCATTCTCGAAGGGCGCCGCGCTCGAACGCCAAAGCATCTTTCTCTCGCCCGACGAGGCGCGCGCGGCGAAGAGCGCGAGTGGCGTCGAGTTCGAGGATGGGCTCGTAGTCCGCTACGTCGGCCGAGTGGGAGGGGCGATCGTCGGGTATGTCTATTTCGACGCGCATCGCGTGCGGACACTACCCGAGACCCTGATGATCGTCGTCCGTTCCGACGGAGCGATCGACCGGATCGAGATCCTCTCGTTTAGTGAGCCTGAGGACTACCTTCCGAAGCCGCGGTGGATTGACCAGCTCGACGGGAAGAAGCTGGACGCCGAGCTGTCGCTCAAGCGATCGATCCGGCCGATCTCGGGAGCCACGTTGAGCGGCCGCGCGATCGTGAATGCGTCGCGCAAGATTCTCGCGATTCACGGCGTCGTCCAGGCGCGGCCCGTACCGAAAGGCAAGCCGGCACGATGACGGCGCTCCAAAGACTGCTGCTCAATTCGACCGCGGTCGTATTGACGGTGACCGGCGCGTTGTTCGCGTGGATGAAGTACTTCATGACGACCGACGACCCGTTCGCGGTTGCGAATCATCCCTGGCAGCCTTACATGCTCGACGTTCACGTGATCGTCGCGCCGATCGCGCTCTTCGTCATCGGCGTCGTTTGGGCGACACACGTGAAACCGAAGCACGAATCCGGTACGAAGCCGCGCCGCAAGACGGGGCTCGTCGCGCTCTGGGCGATCGCTCCGATGGTGCTCTCCGCCTATTTCATGCAAGTGCTGACGAATGAGCGGCTAGTCGAAGCGATGCGCGTTATCCACTGGGTGTCGTCCGCGATCTTCGTCGCCGGCTTGCTCGCTCATCAGCTCGTCCGAATGAACGGAAACGGAGCTGCGAAGAGCGGAGCTGTTGCGGAAGATCGCGGAGTCTGGTGAGGCGGGGGTTCGCCCAGGGCGCGACGGAACGCGCCCCAGGCCTGTACTCAACTCACTTTCCGGGCATGGGCGGAGGATTGTCGGAATTCCAGATGTCGTGCGTCGCCCGCCAGTTTCCGTCTTTTTGCAGTTTCCAGATGACGACGTACTTCCCCTTGTCCCGCATCGGGATCGAGCTTCCCGGCGTCTCGATCGCGAGAGTCCAGACACCAACCTCGATCGCGGTGTCGCCCTGTTCCTGAACGCTATCAGTCGACACATCGAGGGTCACTTTTCCCAATGCAGCGAGCCCGTTCCAGAGTTTCTGGATGCTCTCCGTACCGGTGACCTTTGGCGTGTCAGGAGGCATCAGGATTGCGCCGGGTGCATAAAAGTCCGTCGTTATGGCATCGGCCTTTCCGCTCAGGATGATCTCCTTGAGCCGGGCGTTTGCGGCACGGATCGCATCCTCAGCGCCCGCAGCGGATGCGGAAGGAGCGACGAGTGACGCACAGAGAAGGAGCAGTGAAAGTCGTCTCATCATCGCGCGCTCACTTCTTGAAGCGGACGCGGACGCCCATATCGGTTGCGCCCGACTTTTCCATCTTTTTGAAGTCTTCCCACTTCCACTCCCAGACGAGAGCCTTACCATCCTTGCGTTTCGCGTTGTGTTCCACGACTTCGAGCTCTGACTCGATGCGGTAGGCAACCCGCATGCTCTTGAAGGCGTTCTCCATCTGCTTGTCCATCTTGCCATCCTCGGATGGAGGGGCCTGTTCCTTCACGTCCTCGGTCGGATTCAACGGCTTGCTCGTGATGAGAATCGTCGCGCCCTCATCCTTCACGACTAGCCCTTCGAATGGCTTGTCGATCCCCGTGCCTGTTCCTGGCCCGGGAGGCCCACCCGCTTCCTCGCCTTCCTTCTTGTCCTTCGGCATCGCTACCTGATTGAGTTTTCCGATGTCGTCGAAGGAAAAGACGAAACCGGAGAGCATCTTGAGTCCCTCCTGCTTCGCGGTGGCGTCGAGCATCTTGATGCCCGCGGGCATCTCCTTGTTCGCCTTCGCGATCTCGGACTTCATGTCGGGCAGCGGCTCATTTTTCATTTCGTCGAGGAACTTCTGCCTTGCCGCGTCGAGCTCCGCCTTGGTCGGCTCGCCGGTCTTCCCTTCCATCTCGCGCTGCATCGCAGTCATGATGAGGACCATCGGCTCGAAGTCGATGCCCATCTTGAATTCGGCGGTGCCCGAGAGGTTCTTCTTCAGGACGATCTTCTGTTCGACATCGAAACAGCCTGCGAGGATGAGCGTCGACGAAACGACGACGAGCGCCTTGACGAACCGCGACCTCCAATTCGGTCGATGCATTCGGGATTCCTTTCTCGTAGTGAGTCGGACGAGTATACGCCGCGGAGCCTTATTCGGATCGGGGCAATTGGCGTGACTCGCGAAGCGGCGGTACGCGCTACTTTCTTCCGAGCCTTGACGCGCGCGTTCCAGGCATCCGAGACTCTGCGGATTCCGGTGTTTCAGTCGAGCATGCCCGACTGAGTGGGAGGTGTTTGGGATGAGCGGAATCACGCTTTCTGAAGGGCCCGCGCTCTACGCGGTCGTAACGCTGGTGGCCTTCGGGCTCGCGGCGCTCGCGGTCGCGACTTTGTTCCGGCGCGAGCGTCGACAGGTCGGACAGGCGATCGTTCTTTACGCTTTCGCGGTCGCCGCGAGGGTTGCGGCGTTCGCCTGCGGCGAGCTGCAGCTCGTGGCGTTCGAACGATTCAACGACTTCGTCGCGCTCCTGCTGCAGGGAATGGCTTTCCTCAACCTCGCGCTCGCGTCGGTTGTCGGCGTGCTCGTTGCGATATTGCGTTACGAACCTCCGAGGATCCTTCGCGATCTGACGAAGGCGTTCGTCTACTTCGCGTTCACGCTCTACCTTCTTTGGACCCGGAACGTCGATCTCACGGGAATCGTCGCGACGTCGGCGGTCGTGACCGCGGTGGTCGGCTTCTCGCTCCAGGACGTCCTTGGCAACGTGATGGGTGGGCTCGCGCTGAACATCGACCGCTCCGTCCGAGTCGGCGATTGGGTCTCGTTCAACGGGATGTCGGGGATCGTACGCGAGATCGGCTGGCGGCACACGGCGATCGAATCGCGCGACGGGGATACACACATCGTGCCGAACGCGCAAATGATGAAGAGCGCCGTGACGCTGCAAGGGGTGCGCACCGCGGGTTCCAGGCAGCAACGGCGCTCGATCGAGTTCCCGATCGACCTTCGCTTTGCACCGTCACGCGTCATCGCGACGGTCGCCGAATCGCTTCTCCGGCAGGAGATCGAAGGCGTCGCCGCCGAGCCCGCTCCGCACGTCATCATGTCGGGAATCCGCGACGGCATGGTGGTTTACGCTGCACGATACTGGCTCTGCGATCTCGAACGCGATTTGAGCGTCGATTCGGCGGTGCGTGCGCGCATCGCCACAGGTCTCGAGCGTGCGCAACTCCCCATCGGCATTCCTCGGAGCGAGACACACCTCGCGCTCGAGCGCGACGAGAACGCACGAGTGCTCGACCGGTTGCGCAAACGCGCACTCGAGGCGATCACCAATGTCGACATCTTCTCGAGCCTAACGGAGGAGGAGCGCTCGGAGCTCGCCGCGCGGCTCCGCTTCGTTCCATTCGCTCCTAGTGACGCGATCCTCGTTCAGGGAGAGGAGGGCGAGTATCTGGTGATCCTCTCGCGCGGATCGGCAGACGTCACGGTGTCGGTTCGTGAAGGGGAGCCATCGAGTATCGCTACGCTCGATGCACCTGACTTCTGTGGAGAGTTCGGAATGCTCACCGGGGAGCGAAGGCAAGCGAACGTGGTGGCGACGACGGAGGTCGACGCCTGGCGGCTCTCGAAGGACGACTTCCAGGAGATTCTCGCGCAGCGCCCAGCGATTTCCGAGGAAGTGTCCAGGGTTCTGGCGGAACGAGTCGTCGCGCTGCGCGCTGCCCGGGAGCATCTCTCCGAGCAGGCGCGCGTGACGATGGTTGAAAGCCAGCACCGCTCGATCCGCGAACGAATCGAGCGGTTTTTCGGTTTGGGGCGCTAATCGGAGGACCCGGGTCCTCCGTTGCGGCTAGAAGCGCATGATGAGGCCGGCGCGAACCTCGCCCTGCCACATGTCGTCCGTGTACTCGTAGCAGTAATTGTCGCAGAAGTC
This sequence comes from Acidobacteriota bacterium, assembly GCA_016184115.1. Lineage (GTDB taxonomy): Bacteria > Acidobacteriota > Thermoanaerobaculia > Gp7-AA8 > Gp7-AA8 > JACPDH01. The sequence goes on along the minus strand of JACPDH010000009.1, from coordinate 30,887 downwards.
GTCATTCTCGGTGTCGAGCACGGTGTAAAACCCGCGTCCCTCGAGGCGCAAGCCGACGTTCTTCGAGAAGAAGACCTTCACGCCACCTCCGAACGAGGTCGAGAACTTCGTCTCACTGTCGAGACCCTCGAGATCGGGAGAGATGTTCGTCGCGCCGAGGCTGAAGACACCAAACGGCTGGACTCTCGGATGATCGCCCTGAAATACGAATCCGACGTGGTAGTAGGCGACGTCGACATCTCCCAGATTCTGATCAGGGACGAAGATGTCGTCGCCACCTTTGAAGTTCGAGTTCTGGAAGTCGGCCATCAGCTCGATCTGTGACCAGGGGGTGAGTGGGATGTTGACCATCACACCGTAGGCGTCGCTGTCGTCGATCTCGACGTCGCCGAAGGGATTGATGGCGTCGGCCTGGAACTCGCCGCCCGATCGGTAGCCGAAGAACGGCGTGACCTCTACCTGCTGCGCTAGCGCTGGAATGGATAGAAGTGCCGTGATGAGCACAATCGCGAATCGTTTCATTGTTTGGTTCTGCCCTTTCATCGTTGAATTCGTACCCGCTTTGACGGGCTTCGACCGCCGCAGCCTTACAGTGGTCAACGTTGCAAGACCGGTTCCATATTTTCGCCTGCCCTTACCGGGCGCGCTGTCGCTCCCGGCCGCTGCCCCGAGAAGCCGCAATCGTTGTACGAAGCGAGCCGGGCAGGGTTGCCTTGGGGCAGTTCCTTCTCGTTCGCGCGGAAACCAGAAGTGTCCTCTCGCGTACAATTCGCTGTCCACTCAGGTGGGCAGGAGGGCAGATGGACCCGATTCTCTCGATTCGCGGCGTGCGCAAATCATTCGGCGACGTCAAAGCGGTCAACGGCATTTCATTCGACGTGCGGAAGGGCTCGATCACCGGACTTCTCGGGCGCAACGGAGCCGGGAAAACGACGACGATTCGAATGATCACCGGGATCTTCATGCCTGACGAAGGCTCGATCGAATGGCGTGGCAGCGCGAGCAGCTCATTTCGTGACGAGGTTGGTTATCTCCCCGAGGAGCGCGGACTCTATCGGCAGATGAAAGTCACCGAGCAGCTCCTCTTCCTGGCGCAGATCAAAGGTCGCTCCGCCGGATCGGTCGCGGCTCGAGCCGAAACATGGCTTCGGCGTTTCGAGCTCTGGGACAAGCGTGACGCGAAGGTCGAGGAGCTCTCGAAAGGCAACCAGCAGAAAGTTCAGCTCATCGGCACGCTGCTCCACGATCCGGAGCTCCTGATCCTCGACGAGCCGATGTCGGGTCTCGACCCGGTGAACGTCAAGCTCGTCCGCGACCTGCTGAAGCAGTTGCGTGACGAGGGACGCACGATCCTCTTGTCGACACACATGATGGGGGAGGCCGAGAAGATGGCGGACGACATCGTCCTCGTGCACGGCGGTGAAGTCGTTCTCTCCGGCTCGCTCGACGTGGTCCGCGCCTCGGAGGGTACGAACTCGATCATCGTGGAGTACGACGGCGACGGCCGATTTCTCGAAACGCTCCCCGGCGTCGTGAGGGCGACGATTCATAACAACTCCGCGGAGCTACGGCTTGATCGGGACGCCGACACGCAGTCGATTCTCCACGCGGTCGTGCCCAGGCTGAAGCTATCTCGTTTCGAGGTGGCCACTCCGTCGCTGGAGGAGATATTCATCGGGCGCGTCGGAGTCGAGACGCTCGCGGCGCAAACCGCAGCGCAGGGAGGTGTGGCGTGAACAAGATGCTTGCGGTGTTGAAACGCGAGTACCTTCAGGCGGTCAGGAAGAAGTCGTTCATCATCATCACGCTCACGATGCCGGTCCTGATGGGTGCGCTCATGTTCATCCCGTCCATCCTCGCGGTTCGCGGGATTGGAGAGAAGAAGATCGTCATCGTCGATGGTACCGGAAGGCTCGAAGCTGCCGTGACGAAGCCGCGTGAGGCGCCTCCGAAGAAGGAATCTGACAAGGGAGCCCTCGAAAAGGAGGTCTCCCGAACGAAGGCCCGAAACCAGGCGATGCCCCGTTTTACGATCGAGTACGTGAATGCAGCGGGTTCGGATCCGAAAAAGGTCGCGGAGCCACAGTTCGCGCGTCTCGACGGACGCAAGGTAGGTGACGAGAAGAAGGTCGACGGCGTCCTCGTGATCCCGGGCGACGTATTCGAGAATCGTGATGCAACGATGAGCTACTACAGCCGCTCGTCGACCGACGTCATCGCTCAGGAGCGACTTGGCAGGACCGTCAACGACGAGGTTCAGCGCACACGCCTAACCTCGCGCGGTATCGCTGAGGCGGAGCTCGAGACGGTACTCGACCGCGTCGACCTCGACGCCGTACAGCTCACGTCGAGCGGCGAGGAGAAGACGGGCGGCGAGCTCAACTTTCTGGTCGGCTTCCTCTTTGCGGCGCTCCTGCTAATCCCGTCACTCGTCTACGGGATGGAAGTGATGCGCGGCATCGTCCAGGAAAAGACCGACCGTGTCGTGGAGGTGTTGATCTCCTCGCTCACGCCGATGCAGCTGCTGTCCGGCAAGATCCTCGGCCTGGCTGCGGTCGGCCTTACACAGCTCACCGTGTGGATCCTCATGGGGGTTATCGCGGCCGTGGCCACGGGAGGCGCGGCGGCAGCCGCCGGATTCAACGCGTTCCAGTTCCTTCGGCCCGAGATCGGTGCCTACTTCGCCGTATTCTTCATCCTTGGCTACCTGCTCTATGTTTGCTTCTACGCAATCGCGGGCGCGGTCTGCAACAGTGAGAAGGAAGCGCAGCAGTTCGTCCAGCCTGTGATGCTCGTGCTGATGATCCCCTGGTTTCTGATGATGCCGATCATCATGAATCCGGAATCGAAGCTTTCGGTCGGGCTGTCGCTATTCCCGCTCTTCGCCCCGATCACGATGTTCGTCCGCGTACTTGTCTCGGAGCCGCCGTTCTGGCACGTCGCGCTCTCGATCGTGCTGTCGGTCGGGGCGATCTATGGCCTCTTCTGGCTCACCGCCAAGATCTTCCGTATCGGAATTCTTTCGTACGGCAAGCGCCCGACGATTCCCGAGCTGTGGAAGTGGACGAAGGTGGCGTAAGGCAGTTGAGAGTTCAAAGGTCAGAGGCCATCGCAGGCAGCGATTGGAGCGAGTGCAGCTGCATTTGTAGAGGGGCGACCCGGCGGGTCGCCCTCTTTGGTCAGGCCTGAAACAACTCAGGCGACAGACCGCGCCGCCCCTGCAAGATCTCGAGCAGCTGCGCTTCTCGCCGCCTGCTCTGGCCTTTGGCCTTTGGCCTCTGGCCCCCCCGTGTCCGACGTCCGACCTGCCTCCGGGAACCTTTCGCGGACTCGCTCGTTAATCTCATCGGAAACGATGGACGACATCGGCGATGTCGAGCTGATGCGGCGAGTGCGAGGTGGCGATCACGCGGCTTTCGAATCGATCGTCGATCGGTATCGGGTCGGACTGGTCAACTACCTGACGCACATGACCGCGAACCGTGAACGCGCGGAGGAGTTCGCGCAGGAGGCATTCGTGCGCCTTTACGAGGTTGCGGGACGGTACGAGGAGCGAGGGAAGCTCGCACCATACCTCTTCCGCATCGCGACAAACCTCGTCCGGAGCGACGCTCGCCGGAACTTACGCTGGCGGACGCTGGTACCGATGCTCCCTATGAACGGGAACGGTGTCGCGCCTGGACGCGCGCTCATCGAAGCTGAGCTTCGTGCGAAGGTCGGCGCGGCAATCGCGGCGCTGCCGCTCCCGTTTCGTGCCCCGCTCATCCTTCGAGAGATGGAGGAGTGGTCGTATCAGGAGATCGCCTCGGCGCTTTCGTGCGACGAAGGGACGGTGAAGTCGAGAATCCACCGGGCGCGACAGAAGCTGAAGGAGCAGCTCGCGCCTTATTGGAATGGAGGTTTGTCTCATGAATGACGACCGTATCGGAGGGCTGATCCGCTCGTTGCCGAGAACGGAACCGTCTACGGGTTTCACGCGACGGGTGATGGCGATGGTGGAAGGCCGCGATGCGATGACCGCAACGGGAAGGTTTCGCTGGGCGCATGCCGCGGCGATCGTCGTCATCGTGGCGGCGTCGATCGGCGGAGGAGCGGCATGGCAACAGCGGCGCGAAGCACGCCGCGTCGATGGAATGCGCGCGGAGACCGCACGGATTCGCGCGGAGCTCGATGCGATGCGCGCGCAAGCAAGAAGAGCGAACGAGATCTACCTCGGAGAATCCGAGGATCGGGAGTACGTGCTCGATCTCCGGCAGTTCACGGCGCCGGACGCGGAGATCAGGCAGGTATCGCAGACCTACTAACGAGAAGGAGAGGTTCGAAATGAATTCGAAACGGAAGTCACGCGCCGCGGCGCTTGGACTCGCGACCGCACTCGGGATGCTCGCGCTTCCCGCATTCGCCGGGAACGAGCCCGTGGTCAAAGAGAAGCGCGTCATCGTGATCAATGACAATGGCAAGGTCTTCGTGAACGAAGATGGCGACGCGACGCCCGGCGTGAAGCGCGGCTACATCGGGGTCTCGCTCGTCGAGTTGACTGACGAGCTTCGAGACTACTTCGGTGTGGCGCCCGACAGTGGCGTGCTCGTGGCCGAAGCAGGCAAGGGGAGTCCGGCCGAGAAGGCGGGCATTCGTGCCGGCGACGTCATCGTCAGCGTCAACGGCAAGAGCGTCGACACGTCTCGCGAGATCGGCGAGATCATCCGCGAGATGAAAAAGGGAGACACGGTCAAGGTCGACGTTAGGCGTAAAGGTACGGCGCAACAGTTCCTGGTCACCGTCGACGAACGCCAAATGAGACCGTTCGCGTTGAAGCTCGGTGGTCCCGGCTGGGAGGGGATGCGTCACGGCGAGCTCAAGGAGCTCGATCTCGATCTCGAGACGAAGGGAGCGATCGGGAATCTCCACGAGTATTTCGAGAGCCCCGAGTGGAAGTCGAGAATCGAGAGCTTCAGGAACTGCGACCAGTTCGAGAAGAAGATCGACGACCTCGAGAAGCGCCTCAAGGATCTCGAGACACAGCTTTCCAAGAAGTAGCAGATGCGGCGGACGGGGGCCGGAACCAACCGGTCTCCGGCCGCTCCTCCTAGATGCGAACTACTCAGTCGGCTATTTGCCCTGCACTCTCGTCGGATCGCGATTCCTCATTTCGCATTTCCATGGGTCGTTGCCGCTTCGTGACGGTCCCGCGCCTTCTCGCGCCCTAGTGTAGTGTCTCGAGCACGAACTCGAAGGAGGACGCGGTCATGAGTGAAGCCCGCTTCGCAGGCAACGGGAAGTTCGTCTGGTACGACATGATGAGCACCGACCCAACGCGGTCGGTCGAGTTCTATGGTGCGCTCTTCGGATGGACTCACTCCGTTGAATCGATGGAGGGAGTTGGCGAATACACGATGCTTCACAACGCGGGACGCGAGTTCGGCGGGATCGTTCCGTTTGAGGCGAGCCATGGCGTGCCGTCCCATTGGATGCCCTACCTGTCAGTCGCCGACGTCGATGCTGCGGCGACGAAGATTCCGGCGATCGGCGGCTCGGTGTGCGTGCCACCGACCGACATTCCTGGCATTGGACGCTTTGCCGTCGTGGGCGATCCAACCGGCGCGTTCATCTCGATCTTCAAGAACGTAGGCGACGGTGAAGTCGAACCGCCTGAGCTCCTCGGTTGCCCGGGCAACTTCTGCTGGAACGAACTTCTGACGACGGATCAGGGCAAGGCCTACGCCTTCTACACCGATCTCGTCGGCTGGGGCCGCGACGACATGGACATGGGCCCGCTTGGGAACTACATCGTGCTCACGCGGCACACGGGGCCGGTCGGCGGGATGTTGAACATGCCTCCCGATGCAACGCATGGATCGATGTGGCTGCCTTATGTCGCGGTCGACGATGCGGACGCTACGGCTGCCCGCATCGTCGAGCTGGGCGGTGCGATCTGCCTGGCGCCGCAGGACATTCCGGGCATGGGGCGATTCGCCGTCGCGAACGACCCGCTGGGCGCGATGTTCGCGATCTTCAAGTCGTTTCAAACATAGCGTCGTTTCCCTGGCACCGCGTGACAGGCGGCGCACCTTCGGCTACGATCGCGCGACTTTGAAGACGATCACGATCTACACCGACGGCGCATGCAGCGGGAATCCCGGCCCGGGGGGCTGGGGAGCGGTACTCATTCACGGCGACACGATTCGCGAGCTATCGGGTGGCGAACCGGCGACGACGAACAATCGGATGGAGATGCTCGGCGTGATCCGTGCACTCGAGGCGCTCAAGGAACGCTGTAGAGTGCGCGTCCACAGCGACAGCGCCTACGTCATCAATTGCTTCCGTGAGCAGTGGTACGTTCGTTGGGAGCGGAACGGCTGGAAGAACTCGAAGAAGGAGCCGGTCGAGAATCGCGATCTCTGGGAGCGGATGATCGTGCTCGTGCGTTCCCACGATGTCGAGTGGGTGAAGGTGAAGGGGCACTCGGGAGACAGGTGGAACGAGCGCTGCGACGAGCTTGCGCGCGCCGAGGCCGCGGAGTACGCGAACTGATCGCGGATCCACGAGTCGAGTCGAGCTGGCGATCGGAGTCCGCGTACACTCGAGAATCTTCGACGACGCCTCAAAGTTCCAGTTCGCTCGCGTAGGGAACGACCTTCCAGACGCCCTCTGGTATCGGCTCGATCGACAATGTTTGCCCTGGTCCGAAGACCGACTCGATCGCGGCGCGAATCTCGATCTCGCTTGCGTCACCGCGGATCCGGAGTCGAAGCGATGCGTCGGCCTTCTGAAGCAGCGAGAACTGTACGAACGAGAGCGGCCTGAGCACCGTCGCGACATCGATATTGTTGATCCAGCGTCTCTCGATCGTTCGAAAGCGAACGGGTTCGCGCCCTTCGAACTGCGTCAGCACTGGATGCTCATCGCGCAATTCGATCGCGGCGAAGTCGCCCGTCCGGTAACGGAGCAGCGGCAGAAACGGGTTGCGTCCGCCCGTCAGGGTGATCTCGCCGATGACGCCGGGCGCGCAGTGGTCGCCACCGGCGTCGAGGATCTCGACGTAGAGATCGTCCGGGAGCAGCTCGTACGTCTCGCCGCGAGCGAGAGCAATCGGTCCCGACTCGCAAGTCGAGTAGATGTCGACAACGGGACAGGCGAAGCGCGACTCGAGCCTCGCACGCAAAGAGCCTGTGACTGTCATTGCGCTCGATATAAGCGCCTTCGGCCGAAGGATGCAGGTTCACCTTCACTGCGCCAGCCTGCCCTAACAGCGACGAGACCGTGGCATAGGTGAGTGTTTTCGCTTGCGAGCAGATGAAGGCGATTGCGACACGGCCCGGGCCACCCGTGAGATCGGCGCCGACGCGTCTCAGCGCCTTGCGGTAGAGCGCCAGCTTTTTCGCCGGCACCTCCGGGTGGGTGATCACGTAAAGCGGTTTGCCGGTGGTCCCCGAGGTGTAGAACGTCATCAAGTCGTCGAGAGGAACGGAGTCGGGGACGAATGCCCACGGCTCGCGTGCAAGATCGTCGCGAGCCACTGGAGTCATCGAGGCGAATGAAAACGCGTTCATCCGACGGTAGATCGGGACGTCGGCGGAGCACCTCGCGGCGAAATCCGCGACCCACGCGGGAGGCTCTCCAGGCCGCCATCGTGGCCCCGACTCGCTGAGCTCACTCTCCCAGCTGCGGACGCGATCGAGCATCGAAGCGTCGAGCCGGTCGCCTGTTCGCAAGTTGAAGCGCGGCGCGTGAGGGTGCTGCCGTAGCCTGCTCAGCATCCGAGCACCCGTCTCGTCGAGAAGCGGAAATCGCTCCCGATCGGTCAGCCCCTCGGCCGCTTCCCTCATTCGCGCCCCCACGCCGGCGCAGCTTCCGCGGCTTTCCTTCGCGCCATCTCTTCTTCGATCTTGCGGCGGCGTTGTTCTTCCTGGGCCCTGCGGGTCTCCGCGAGAACGCGCTGCCGCTCGACGCTGCTGAGTGTCGTGAGGCGGTCGCGGGCGACGGTCTCGCTCTCGCCGGCGGGAACGAGTCCGAGCGCGGAGAGGCAGAGGCGTGCGAGCTCCTCGCGGCGGTCGGGGTCGGAGACGAATTTCGCTGGCTTCACGATCTTAGCCAGCGCGATGAGTCCTTCGGCGAGAAACGTGCGAGCCGCCGGCCCGAACGAGTGGCGATCGATGAACCAGCGGTCGTGCAGCAACCACGATGCGATGAGGACGAGCCGCAGCTCGTCGTCGCGGCGCGAGTCTTTCGACTCGAAATGCTTCGCGCCTGCTGGCGTCAATGGCTCGCCGCCGAGATCGGAGAGAAGGTCGGAGACGACCGCCGCGAGCCTGACCGCCTTCGCGTCATTCACGAGAACGGGAGCAAGGAACTCCGACGGCGTCTCGGAGAGCCTGCGCGTCAGGAGCTCGATCGGCGGACCGGGCTGCGGCATGGGAGGAGGATAGTCGATTGCGGAGGTGGGGTCGCACCCAAACTTTCAGCTTAGCGAGCGCACTAAGCTCGTGAGTTAAATGCGAGCCCACCTCGGTTACCAACCTGGAATGATCAGGAAGCCGAATTCTCCACTGCTCTTCTCGGGCCGCTGGAATGGGAACGCGTAATAGAACTGGAGGGGGAGTATCCCTCCGAGAATCGTCCGTAGCGCGACTCCTGCACTGAACACGGGGACGCGGGCGGCACTCTCCCGCTCCCATGTCCAGTCGACATCCTCATTCTCCGTCCACGCTGCTCCGCCATCGAGGAACGCCGCGAGCTCGGTCGGGAAGTAGGGGGCGGTAATGAGTCCGAACTCGCGAGGGCCAAACAGCGGGAATCGCAGCTCGAGGTTGAACACCGCCATCTTGCTTCCGAGTAGTCTCGAGACTTCGGGACAACTGCTCGATCCGGGCGAAGGATTGCATTCACTGATCGAGAAGTCGGAGTAGCCGCGAACGAGCGTGCTGTTGCTGATATCGAGCGCGTTAAGCCGAGCGTCCTCCGCGCTGTCGCCATAGCGACCGAGGAAAATGCCGCGCATGGCGAGCGTGACCGGGCGATTGAACCAGTACTTGCGATAGTCGGCGAGGAACGTCGCGAAATCGAGGTCACCGGTGTTGGTCGCCGCCTCGAAGCGATAGCGTGTGCCCGCGATCGGTGACGCGAGCCCGAACCGGGAACTGTCGCCAACGAACGCCGCGGCACCACGGAAGTAGCCGACACTCTCGAGGTCGTCGACTTTGAAATCATTCTGGTCGACCAGTTGGCCGTTGATGAAGACGAACTCATCGACACCGATCTCATACCCGAGGTGACTGTAGCCGACGCTCGCCTCGACGCGACGTGTCGTGCCGAACGGGTACTGCGAGATCGCCGCGACTTCGTCGAGCGTCGTCCGTTCCTCGACCTCCTGGTAAACCTCGGCCAGGGCAGGCTCGCCGTCAACGACGACAGTTCGCTGGTCGTAGAGCGTGTAGCGCGTCGAGAAGGGGATGTGCGTGAGCGAGCCGCCCCACTGAAGCCGGTTCGCCTGGTTGAGATAGTAGACCTGGCCGCCAAAGAGAGCGTCGAGGCTGCTCGTCGTTCCTCCTCCCTGGAAGAAGACGCCGACTTTGTGCGTACCGAGGACGTCAGCGAAGCCGAGAGCGATGCTGCCGCCGACGCCGACACCGCGGCTGTCGACACCGACTCCCACGGTGGGCGGGCCGACCCAATCGAGCTTCAGCGATCGGTCGTACTCTTTCTCCTTGAACGCAGCTCCGCCGGCGGGTGGCAGACCTGCGTCGGGGTCCTTGAGATAGCTTGCGACTTCGATCGGTTCGACGGCATCGGAGGGAGGGAGGATCGATCCCGGAGCGTCGATCTTCGAGACGAACGAAGTTTCGATTGCCAGTGCCGTATTCGGATCGAGTGTGTGCAGCTCCCACCCTCCATCGGTGAACAGCGAATAGACCACACGCCCCTGCCTTGCCGCCACGCTCAAGGCAGGAGAGAGATCGGTAATGCCGCTGACTCCGGTGGCGACGTTCGTCCGACGCGTGATCTGGCCGGTCTGGAGGTCGTATTGGAAGATGTCGGAGATGCCGTCGGGGTCCGCAACGAACCAGATTGTCTTTCCGTCGGGCGCCCATTGAGGGTTGATGTGTCGGGCGATGTCGAACATCGGCAGCGTTCGGATCGCCTTCGTCTCCACGTCGATGACCGAAATGCGAAGCGGTCCGTACTTGAGCGCCGTTAGGTCGGTGCCCTCGCCACGCTCCGACGCAAACGCGATCTGTGTCCCATCGGGAGACCACGCCGGCTGGAGATCGCCGTAGCGGTCGTTCATCAGGCGCGTGACGCGTTTCGTCTCGACGTCCATGACGTAAATGTCCGTGATGCCGCCTGCCTGACCGGAGAAGGCGATCGACCGGCCGTCAGGCGACCAGGCCGGGCTCGTGATCGCGCCGACACTCGGAATCTCGATGCGGTCGGTCACCGTCCGCGTCTCGACGTCGAGCAGCGCAAGCCGGTTGTCGCCTCCTTCGAAGACGACGAACGCGAAGGCCTCCGAGTCGGGCGCCCACGAGCCAGCCGAATCGATGAATCGAAGCGACTCGAAGTGAGGATCGCTCTTCGGTCCCGCGAGCTCCGCGAGAATCTCTCCCGTTTCGGCATTGGCGAGGAAGACGTCGATCGAGAAGAGGCCGCGTGCCGAAAGGAAGGCGAGGTACTTGCCGTCCGGGCTGAGTGACGGAGCGAGGTCGACGCTCGCACCGAATGATCGCTTGCGCGGCGTCACGAGCGGGCTCCCCATTGCGGACCTAACCGTCCGCTCCTTCGTGATCGCTTCGTACTGATCCCGTGAGACTTTCTGCCACTCGGCGAAGGCGTCTTTGGAGGGCATGTTCACGATCTTGCGAAATGCCTCGTCGATGCCGAGAACGCCTGCTCCGAGAAACAGCTCGCGGACGGCCTCATCGCCCCAGCGGCCGCCAACCCATGCCCAGAATGCCTGACCATACTGATAGGGAGAAAAGCGCGGGTCGTTCGTGAGCTTCTGGCGGTCGGGGAGCTTGTCGGTGATCGACGCGTCGCGAACCCACATTGCCGTCTGCGGGTCGACACGACCCTGGGAGAGATATTCGGCGAGCCCTTCGATCATCCAGAGGGGAAGCGACATCATCCTGAAGTTCGCGTTCCTGTCCGTGCCGCCGGCGCGGCTCCTCGAGAACGCGATGTCGTACTGGAAGACGTGGACCATTTCGTGGCCTAGAACGTGGTCGGTCTCCTCGTAAGTGCCGGTGAGTGGCATGACGATGCGGTTCTGGAAGGCGTCCGTGAAGCCGCCTAGCCCTTCCCCGATCGTGCTATCGATCGTGGTCGTCTGCTGGAAGTCGGGATGGTCTGCGTAGAGGACGATCGCCTTGCGCTCGAACTCGTGGTCGAAGAACTTCGAATAGCGTGTGTACCAGCGCTCGGCCATGCGCGCGACGTCCTCGGCCGCTTCCTTCTGCGCGGGGTAGTAATGGACGTCGAAGTGCTTCGTTTGCAGAACCTTGAAATCGAAGCGGTCCCACTTGACCTTGTTCTTGCCGAAGTACTGCGCACTGGAAGCGCCGCCGAAGAGGAGACCGACGACCAGCGCAGCGATGATTGCGACCGTGCGACGACGCATGAGCAAACCTCCCAGCCCGCGAGAGCGCGGAACCTCTCCGATTGTCGTGCCGTGCCTCGTGCAGTGCAAGGCAGTAACGGATACGGGTAATGATGCGCCTCGGATTGCCCTGTACGCCGATCAGTGGCCGCGATGTACGTGGAGTTGCTAGAATGTGACTGCCTATGAGGGTCTGACCAGCTCCGCACGCGACGGATGGCACGAATGACGGCGGCATCAGCCGCCTTGCCGTGTTCCCTCGCGTCACGCGTCGATCGAGTCGTATTCGAGCGTCGGGAGCATGAACTACCGGTATCGCGTCCGGCGAAGCTCCGCCGGCGAAAGCCCGCGAATGCCGTGCCAGGGTCGGACATGAATCGCGAAGAGAAAAAACTGAGGCATCATTTCGAGAAACACGAACGTTACGTGACGGCGAAGTCGCGAAAGAAGCGGGCGCAGGTCAGGAAGTCGATGGCGAAGAAGAAAGGGGCGAGAACGAAGTTCGACCACCGTCGATGGGAGACGTCTGGTGAGACCTCGCCATCGTTCGAGAAGCGCAGGCGGCAGCTGTCGCTGGACGCGCTCGCAAACCCAACTCCGGCACCGGAGCCCGACGACGCCGCGGAGGCGGCGATGCGCGACGGCTTGCTGATCTCGATCACACGTCGTATCGCGAGCGTGCTCGCGGAGGGCGGCCTCGTGGAGTGCCTTCTTCCGTCGCGGCTTGCGGCGACGCAGCAGTCGGAGATTGCGGTCGGGGATCGCGTCCGCTGGTTGGAGAAGGAGGACGGAAGCAGGTGGATTCACTCCGTCTTGCCCCGCGCAACCTATCTCGCGCGGCCCGACCCTCACTACGAGCACATGCAACGCGTCATCGCTGCCAACGTCGACGTCGTCGTCAACGTCGTTTCAGTCAAATACCCGCCCTTACGCCCTCGGCTCATCGATCGCTACCTCATCGCGATCATGCAGGGTGGTGCGACGCCCCTCATCTGTGTGAACAAGATCGATTTGGAGAGCGACGAGGAGCTTGCCGACGAGCTCGCGTGCCTCGAAGCCTACGCGGAGTTTGGAGTCGAGTACGTTCTCTGCTCGACGAAAACCGGCCAGGGGATCGCCACGCTTGCGTCGCGATTGCGTGGACGTTGTTCGGTGTTCGTCGGGCACAGCGGCGTCGGGAAGTCGTCGATTCTCCGATCGATCGTCGATCTCGACACGGCGAGCGTCGTCGACGCAAGTACGATCAGAACCGGAGCGATCTCTGAAGCGCACGGAACGGGCACGCACACCACACGTCTCGCGACGCTCTACGACCTGGGTGGGGGAACCGCGATCATCGACACACCTGGGATTCGTGAGTTTGGCCTCATGAAGCTCGACGTGGAAACGCTCAAGTCGTATTTTCCCGAGTTCGACGATCTTGCGATCGACTGCCGCTTCAACGACTGCAGCCACACCCATGAGCCTGAATGTGCCGTCAAGGACGCGGTCGAGGCGGACGACGTGTCGGAAGGGCGTTACGAGACCTATCTGAGACTCATGGAGGAGCTTCGGGAGCAGGGGACGTGAGCGTTCGGCTCAACTCCGCGTCGCGTCGCGCCTTCGGGCGCGGCGCGGCGTTGTTCGCACTCCTGTCCGTCGCGTGCGGGGGTGGCGAGGAGAAATCCGCGATCCCCGTCGGCCGGACCGACGCCGATCTCATCGTCGTGACGCGGCAGCTCGAGACGGCGTTCGCGTCGACCACACTGAAGTCGGCGACGCGCTCGAAGAAGGACGACCTTGCGACGGGCTGGGACCATCGCTTCGAGGAGCAGATCGATCCGGCGAAGAATGGAGTGGTTAGGCGCCGCTTCCGCGTGACGCTCGCGAACCGCTCGGACAAGGTTCGCGCGATCCGCGTCGACATCGACTACCTCGCGCCCGGGTCGAGGGAGCTGCTGAAGCATCGCGCGCTACGCACGGTCATCGTCGCTCCCTTCACGGAAACGGCACTCTCCGGGTATACGCAGTTTCGCGACTCGCGCGAGGTGATCACCGAGGTGCGAGCCTCCGAGGTGGAGCCGGCGGAGTCTTGAGCGGAGCGATGGGCTCCTTGCCCGGCGTTTACGTGTGCGCGACCGGGCGAATCGGGCGTGACGAGATCCGCGTGAAGCGGACGAAGAGGAGGATCGCAACGGCGATCAGTCCTGCGCAGAGGCCCCACCAGAGTCCGGTGATTCCTCCCTGCAAGTGAAAGCCGAGATACCACGCAATCGGCAACCCGACGCCCCAATGCCCGATGAGATTCGCGATGAACGCGAACCGCGTGTCGGCAGCGCCTCGCAGTACGCCCGCGCCGACTGCCTGAATGCCGTCGAAGATCTGGAAGATTGCGGCGATCAGGATGACGGGGACCGTCGCCGCGATGACTGAGGGATCCGAACTGATCAACGCGGCAACTTCGTCCGGCAGGAATGCGAAAACGAGTGAAAAGACTGACATGATCAGCGCTCCGCCGGAGAAGGCGGTGAGCCCGGCGACGCGGGTCTTGCGCTCGTCCATTGCGCCGACCGCAAGCCCGACACGAACCGAACCAGCAGACCCGACCCCGACAGCGAACGTGAACGTGAACGAGGCGACGGCGATCGTCACCTGATGCGCGGCGAGCGCGTACTTCCCGAGACTTCCTGCAACGAGCCCGACGAGAGCGAAGATACCGACTTCGGCAGCGAGCTGAAATCCAACCGGAAGCCCCACGCGTAATCCGCGGCGGAAGTCAGCCGGCAGAAGTGTCCGTAACGAGCCCTCGTGAGGCGGGAGGGCGATCTTCGGCACGGCGAGCGCAATGATCGCCAGCTGCAGAAGGCTGCAAAGTACCGTCGCGATCGCGGCGCCCGTGACGCCAAACGCAGGGATCGCACGCAGCGGCCCGCACCACGCTGGCAATCCGCTACCGCCAAACACGAGCGCGAGGTCGAGTGCCAGATTTGCGACGTTCGCGATCACGATCGATACGACCATCGGACGCGTGACATTCTTTCCCTGGAGATACGAGCGGATGACGACGAACATCAGCAGCGGCGCGAGGCTCAGCGTACGGACCTTCGTATAGTCCCACGCGAGACGCTCCACGTCCGGTACGACGTGAAACAGCGGAAGAAGGCGGGGAGAGAAGAAGAGCGGAATCGTCAGCACGGCCGCGACGGCGAGCGCGAGGTAGATTCCTTGCCAGAGTATCCGCCGCGCACGAAGCGGATCGTTCGCGCCGACTGCCTGCGACACGAGCGGATCGACTCCCATGACCACGCCGCTGGCGAACATCCCTACGAACCAGAAGAGCGAGTTGCCGACGCCGACCGCGCCAATCTCCGCCGCACCGAGACGGCCGACGACCGCCGTGTCGACCACACCCATCAGCGTCTGGCCGACCTGCGCGAGCGCGATCGGAACCGCCAGCCGCATGAGCGAGCGCAACTCGACCTTGTACTCAGGGAAATTCATGAAGCGGACATCTTAACCACTAACTGAATCGGGTTCCCGGAATTGATTGCGGCGGCGCATCCCGTCGAAATCAGGTTCCGCGAGCCGAGCTCAACTCGCATGCACGTCAGATACCGAATCTGGCTCAGCGTCCGCACCCAGCTCTATGCCCTTCTTTTCGTCGATCGGCGCGAGTAAGGCCAGGCCGGCGACGAAGAAGACGCCGATCGACGCCATGGCCCAGCGCTGGCTGTGAGTGATTTGCAGAACGGTTCCGTAGGCGAATGGGCCAAGTACGGACGCGAGACGCCCAGAGAATGCGAAAAAGCCGAAGAACTCGCCGTGCTTCTTCGCTGGGACGAAGACGCCGAGAAGCCCGCGGCTCGCGGCCTGGTTGGGGCCGATCATGAGTCCCAGGATTATCGCAGCCACCCAGAAGGTTCCAACGGTCTTCGCCGAGGCGCCTAACAGCGTCGCGACGATGAGTGCGATGAGCGTGATCGTGATCGTCTTCTTGCCTCCGATCCGGTCGTTGAGCGGACCGAGAGCCCACGAACCAATTCCCGAAACGACGTTCAGCACGAGACCCATCTTGATCAACTCGCCTGTCCCCATTCCGAACACGGCTCCGGCGAAGATCGAGGCGAACGAGAAAACGGTGACGAGCCCGTCGTTGTAGATCATTCGCGCGACGAGGAGTTTCGCCGCTTCGCGATAGCGCCGGAACTGGCGTCCCGTATCCGCGAGGCGTCCAAACGCCGCGCGCGTTGCCTGGAGAATCGAGTGCCGCCCTTCAGGCCGCCGTTCCTCGAGGAATAGGAACGTCGGGATCGAGAAGAGGACGAACCATGCAGCCACGAGGATATTCGTCGCCCTGATGGCGAAATGATCCTCCGATGAGATCCATCCGCTGACCATGCCGAGAGCGATGAGGAGGCATAGCAGGCCGCCGATGTATCCGAGCCCCTGTCCGAATCCCGAGACGCGCCCAATCGTCTCCTTCGTCGAGATCTCGGGCAGAAAGGCGTTGTAGAAGACGTAGCTTGCTTCGTAGCCAATGTTGGCAATGACGAAGAAGATGAGCGCCGAGACTTCGGTGCCGGGCCTTGCGAAGAAGAGGAAGATCGTGGCGCTCGAACATATCGCGGTACAGACGCCGAGAAAGAGCTTCTTCCGGCCCGAATAATCGGCGACGGCACCGAGAAACGGCATGAGCAGCGCGACGATGACTGCCGAAGCGTTGACGGCGCGCGACCAGAGGATCGTTCCGCGGGTCGCGTCGCTCGCCACGACGTTCGTGAAGTAGTTGCTGAATATGAAGGTGACGACGAGCGTCGTAAAGGCCGAGTTTGCGAAGTCGTAGAGACTCCAGGCGACGATTTCCTTGCGACGCAGTGACATGGCTGGACGAGATTAACCCATTGGCGCGGTCACGGGCGACCGGGATGCGCGACCCTGGGCGCAGGGAGGTGAGATTGCGGTGGCGCGTGTGTCGCGATGACCATTCCCGGGCGAGCGCATCGGCGATCATCGCCCTAACCGTTCGACTTCTTCCCTCCAGCCGGCGAGGGCCGACGTACGCTCGTGGTCGGAGCGCGCGGTGGCACGATACTTCGCAACGAGCTCGAATGGGCGTCGCGCATAACGCGCGGCAACCGTCAATGCGGATTCGCCCGGCGAGCGCCTCATCTCGCGCAGAGGGGGAACCAGACGGCGGAAGAGCAAGGCGATCTTCGCCTTCGCTCCCGCGCGCTGTCCGACCCAGTGCCTGCTCTCCTCGGCGAACGACCGTGCCGTCGCTCCTCCGAGAACGCCTGCGAGGCCGGAGAGAAAGGCGAGGGGCTCGTCGTCGTCGCGTCCGGTTCGGATCGAGCGCGCGATCTCGCGCAGCCGGGTCGTGGCGCGGGCGACGGGCGGCCCTCCCCAGTCGAGCCCTTCTCCTTCGCCGTCCTCTTCGAGAAGTGTGAGGTCCTGGAGCGCGCGCAGCGCGTGCGACGATTCTCCGAAATGATGGAAGAGGAAGTGCTGGACGGCGATCTCACGTGCGGCCGGTGCTTCTGGAACGAGCCAGGGACCGCCTTCGACCGGGCGCGCTCGTGTCCGCAGAAGTTCCCATCCTGGGCCGGCGTCGTTGCCGGCGAATCCGGGAAGGGCAAGGTGGAGCTCGATCATGCCGCGCTCGCGCGCGATGTGTGCCGCTTCGTAGCCCGAAGTCTCGTGCACGCTGGCACCGCACCGGGCCGCGACGTCGAGCCAGACTGGCACGTCCGAGCGCGGCACGACGACGTCGAGGTCCGAGACGACGCGGTTCGCGGTGCCGCGATGGGTAAGCGCCATCGCGCCTCCTTTGATCACGATCGCACGCTCCGAAGGGGCTCCGCCGGCGTGGAGGCTTGCGAGCAGGCGAAGCGACGCGTCGCGGGCGATCGCGCTCACCATCGCCGACGCAGCGAGGCGTCGTCGGCTGTCGACCGCGAGATCGAGCGCGTCCGCCGCGACGTCGAGCGCAATCGAGATCCCAAGCATGCTTGCGATCTCGAGCAGGCGCCCTTCGTCGCTCACCGCTTCGCGTCGCGCACGAAGCTGCGCCTTGCCGGCGCCGCACGCGATCGCGGCAAGGAGACGGACGGCGGGAAGATCGGGATGCATACGGCGATGATACGCGGCGAACCCAGGGCGCGGTTGGAGAGAGGCGCGACGGTTTCGCACCCTGGTACCCGTTACCGGCGTCCCGTGAGGCTCCGAACGACCGCGTTACTCCTCGAGCGTCACGGGCGAATCGGCGAGCGCGACGTCGTAGAAGAGGTGTGGCGTCATCGCGACGCGGCCTCCGCAGACGAGCGAGTTGCCGGCCGATGGTGCGCATCCCGACGCCGAGACTGCCAGGCGATCGTCGACCGACGCGCCAATCTTGAATGTGCAGACGCGCGGACCCTCTTGAAAGCAGGGTAGCGTCGCGCCGTTCATGCCTTCGATCGTCAGCTTCCAGCGCATCGGCATCGTCGCACCGCGCAGACGCTCGATCGGGGAGTTCCGGTACTTGAATGCTGCCGGGCTCTCGAGGGTCATCTCGAGCGAGACCTCCGCCTCACGCGGCCCTCCGGTCGTCGCGAGAGTCTGCGTGACCGGGCCCTTGAAGCAGGTGTCGTGAATCGAAAAGCCCTTCCGGCTCATCGGTAAGAACAGGGCGATGACGGCGATTAGAAGGCCGACGACGATCAGCGGAGCATACGCGCTGATGAAGGACTCTCTCTGTTCCACGATCGTGGCACCTCAGGGCGATTCGGTCGCGAAAGCATAGCGCGAAATCTTGCTCTTCGGCTGCGGCTCGCGTTTGACAGTGTCGCGTTTTGGAGAGGGACGCGTAGCCGCGCATTCCGATGCGCGGCATGCCGCGTGAGCGGCACGGGGAGCCCGTGGCGGATCGGAATCCGCCGCTACGAAGGCGGCCGCGGCGCAGCAGGACGAACGATTCAACCCAGGCGCCGCATGACGACCATCGTCTTGTCGTCGAGCGGCTTTGCGCCATCTTCGTAGGCGGTGATCAAGCGGTTCAAATGCGCGGGCAGCTCTGCGACCGGGCCCGAGGCCGCCTCCAGGACCGTCGCGGTCCAGCGCGACATCCCGTACTGCTCCTCGTCGGGATTCTCCGCCTCGACGAATCCGTCGGTGTAGAGCACGAGGGTTGCGCCCGGTTCGATGACCGTGGCGGCCTCACCGAATCGTCCCTGCGGGAGGATCCCGATCGGCGTGCCGGTTGTATCGAGACGCTGCGCGATTCCGTTCTTCACGAGGAGAGGCGGGTTGTGTCCCGCGTTCGTGTAGCGGAGCCCGCCCGTGTGCGGGTCGTAGACGCCGCAGAAGAAAGTGACGTACTTCCTCCCACCAGCGCCACGGTAGATGAGCGTATTGAGGCGCTCGACGAGGTTAGGCAGATCGCGCACCACGGGCGCTCCCAGGCGGTACGCGGCCTGGACGCCCGACATGATCATCGCGGCGGAGACTCCTTTGCCGGAGACGTCGCCGAGGGCAAACGCGAGCTCGCCGGAGTCGAGTCGAATGAAGTCGAAGTAGTCGCCGCCTACCTCGTAGCATGGGATGCACGACGCGGAGATCTCGATGCCGGGGATGTCATCGGGCGGGGGCGGCAGGAGTCGCGACTGGATTTCGCGCCCGAGTTGAAGCTCGCGCAACATCCGGTCGCGTTCCATGGCGCTCAAGTGGAGAAGCGCGTTCTCCATCGCGATGGCCATGTGATCGGAGAGTGCCTCGAGAAAATCGAGGTCGCGACGTCCGAACTCGCCGGAGCGCTTGTTGAGGAGCTGAAGGACGCCGACGATCGCGCCGTCGCGATTGTGGATCGGAACGGAGAGCATCGAGCGGGTCTTGAAGCCCGATTTGACATCGCTCGATGGATCGAAACGAGGATCGGCGTACGCGTCATGCAGGATGATCGCCTCGCCGCTTGCGGCGACCGTGCCGGCGAGTCCCTTGCCGATCGGAAGGCGGATTTCGCTCGATTGCAGGC
Organism: Acidobacteriota bacterium; assembly: GCA_016184115.1. Lineage (GTDB taxonomy): Bacteria > Acidobacteriota > Thermoanaerobaculia > Gp7-AA8 > Gp7-AA8 > JACPDH01. Next base: position 11,307 of record JACPDH010000009.1, on the reverse strand, counting down.
CTGACGCAATCTTCGACCAGATCTCACCCCGAGCGTGGTCGAGAAAGTAGAGGGTTCCCCGCTCGACATCGAGCTCTCTTCTCGCAACTTCGAGAATCGAGTCGAAAAGCTTGTCGCTCTCGATCGACGAGTTGATCAGCTTCGATGCTTCGACGAGGGTCCGAAGCCGCTCGATCTCGACGATCGCTGCCTGCAGAGTGCCGGGAGAGGTTCGCGCCGTGCTCGTTCCCGCCATCGGAGCGATTCTACGCGCCTGCGAGGCCCGTGGCGAGGAGCGGCCAGAGGGCAAAGACGACGGCAACTCGAGAACGAAACGCTACTTGCTCGTCAGCAGGGTCTTCAGCGCCTCGACAGGTCTTCGGTCAGGGGCCATCAGCTTGCACGCCTTGCGGAGGAGTGGCTCGCTTTCGGTCTTGTTGCCGGTGATCCGGTGAATTTCTCCGGCGTAGAAGGCGGCGAGACCATTTTGAGGGTCGATGCGCATCGCCTCTTTCAGATCGGCGATTGACTGTCTTGCGTTTGACGACGAGTCGAGGAAGCGACACCAGGCGAGCTCCGCGCGATATTCGACGTTTTGCGAATCGCAGTCGGCAGCGAACTCGAGGAGCTGAATGGCTTCGCGGTGCATTCCGCCATCCATGAGCGCCTTGCCTTTGCGAAACTGCACGGAAGGGTCGAGCAAGTCGGTCTTGATCGCGAAGCGTCCCGCGGCGAGGCTGCGGCGGTGTTCTTCGCGCTTCTGTGCCCGCCGGTCGATCACTGCCTCTCGCTGGAGCGGATCGGCGAGCTCACCGAAGGCGCGGCCCACCGCGAGAGCGATCTCTCGCGCTTTGTCGGCAATGTTACCGAGTGGCGTTCCATCGAGCGCGAGCGGGTTGAAGCGCTGCGCGAGGCGAAGGTAGGCTTCCTCGATCTCGACCTGCGTCGCCTTCTCGTCGAGTCTGAGGAGGTCGAACGAGTCCTGGCGCCTGTAGGCGAGGTACGCCTGCATGATCTCGTCGCGCAGCTTCTCGATGTCGAATCGTGGCGCGGGGGCTGGCGCGGTCGCAGTGTCTTGCGGTATCGGCACGAGCCCTGCTGTCGTGCCCATCGTCAATGGCGGCTTCTGCGGCGGCTTTGGAGCTTGCGCGCGCCGCATCGCGGGCGATACGAGCTCGGCGCGGACGACGATGCCGATCACGGCGAGCGCATAGAGGACGCGTGTGACGTCTTCATATGGCAGATCGCCTGCAGCGAGATCATCGATCCGGAACTCTCCGTTGATCGACTCGAGGAGTCTCGTATGTGCCGACGGGAGCTTGATCTCGTCGAGAGGAAATTGAGGGGCAGGATGGAGAATCAACTGCTTGCCGATGAGCGGCACGACCGACTTGTCGACGTCCTCCTGCGATGCGAACTTCATGACGCCGGTGACGACGAGCTGTGGCGCCTTGACCTTGAGTGAAGAGTCGACCTCGGGTGGGTCGAGTTTGATCTCGAACGTTCCGTCGCGCCACGTGAAGCAGTCGAGCAATTTCTTCGCGAGGTTCTGCTGAAGCACGCGATAGAGCTCGAATCCGCCGATGATCTCGCTCTCGACGAGGATCTCGCCTAGCGGAACCCCTTTCGACGCCGCCTTGGCAAGCGATGCGTTGAATTGCTCCTCGTTGATCTTGCCTTCAGCCATCAGGAAGCGCCCGAGGGTTTCGTGCGCCAGATTGGAACGGCAGTCGACCGGCGAGCCTTTGTCGAAGACGATCTTCTTTTCGAGCTGGTTGCGACGAAGCTCGAGGACGACGGTGCGCTCGGACGTCGCAATGCTGCAGAGGAGCGTCGCGAACGGCACCTGCCTGAGGTTACCGGCCGTCATCCGGCCGATCGCGGAGAGCTGCTCCGGTGTCGGAATCATACGGGCTGAACGAGGTTAGCACGGGCTAGTGGCCTGTAACGGCGGAATCGATAGCGCCGCTGGTGGCGCTTGCGCGCGAGATCAAGGAGAGAGGAGGAGGCGATGTGGTGACATCGTCGACGACGAGCGACGAGGAGATCGCGATGCAATCGCCATCAGCCCGAAGGGTTGCGGCGGGACGGCGTCGGCCGCTTTGTCGCCCCTCCTCGGCGATGTCCCAGCATCGCCTCGTCGTCGCTTCGCGCGACCGACGCCGTCGCGCACGCAACGGCACTATCGATTCCATCGTTACAGGCCACTAGTTCCGGGATTGACGATTGGGAGTCGAGAGAGGCGAGGTACGCCATCGCGATCGTCAACGATCTCAATGCCGGACGCTACTCATGGCGCCGTCTGTGATTCGAGCCAGTAAAGATAGCGGAGCGCGTCTTCGGTCGACTCGCCGCACATCTCCTTCATCGGCGTGAGACGGTTGCAGACTTCCGGGCGCGAGGGGTCGCCCCAGAGCATGCAGCGGTTGTCGTCGGTCAACTGTACGCAGCGGACGCCGGAGGGCTTGCCATCGGGCATTCCCGGAATTGGCGACGAGATCGAAAGCGCAATGCAGCACGCTCCACAGCCGGCACGACAGTCCATGGTGGAAGCTGGAACCGATCGTGAGGGTGATCGATTTCCGAGCCGCAGGCGATGAGGCGATGATCTAACGAGGTGACAAGGTGCTCGCCTACACCGTCAGCACGCTGATCTTCGGCACATTCGATTCCTTCTCGTGGCTGAAGCCGGAGACGCGGAGGAGGAAGTCCCCCTCGCTCGCGAGGTCGTGCTCCAGGGCGAGCTTGCGCGCAAGAGAGTTCGCGCTGTCGAGATCGGCCACGTCGACGTGCATCGGCTCGACGCCCCAGTAGAGGTTCATTCGCCTGGTTGCGCGCACGTTGTCGGACAGCGCAACGAGCGGCGCCGCGGGACGCGCCGCGGCGACGAATCGTGCGGTGGTTCCGCTCCGCGAAACGACGAAGATCGCGCGAACGCGCAGATCGCGCGAGAGTTGGGCCGTCGCGCGCGCGACCGCGTCGGGAAGCGCGACCGGAGGAGGCGTCGCTTCGTGATCGGTGATCGACGCGAAGGCGCCCTGGCTCCAGAGGTAAGCCTCCGCGCGGCGCGCAACGCGGGCCATAGTCTCGACCGCGGCGACCGGGAACGCTCCTGAGGCAGTCTCCGCCGAGAGCATGATCGCGTCGGTTCCCTGCATCACCGCAGTCGCGACGTCCGACACCTCGGCGCGCGTCGGCCGTGCGTTGGTGATCATCGATTCGAGCATCTGCGTCGCCACGATGACCGGCTTTCCCTGTGCGCGGCCGAGGTCGATCAGTTGCGTCTGCGTGATGGGGACACTTTCGGCGGGAAGCTCGACGCCGAGGTCGCCGCGGGCGACCATGAGGCCATCGGCGGCGCCGAGGATCGCGTCGATGTTCGCGAGCGCCTCCGGCTTTTCGATCTTGGCGATGATGGCGACGTCGGCGGAGTGCGCGTCGAGCAGTGTTCGGAGCTCAACGACGTCGGCGGCCGTACGCACGAACGACAGCGCGATGTAGTCGACACCGAGGCCGATCGCGAAGACAGCGTCTTCGCGGTCTTTCGGTGTCAGCGATGGCGCCGAGACATTGACACCGGGAAGGTTGATTCCCTTACGATCCTTCAGCGTTCCGCCGGCGACCACGGTGCACTCGATCTCGGTGTCTTCGACGCGGTCGACACGGAGCTCGAGGTTGCCATCGTCGAGGAGAACCCTGTCGCCCCGCTTAACATCCGACGCGAGCTCCTTGTATTGCGACGGGATGAGGCCAGGCCGTCCGAGAACGTCACGCGTCGTTACGGTGACGCTCTGCTCTTTGTGGAGCGCGATGCTTCCGCCGTCGAACTTGCCGCACCGGATCTTCGGCCCGCAGAGGTCCGCGAGGATGGCGATGGGCGTCCCTCGAGACTCGGCAGCTGTTCGGATTGCGTCGTATGCGGCGCGATGACCGTCATGCGTGCCGTGCGACATGTTGAGGCGGAAGACGTTGACGCCGGCGTCGATCAGCGAGGTCAGGACGTCGCGGCCCGACGATGCGGGTCCGACGGTCGCGACGATCTTCGTGCGCCTTCTCTTGAGCAGCTCCGGCTCTGCGGCGATAGGCATGTTGCGTCTCCCGTCGTTCGTTACGCTTACGGAGGAGAAGCTGAAGTTAGAACGATGAACGTTGAATTGAGAACCCAGAAGAAAAACTGTTGAGCCGTTTCTGGATTCAACATTCGCCGTTCTGACTTCTAACTTCGGCTTCTCTCTTTGGTAAGAAAGGGCAAATGGATGCGACCGTCACTGTTTCCTGTCGTCCCCCAGCTCCATGTGAACCGAGAGAAAGCTCGCAAGGTCTTTGAGCGTAAGGATACCGAGGAGTCTTCCTTCGTCGACGACGAGCAGGCGCGAGACGCCGGTCGACGACATTCGGCCGAGTACACGCATCGCGTCAGCATCGGGTGAGACGGTGTTCTCGCCCGAGCAGGTCTCGGCGATTGAGCCGATCGTCTGTTCGTCCCACTCCTCGCGCGGAAGGTCGTGAATGGCACGCGTCGTGACGCAGCCGATCAAGCGCTCGCCGTCGAGCACCGGAAACATCTTGTGATGGTGGCGGTAGATGTAGTCGTCAACAGCCTCACGAACCGACAGCGCCCGCTGTAGGCTCACCGGCTCGGTCGTCATGAAACGACTAATCGGAACGCCTTCGAGGAATTGGCGAAGTAACTGTTGCTGCCAGGTCGACTGGGCGACGCTGCGGATGAACATGCCGATCAGGACGAGCCAAAGGCCGCTGATGAAGTCGCCGCCGACGAGCTTGATGACCCCAATCGCGATGAGCATCATCCCGAAGATCGACCCAGCTTCCGATGCGTATTTGGTCGCGGATCGCTGGTCTCCACGCCAACTCCAGAGCACCGCACGAAGAATCCGACCGCCGTCCATCGGGAACGCAGGCACGAGGTTGAACGCGACGAGCATCGCGTTCACGCCGCAGAGGTAGTAGAGGACCGATACGATCTGCGCGCTCCAGCCGAGCCAGACTCCGGCGTAGGCAAGGCCGAGAAAGGCGCCGGAGATCACGAGGCTTGCAGCGGGGCCCGCGGCAGCCATGAGCAGCTCGGTGCGCGGGCTCTTCGGCTCCTCGTGCATCTCGGCGACGCCGCCGAAGATGAACAGCGTGATTCCCTTGATCGGGATGCCGAAGCGCCGCGCAACCATCGCGTGCGCGAATTCGTGAAGGACGATCGAAATGAAGAGAGCGATCGTGCCCGCGAGGCCCATCAAGAGGTAGCTATTCGGCTCGAGTCCGGGGTGAATCGATGGGAACACGCGGACCGAAAGCGACCAGGTGACGAGGACGACAATGAAGATCCATGTGGCGTCGGCACGAACGGCGAAGCCGAAGAGCCGAAAGAGCGTGATCGTGCGCCCGAGCATGACGACGTTTTAGCACATAGGCGAGGAAGTTCAGGGCCTGAAGGAGGCTTGGCCAACCTGCGCTGCCGGCCGTGCCGGCTGGCTGGGGAGGGAGGACGATCATCGAACCAACGATGGCTTCGCGTAGCTCGTGCCACATGCCGAAAATGTGGCGGAGGCTATGCCAATCAACGCCGCCGGCCGTGCCGGCTGGCTGGGGAGGGAGGATTCGAACCTCCGAATGGCGGCTCCAAAGGCCGCTGCCTTACCACTTGGCGACTCCCCAACAGGGCTGCCGGTCACTGAGAAACCCGAATCGTGCCGTGGACATTCTCGGCCCGTTCGGGTGCCGGAATTGTCGCATGGAGCAGGGGTCGTCGCCCATCCTGGCAACAGGAGCGGGCCGGCCGCATCTGTTTCGAAGTTGTATCGATTGGAACCTCCATTCTTGCCAATCGCCTCCTTCTGGTATGAGATGGCGCGGATTTCGAAAACCGATTACCGGATTCACTCCAAGGAGAGAGCACCATGAAGAGATATGCAATCGCGGCCGCGTTCGCGCTGGCCGTTTCCCTCCCCGCGTTGGGGCAGATCAGTCTCCCGCGACCCAGCCCAAACGCCTCGGTGCACCAGCTCGTCGGCGTCACCGATGTCACCGTCGTCTACTCTCGTCCCGGTGTGAAAGAGCGAAAGATCTGGGGTGAGCTCGTGCCGTTCGACAAGGTCTGGCGCACCGGTGCGAACGAGGCGACGATCATCACCGTAACCAAGGACGTGAAGGTCAACGGCTCGGATCTCAAGGCGGGCTCCTACAGCATCCACACGATCCCGACGACTGGCGACTGGACGATCATTTTCAATTCTGCAGCCGACCCTAAGGGGTTCTACAACTACGACGAGACGAAGAACGTCATGCAACTGACGGTCACGCCGAAAGCTCATGAGATGACCGAGCGGCTCGCGTTTTCGTTTCCAGCGGTCGACGACAAGTCGGCCATGCTCGAGCTCGCGTGGGAAAAGCTCGCGATCGAGCTGAAGATCGAGACCGACACACAGGCGCAGGTCATGGCGCAGGCGAAGGCGTCGCTCGAGGACTGGCGCCCGGCATTCCAGGCGGCGAACTACGCGTGGGAGCAGGGAGCGAAGGCCGACGCGATGAAGTGGATCGACCAATCGGTCGCCGCGAAGGAGAGCATGTCGAACCTGACGCTCAAGTCGCGGATGCTCGCCGATGGCGGAATGGCGAAGGACGCGATCGCGACGATCGAGAAGGCGATCGCGATCGGTAAGGCCGCGAACGCGAATACCGCGAATGCCGAGAAGCTGCTCGCCGAGTGGAAGGCCGCGACGGCGAAGGGCGGCAAGAAGAAGTAAGGGCGACGATCCTGGCGGAGGCGGGACGCCTCCGCGCTACAGCCGAGGGCCGTCGGCACGAGCGCTCGAGGGATTGATCAAGCGCCAAAAGGGCGGCGCTGCGCGCCGCCGCGGAGCATCGGAATGCTCCGCTACGAGTCGGCGATCGGTTCGTAGCGGCGGATTCCGATCCGCCGCGAACGTACTCTTTTCGAGTCACGTCGCGTCGGCCGTGATCTCGCGTCTCCCGGTCCTCAATTCTCTAATCTGGCCGCGTTCCTCGGCATCGCCGCCTGGATGACGAGCGCGGCGACGATCACGACCACGCAGCCGACCACGTTGTACCAAAGGAACGCGATCTTCGTGCCGAGCGCGCACCAGACCACGGCGGCCTCGGCGACGATCGCGGCGGCGAACACCGCAGTGCCGCGCACGTGTTTCAGGTAGAAGGCGACGAGGAAGACACCGAGGATCGTGCCGTAAAAGAGCGAGCCGACGATGTTGACGAGCTCGATGAGCGACGGCGCGAAGCGGTGGGCGACCATCGCGAAGCCTAACGCGAAGAGTCCCCAGAACACTGTCGCGACCTTCGACGTCCGCACGTAGTGTCCGTCCGACTCGTTTGGGCGAATCGACCGCTTGTAGACGTCGATCACGGTCGTCGACGAGAGGGCGTTGAGCTCGGAGGCGACCGACGACATCGCGGCGCAGAAGACCGCGGAAATGACGAGGCCGATCAAGCCTGAGGGAAGGTAGCGCATCACGAACGTGAGGAAGACGTAGTTCGTGTCGGTCGTGGCAGCCTTCGGATCGTTCTCCTTCATCAACGCGACTGCGTCGGAGCGCACGCCGCGAAACGCCTCGTCGGCCTCTCGAAGCGCCGCGGCGGCGCGCTCGGCGCGCGCGGTGTCGGCGTTTCCGCTCGCCGCGACGAGCTCCTCGACCTTCTCGCGCCGCGCTGCGTGAGCCGCCTCGTGCCGCGCCTCCAGCGCCTTCCACTCGGCGGCGCGAGGACTCGCGGCGATCTTGTCGACTTCGACGTGATTGAAGAACAGGGGGGGCGCGACGAACTGGAAGAAAACGAACACCATGATTCCGACGTAGAGGATGAAGAACTGCATCGGAATCTTCAGGAGGCCGTTGAAGAGGAGTCCGATGCGGCTCTCGGCGACGGAGCTCCCGGTGAGGTACCGGCCGACCTGCGACTGGTCGGTGCCGAAGTAGGAGAGCTGCAGGAAGAGGCCGCCGATGAGTCCCGACCAGAAGTTGTAGCGGTTGTTCCAATCGAACGAGAAATCGATCGCGTTCATTTTCCCGAGCTTGCCGGCAACGACGGTCGCGTCGTAGAGCGACAGCGACGGCGGGAGCTTCATGAGGATGACGACGACGGCCGTGATCATGCCGAACATCGCGACGCCGAGCTGAAGCCGGTTCGTCTTCTCGAGTGCCTTCGACCCGCCCGTCGCTACGTACAGAATCACCAGCGTCGCCATCACGACGTTCGTGATGTACAGGTCCCAGCCGAGGATGATCGAAAGGATGAGCGACGGAGCGAAGATCGTCAGGCCGGCGGAGAGGCCACGTTGCAGGAGGAAGAGCGACGCGGCGAGAGCACGTGTCTTGAGGTCGAAGCGACCCTCGAGGTATTCGTACGCGGTGTAGACCTTCAGCCTGTGGTAGATCGGCACCGCGGTGACGGAGAGGACGATCATGCCTACCGGAAGGCCGAGGTAGAACTGCACGAAGCGCATTCCGTCGACGTAAGCCTGGCCGGGCGTCGAGATGAACGTGATCGCGCTCGCCTGCGTCGCCATGATCGAGAAGAGCACGATGTGCCACTTCATCGAACGATCGGAGAGCATGTAACCCTCGAGCGTCGTCGCGCGGCGCCCTTTCCAGACGCCGTAGAGGACGACGAGCGCCTGTGAGCCGACGAGGACGAGCCAGTCGAGGCCGCTCACGCGAAGTGCCTCGTGACGAAGGCGAAGGCCGCGACGAGGAGCGCAAGCGTTGTGATCACGAGCGCGTAAAGCCGTCCCCAGCTTCCGCCGAACGGTGGCGGCTCGTCCGCCCTCACCGGTGCGTCACGCCCTTCGCGCGTCTCGTCCATCGCGGGAGCCTACCGCGACCTCGAAGCTACGAGGTTGAGGAAGAGCTTGTACGCCCCCGGCACGCCGGCCGGGAGGTGCCGGAAGAAGGCGAGGCCGGTGTAGACGTAGAGACCCTTGCCGTGGCGCAGCGCGACGAGAGATCCGTCGAGTGGCTCCTCGCCCGGGTCGTTCGACGCAATCGGCGACTCGAATGCGGCGTCGCGCTCGCCGGCGAAATAGAGGCCGCGCTCCTGAACCCAGCCCTCGAAGTCGGCCTGCGCGATCTTGTTAGGCGACGTCAGCAGCGGATGCTCCGGCAGCAGAAGCGTCATCGGCGCCTCCTCGACCGTGACACGGCCGCGCGAGAGCTTCAGCGGCTTTGGCGCGATGCGGTCGGGAAGCGAACGGTCGGCGGTGTTGTATTGCACGACCATCGTCCCGCCACGCTCGACCCACGAGATTAGCCGGTCGATCTTCCGGCCGAGCGCGGGGCGCGTGTTGAAGGCACGCACGCCGAGGACGATCGCGTCGAGCCCCGCGAAGTCGGAGATTGCGAGATCGTCGTCGCTGAGCGTCACGACCTCGTAGCCGCATTGCGCGAGGGCCGCGGGGACATCGTCTCCTGATCCGACGACGTAGCCGATGCGCGATCCAGCGCGGCGGAGGTCATCGCGCACGAAACGGGTCTCGGCGGGTACGTGCCACACCTGCGGCGGAATGTGCTCGTAGTCGACGGAGATCCGCGACAAGGCGGCGAGCGGGTCGCCATTCTCGAGCTCGATCGCGACGCGCGCGTCGGACTTCGCCTTTGGCGGGGTGACCGTGAACGCGACGACGCTCTCGTCGCCGTTGCGACGCAGCGTGATGTCGTGCTCCGCGGGCGCGATCGTCCAGCCGGCCGGCGCCTTCAACCGCACCTTCAGCGCCATGTTCTCCTCGGCGCCGCGAACGGCGACGCGAACCTGGCGAGGCGAGGCGTCGGGGAAGACGTAGACGGGCTCGTGGAAGCTGGCGGTCGCGCGCGGCTCAATGGCGAACTGACGATAGAGCTCGCCGCGCACCGGGTCGACCCAGCGGTAGAGCGCGGGGCTCGTGAAGTCGAGCTCGCGACCAGCGATCGCGACTCGGAATCGCACGGAGAGCGGAGCGTCGCCCTCGGGCAATCCAATCATCGATGCGTCGTCGACATGGTAGTGGCCGGGATCGGGCGGGCGTTCGAGCCAGTAAGGCTGGCTGGGCTTCGCGACGGCCGGCACGACGATCTCGAGATCGTTCGATAGCGGCGCGTTGAACGGGGCGTCCGACGCGAGCTCCTTCTTCGCCCCGCCCCAGGCGGGCTCGACGGAAACGAGCCGCACGGGGAGGGGCGAGCGATTCACGATCGTCGCTTTGAGCGCGAGTTTCGAGCCGGGAGTCGCGGTAGGCGTCGAGGCGATCGCTTCGAACCACAGCCCGGTCGCGCTGCGGATGACCTCGAGGATCTCGGTGCGCTTTACGTCGACCCAGTGCCGGTCCTCCACATTCTCGAGCGCGCCTAGGGCGCGGACGAGGATCGGCACGATCGCGGAGGGGTTTTTCTCGTCGAACGAGCGCTCGGCCTCGGCGAGGATGGTCGCGACCGCGGCTCCGCCTTTCAGGCGGCTCCACGATGTGTCGACGCCTTCGAGCGGATCGGAGGTCGCGGGCGCGCCGGCGAGGATCGACAAGTAGTTCGCGATCGAGCCGCGGCGCTCGGGAGCGCCAAAGCCCTGGCTCTTGTGCATGCTCCGCGCGGCACCCGCGATCTCGGTGAAGGATCGGCCTAACAGAGCCGAGTAGGCTCCGAGGTCGATCGTCACCATCGCGCTCGTATCGACATTCGCGTCGGGCTGCGAGGCGCGCCAGTCGTTCCAGAAGACACGCTTCGGCTGCCACGGCTGGACGTACTTCAATTGCTCGGGGAAGCGCGACGGATCGCCCGCGGCGTTGAACGCCTCGACGGCGAGGATTGCCGACGCGGTGTGCTGCCCGTGTCCGCCGTCTCCGTTCGTGGGGAAGCGGGTCACGATCACGTCGGGGCGAAACTTCCGGATGACGAAGACGACGTCGGCGAGAGTCTCCTCGCGACCCCAGATCGAGAGCGTCTCGTCGGGAGACTTCGAGTAGCCGAAGTCGATCGAGCGGGTGAAGAACTGGTTTCCTCCGTCGATCTCGCGCGCGGCGATGAGCTCCTGCGTGCGAATCACTCCGAGTGCCGGTCCCTTGTCGCTGCCGATGAGGTTCTGACCGCCGTCACCGCGCGTGAGGGAGAGGTAGCCGGTGCGGAGGAGCTTCTCCTTGGAAAACCAGGCGATCATCGCGGTGTTCTCGTCGTCAGGATGCGCGGCGAGGTAGAGCGCGCTGCCGACGACCTGGAGCTTCGCAAGCGCGAGACGGATCTCGGCCGCGTCCATGATCCTCGCCGGACGCGAGACGGGTGCCGCGGACGAGGCGAGGCCCGCGAGGGTGATCACGACTGCCGC
>JACPDH010000008.1 GCA_016184115.1 Acidobacteriota bacterium | reverse complement strand
GTCGCGAAGTCGGTAACACTGCCGGCGAGCGTCTTTCGTATCGACCTCGCGACAGGGGAGCGGACCCTTTGGAGGGAGATCAAGCCTGATGATCCGACCGGCGTCTACCGGATCAGCCCCGTCGTGATTGCGCGCGACGGTTCGTTCCTCGCGTACAACGTGCTCCGATCGCTCGGAGACCTGTACGTCGCGGATGGTCTCGAGTAGGCGGCTCACGAGGGCGGAGGCAAGCCCTCGATCGTTCCGCCGCTTCCACGTTCCGGCCGCGCGCCTTTCACCAACGCCTTGCCTTCGGTAGACTCACGTCACCATGACGGATACTAGCCCGCATTTCTCACAGCCCTTCGTCGCGAGACAGTCGAGAGTAGCCTGGATGCGAGGCGCGCGGCGATTTCGCGACGACGGCATAGTTGACACTATGTCGAGTAGTGAAATCGTCGCGCAACAACGAGCGGCTGCACGCGGACATTCGCCGTAGTTGGATTCCAGTCGTCGGATTCTTCGCGATCGCGATTCTCGTCGCGGCACTTACGCTTCGGATCCTGATCCCGTTCGCGACGCCCATTCTTCTTGCCGCGATTCTGGTCTCGTTCACCTTTCCGACGTACGAGCGTCTTCGGATTCGCTTCGGGAATCGGCCTGGGCTCGCGGCGGCGGCGATGCTCGCGGGCTTTACGCTGGTTGTATTTCTGCCAGGCGTCGGCCTCGTGGGGCTGCTCGTCCAGCAGGCGAGCGGAGTCGTCGAATCGCTCCAGCAAGCGGATGTCATGGCGAAGGTGGAGCAGTTGCAGCTCGAGTCGCGCGTCAATGAGATCGTCCAGAAGATCCCGGGTCTCGATGCCACGAAAGTGAATCTCCCCGCCCTTGGGTACGCCGCCGCGAAGAAGGTCTCCGGGTTTGTCGCGGGGCGCGGAGCACAGCTCTTCACGAGCGTGCTCGACATGGTCGTCGGCTTCTTTTTGATGGTCCTTGCCGCAACCTGGTTTTACACCGACGGCAGGTGGCTGATCACGCAGCTCGAGGATCTATCGCCGCTCGAGCGGAAGCAGACCGATGAGATTTTCGCGAAAGTGCGCGGCGTGATCGACGCGACGCTGCGCGGGCAGGGACTCACGGCGCTTGCGCAGGGAATCCTGACCGGTGTCGGTTGCGCGATCACAGGAGTTCCCGGCGCGTTCCTCTGGGGCGCGGTCGCAACCGTGACGTCGTTGATCCCCATGGTCGGCGCAGGTCTCGTCTGGATTCCCGCCGTGGGCTATCTGGCGTTCACGCAGGGCGCCGATTGGCGCACGTTCTTTCTCCTCATCTGGGGAGTGCTCGTGGTGGGGACGATTGACAACCTCATCCGGCCCTGGGCGATGAAGGGGGGAACGTCGATGTCCGGAATCGTTCTGATCTTCGCGATCCTCGGCGGGATGAAGGTGTTCGGGATTCTCGGGATTCTGCTCGGGCCGCTCACCATCGTCGTCTTCGTCACCGTCGTCGGCTTCTACCGCCAGATGTTCGTCGACGAGATCGAAGCGAGCGAGTGATCCAGATCAGTCCTTCACGTCGATCCTGATCTGCCGGGGGCGCGTCTCTGACCGCTTGGGCATCGTCAACTCGAGCACGCCTCGCTCATAGTTGGCCGAGATTCCTTCGGCGTCGACGGTGCGAGGGAGAGTGAATGTGCGCATGAAACTACCATAAGCGCGTTCGATTCGGTGATAGCTCCGGTCCGTCCTTTTCTCGAATTCCTTCTCGCCGCGCAGCGTGAGGAGGCCTCCTTCGACGTGGATCTCGATGTCTTCCTCACGCACTCCCGGCAGCTCCGCGCGAAGCACGACCGCGTCCGCGGTCTCGATGATGTCGCACGGAGGCGTCCACTGCCCCGAGACCATCTCGTCGTCGTCGTCGAGCGATGGCCCGAACATCCTGTTAAGGCGGTCCTGGAGCCTCAAGAGCTCGTGCGTCGAATTCCAGCGACCTGCACCCATCGTGACCTCCCACCCTCGCGGCACTCCGTCCCGCTTCGGGGTCGTGGCGCGCCGGGCTTGCAACGTTTCATTTTAGCAAGACACCACGGGAGTGGTGACGTCCGTAGCACTGACCGCCCGCCAGCGCAAAAGCCCCGCCTTGCAAATTAAGCGGCGCAGCTATATATTATGTGTAACAAAGTAGTATGGCGTACGTAGTAGGTGTCCAGGGGGCGCGATGGCACAAAACGAACCATTCGACAGGGAGATCAAGCGCGGAACGCTCGAGTTGCTGCTGCTTCGGCTGGTCAGGGAGCGTCGGAGCTACGGTTACGAGCTGTCGAGCGACCTCAGCGAACGGAGCGGGGGGTGGATCGATCTCAAGGAAGGGACGCTCTATCCGGTGCTCTACCGCCTCGAAGACCAGGGACTGATCGCGGCGGAGTGGGATCCTCCCGCGCGCGGCGTTCCGCGCAAGTACTACAGGATCACGGCAAAGGGACGAAAGCGGCTCGATGAGCTGACTGAAAGCTGGAAGACGTGGGTCCGCGTCGTAAACACGGTGCTCGACGGCACCGCCGAAGGAGGAGAGCAGTGAGTCAGAGCGATCGATACATCGAAGAGGTGATGCGACTCGTGGTTGCGACGCGCGAGGAGCGCGAACGTTTCGCGGCCGACCTGCGTGCGCACTTCGAAGAGGGTCTTTCCCGCAACCAGACTACGGCGGAGCTGATATTCAAACTGGGGACCGCGGAAGCGGTCGCCGAAGCGTTCAACGCCGAGCGTCCGCTCGCGTACGCCGGCTTCTGGCGGCGCCTCGCGGCGTTCTTCGCCGACATCAGCATCTTCGTGCTCGCGGCGATTCCAGTCGTCATGACCGTCGTTGCGATGGAGGCACACGCTATCAATGACAAGGTCGGAGTCGCGCTCATGCTTCTCTGTGCCCTTGCGATCTTTGGCCTTTCGCTCACGTATTTCCCGCTGCTCGAGGCGCGATTCGGAAAGACGCTCGGCAAGCAGCTGATGAGGATTCGGGTCATCGAAGAGAACGGCCGCCCGCTACAGCTGCGTCAGGCGGTGATCCGGAGGCTCTCCTTCTACTTCGACTTGCTCGCGGTCGACGCGATCTTTATTCCCTTCACGCCGAAGAAGCAGAGGGCCCTCGACATCCTTGCGAAGACAGTCGTCATCGAGGAGCCTGGCGAAGAGGTGCCCGCCTGGGCGTGGGCCGCGGGACTCTTCGGATGGCTCGCAATCGTCCTCGTGATCGTCACGGTCGCTCTGCCGTACCTGTAAGGGTACGGAAGCGTACGTGCGGTCAGCGCCCTTTTTCGATCCGCCCTAACAACCTCAGCAGACCATCGAGGATCGTCAACGGTTGCGGAGGGCATCCGGCGATGAAGAGGTCGACGGGAACCACCGACTGCGCTCCTCCATGCTGTTCCGGGCTTTCCGCGTAGATGCCGCCGGAGATCGCACAGGCTCCGATCGCGATGACGAGCTTCGGTTCCGGCACGGCGTCATAGGTCTTCCTCAGCGCGAGGCGCATGTTCTCGGTGACGGGGCCGAGCACGACGATTCCGTCGGCATGCCGGGGCGACGCAACATACTGAATCCCGAATCGGCCGAGATCCCATCCGATGGTGCCGAGAACGTTGACGTCGGAGGCGCAGGCGTTGCAGTCTCCGGCGCTGACGACCCGGAGCTTCAGCGAGCGGCCGAACAGGCTCATCATCTTTGCGTCCAGCGCGGCTGCGAGTCGAAGTTCTTCTCCAGGGGAGACGTGGAGATCGGAGCGCGAAGTGACGGAAAGCCGGTAATCGCTCGAGTAGGAGATCGCACCCTCTGGACAGGCGCGCTCGCACTCGGGACAGAAGATGCAACGGCCGAGATCGACGACCGGCTTGCCTTCGGTGAACGCGATTGCGTCGGTGGGACACGCCTCGGCGCACTCGCGGCAACCGTCCGGGCAGCGCGATGTGTCGATCCGAGGCGTTCCTCGGAAGTGCACCGGCATCGCCGGAGCGGGTCCGTCGGGATACCGCATCGTCCGATGCCCCTGGTGTGCCCGTGCGAGAAGAATCTTCAGCATCGTCTCTCTTCCTACAAGTCGTGGCCGCAGTATGAAAGATTGAAACTCTTGTTACAGAGGGGGAAGTCGGAGATCTGACCCCCGCGCAGTGCCAGAGCCAGACCGAACCAGTTGTGAAACGACGGATCCGTAATCTTGTATCGCGTGAATGCCCCGTCTCTTCCGGTGATCGCCACGTGGCACACCTCACCGCGCCAACCCTCAGTCATCGACACGACGATCGAGTCGGCCGCGGGTGCGCCACACTCGACGCGCACGGGTGTAGCCGGAAGCGTACGGAGCTGCAGGGCGACGAACTCCGCGGAGCGCTGCAGCTCGAGCCAGCGAACGAACGCGCGTGAATTTACGTCGCCGTGGTGCGCCGTCATCACAGGCAGGTGAACGAAGCGATAGATGCCGAACGGAAAGTCGTGGCGTACATCGATGGCGCGGCCGCATGCGCGCGCCGCGACTCCGACGAGGCCGATCTCTTCGCATGCGTCGGAGTCGACGACTCCCGTCGCCTCGAAGCGCTCCATCACCGTCGGCGTCTCCCAGAGGAGCGCAACGGCTTCCTTTGCGTCGCGCGTCGCGGTGTCGAGCCGCTCCTGTAAGGCCGAAATGCGGGTCGGCTCGATGTCGAAGGTTACGCCGCCTGGCCTAACGAGGCCGCGACCGAATCGCGAGCCACAAAGCTCAGCCGACAGGTTCAAGTAGTCGCCGCGGATCCGGCCGCAGAACGACGCAGTGGGGAGGAACGCGACATCGCCCGCGAGCGCACCGAGGTCGCCGACATGGTTTGCGAGCCGTTCGAGCTCGAGCGCGATGCCGCGGATCGCATGCGCCCGCGCAGGCGGTTTGGCTCCGCCGAGCGCCTCGAGCGCCTGAGCGTATGCGAGCGTATGCCCGATCGTCGTGTCGCCCGCCGCACTTTCCATCATGTGAACGGTGCGCTTCGACGGACCCCCGGCGATCGCGGCCTCGATACCTCGATGCTGGTAGCCCAGCGCGATCTCGAGATGGAATACCTGCTCTCCGTGGCATTGGAAGCGAAAGTGTCCCGGCTCGATGACCCCGGCATGAACGGGGCCAACCGCGACTTCGTGCACCTCGTCCCCTTCGACCCGGAAAAAGTCGGTGACTCCCGGTGTGTGGGTCCCTCCCGGCTGCGGCTCGCGCCACGGCGCGTGGAATCGAACCGGCTTCAGCCAGGGATGGCCCTCTGGCGTCACGCCGAACTGTTCGGCGATCTCGCGCTCGAACAACTGCGCCTGTGGGCAGTCTGCGGTCAGCGACGCGAACGAGTCGCCCGTTAGGCGGGTCCGGATCAGTCCGAGCTCGCTGGCTTCGTCGGAGGCGACCACGGCAATGAGCTCGATCGCGCCATCCGTTTCGCGGCCAAACAACGACGCGATGTGGCAACCGTCCGTCTGCACTGCGTCGAGCACCGCGGCGCGGAACGCCGATTCCTGGAGGAGCGGAACGTCCGCAAGGCGTGCGGGTTGCGCGTTTCTGCGTGCGAGAAATCGTCCGTCCATCGTCGTCACGCTCCGAGCAGCCGTGCAGCCGCATACAGCAAGTCGGTGACCGGTTCGGGAATCCAGACACCCATCATCAACACGAGCGCGAGGCAGGCGAACATCGGCATGACCCTGAGGGGTGATTCGCGGAACTTCGTCCCGTCGCCATCGTTAGGGGGCTCGCCCTGCACGACGGCGAGCACCGTGCTCCCCATCCCGATGAAGATCACGGCAAGGAAGATGAGATAAAGCGCCGCGATGACCCAGCGATGGGCGTCGATGGCTGCAGTCAGGATCAGGAGCTCGCTCACGAAGGGACCGAACGGCGGCGCGCCAGTAATCGCAAGAAAGCCAACGAGGAAGAGACTCCCGGAGAGAGGCAGTCGCCGCATCGCCCCGGTTACGTCCTCGATTCGCTTGCTCTTGAACGCTCGATGGATGTTCCCGGCGGAAAGGAAGAGGATCCCTTTCACGAGCGCGTTGTTCACGGTATGGAGGAGGGCGGCAAAGATCGCGGGGCCGCCGATGCCTATGCCGAGCGCGAGAATACCCATGTGCTCGACACT
This sequence comes from Acidobacteriota bacterium, assembly GCA_016184115.1. GTDB lineage: Bacteria > Acidobacteriota > Thermoanaerobaculia > Gp7-AA8 > Gp7-AA8 > JACPDH01. The sequence goes on along the minus strand of JACPDH010000008.1, from coordinate 33,609 downwards.
CGAATAGGCGAGGAGGCGTTTGAAATCACGCTGCCCGATCATGAAGATCGCAGCGGTCGCCATCGATAGAAGGCCTAACGTGACGAGCAGTCCGCGCGCGAAGTCGCCCTGGCCGCCGGCGTCCGCGACGCGGTAGACGCGGAGCAACGCGACGAAGGCGCAGGTGGTCATGCCCCCCGCGAGCAGCGCGCCGACGACTCCGGGAGCTTCGCCGTAGGCGTCCGGCTTCCAGGTATGCAATGGAGCGAGTCCCATCTTCGCGCCATAGCCTACGAGTAGCAGGACGAACGCGGTCCGGAGCCATGGTGCGGAGAGGTCGGGCCCCGCCTTGACGAGCTGCGAGAACATGAGAGTTGGATCACCGAGACCGATGAGCGCCGAATAGGCGAGGAAGAGGGTGCCGAGCAGTGCGAGCGCGATGCCGACCGCGCCGACCATGAGGTACTTCCACGTCGCCTCGAGGGATCGCTGGTTCTGGTTGAAGTAGAGGAGGAGCGCGGTGGCGAGCGTTGTCGCTTCCATCGCCACCCACATCAGCGTCAGGTGCTGCGAGAGCATCAGCAGGCTCGTCATCGCGAGGAACACGAGGAGGACGGTGCAGAAGACGCGGTTCGGCCGCTCGGCACGGAGGTGGAGGTAGCCGACGCTGTAGACCGCGCAGACGAGAAAGACGATCGAGACGAGAACGAGTCCGAGCCGCCCTAACGCATCGAGCTCGAGCCATGGGGCGACGTTAGTGAGGCGGAGGCCCATCGCGACGATCGCGATCGTCGCCGCGGTGTGTGCGGCGCCGGTGAGTGCAACGATCCACGGGCGTACGCGCTCCGAAGGAACGATGAAGGCCACGAGAGCGGCGACGAGCGGAACCAGAATCAGTGAGACGATCATCGCTACTCCCTCAGGCTCGAGAGCTTCTCGGTGTCGAGAGACGAGAACTCCCGCTGGATGTGGTTGAGGACGATCCCCATCACGAAGATGCCCACTACGAGGTCGAGGAGGACGCCGACCTCGACGAGCATCGACTGATAGAGCAGGAGACCAAAGACGTAGATGCCGTTCTCCAGCATGAGGTAGCCGGCGACCTGCGAAATTGCCTTGCGTCGCGTCGTGAGCACGAGGAAGCCTGCGAGCAGCGTCGCGAGCGCGGCCGGAACGAAGAGCGAGCTGCGGTGATCGATGGCGAGCGGAAGCTGGTCGGCGAAGAGAAGCGCTCCAGCCGTACCGACGGCGCAGAGGAAGAGCGACGGGATGTAGCCGAGGTACGGCTCGATTTCGTGATGAATGTGGACGTCGCGGATCGCCTTGAACAGGAAGCTGGGAATCGCGAGCCCTTTGATGCCGGCCGTCATCGCGACAATCGCGACGAGGCGAAACGTGAGATGCGTCTCGACGAAGAGCGGGAGAAGCGCGAGCAGGATGCCCTGCAGCGCGATCACGCGGATCGCAGCCCGAAGGCTCGCCGTTCCGAGAATGAAGAAGTTCGTCAGAAGCAGGATGATCAGTATGCTGTCTGCAATCGGCGGCATCGAGTTACCTCAATACGAGAACGACGGCGAACCCCGCGACGAGGCTCGCGGTGACGAGTAGCTGCGGGACCCGGACGAGACGGAGGCGTGCCATCCCGCTCTCCACGAGTCCGATTACGACGCCGACGAGAAGCACGCCTCCCAGGATTGCCGGGAGATCGACCAGAGGCGAACCGCTCGTGGGCAGGATCACGCCGACGATGAGCGCGCAGTAGACGAAGAGCTTCATCGCTGCGCCCCAGAGGATGAATCCGAAAGCGGGCCCGCTATGGTCGAGCACCATCACTTCGTGAATCATCGTCAACTCGAGGTGTGTGTTAGGGTCATCGAATGGTACGCGCGAGTTCTCGGCGAGCAGCACGAGGAACCAGCTCGCGATGACGAGCACGAGCGCGGCGCTCGCGCTACGCCAATGGCTCCCGTCCATCGTCATGAAACTCGTGAGCGAGATCCCTCCCGAAACGCGCGCCAGTGCGAGGAAGCCGAAAAACAGCGCAGGCTCGGCAAGCGCCGCGAAGGTCAGCTCGCGCGCCGCCCCCATCCCTTCGAACGCGGAGCCGGTATCGAGCGCCGCGGCGGTCGTGCAGAAGCGCGAGAGTGCGAAGAGGTAGACGAACACGATCACATCGCCGGTAAACGCGATCGGAGCGCGTGGCGCGGCGAGCGGTAGCATCAGTGACGCAAGCAGCGGAACCACGATCGCGACCGCGGGCCCGAGGAGAAAGATCCATGTCGTCGTCAGACTGATGACCGAGCCCTTCCGGAACAGTTTCGCGATGTCCCAGTACGCCTGAAACAGAGGCTGGCCTCGGCGGCCTGCCATGATCGCTTTCGTCCTGTTGATCACGCCGAGCAGGAGCGGTGAGGCAACGAGGACGAGAAGTAGTTGCGCGAGACCTCTCATAGGGCACTCCAGACGAGCAGCACGACGAGCGTGAGGCCAATCGAGACGAGGTAGAACTGAACGCGACCTCCCTGCGCCCAGCGCGCGAGAGTGGCGAGGCGCATGGCATGGCGAATCGCGGGGAGGAGTGCGCGGTCGAGGACCGGGTCGGGAACGTGGCTTCCGAACGATGCCTTCTCGGGGAAGAGCGGCAGCTTTCGTGGCGAATGCACGTCAGGAGGCATCGCCCAGGAGAAGACGCTCGCGATCGACTGTGCGAGCGACGAGGCCGTGTACTGCGCACGCGGAGCGGCAGTTGCGTATCCGCAGTCCCAGGTTGGAGCCGAGCTGCGGCGTGAGGCCAGAATCGAAACGATCGCAAACGCGATGGCAACCGCGACCACCGTCGCAATCGAGACTGACTGCGCTCCATTGAGCATGTGCGCAAGCCCTGCCGAAGTCAGACCAGGCGCCGCATCCCGTGTCACCCGTTCAAGGATCGGAGCGAGGAGCGTCGGTGCAAGGCCGATTGCGGCGCAGGCAAGTGCGAGCGGGACCATCGCGACGCGCATCGCGACCGGACTCTCGTTGGCGTGTGCGGCGCGTTCGCTTCGCGGTAACCCGAGGAAGATGGCGCCGAACGCCTTGACGAAACAGGCGAGGGCGAGCGCGCCGGTGAGCGCGAGCGCGGGGGCGACGCCGAAGACGAGGAGCCAGCTCCAGTCGGCGCCCGCGGCGTTGACTCCGCCGATGCTTGCGAGGTAGATGAGCAGCTCGCTCACGAATCCATTGAGCGGCGGGAGGCCGCAGATCGCGACGGCGCCGATGAGAAACGCGAGCGCCGTATGCGGCATGCGCCGCGCTAGCCCGCCCGTCCGGTCGATCTCGCGCGTGTGCGTCGCGTGGATCACCGATCCTGCGCTGAGGAAAAGCAGCGCTTTGAAGAGGCCGTGATTCCAGACGTGAAGTAGCGCGCCGGCGAACGCGAGCGCGGCAATCCACGACGCACCGTGCGCGCGAGCGAGAAGCCCGACGCCGAGGCCGCTCACAATGATCCCGATGTTCTCGATCGTGTGATAGGCAAGGAGCCGCTTGAGGTCATGTTGCGCGAGCGCGAGTGCAACTCCAAGTACGCTCGAGATGATGCCGAGAACGAGCAGAGTCGTGCCAAATGCAACGGGAACCGTGTCGAAGAGCGAAATGACCCGGATGAATCCGTAGATCCCCATTTTGACCACGACACCCGACATCACCGCGGAGACGTGTGCGGGCGCCGCTGCGTGCGCACCAGGAAGCCAGACGTGGAATGGCATGAGCCCCGACTTGATCCCGAATCCGAAGAGCGCGAGCGCGAAGATCGCGCGCCCCGTGGGAAGTGCCGCGATGCCGGCGGGGAGTGCCTCGAACGCCCACGACTCTGTCGATGCGTGGAGTAGACCGATCACCGCGAAGAGCGCGAGCATTGCGACGTGGCTCGCCGCGAGGTAGAGCCACGCCGACTGCCGCGACGCCTGGTTCTCGTGCTCCGTAGCGACGAGGAAGAACGCGGCGATCGTGACGACCTCCCAGGCGGCGAGGAAGAGGATCGTGTTTGCGGCTGCCAGCACCGTCACGAGGGCGCCCGTCAGGACGCCAAAGAAGGCGCGGACGTGCCTCGCGCTCCGCCGATCGAGAGGCCAGTATCGCTCCGCGAAAACTGCTCCGGCACCCGCGAGGAGAAAGACCGGCGTGGCGAAGAAGGCGGAGAGGGCATCGACCGTGATCGTCAGCGCGCCGCCCGGGATCAACCAAGGCAATGCGAGCGTTCTCGCGGCGCCCGTCATTCCGAGGGCGCAACTCGCCAGCCCGGTGATCGCTCCCAGAACCATGAACAGCGGCGTTAGGCGCAGCGCCGGCCGGCCGGGGAGGAGCGCGGCGACGCCGCTCATGACGAAGAGCAACGCGCCGGTCGCATAGAGCAGCGCGCTCACTGAAGTTCTCCGAGGAGCGGGTAGACGACCGCCCAGCAGATGCCTGCAACGAGAGTCAGGAAGATGTAGAGGAGATAGCTCGGTAGATGCCCTTGCTGCAGCCAGCGGAAACGCATCGCGCGCCGTGCCCACGTGGCGGCGGCTGGTTTGTAAATCGACTCGCCGAATGGCTCGTGCGTCTCGACGGCAAAACTCGCCGACGTCGGGAAGCTCCCTGCGGGGATCGTACCTCGTACTTTCGGGCGGAAGAACCTCGGGACGAGGCGTTCGCTGATCCACTCTCCGAGCGAGCGGGCGCTGTACTGCATCCGCGCGGTCGGCGCCGCGTAGCCGCAGTCCCAGGTGACGTGGCGCGGGCTCCGCTTCGTCGCCGCAACGAGTGCGAGCAGGAGGAGCGCGGACGACACCGCGGTGATCTGCACCGGAAGTGTGATCACGTCGAGGAATGGCGCAACGTGCTCGCGCGTGCCCGGTGCGATTGCGGAGAGAGGAGATACGGGTGCGGCCGGGAAGAGCCCTGCGAGCAGGACGAGCGCTGAGAGGAAACCGAGCGCGAAGCGCATCGAAGGCTCCGCCTCGTGCGCATGCGACGCGTGCGTGCTGCGCGCGCTTCCCAGCATGATCGTGCCGGTGAGCCGGACGAATGAGACGACGGCGAGCGCACCGACGAGTGCGAGAAGTGCGGCCCCGAGGCCGAGCATGCTTCCCGTCGGAGCGACGACGAAGAAGCCGTAGTAGAGAAGTGCCTCACTCACGAAACCGTTGGCGCCGGGAAGTGCCGACGCCGCAATGGCCCCGACGATGAACGTCGCTCCGGTCACCGGCATGCGCTGGAGGAGCCCGCCGAGCAGGTCGACTCGCCGCGTGCCGGTCGCATGGAGGACGCTCCCCGCGCCGAAGAACAGGAGACCCTTGAAGAGGCTGTGGTTCCAAACGTGGAGAATGGCGGCCGCGAGGCCGATCGCTGCGAGTGCCGCGCTGCCTGTCGCCCGGCCGAATGTGGCGACGCCTAACGCCGCGATGATGATTCCGACGTTCTCGATACTCGACCAGGCGAGCGCGCGCTTCATGTCGGCCTCACCGATCGCAAGGAGCATCGCGGCAAGCGCGCCGAGGAGCCCAACCGCGACGAGAAATCCGCCCCACCAGCCTGGTGGTGCGTCGAACCAGCTCAGAGTGCGCGCGAGGCCGTAGATTCCCACCTTCAGCATCGCGCCGGAGAGGATCGCCGATACGTGGCTGGGTGCGTTCGCGTGCGCGCCGGGGAGCCAGAAGTGAAGCGGGACGATGCCAGCCTTCAAGCCGAATCCGAAGATGGCGAGAAGAAACAAGGCCGTCGAGGCGATCGCACCTGCCTCCGCGACAGGCCCGAGCGCGAACGTCCCGTTGAGGAGCCGCAGCACGACGAACATCGCGAAGAGACCGAGCGTGCCGATGTGCGTCGCGATCAGGTAAATCCACGCCGCCTCGCGTACCTCGCCGTCGCGATCGTCTGCAGCGATGAGAAAGAACGACGCGAGCGCCATCGTCTCCCATGCGAAAAGGAAGAGGATCGCGTGCGCGGCGACGACGACCGCCGCCATGCCGGCGAGGAGGATGCCGAGGAACACGCGCACTCGAGGTGCCGACCTCTGTTCGCTCGCTGGCCAGTACCCGAGAGCGTAGATCGACGCCGCCGCGCCGAGGATGAAGATCGGGACGAGGAAAGCCGCCGCGAGAGGATCGAGACGGAGTGCCAGTGCGGCGTTGGGAAGCTGCCACTGCGCCGTCGCAGTGTGCGAGGCGCCGCTGCGCAGTGTCGAGACCACCGCGGTGAGGCCGCTCGCCGCGCCTGCGACGGCGATCGCCGCACTGACGACTTCGCCCTTCCGCCCGCGAAAGATGAGAGCGGGGAATCCGCTGATCGCCGTGAGCGCAAGCGCGACGAGAAGAAACGCCAGCATCACGCCGGCCCTTCCAGCGCCGTGGCAGCGCGGAAGATCGCCTCCGGGTTCCGGCTTCGGACGGCGGCGCGGAACTCCGGATCGCGAAGCGCGTGCGCGAGCCGCGCCAGCATTGCCAGGTGCACGTGCACGGTGGGAGAGAGGAGGAAGAAGAAGATGTCGATCGCGTTCGAGCCGGCATCGGCGAGCGTGATCGTCCTGTCGAGGTAGGAGAGGGAGATCAGTGCCCCCGCCGAATCGACGATGATCGGCGCCCGAACGTGGGGGATTGCGATCCCTTCACCCACGGGAGTCACACCGGTCGACTCACGCGCGAGGAGAATGTCCCGAAGCATTTCGCGATCGCCTTCGTCCGCGATCGCGAGGCAGTCGACGATGGCACGGAGCGCGGTCTCGAGGTTAGGCGCCGGTACTCCCTGGTGGATTCCCCCCGCGCGGAGCGCGGCGGCGAGCGTTGGCGCGGAGCGCTCCTTCTCGAATGCGCCGGGAGAAATGTCGATCCGCCTCTCAGTCGCCCACTCGAGGAGCTCGGCTCGGTTGATTCGGTACTGTCCGCGGATTCTCTGCGCGGGCAGCGCGCTCTCCTCGATCCAGTCGTAGACCTGGTCGTCGGAGATCCCGAGCAGAGACGCGGCTTCGGCGATCGTGAGCTTCATTGCCCGTCCTTCGTGGGCACGTCGCGCGCGATACGCGCTTCCTCCGCGGCGATCGCATCGATCGCGCGCTCTGCGGAGCGCGCCGTCGTGAGGCGCTCGATGAGCGGCGGCGAGGCGAAGAGCTTGATCGCGCGGGAGAGCGCCAGCAGGTGCCCTTGCGTCGAGCGGGCGAGGATCATCGCCACGACGCGCGGCGTGTGGTGATGCGGATCCTGGAAATCGAGCGGTGCGGCGAGAACGGCGAGCAACACCCTCTTACGCGTGAAGCGGAAGGGGCGCGGATCGACCGGATGCGGAAACGCGGCGTGATCGAGCAGTGCCGTGGAGCAGAGGATCTCGCGCTCGCGGACCGAACGGTAGAGCTGGTCCCGGTCGACGTGAGGGTCGAGCGATGCCTCGTGCGTCATGAGCGCGAGTAGCTCGTCGCGCGACGCGGGATGCGTCGCGATCCAGACGTTCTCGGGCGACAGCATCGGGTGAATCGCGAGCTCGGAAGGCTCCAGCGCATCGAGCACGCTGCGCTGTCCTTCATGCTCGACCCGGCGGACCTCGTCAGTGAGCCAGTTGTCGATGTCCTGGCGACGAAATCGCCACTGGGCGCCGACGCGAACAGCGGGAAGCTGATTCCGGTCGAGCATCCTGTAGACCGTCTTCTCCGAGACCATGAGGTACTCGGCGAGTTGGCGGATCGTGAGGATCTCTCCCGCGTTCAGCGTGTCGGGCACGACGGAGTGAGATTAGCTGTCCCATTGGCCACTTGTAAAGGACATTGATGGACATTGGCGGTCATTAGCGGTCGCCAGGTTGCCCCGACGGCGAGGGGGCGCCGGCTTCCGATCGAGTTAGAATCTACGTATCCGGTTTGAGCATCGAACGAAGTCGGAGCCGGCAGGGATACGGCATGCGGCGGCGTTCGCCTCGACGAGTCCCGGCGCGGAGAGCGGGATTGGCGCGACCCAGATTGTGAAAGTGCGAGAGGAGCCGGCAAGCGTGCGATCGATCGAGAGCAGACCACAGAGCATCGACGCGTACATTGCCGCCTGCCCGCCTTCGGTCCAGGTGATTCTCTCGAAGATCCGTGCAATCGTCCGGAGCGCCGCGCCGCGGGCCGAGGAGGTCATGAGCTATCGGATGCCGGCGTTTCGTCAGCACGGGATCCTGATCTACTTCGCCGCCTTCAATAAACACATCGGACTCTTTCCACCCGTATCGGGTGACGGAGAGCTCGAAAGGGCGATCGCGCCTTATGCCGGACCGAAAGGGAACTTGAAGTTCCCGCTCGACCAGCCGATCCCGTATGACCTGATCGAGCGAATCGTCGAGCTTCGAGTGACGCAGGACGGGCTGCAGGGGGCGTCGAAACGAAGGAAGCGCGGCTGATCGTTCGTCCGTGAAATGGGGTAGTCGGTCTCGCCGCTGCAGGTTCGCCGCCGGAGCTCCAATTGTTGCCTCTCGGCGCGTTAGTGTTCTGTCCGTGAATTGGGTGCAGTTTCGTTGCGGTTCCGACGGGCCGGGCGCGCGGAGCGCCGAGGCAGGCGATGCGGGACATCGTCGAGGAGGCGCGACAACGCGAACGGCCCGTCGGAACCGCAACCCTTCGGGCTGGTGGCCGTTGCGCCGCGATCTCGTCGTCGCTCGTCGTCGACGATGTCACCACATCGCCTCCTCCTCGCTCCTCGATTTCGCAGCGCAAGCGCCACCAGCGAAATTGCACCGAATTCACGGACAGAACACTAGGGCTCGATCTCGTCGGCGCAGCGCTCTTTGCTCACGATGATGACGGTGACGACTCCGGCGAGCGTGACGACGGTGCCGATCATCGATCTCGGAGTTAGGCGCTCCGCGAGGAAGATCGTGCCGAGGAACATCGCAACGACGACTCCCAACTGCGAGATGACTCCCGCGATCAGAGTCTGCACCCATCGGAACGCGTGAGTCATGAGCATCTGCGCTGCGATCGAGACGAGTCCGACGAGAACGAGCAGCAGCCATTCGTAAGGTGTCGGAGTCACCCAGCTCCAGATCGCGAACGGCGCGGTCACGACAACGCCGAAGAGGGAGAAGCTCGAGAAGATTGCCCATGAGCTCTCGGTGCGTCGCGCGATGCGGATCGCGGTCACCGCGGCTCCGGAACAGACTGCGGAGAGGAGACCTACGAGCTCCCACTTCCCGAAGCCGAGGAAGCTCGGGCCGTGGGCTCCCGCCGTGACGACGAGCCACACGCCCACGAGGGTCACACCGAGAGGCAGCATGATTCGCGCCCGCAGTGGCTCACCGGCGAACACCGCGGCATACATGCCCGCGAAGACGGGCGAGAGATAGTTGAGGAGAGTCGCGATCCCGACAGGAATGTGGGCGATCGCCACGAAATAGAAGAGCACGGCGGTTCCGCCGAAGAAGCCTCGATAGAGGAGAAGGTCGAGTCTCGTCCAGGCGAACGACCGCTTTCGGATCGAAGGGATGAGGAGAATCGGAACGAAACCGACGGCAAAGCGAAGCAGAGCGACTTCGGCGCCCGGAATGCGCACCGAGGCGAGTTTTGCGATGAAGGCCATCAGGCCGAAGAGCGAAGACGAAGCGACGAAGAGGAGCATGCCGCGCGTGGCAGCTGCTTTGGGATCGGAAGGGCGGGCGAGGACCGAGGACAAGCCTGTGAAGTGTAATCGCGGAATGCGAAACCGGTACGCATTCCACCGTTCGTTGCTCCCGCTCCTCCGCGTGTTATGTTTCCGCGCGGAGGATTCCATGGCCCTTGTCGTTCGTGACGCGAGCGCTGCTGACGCAGCGCGAATCGTCGAGTTTCAGCTCGCAATGGCGCGAGAGACCGAAGGGATCGAGCTCGATCCGGCAACGCTCGCGCGCGGAGTCGATGCTGTGTTCAGCGATTCCGGGCTCGGCCGCTATTTCGTCGCGGCGAGCGACGGAGTGGTGATTGGCTCCCTGATGATCACGTACGAGTGGAGTGACTGGCGCAACGGCATGGTCTGGTGGATCCAGAGTGTGTACGTGACTCCCGAGGCGCGCGGATCGGGCGTCTACCGGCGACTTTACGAGGCGATCCAGAGCCTCGTTCGCGACAGCGTGGGAATCCGCGGAATTCGCCTCTACGTCGACACGCGCAACAGCTCCGCGCAAAAGGTCTACGAGCGGCTCGGGATGGATGGCGGCCACTACCGCGTATTCGAATGGATGAAGGAGTAGGGAGCGCGAAACGCGAAACGCGGAATGTGAAATGCGGAACGCGGAGTGCGGAATGTGAAACGCGGAGTGCGGAATGTGAAACGCGGAGTGCGGAATGTGAAACGCGGAGTGCGAAATGCGGAATTACGTCCGCCCCAGTAAGGGAGACAGAAGCCTAAGCAACTCGAAAGGGTTGACTCGCATGATGACCGTAGAGAATCAGCCTCTCATTCCGCATTTCGCGTTCCGCACTCCGCATTTCGCACTCCGCCTTGCGTTCCCTCCTTGCGCCTCGCTGCACTTCTGATTAACGTAGCGTCATGTCGCTCAAAGGGATCGTCAAGCTCGTGACGAACAGTGTCTTTCGCACGAAGTTCCCGATGCGTGCCGTCGGCGACGACGCGCCAGGCTTCTCTGCGATGGACCACCAGGGAAATCCGATCGCGCTCGCGAACCTTCGCGGCCGGTTCGTCGTTCTCTGGTTCTTCCCGAAAGCAGACACCCCTGGCTGAACGAAAGAAGGTTCCGGGTTCCGGGACCGCTACGAGGAGTACAAGGCATTGAACGCGGAGATCGTAGGCGTCAGTTTCGATAAGGCGGAGGCGAGCCTCGCGTTCGGCAGGAAGTACTCGTTCCCGTTTCCGCTCATCCCCGATGAGAGCCGCCGGATCGGGCTGCTGTACGGCGCCGCCGACACATCCGAGGACGAGTTCGCTCCGAGGATTGCGTATCTGATCGGCCCTGACGGAAAGATCGTCGAAGCGCATGCGAAGGTCGACGCTTCAACGTATCCGGCCTCACAGCTCGAATCGCTCCGGCGCGTTGCCGGCGGAAACTGAGGACGAAACACTGAGCTCCTCCCGACCCACTCCACAACCAGACTTCAAGGCGGCGCGACGGCGGATCCTGTTGGCGCTTGCGCTCTTCGTCGTTCTGTTAGGCGCCGTCGTCGTCTCGAGGCGCGAGCCCACGCCGGCCCCGTTCAGCGCGCCGGAAGGTCAGTTCTCGGCAGAGCGCGCGCGAGTGATTCTCGGCCGTCTCGCGGGTGACGGCGTGCCGCACCCGGTCGGCAGCGACGCGAACGACATCACGCGCGACAAGCTGATCGCGGAGCTCGTCGCCGTCGGCCTCAAGCCTACGGTCGAGGTTGGTTTCGCCTGCTCTCCGCGTGCCTCGTGCGCGACGACGCAGAACGTCGTTGCGCGCATCCACGGCACGACGACGGGGCCGGCGCTCGTCTTGAATGCGCACTATGACTCGGTACCCGCGAGCCCGGGAGCGGGCGACGACCTCGCGGCCTGTTCGGCCCTCGTCGAGGTTGCGCGCGCCATTCGAGCGGGCAGGCTGCCGCCACGCGACGTCGTCTTCCTCTTCGATGATGGAGAGGAAGCGGGACTCCTTGGCGCGGAGGCGTGGGTACGGCGCAATGATCCGAAGTCGGTTCAGACGATGGTCGTGCTCGAGGCGCGCGGGAGCAGTGGACGCGCGCTGATGTTCGAGACGAGTCCCGGGAACGCGGACGTCGTCAACGCGTATGCCCGTGCCGTCGACTCGCCTGCGGCATCGTCGCTCTCGTTTGCGATCTATCAGCTTTTGCCTAACGACACGAACTTCACGGTGTTCAAGCGCGCGGGTATGCATGGCATGGCGATCGCGGCGATCGGCGACCCAGCGCAGTACCACACGCCGGCCAACAGCGTGAAGAACGTGAGCCCAGGAACGATTCAGGCGTACGGCGACGTGGCGCTTGCGCTCGCCCGCCATCCCGCTCCTGCGCAACTCGGCTCGAATTCGAATTCCAGTTACTTCGACCTCCTCGGGCTCTTCATGCTGCGCTGGCCCGAGAGTTGGAATCTCCCGATCGCGATCATCGCCGCATTGCTCGTGGTCACCGTACTCACCACCGACATCCGCCGTCGCGACGCCTCGGTGCGCGGTGTCGCGATCGCGTTGACCGTTGCGCTCCTCGCGATGGCTGCGACCGCGCTGATCGCACGCGGGCTCGTCGCTGTCGCGGAGAAACGCACGCTTGGAGTCGCGTGGCCGGCGAGTGGTGCGTGGCTTGAAAGTACCGGCTGGCTGCTTGCGGTCGCCGTCGCGGCGTATGCATCGCATCTCGTGCGGCGTCGCGTGACGGCGGCCGATGCACGGAGCGCGTACGGTCTCATCTGGTCGTCGTCGGCGATCGCACTCGCTCTGCTGCTCCCGGGAGGCGCGTACTGCATCACGTTGCCGCTGCTTCTCGCAGCGCTTGTCGCGGTAAGCGGAGGCGAAGCGGGACGAAGCGCGGCACCGTTCGTGGCGCTCGGCTGCGGAGTTCTCCTTCTCGTACCGGTCGCGATCGACCTTCCTCTCGCGATGGGCGCCTCGATCCTTCCCGTCGTCGCGTTTCTCGTTTCGCTGCTGGCGCTCGCGTGCATGCCGCTGCTCGTCGCCGGCGACGCAGGCGCGCGAACGGGGGCGACCGCAGCCGTGCTTGCGATCGCATCATTCGCCTTTTTTTTCATTACCCCGGTCTGGACGCCTCTGTCGCCGAGACCGATGAGTCTCGCCGAATTCGATTCGGAGTCTGGTGCTCGTCTCGTTGCGGTCGACGCCTCAGCGGCGCGCGTGCCTCGGCTGCCAGGGGAGTGGAAACGCGAAGCGGTTCCGGAGCTCACCCTCGGATCGCGCGGGGCCGCGCGCACCTTCTGGTCGTCGCCCGCGGTCGCGGCGGGTGAACCGGCGCCGGAAGCCACGCTCGAGAGTTGGGCCCCGATGGCCAACGGCCGCGTTCGTGTCGCGCTACGGCTCCGATCGATGCGTGGAGCGCGAGTTGCGCGCATCCGCCTCGATCCGGCGGTCGCGCCTGCCATCCTGCGCGTCCACAACTTCACGTTCGAGACGCCGGTCGATACCGGAGTCGTCACCGTTCACTCCGTCGGACGTGAGGGAGTGCTGATCGAGTTCGAAGCCACGCCGCAGCGCGGGGCGCGAATCATGTTGCAGGACGAGACGCCCGGCCTTCCGGCCGCTGCCCGCGCGATCGCGGAAACTCGATCAGCGGCGATGGTTCCGGCTCACCGAGGAGACCGCCTCGTCGTTACTCGTAGCGTTGAGCTGACGCCTGCGCTCCGGTAGTGGCAGCACTTGACCCCCGGCTCGAGTACTCCTTAAGGTGGTGGAATGATTTTTCGTCGTCGTCGGTGGACCTTGCTGTCGCTGGCGTTCGCGTTCGCGCTGGCTGCGTCAGCGCTGCGCGGAGAGCAACGCGACGACCCTCCTTCGATCCCGGAGGCACCGTCCGAAGAGCCTGCTTCGATGCCCCCCGAGACGGTCTCTCCCGATGCTCCCGCTCCTTCGGCTTCGACGACGGATTCAACGGCGCCGAAGCCTTCAGGACGAGAACAGCCTGATCAGGGCGGCGCGGATCCCGGGGATCCGAATCCGTGTCGGCCGCCCCGGAGCTTCAAGGAAGCGTGGCTCGACAAGGTTAGGCGCGGGGTGTTCTACACCGTGTGCGGTTCCGCGGCCTGGTTCGACAACTTCTTCGGAGACGAGCATGAATACGACCCCCGACAGGTGTACGGGCGGCTCTCGGCGGGCATGCTCTACGACGCGGAAGGAGAATGGAACGAACGCTCGAAGTTCGATGCCAACGTTCCGCTGCCTAACCTATCGAAGCGCACCTCCGCGTTTCTTGGTCGAGACAATCCCGAGCAGTTCATTTCGGACAGCAGTCAGGATCTTGCGACGCCGGAGGCGTTCCGCGAAACCTCTGATGAGCGGTCGTGGCTGGCCGGTTTCGGCTACAACCCTCCCGGACGGCGCGGATCGAAGATGAGCTATCGCCTCGGCATGAAGGTCAGCTCGCATCCATACGCGTTCGCGCAGGCGCGATATCGCTACAACCACTACACGGATCACGACACCGCGTTTCGCTTCAACGAGACGATCTTCTATCGCACGAACGACGACCAATTCGGCGCGACGACGTACCTCGGGTACGACTGGATTCCTCGCAGGGCAAACCTCGCGCGCATTTCTGCGCAGGGAACCGTCTCCGAGGATACCGACGGGCTGAAGTGGAAAAGCTACGCGACCTTCTACCACGATCTCGAGTTGAGCTCGGGCAAGCCGCGGGGAGTCGCGTACCAGCTCCTGGCCAACGGCGAGACCGCTGAAGACGTTCCGCTTCGCGAGTACGGCTTCCTGACGATCTATCGGGAGCAGTTGTTTCGGCAGTGGTTTTTCGCGGAGGTCTCGCTCGGCTACAGCTGGGTTCGGGAGAGCCTGGATGAGCAGAGAGAGGGCGGCGTAACTGTCGGCTTCGTGTTCGAGATCCTGTTTGGCGACTATTACGACCGCCGCTGACGCCGGCCGGCAGAGCCAGCCACTGCGGTATCATCCCCGCTGTTTCCGCGCGCGCTTCACCCGCGCACTCATGGAGGAGAAGTCATGAAAGCGAAGATGTTTGCAGCCGTTCTGAGCGTTGCAATGATGCCTTTCACGGGCTCGGCCGAGAGCGTGGCGACGTCAACCGGAGGAGCGATGGCGGCTGCAGCGAAACCTGCGTGGATCGATGCGTCCTCGAAATCGATGGAGGAGGCACTCGTCGCGAAGTACGGTGAAGGCGTGCGGTCGCGCGCAAACCGCGGACTCAAGCAGGTGGCGAGCCTGTGGCGCGATGGCGACGGAGACGCTGAAGCGTTCGATGAGTTCGTGACGTCGAACTTTGCCGGTGACGAGGCGAGTTACAAGGCACTTCTTACTCGCATGGACTTCCTGCACGAGCAGCTCGACGGCACGATGCTCGAACTGGGTCGCGCATTCCGTTGGCAGACCGATCTCGACCTCGGTCCCATCATGCCGTTCGATGAGATCTTCTCCAGCTACGATCCTTCGGCGCACGTCAACGACGACTTCTTCGAGAACAAGGTCGCCTTCGTCATCCTGTTGAACTTCCCGCTCACGACCCTCGACGAGAAGCTGGCAGGGGGAGAGAAGTGGACGCCAGAGCAGTGGGCCGTTGCGCGTCTCGCCGACCGCTACGGTCGACGCGTGCCGGCGGAGGTGAATCAGCGCATTGCCGCCGCGTACTCCGACGCGGAGAGCTACATCGCGAGTTACAACATCTGGATGCATCACCTGCTCGACGACAAAGGTAAGCGCGTTTTTCCGCCGAAGAAGCGTCTGATCACGCACTGGAACCTCCGCGACGAGCTCAAGGCGCAATACGGCGAAACGGACGGGCTGCCACGGCAACGGATGATCCAGCAGGTGATGGAGCGGATCGTCACGCAGACGATCCCCAGAGTCGTGATCGATAATCCGACCGTCGATTGGAATCCGAAGACGAACCAGGTCGTGGCGGCGGCAGTCAGCGACAGTGACCGGAAAGCAGCCGAGGGCAGCGCGATCAGTGCAGAGCGCGAGCCCGATACCCGCTACGAGAGGATTCTCGGTGTCTACCGCGCGAGCCGCCTCGCCGATCCGTATTCGCCGACGGCACCGACGCACATCGCGCGCCGCTTCAACGACGATCGCGAGCTCCCCGAGGCACGGGTCGAGGCGATGCTCGTTGAGGTGCTTCGCTCGCCGATGGTTCCGCGCGTGGCCCGCGTGATCGAGTCGCGCCTCGGGCGACGTCTCGAGCCGTTCGACATCTGGTACAACGGCTTCAAGGCGCGCGGTGCGTACACCGAAGGGCAGCTCGATGAGATCACGAAGAAGAAGTACCCGACGCCTGCTGCCTTCGAAGCCGACATTCCGCGAATCCTGGCGGATCTCGGCTTCAGCCCGGAGCGTGCGAAGTACGTCTCCGACAGAGTCACTGTCGATCCGTCGCGCGGCGCCGGACATGCGATGGGCGCACAACGGCGAGGCGACAAGGCACATCTTCGTACGCGCGTCGGTGCCGACGGCATGGATTACAAGGGCTACAACATCGCGGTCCATGAGCTCGGACACAACGTTGAACAGACTTTTTCGCTCTACGACGTTCCGTTCAACGCCATCGAGGGGGTGCCTAACACGGCATTCACGGAGGCGCTCGCGTTCGTCTTTCAGGCGAAGGACCTCGAGCTGCTCGGTCTCGCGAAGCCCGACGAGACGGCGATCGCGATGACGACGCTCGGCGACTTCTGGGCGACCTACGAGATCGCAGGAGTCGCCATCGTCGATATGCGAGTCTGGCGATGGATGTACGCGAATCCCGACGCGACGCCTGAACAGCTTCGCCTCGCGACGATCGGTATCGCAAAGGAAGTCTGGAACGAGTTCTATGCTCCGGTCTTCCGCACGAAGGATGTCGTGTTGCTCGGCATCTACTCGCACATGATCTCGAACGGCCTCTACCTGCCCGACTATCCGATCGGTCACCTGATCGCGCATCAGATCGAAGAGCAGATGGAGCGCGCCGGCAGCATCGGCGTGGAGTTCGAGAGGATGACGAAACAGGGGCGCTTCACCCCCGACCTCTGGATGGGTCGCGCGACGGGAGCCCCCGTCGGCCCCGCGGCGATGTTGAAAGCAACGGAAAAGGCGTTAGGGAAGGTCGAGAAGCAGGCCAAAGGCCAGAGGCCGTAGGCCAAGCAGGCCACTAGTGCATGAGCCGCGGTTTCGGCTTTCGGTGCGGCGCGTTGTCTTTCATTCTGTCGAGGAAGTCGTCGGCTGAGGCGGGATCGAGCTCCCAACGGTGTTCGTCGCGCATGCGCTCCTTCGCGCCGACATTGAGCTCCTCGTCATCGCGGTAGGTGATTCCGAGCGCGTCGCCGATTTCGTCGACTACGCTCTGGTCGGGTGTTGCGCTGCTGGCTCCTGCCGTCTCATCCCCGACCGATTCCGCCATTTCCCAGCATGCATCGACGTCTCCCGCCGCGAGATGAGGGTCGGTGCTGGTGTTTCGGTCGAGTCGATGCCGAAGCTCGATGGCCGAGGCCTCCACATCGACGACCGGTGGCTCGAGCTCGTCGGAGATTCCGTTGTCATTGCGATCGATGAGCTCGACGATCCGCCAGTTGACCAGGTTCTCTTTCCTCATTTGCGGTGTCTCCTCGTTCCTGGGTGGCTCTCCGTTCCTCGATTCCATTGAATGCCTTTCGCCTTGCGACGTCGGCTAGCACGGTCACGTCCCGCGTGTGACGGGAGGCACTGCGCGCAACCGTTTGCCGCGTATGCTGAATCGATCTCCGTGAGCCTACCTCGACGCGACTGAGGCGTCGGAACCCCTGAAGAAAACATGGGTTCTTTCGTGACAAATGTCACGCGTCGACGTGCCGCCGGTCATCTCCGTGGTTGCAGGACCAACCTATCTTGGTCATGGTCCGAGACGAGTATGCAAACGGAACGTCATGCTGCCGTTAGGGAGATTCTCCATCGAGAGAGCGAGCACGATTCCGCGGCGGGCTGGAGCCGCCGGCAGCTTCCGTTGTTCGACTCGTCGCTGTCGAGCGCCTGTCCGATTCCCGACCGGCCAATCTGCGCATCGTGTGAGGAGGAGCTGACCGACTCGGCGAATCGTCGATTCGACTACCCCTTCATTTCGTGCAACGAATGCGGCCCGAGGCACTCGATCCTCCACCGCGGCCCGTACACGCGCGCAAACACGTCGATGGCACCGTTTTCAATGTGTGAGGTGTGCCTCGAAGAGTATCGGACGCCCGGCAACCGTCGATTCCACGACGAGGCAACGTCATGCCCCGCGTGTGGCCCAACGCTCCGCGTCAAGCGGACGGCTGGCACGACGATCGGGGCTGCCGAACCGTTGCGGATCGCGGTTCGTGCCATCGGCGACGGATCCCTCGTCGCGTTGCGCGATGAGCGACGCGATTCGATTCTCTGTGATGCGACATCAACCCGGGCCGTCGCGCGGCTTCGTGCGCGCTACGGGCTCGTCGATGTACCCCTGGTCGTCATGGTTCGCGATCTCGACGAAGCCTCGCGGGTCGCGGAGCTCGACGCCAGACAACGTTCGCTACTGACCTCGGTGGAGCGGCCTGTCGTACTCGTGTCGATTCGGACTGATTCTCCTCTTCCCGGCGAGGTGGCTACGGGGAACCGCCTCGTCGGACTCCTCCTCCCGTACACGTCGCTCCACCACCTCCTTCTCAAAAAGTCCGGACGCCCGTTGGTGATTCTCCCGGCGGGCGTCCCGGACCCTCCCCAACGCACGAACGTTGCGGAACTTCTCGGGGATGCGGATCTCGTGCTCGTGGCTGACCGTTCGGAGGCGTGCCATGTTCCGGGAGAAGACATTGCATCCGAATCTGATTCACACTCGGCGCGTCGCATCCGCTTGAGCGGGATGTCGTCGCGCGTCATTCTGGCGTGCGGAGCGGCGTCGCCCGGCGCTGTCTGCCTCGTGGCCAACGGAGACGCTCGTATCGAGCTCGCGACCGGTTCCTACGGAGATCACCACGTATCGCCGCGATTCGAAGAATCGATCGAGCGCGTGGAATCGCCTGCGCCCAGGGCGGCGGAAGTCATCGCTCACGATCTCGATACGCGCCTTGACTCGACACGCTTCGCGCTCGATCAACACGCTGTTCCGCGCGTTGCAGTGCAACAACATCATGCGCAGCTGGCCGCGTGCCTCTCGGAAAACTCCGAGGCGGGAACCGCGCTTGGTGTTGTCTTCGACTTCGGAGGCCTAGGCAGCGACGGCACGGTGTGGGGCGGCGAGTTGCTGCGGGGAAACTCCGAGGGCATTGAGCGGCTCGCGACCTTCCGGCCTATCGCTCTGGCAGGCGAGCATGTGTCAACGCGGCAGATTTGGCGGGTTGCGCTCGCGATGATCGACGAGGTTTTCCGCGGCAAGCCGCCGCTCCACGCTCTGCCTCTCTTTCGGTCGATCCCGAGACGCGGCATCGATGTCGTGCGCCGCGTGGTCGCCGCAGGCCCGACCGTTTCGTCGCACGCCATTGGCCTCCATCTCGAGGCGCTCGCCGCGATCATTCTCGACCGACAGGATTCGCCCTGGCCGGGTGCCCTCGTGCGAGAGTGGGAGAGCATCGAGGATCGGAGTGAGACCGGCCGTTACCCGCTCGTGATCCGAAACGGCGCGCAGCCCTGGGAGATCGATTTCCGCCCGGTTGTCGAGAACGCGGTGGCGGAGCTGATCTCCAATGTGCCTGTCGGGACGATCCTCGCACGCGCAGGCAATTCCGTCGTCGCGGCCGTCGTCGAAGTGCTCCGCTCGTGCGGCGCACCGCACGTTCCCGTCGCCATCACCGGCGAGCTCTTCGAAGGAACCCGATTCGCAGACCGGATCGCTTCGTCGCTCGGCGACGGTGCGATGGTTCTGCGTCCGAAGACGATTCCCGCGGGCCCAGGCGCGATCGCCCTCGGACAGGTGATCGTCGCCGACGCGCTGATGAGGAAGGGCGCGCCGATCGACGCGGCCGCGCAAGATTCCCGACTGCTGACAGAACGCTGAGGAGGAGAGCCGTCATGTGTCTTGGAATGCCAGGGAGAGTCCTTCGTGTGAGTGACGGCAGCGCTGTCATCGACTGTTGGGGCGTGCAGCGCACGGTCAGTCTCGGAAAAACAGTCGAAGCAATTGCGCCGGGTGACCACATCATCGAGCATGCCGGTGAGGTGGTTCGAAGGATCCCCGACCACGAGGTGCTCGATGTCCTCGGCCTCTACGAAGTTCTGCTGAGCGAGGCGGGTGAGGATCCGATCAGTGTCGATGTGTGCGCTGATCTCGCGCGGGACGGCGTTGGTTAGGCCATCAACGCCGCCGATCGAGACAAACTGCACTGCTTCAGCGCTCCGAGCCGACCTCCTCCAGAATATCGACTTCGACTTCGTCGATCGCTTCCGGGCTCGACTCGCCGCTGTGCTCTTCCCGGCCGCGCCCCTGGTAGCCGAGCACTTCGGCGGCCTCGATCACTTCGATCAGCTCGAAATTCGCCTCGATCGCTCCCTTGGCGTCCGCCTCGTGTCTCGTACCTACCATAATCGACCTCCGCTCCTGCCGCCTGCGTGTCTCAATGATGGGTCGGTGGTTCTTCTTTCGCAAACCTTCGGTCGGTGACGAGCTCAGGATGCTCGTGCCGGAACGACTCGGCGATGTGACAGTTCCAGCAGACGGCGCCATGGGTACTCAGCACGAGGTCGACCATTTCGGGACGGACGTCGGTCCATTCGATGGTGCGAAGGTCGGGAGCCAGGAGCGCTGGCCTGTGGTCGGTCCAGTTGATCGCGTCGAACGGCTTGCGGCAGAACACGCACTTCTTACCTCGATACCAGTCGGCGAGGATCGTCTGCAGCTTGCACGACTCGGGTGCAGCCTCGAGCTGGTGCAGGCATGCCTGATTGCAACCGGCACGCTCGGGCCAGCGCGTGCAATCGGTGAGTCTGAGTGCCGGCCGGTTACCGAAGAGCGAGGTCGATGCGGCACGGCGCGCGTCGAGATCGACTCCGACCGCCTCACCTGTTTCGGGGCAGGTGAGCACGCGTTTGCCATGAAGCTCCGCAAATCGGTATGCGTACCGCGCGGCGACGGCCGCAAAGCAGATTAGGATCGCAACGGTGAGTGTCCAGGCGAGCGCGGTCATGGCGGCCTCCTTCCGCGCCCGGCGCGAGACACGGATGCCGGACGCGTCCTGAGGCTAATGTGGCCCTCCCGGCAACCTCTCGCAATGGATCTGGTCACGCGCACTCGTGCGATGCGTCACCAGAATCGAGTGACAAATGAACAGCCCCGAATCGGCCGATGAACG
Source organism: Acidobacteriota bacterium (assembly GCA_016184115.1). GTDB lineage: Bacteria > Acidobacteriota > Thermoanaerobaculia > Gp7-AA8 > Gp7-AA8 > JACPDH01. Next base: position 12,745 of record JACPDH010000008.1, on the reverse strand, counting down.
ACACGATCCGGGGCCGGCATCGGAGATCGCGAAAGCCTGAATCAGGCGCGAAGCGGCGCCATCGCCCTGGCTTCGAGCTCGACCGCTCGAGGGAACGCGATGTTGTTCTCGATGTGAATGTGCTCGTGTGTCAGCAATTCGAGCGCCGAAAGTCCGTCGTACAACGCGCGAAACGACGTGCAGCCATCCTCCGGGACGTTGAAGCCATTCGTCAGAGCCCGCAGCTCGCGAAGGATGTCGCCCACCACGTCGTGTTCGGCGAGCATCATCCGGATCGGATTCTGCACCGTGCCGAAGAAGGGGGGAGTCAGCGCTCCGCCTCCGCTCACCTCGCTCTCGAGTTGCGCAACGAAGGGGAAGAGGATCTGCTCTTCCTTCATCATGTGAGGGAGCATGTCGTCCGTGAGGCGACGGAACGCAGCGGCGACGCCGGCAAGCTCCGGGTGATTCGGGCCATGCTTCGAGGCGACCTTCGCGGCCAGTCCACCGAGGCGGTCGAGCTCGTCGCGCGTGATCTGGTGGTGGTAGCGGACGATGTAGGCACAAAGCTCGGCGAGCGGCTTCGTGGTGAGCTCGGCGAGTTGCGCCGGTTCGTTCGTACGCGACAGCTCCTCAACGATTGCGCCGGCGTCGATTCCAGCCGCACCGCAGGCGTCTCGGAGCTTGCGCTGGCCATTGCAGCAATAGTCGATGCCGAGCCGCTCGAAGAGCGGAATCGCCGAGCGGTTGCGGATCGCGAGTTCAGAGACCAGGTCGTTCGGGCTTACCGTCATTGGAATGTCCTCCTCTCAGACGATTCGAGAGTACGGAGAGCGACGCGCCGAGGCGATGACTTAGGTCATGAGTGGTGTCCGGTGCCTCTCTTCTCGCCGTCGTCGGTCGTCGATCGCTGACTTCCGGCTGCTTCCGTCACCGCTCAATGTGACATTTCGCACCCCGCGAGGCCTCGGCTTCCACGGATGATGGCGCCGACGAACTGAGCTCAGAAGAGGAGCCCCTGCATGAGTACGATCCTCGAATCGGCGCGAATCGATGCCACCGGCGCGCGCAGCCTCTACTCCGATCGCGTTCAACTGATCGACACCGAGAACGCATTCAAGATCGGCCCCCACATCAAGCGTATCGAGGACGAGGGGAACCGCGTCATCAAGTGCAACCTCGGGGAGCCCGACTTCCCGCTTCCGGCGCATATTCGCGATGAGGTCAAGCGACAGCTCGACCTCGACATGACGCACTACACCGACCCGCAGGGGATCCTGGCGCTCAGGCAGACGATCGCGGAGTCGATGGGCAAGAGCCGAGGACTCGAGCTGACCGCTGACCGCGTCGTCGTTTTCCCGGGCGCCAAGCCGCCGATCGGCTTCTGTCAGGAGGCATACTGCAACCCGGGTGACGAAGTCATCTACCCGAGCCCAGGCTTTCCGATCTACGAGTCGTTCACTCGCTACCTCGGCCTTCGCCCGGTGCCGCTTCACCTCGACGAGGCGTCGGGATTCAACTTCGGCGCCGCCGAGCTCGAGCCGCTGATTTCCGACAGGACGAAACTGATCTACCTGAACTTCCCCTCCAACCCGACGGGTGGGGTCGCCACGAAGGAGCAGCTCGAAGAGATCGCCGAAGTCATTCTGCGTAAGGCGCCGCCAAACGTCCGCGTCTATTCCGACGAGGTTTATGAGGCGATCACGTTCGACGGCAGGAAGCACGTCTCGATCACGTCGCTGCCGTCTATGATCGAGCGAACGATCCTCGTCTCTGGTGTCTCGAAGACCTACTCCTGGACCGGCGGGCGGATCGGGTGGGCGGTCTTCCCGACGGCCGACGAGGCTGCGGTCTTCAAGAACCTGAACATCAACTACTACTCGTGCGTGCCGCCGTTTACTCAGCTTGGCGCGAAGCTCGCGATCGAGTCGCCCGAGAGCCCTATCGCGATCCGCACGATGGTCTCGGCGTTCCAGGAGCGCCGCGACGTCGTCGTCGCGCTCTTGAATGCAATCGAAGGCGTCAGCTGTCAGACACCGGGCGGCGCGTTCTATGCGTTCCCTAACATCGGTGGGCTGCTTGCGAGGCTCGGCGTGATCGATGCGTGGGAAAGCCTGCCGATCGACGTCAAGGCCCGCACGACGCCGTCGACCATGTTCCAGTACTTCCTGCTCTACAACTACCGCGTCGCGACGATGGACCGCCGCTCATTCGGCCGCATCGGGAGCGAAGGCAAGCATTACCTGCGGATGTCGATCGCGACCGGCATGGACGACTTGAAGGAAGCCTGCCGCCGCCTTGACGAGGCATCGCGCGATCGTGACGGCTTTGCCGCCTGGGTCGCCGAAGGAAAGAACCTCTACTGAGTTGCTGCGGCCGTTGCGCCGCCAGGAGAGAACGCCATGAAGGAACCGTTCGTGAAGCGGAGCACGCTGTTCGTCGACATTACGCAGGACGGAGCGCTGCAGCCACTCACGCGCGCGGAGCTTGCGGGATTCGATACGTTCGACGCCCTCTACCGATCGCTCTGCGCGATCCTCTACAACTACGTACCGATGTCGGGACACCCGGGCGGGTCGATCTCGTCGGGCCGGATCGTTTCCGCGCTGCTGTTCGACGCGATGGACTACGACGTCTCCCAACCCGACCGTCGCGACGCCGATCTGATCTCCTACGCGGCCGGGCATAAGGCGATGGGACTCTACGCGATGTGGGCGCTGCGCAACGAGATCGCGCGGATCGGTTCGCCCGAGCTTCTCCCGTCGAACGAGGCGTACCAGCTGCGACTCGAGGATCTTCTCGGATTCCGCCGCAACCCGACGATCGACACTCCTCTCTTCCGGCAGTTCCGCTCGAAAGCGCTCGACGGTCATCCGACTCCGGCGACCCCTTTCATCAAAATCGCGACGGGCGCCTCGGGTGTCGGGGTCGCGTCATCGATGGGGCTTGGGTTAGGCGCGATCGACGCGTATGGGAGCGGCAAGGCACCGAAGGTTCACGTCATCGAGGGCGAGGGAGGCATGACTCCGGGCCGCGTCGCCGAATCGATAGCCTTTGCCGGTACGGTGTCGCTAGGTAACGTGGTTCTCCACCTCGACTGGAACCAGGCATCGATCGATTCCGAGCGCGTGACGCGCGAAGGCGACCTGCGCGGTGACTACGTGCAGTGGGAACCCGCCGAGCTCTTCCACATCAATGACTGGAACGTGATTCTGGTGCCAGACGGCAAGGACTTCCAACAGATCGTGGCGGCGCAGAGAAAGGCGCTCGCGATCGACAATGGTCAGCCGACTGCGATCATCTACCGAACGGTGAAGGGATGGCAGTACGGAATCGAAGGCCGGGCGTCGCATGGCGCCGGACATAAGCTCTGCACCGGTGGTTTCTACGACGCGCTCGAGCCGATGATGAGCGACGTCGAGCTGAAAGTCCCGAGCTGTGAGCCGGGTCTCATGCGTTGTGCGGGGGGGAAAGACACCGCAACCGTCGAAAGCTGCTTCTGGCAGTCGCTCAGCGTGCTGCGCGAGGTGCTCGAGGCAAACCGAGGTGTCGTGGAGACGCTCGCTTCGCGTCTTCGCAAGGCAATCGAGAGGCTGGACTCCAGGAAGCGTGAACTGCGCGCCCCCGAGCGTGCGATCGACGCGATCTACGACGCGGCGCGCGAAGGCGTCGTCCCCGAAGAACTGATGCTCGCCGCGGGCACCTCGACGACGCTCCGCGCGGAGCTTGGAAGGGCGATCGGCCACTACAACAAGGTCAGTAAGGGCTCCATCTTCATCTCCGCGGCCGATCTGCTCGGCTCGACCTCGGTCAACGAAGGAGCGAAGGGCTTCCCTGGCGGCTTCTACAACGCGCACTCGAACGCCGACTCGCGAACGCTCGCGGTCGGAGGTATCTGCGAAGATGCCATCAGCGGTGTCCTCTCGGGTCTTGCGGCCTTCGGGACCCACATGGGAGTCGCCTCGTCGTACGGCGCGTTCATTGCGCCGCTCGGGCACATTGCGATGCGCCTGCACGCGATCGGTAATCAGGCGCGCGAGGCGATCGCGCACGAGCCGTTCAAGCCGATGGTGCTCATCTGCGCGCACGCAGGACTCAAGACGGGCGAGGATGGGCCCACGCACGCCGACCCGCAGCCGCTCCAGCTCCTCCAGGAAAATTTCCCGCCCGGCACGATGATTACGCTCACGCCGTGGGATCCGGCGGAGATCTTCCCCCTCGTCTCCGCGGCGCTTGCGAAGCGGCCGGCGGTGATCGCGCCGTTCGTGACGCGCCCTAACGAGAGAGTTCCTGATCGCGCCGCGCTCGGTCTCGCGCCGGCGGATGACGCGACGCGGGGCGTTTACTGCCTGCGTAAGGCAAAGGGTGTGGCCGACGGCACGATCGTCCTGCAGGAATCGGGCGTTGCCTATGCGTTCGTCGAAGATGCCCTTCCGCGGCTCATCCGCGACGGCATCAATCTCGATGTCTACTACGTCGCGAGCGCCGAGCTCTTCGACCTGCTCCCCGAAGCCGAGCGGCGCCGGATCTTCCCCGAGGCAAGCGCGCAGGAGGCGATGGGAATCACCGGCTTTACGATGGCGACGATGTACCGCTGGATTCGTTCCGACCTCGGTCGGTCGATGTCGCTTCATCCCTATCAGCGCGGGCATTTCCTCGGAAGCGGCCAGGGAGCGCACGTGATCGCGGAGGCTGGGCTCGACGGCGAAGGGCAGTACCGTTCGATCGTGAAGTACGTCGAGGCGCTCCGAGTGGCGCGAGGAACGAGCAAGCCGGAGCTCGCGCACGCGTAGCAAACAACACGAACGACCTCGCGCCCCGTACAATCATTGACATGTTTCAAGTCGAGACGGGCGCGACCGTCTACGCCGAGCCTTGTCCCTGTTGCGGCAAGGAGCGGCGCGCGAGCTTCGGCTTCGTGCACGAGAACGGCGATACCGTCGCCTTCTACTACGCCGCGCTCGCGCCTCTTTCGCACAGCGAGAAGAGCGTCATCCTCGCCGTGAGCCTCGGTGACTGGGGACACGAAGTCGACCCTTCGACGCGACTCGCGGCGGTCATGCGCGCGCGCGCCGTCGAAGGAGAGATCGAGATCGCCTTTCTCGAACCGTCGGAATCGCCGGTGAAGGATCGTGCGCAGCTCGGCCCGATCCTGTCGCGAAGCGATGTGGTCAAGAACGTTGCCTGCGATCGGTTCGTCGGCATCGCGGGCGCCGTGCTGCTCGACGATGCCGACGTGAACGAATACGTGGCGCGTTAGGTCCACGCATGCGTGAGCTCTGGTGGCGGAGGCGTCCTCGCCTCCCTGGTGGCGCGAAGCGCGGCGCGCCTCACGGCGCCTCTCGTGCCGCTTGCGCGGCACCGCTACGGCCGGAGGCCGTAGCCACTACAAGGCCGTGCCGTTCGTGGCGGAGGCGTCCTCGCCTCCGTGGTGGCGCGCGAAGCGCCGAGCGCCTCACGGCGCATCGCGTGCCGCTTGCGCGGCACCGCTACGGCGGGAGGCCGTAGCCACTACAAGGCCGTGTCGTTCGTGGCGGAGGCGTCCTCGCCTCCGTGGCGGCGCGAAGCGCCGCGCGCCTCACGGCGCCTCTCGTGCCGCTTGCGCGGCACCGCTACGGCGGGAGGCCGAGGCGCTTCCGGCCGATTCTTGACGAAACACTAGGGTGAGGCGTGCTGTACCGTGTGACCGCGCACAACGGCCCCCTCGAGCGCCGCGAAATTGAGCGAGGCGAAATTCACGGCTGGGAACATGAGCGTGCAAGGCGAGACATCCGACGGGCCGCCGCTGCTGAGATTTCCCTCCACGCAGTTCGCGTAGTGGTGGTGTGCTCCAAGAAGATGCCCGATCTCATGGGCGACGGTCTCGGATGCAGCGTCGACGTTTGGATTGAGTCCGAGCGAGTTGAGCGTGCCGGTCGTCCCGGTCGTTGGATTCTCGATGTCCCGGATGTCGGTCGCGACGAAGAACGACGTGCTATCCCAGCGGATCCCGCCAATGCAGTCCGCCTGGCCCACCACGGTTCCGGCGTCGGCCGTCGCGGCCTGCATGGTCTTGTTCGTCAACACACCGACGATATCGATTCCCTTGGGTGGCACGCCGCCCACGGTAGCCTTCGCTGCGGCGATCAGGTCGGTCGAAATCGAGCTCGTAAACGCGACGGCCTTCGTCTTCACGAGAGTCAGATCGATGTTCAACGGCTTGTATGACTCCGCCGCACGCGCAACCAGTTGCTGTGCCACGGCGGCATCCGTGCCATCCAGGAGCAGCATCAAGGAAAGCTCGACGCGTTGTCCGCCGTCGAGGATCGTCGAGCCGATGTTCTCGGGGATCAGCTCCAGGCACTCCGTGACGACGTCGACCGGTTGCCGCCGTGTCGCTTGAACGACGCCCGAATACGATGAGCCTGGGACGACGAGGTATGGCTGGACACGAACGTCGAAGTATGTGGACGTGCCGTCAGTGGCGATGACCGACGATTCATATCCATCCTCGTCGGCGTCTTCTCCAACTCGCGAACCTTTGTCGTCGTAGATGTGGAGATCGTAGTCGTCCGATTCGTAGCCGTTCGCCGGCGCGATCGCGATCAGAAGCTCCTTGACGTTCGAGGCGACAGTCACGCGGAAGGTGTCACACGCTGGCTGGCCGAAGTCGCAAGGAACCGGTTTGACGAGTCCGGCAGTAGTGGCGGGGTTCGAGACGTAGAACGGCCCTCCCGTCCAGGTTGCCTCTCCTCGATTGCCATCCACGTTACCGCTCTCGGGACTCGCGGCGCTCGCCGTAGCCGCACAGACAACCAATGTAATTACTGCGAACAGTTGAAAAATGTACAGTCTCATTGAAGGCCTCCTACTCATTTGATTGCCGTAATCCGGTGCTTTGGGGGATATCAGTGAGGACTGAGCAGGAGCGATGCCAACTGACGTCGCGTGTAAGGGTACGAGCGGTGCAATCGCGGTTGGGGTGCGCAACGGGGCACTTAGTACTCTGCGCGATCACGCTTCGCGGGATGGAGAACACAGTGCATCGCACCTGTCCCTCCGGTTGCCGAAAGAGACAGTGGTGAGCCACACGAGCAGGGTCATCGCGTCCCTGTCGGTCAGGGAAAGATGAGTCTCGGCGGCGACACGATCCTGGTAATTCGTGAGATGCCGCTGCACCGCGGGAAGGTCACCGCGGCCGACTGCGAGGTTGGCTTTGTCCAGGTCACCGCACAGCGCACGCGCCACCTTCTCGTCGGTCACCAGTCGATTCGTCATAGCGCAGAGCTCGGTGAGGTTGAAGTAGTTGCGGCCGAGGTCCGGGTCGAACGCGAGGCTCGCAGGAATCGCGATCTGCTCCTGCATCTCGCGACTCGACGTGTCGAGCCTCATTTCGTCGCGCACAAAGCTGGCGAAGCCCGTGACTGCGGGCTCGAGCTTCTCGTCGATCCCATCGAAGCGCTGCGCGTAGGCGCCGGGCCAGTCCATGAGCTCGAGAAGCGTGACGCTTCCATCGCCGTTTCGGTCGAGGATTCCGGCCGTCGTCCACTGCGCGTCGGGCGCGCTCACGAAGTCACGCGCTTCGAAAACAGCGCTCGGCTCGAGCATCAGCAGCCCGGAGATCGTGCGCGACCCCTCGGCGCGGATGTTTGCGAACATCTCGGCCCGTCCGAGGTCCGCTCCAGGGGTGGGTACGATACCGAAGCTCTCGACGAATCGGCCATCGCCGAGCCTCAGCTCATTGACGAACGTCTCGGAGCCGGTGCGCCCCGGGAACGAAGGTTCGGCGCCGATCCTGAAGCTATCCGCGGCGAGGATGTCAATGAAGTACCAGTAGCCTTCATCCTGGCCGGTGGCGAGGATATCCGCGTCGACATTTGCGCACAGCGCGGGATTGCGCGCGCAAAAGCCGCTGAGATCGGAGAGCTCGGACGGGAGACGCTTCTCCTGATCGTAATAATTGTGTGCGGCGAGCGCGAGCTGCTTGAGGTTGTTTGAGCAGGTTGGCTTTGCCGACGCTTCACGCACTTTCTGGACGGCGGGGAGCAGCAGGCCAATCAGCACCGCGATGATTGCGACGACGACAAGCAACTCGATGAGCGTGAAACCGCGGCTTCCTCCACGTCTAGCGCCTGCGAGTCTGCTCTCATCTCCGTGAATCGTCCGTGCCTCAATCGTGATCATGTGGAGTCCTCCTGAACGCGAAAAAGGGGCGTACGCCCCTTTCATGGAAGTAACCGCGACGAACGCGGCGCAAGGTTTCCGGCCCTTGCCTCGAATTGTGTTTTATGCACTGCAAGATGTGTTTGCTCTCGAGGAGAAACTGTGAGCGGAGTCACAAAGAGGCGAGTCAATCGTCGTTGCATGTCGTTGTTAGGGCAAAGCGTGCAAAAAGAGAAAACCGTGGGCGAGCACGCGCCGAGTGCCGAGGGTGAGAGAGGCGAGCGAAGGCCTCGTCGATTCACGTGAGGCGAAAAAGGGAAGGTGCGAGAACGTCGCGGTCCCCCGCGCTGACGCGCGGGGCAATCAGACCGCGCCGCTACCGCGGCGCTTCGTGATTTGTCCGTCGCGGTCCCGCGCGCTGACGCGCGGGGCTAGCCAGAAGTCGCCGCTTCCGCGGCGAGGACGAGTGGCGATCGGGATCGGGTGAGGCCGGCGACGTGAGGATTCCCGTCTGCGGGTTCGGAGGATACGCGGTGACGCGCGAGGCTCTCGCGAGGTCGATACAATCGGCCGAAAGGAGCGAACGATGAAGAGCATCACGACACCCGACGCGCCGACGCCTGCCGGGCACTATGTGCAGGCCATCGTCCACAGTGGACTTGTGTTCGTGTCGGGCCAGTTGCCACTCGACCCCGCGACGCGCGAACTGCTGGCGGGACCGATTGAGGCGCAGACCGAGCTTGCGCTCCGAAACCTCACGGCGATCCTCGAGGCAGCCGGGAGCGGCATCGACCGCGTGCTAAAGCTGACGGTCTACATTGCGGACATCGCGCTCTGGGGACGGGTCAACGCGACGTGCGCGGAGCGATTCGGGGAGCATCGACCCGCCAGATCGGTCGTGCCGACTCGCGAGCTCCACTTCGGATGCCTGGTCGAGATCGACGCCATTGCGGCAATCGCTGATTGAAATGTCGACGACGATGAGAGCGCGAGAATCGTGCGGCAGTTCAGCGGGCCACTCATGATTCTTCGCCCTACTTCGCATCCGACGCGATTAGGTCGAATGCGCCGCCGAAGACGAGATCGGCGCGGCCGGTCTTCCAGTTCCGTACCGCATCGCGCACGAGAGGCGAGGGGATCTCGCGATAGCGGCGGACAATGGTTGGGGAGTCGGCGGTGCCATCGAGATGCCGGTCGGCACGCTGGATGAGCGTTGCGCGATGCTCGGATGGGGCATCGCGCCTTACTGCGACGACCCGGACGTGAGCCGTCGCTCGCTCGACGCTTCCGGGGTCGGTTCCTGGCGACTCCAGCACATGCACTCCCGTCTCGGGAGCGAGCAGGGTGTGTGCGCCGAATCCCGAGGCGAGGAGGATCCACCGCCATCGTGACGGGGTCGCGCTCTCGGCCTTCTCGAACCGCATGCGGCGCCCTCGCGCCCATGATTCGTACATGTTCGCTAGCTTGCGTCCCAAATCACGGGAAGCATCGTTAGTCCCGCCGCGGCACTCGACGACGAGTATCGCCTCCGCGGAGCGACGTTCCTCGAGGTCTGCTATCGCGATTCCGATGAGCCAGATCTGCTGCGCGAGCCGTCGGGCGAGCTCCGCGGGTGCGGCCCTGTCGTGGCTGGTAAGGCGGCCGAGGAGCGAGTGCGCTGAATCGAGCGCACTCTCGATCCGGTCGCGCATCTCTACATCGCCGAGAATCTCGAAACGCTCCGGTGACGACCAGAACTCGGCGAGCGACGTCATCTGCAGCGCGATCGTCTTGCGCTCCTTCCACACGTCGCTTCCGACGATCGTCCCAAGTCGCTCGAGTGAAGCGCGCAGCAATTCGAGCTCGTCCCGTCGGCCCGCTGCAGCGAGGGCGAGCCGTTGGAGTGAATCTCCGCCAGTAACCGGCTCAGCGAGTGCGCGCGCGGGAGCTGATGCGTCGGGATCGACGAAGTCGATCGCCAGCCGGTCCTCCTCGGCTCGAATGAAGAGAAACTGATCGCCCGACGGAACCCGGCGGCTCACGATTCGCTCGGCGAGGGGAGTCAGCAGGTACCGTTCAACGGCGCGCCGCAGCGGGCGCGCTCCTAGATCGTGGGTGAAACCACACTCGAGTAGAAGGTCGATTGCAGCCTCGTCCCACTCGACCGCCCAGCTACGGTTTCGAAGTCCGCGCCGCTGGAATGCCTCGGCGATCTCCTTGCGGAGAATGCCGCGCATCGTCTCGCGGCTGAGAGGACGGAAGACGACGACACGATCGATCCGGTTGATGAACTCCTTTCGAAGTTCCCGCTCGATCGCGGCGATGACACGACTGCTGTGGAGCAGGCCGATCTCGGCATCGGAGAAACCGACTCGCCCCGACGTCTGGATCGCGGAGCCGATGTTCGAGGTCATGATGATCAGCGCGTGCCTGAAGTCGGCCGTCAGGCCACGCCGATCGGTAAGGCGGCCATCGTCGAAAATCTGTAGGAAGAGATCCCAGACATTCGGATGCGCCTTCTCGAACTCGTCCAGGAGCACGACGGAGAAGGGCTGCTTCCGGATCTCGTCGACGAGCGATGTGGCTCCCTCTCCCGTGTCATTGTCGCCTAACAGGCGACCCATCGAGTCTGATGCTTTGAGCTCGCTCATGTCGAGCCGGATCATCCGGTCAGCGGAACCGAAGAGAAACTCGGCGAGAGTCTTCGCGATCTCCGTTTTTCCAGTACCGGTCGGTCCGGCGAAGAGGAACACGCCGAAGGGGCGTTTGGGGTCGGTGACCCCAGCCTTGATCATCGCAACACGTTCGACGAGAGTGTCGACCGCTTCCGGCTGGCCGAGGACTCGGTTGACGAATGTCTCGCGGAGTACGGTGAGGTCGAGACTCTCACGATCGTCGAGAATGCTGTTCGGCAGGCCAGTGAGCTGAGATAGGGTGACGAGGATGTCGTCTATCGCGAGCGGTACGATTGGCTCGGCAATGCGGCTCATCCGTTCGAAGGTGAGGCCTAACGTATCGAGGATGTTGCCGGGCGCTGCGCGCATCCCGAGGTATTGCGTGGTGAGTTGAAATGTTTCGGAGAGGACGTCGTCGGGGAGGATCTCCGCACCATTCGCGCGCTCCATCGCCCAGCGGCGCGCGAGACTGCGCGCCTCGCCATCGTTCATCGAGTCGATGCGGATGTTGAGGAGCGAGGTGCGGACACGTCTTTTCTGTTCGACCAATTTCTGCCAGCCCGAGAGTGAGATCTCTCCCACGACGGCAATCGTGCCAGCGTCGATCTCCGGGAGGATCATGTCGAGCAGACCTGTGCCGCTGTATCGATGCGTTCCGGCGTGGAGCAGCTCATAAAAGCGCGGAATGATCCAGAGGACGCGCTTCTCGCCGCGAACGCTCTGCAGAACCGTCCGCATTCGCTCTTCCAGCTGGCCAATGTAAGACTGGCCCGAGAGGATGTCGGTGGCTCCTGCCTCGAAGACGACCCAGCCCTTTGCATGGAGCTCGCGGGCGGCGGTACGAATGATCGTAGTCTTCCCCACGCCATCCTCGCCGATGACGAGGACCGATCGGCGCGGAGTGTCGTCGAGCGAGCTGACGATCGTCGATGCGGCGTTGCGGAGCCGTTCATGCTCGACGATCGGCGGATGGCTCATGTCGTCGCTCCAGACGACGCCGATGTGCCGGAGGAAGTCAACGTTCGCGGTGCGGTTGCGGAACTCGTCGAGCTCATCGCGGAACGACTCGCTCACCTCGGAGCCGAGGCGACGGAGCAGTGCGTCGACGTCGCGGAGCCTCTGAGTCGACACGTTAGGCAACCGGTCTCCGAACGTCGCTGACTCTCCCGCTCGTGTCCGGCGACGCGCGAGCTCGCGAATGAACTGACTGAGGAATCGGTCGTAGCCGTCCGACCAGTCGTCGTTGAGCGCGACGAAGAGCGATCCGAGGAGTGGTTCGGGGACGGGAACGAGTCGATCGAGAACGTCGAGAGCGAAGTACTTGGTCGAGCTGCCCGAGAGAGAGTCGATATGCTCGAGAAGAAACGGCACGGTCTCGGATGTACTGCGATGCGCGAGTGCGAGTAAGGCGAGTGACGCGACGACGGCATTCTCGCCTAGCGCATAGGTGAAGAGATCGGCATCGGAGCTGGGTGACGACGCGAGCTTCGCGACGGCATCACTCCACGGTTGATGGCGGGCGAGCTCGGAAGGGTGTGCGACTTCGCCGAAATGATCCGCGACCCCTTTCGCAAGATCGTAGATCGACACCTCGAGCGACGCCTCGGCGCTCGGCTTGGCCGGGTCATTGGTCCCGAAGATCTTCTCGAAGAGCGACATGAAGTTCATCCAAAAGAAAAAGCCCGCCCCGCTATGCGGGACAGGGCTTTGGACCGCGCGCGTGAGGAATCATCAGGCGCGGGTAAGGCCTCCGTTCGGGCATGGCGGCGTGCGTGTGACCGTCTCTGGCATCGGCCGTCGAGCGTAGCAGGGAGGGGGAAGCGGCGTCAATGCAGTGAGCGGAGACGCGGGCGACGAGGGCGAGGGCGAGCGGGAACCGGCTTGGCGCAGCTGAGCCCCCAACGAAAAGCCCTCGGTCTCCCGAGGGCTTCGTGTCGGATCGAGTATGGCGCGATTCGCGTCAGAGGCCG
>JACPDH010000007.1 GCA_016184115.1 Acidobacteriota bacterium | reverse complement strand
GTCCTGTTCGAGCTTCTCTACAGGCGAGGCCATGGCACGATATTCGGACTCGAGCTCAGCGCGATCGGTCTCTGGATCGATACCGCGCTCGTGTCGTGGGGTGTCTACATCTCTGGCGGCTGGGCGAGCCCCTGGTTTCTCTTTTATCTCGCCAACTCCGCGGGGGCCGCGTTCCTCGGAGGACGAAACGCCACACTGATCACCGCCACGGCGAACGCCGTCGGCTACCTCTCGGCAGTCGTTCTCAGCGGATCCGCACGCCCGTTTGACAGCGGCTTCGTCACGGCGCTTTTCTACATCGGCTTTCTCTACTTCGCCTCCTTCTTCTTTCTCCGCGGCGTTGCGAACCTGCGCGACAAGCGCATGCAGATCCGCCAGTTGCGCGAGGAAGACCGGAATCGCGTTGAAGAACTGACGCGCCTCACTGAGGAGCTCAACGTCAAGTCGCGCGAGCTGGTCGAGGCGAATCGCAGGATCCGGGAGGCTGATCGCCTCAAGAGCCAGTTCCTCGCGAACATGAGTCACGAGCTGCGCACGCCGATGAACGCGATCATCGGCTTCTCCGAGATCCTCGCAGAGCGGCTCGGCGGACACGTCGAACCGAAGTACGAGAACTTCATCCGGCACATTCTCGCGTCGGGCCAGCATCTGCTCGGCATCATCAACGACGTGCTCGATCTCTCGAAGGTCGAGGCGGGCAAAATGGAGGTCTTTCCCGAGCAATTCGCGCTGGCAGCCGCGGCCGATGGCGTCTGCAACGTGATGCGCGCGCAGGCCGGGAAGAACGAGATCGCGATCGTGCTCGATGCGCCCGCAGGGCTGCCGCCAATCGAGACCGACCTCGCCAAATTCAAACAGGTTCTCTATAACCTGATCTCGAACGCGGTGAAGTTCTCTCCATCGAACTCGACCGTGACCGTCCGTATCCGCCTCGACGAAACGACGAGCCCCGATGAGGCAGAGTACGTGCACATCGCGATCATCGACCGCGGAATCGGCATCGCTCCCGAACATCACGAGGCGGTGTTCCAGGAGTTTCGCCAGCTCGATTCGGGCTCACGCAAGGAGTTCGCTGGAACCGGGCTCGGGCTTGCTCTCGTGAAACGGTTCTGCGAGCTGTTAGGCGGATCGATCGCGATCGAGAGCGAAATCGGACGAGGAGCAAAGTTCACTCTGACGCTCCCCATTCGGTATCGCGGGCCGGAGCCAGTCGACGAACATCTCGAGGAGGCGCCATACATCCCGGTCGACGTGGTGGGCGATCGCGTGCTCGTCATCGAAGACGACTCGGTCGCCTACAGCTCCCTGGCCGCACATCTCGAATCGGCTGGTTACGTTCCGGTTCGCGCACGACACGGCGACGAGGCGCTCAGGCTGGCCAAGCTCGTGAAGCCCGTCGCGATCACGCTCGACCTCGTGCTTCCCGGCGTTGACGGCTGGGAGGTTCTGAAGCGACTGAAGGCGGACGACGTCACTCGCGAGATTCCGGTCGTCGTGATCTCGATGATCGACAATCGCGAGCTCGGCTTCGCACTCGGAGCTCACGACTACTTCGTCAAACCTGTCGACCGGCGTAGGCTCGTCGACCGCATCCGGCAGGTAACAGGGCACTCGAGAAGGCGTGGCAAACAGCGCCTTCTCCTGATCGACGACGACGCAGCTTTTCGCGAGATGCTCGAGGAAGAGCTCCGCGAGCTCGGTTACGAGGTCCGGTGGGCGTCTTCGGGCGAAGAGGGTCTCGCGGCCATGCGTGCCGACATTCCGGATGTCGTCGTGCTCGACCTCGTGATGCCGGGAATGTCGGGATTCGAGGTCGCCGAGCGCCTCAAACAAGATCCCGCAACTGCTGGAGTGCCGATTCTCGTGATGACCTCGAAAGAACTGTCGCGCAGCGACCATGCGTCGCTTCAGTCGAAAGTCGCGGCGCTCGTTCCGAAGGGACGCTCGTCGGGAAGCCGGCTGATCACCGCGATCCAGCAGATCGGCCGCTGAACGCCATGTCACGCGAGGTCGTATCGGTGTGGCCCGATCCCCCCACGCGCATCTCGTTCGACCTGCCCCCGCCCTGCCGCCTGGGAGGCCTGGCGGTCGTACTATAATTGCCGCTCCGATGTCCGAGGATCGTCCGGTGAGCACGCGAGCCCGCTTTGCCGAATTCAAGACGGAGGCTGCGCAGCCCGTCGACGCGTCGCAGCTCTCGTCGCTCGCACAGCGCTACAGCGACCAGGGGATGTACGACGAAGCAATCCACCTCTTCGAGATGGCGTCGAAGCTGACACCCGGGTCGATCACGATCAAGGTCAATCTCGCTCGCGCGTGCGACCTGAAGGCGGCAGCTGAGGCGGCTCGCCTCGAGGGAGCCCGGCGCGAAATCGTCGCGGAGCGCGCGCGCGACGAGGCCGACGCATCGCAATATTCCGGCCTTGCGCAGTACTACATCGCGAAGGACCAAACCGCGAAGGCAATCGAGCTCCTCGAGATCGCCAAGCTCAAGACGCCTAACAGCTATCGCCCATTCGAGATCCTCGCGCGCCTCTATTTCTCGCAAGCCGAGTGGGATCTCGCATCCGAAGAAATACGCGCCGCACGGCGCCTCAATCCGTTCGGGCGAGAGCTCGCGGAGCTCAGCGGGCGCATCGAGTTCGAACTGAAGAGTTTTCACAGATCTCTCGAGGACTTCGTCGACGCGTTTCTCCTTTCGACCGATCAGAAGGGCGAAGAGAGCGAACCGATCCGCCGCATGATCAACACCCTCAAGAAGATCCTCGGCCTCGACACCAAGAGCCTCAACGCCGTCATCAAGGGACGAGTCGAGAACCTTCAGCTCGCGACCGAACGACTCGAGCTGAAGAAGGAAAATCTCTTCCGCCTCGAGAGCAGGAAAGAGATCAAGCGGATCAACGAGCGCATTACGCGCGACGCCGAAAAACGCGAGAACCTGATTCACCTCTCTTCCGAGCTCCGACGCCTCCAGGTGCTCCAGCACATGAAGGACGAGCAGATCTTCCGGCTCTCGAAATTCGTCCGTGTCGAGAAGCTTCCACAAGGCGAGGCACTCTTCCACGAGAACGACCGCTCGATGGATTTCTACGTCGTGCGCGACGGCGTCATTGAGATTCGAAAGGACACCCCATTCGGCCCGCAGATTCTCGGGACCATCCGCATCGACCAGATCGTCGGCGAGATGAACTTCATCGATCGCAGCGTGCGCTCGTCCGACGCGATCTCCATCGAGGCCGCCGAGTGCTACACCTTCTCTTTCAGCGCGATCGACCAGGCGATGGAGAGCGACAAGGAGCTCGCCGTCGGCCTTCACTGGGCGTTCTGGCGCTCGCTGACCGAGAAGGTCCGCGACGCCAACGACCAGCTGAAAAGCTTCTTTCAGGAGGATGCGAAGAAGGGGGCGGGGCGCAAGAAGGCCGACGCCGTTCGAGAGAGTGAAAAGGTCGAGGTCAAATCCGAGGAAAAGGTCGATCTCTTCCGCGAGCGCGGCCTCTCCGCCGCCGAAATGAAGCTCCTCGCGACGTTCTCCGCCGAAGAGAGGTTCCGCGGAGGTTCGACGATTTTTCGTGAAGGGGAGAAGGGAGACAAGCTCTACATCGTCCTCAACGGCCGCGTTCGGATCTCGAAATTCATCCCCGGCGTCGGCGAAGAGGCGCTCGCGGTGCTCGATCGCGGCGACTTCTTCGGCGAGATGGCGTTGATCGACGATCACCCTCGCTCAGCCGATGCGAAGGCGCATGAATCAGACGCCACCGTACTCTCGATCGACCGTGCGACGCTCAACGAGATCCTTTCGATGGACCCGCATGCATCTCTGCAATTCCTCAATCTACTTTGCCGGATGATCAGCCGCCGCCTTCGCGAGATCAACGACAAGATCGTGCAGTGGAAGTACATGTCAGGCGGCTTTTAATGGATCGTCCGCGCGTGCCGTAAGTGGAACATCGGAGCTACGTCCCCCACGCTTTCCCGGCGAGAAGCTCTAGCCCGAAGTATTCATGAGGGTTAGGCGGTTGCCTCATCGACGAGCTGGGCGAGTGTCCGGTCGCCCGAGGCCGCTTCAAGGCCCGCCTCGAGTGATGCCAGCAACGCGACGACCGCCCGGTCTCCCCCTGTTGCAGCACGGGGAAGCTCGTGCGGCACGCGGCGGCGACCGCCTTCTTCGAGTGCTTCGACCAGTTCGCGCAGCGTCACAGAACTGGGATCGCAGGCCGGAAGCCACCCTTCCCGCTCCGCTCCGGTTCGTGTCACGAAGCCGCCGCGCTCGAGCTGCCCGAGGAGCGTGTCGATCTGATCGCGCGGCGCCGAGATTCGCTGCGACAGCAGTTCGGCGCGCGGGGCAAGCTCGCGCCGTCTGTGTGCAAGACAGATCTCAACCGCGGCGAGCAGACCGAAATAGAGATCGAATGACGACGTCTCGGCCGAACCATACGCCTCCGCACGGACGATCTCGTCGAGATTCTGATGGACGTAGCTCACTTCGACGCCGAGAAGGATGACGAGCCACATCAGTTCGAGCGCGACGAGAAAGACGACGATCAGTCCGATGGTTCCGTAGATCAGATCGAACGTTCCCTGATAAAGCCAGGCGACGTAGATTGCGAGCAGGACGCGAACGAGCTCGAGCGACGCCGTGGTGACACCGGCGCCAATGGCAGCCGAGCGAATCCTGACTTTCGTCGCTGGAACGAGCCAGAAGAGCATCGTGAAGGCGAGAAAGAAGACGACGATCGGCATCGCCCACTGGATGAACGGATGCTGAAAGAAGGGGCCGGCCCGCGCACTTCTCTCGAACTGAGACG
Organism: Acidobacteriota bacterium; assembly: GCA_016184115.1. Classification (GTDB taxonomy): domain Bacteria; phylum Acidobacteriota; class Thermoanaerobaculia; order Gp7-AA8; family Gp7-AA8; genus JACPDH01. The sequence goes on along the minus strand of JACPDH010000007.1, from coordinate 47,410 downwards.
TCGCTGTGAAGGAGAGTCCGATCAGTAGCGGACCCCAGAAGAAGAGCATCGTGAAAGCGCGGAATTTCTGCCTAACCGTCCTCGCCCTTTCGATTCGCCAGCTCATGTTTACGATCGTCTCGACCGTACCGAAAAGCTTGAATGCGATGAGAATGAAGATGACGATGCCAATCGTCGGCAGTGCCGTCGCATTCTCCGTCGCGCGCACGAGTTGCGCGGTGACCTGCGCGGACTGGTACGGGACGATCACGTTGAGAAGCGTGTCGAGATGCGCGCGAAGGTCGGGGAACTCCCGCGTAAAGAAAACGCGCCCGACGCTCCAGAGCGCAACCGTGAGCGGAATGAGTGACAGGAGCGACGTATAGGCGAGCGCCGCTGCACGACCGGTCCCTCCCGTTCGGAGAAAGCCGCGTCCTACCTCTTTCAGGAAAAGCAGAGCCGTCCTCGATCCGCTCGTCGCGAGCGGTGACATTCCAGGACTCGAACGCGCCGGGCCTTCGGCGGCAGTCATTCTTCCGACCTCGGCGACACCGTGCATAATCTCGATGACATGGCTAACCGCGTCATTATCCCAGAGGTCATGCCTCCCGAGCGCCCCCTCTCTGCAGAGCTCGAGGCGTTGCAGCGCGTTGCGCGGTTACTCGACGAGGCCGTCGCAATCCCCGGCACGCGGCAAAGAATCGGGCTCGACGCCGCATTGGGTGTGGTCCCCTGGCTCGGCGACGTCGTCGGGGCGCTCATGTCGGCCTGGATCCTCGCGGGAGCCGTTCGTCATCGAGTTCCGAAGAAGAAGCTCGGCCGGATGGTGCTGAATGTCCTCATCGACCTCGTGGTCGGAGCGATACCGGTCGCCGGTGACGTGTTCGACGCTCTCTTTCCCCAGAACGTCAGCAACGTAAAGATGTTGATCGACTACCGGGACGCCTCGCGGCCCCCGCGCACCTATCGCGAGATCGCACTCGTCGTGGCGGGGCTGGTGACCCTTTTGATGACCGTGGGGATTGGTGCGATCGCGGTGATCGCCTGGGCTACCTGGCAGGCAATCGCCCTCGTCGTGCGCGCTCTCGGCTGACCGCCCCCGCTCCCGCCCTAACGCTTGCCGTATTGCTGCTCGTAGTAGCGTTTGAATTCTGCGCTCTTTTCCTTGATCGCTCGCCACCACGCTTCGTTCGTCTTGTACCAATCGACGGTGCGTACGATCGCCTCATCGAAGGTCGCTTTCGTGCGGAAGCCCAGTCTCTCGAGTTTCGCCGTCTCGAGGGAGTAGCGACGATCGTGTCCCTGGCGGTCTGCCACAGGCTTAATGAGGCTCTTGGGCTTGCCTGTCAGCTCGAGGATCCTGTTCGTGATCTCGACGTTCTCGATCTCGTTGCCCCCGCCGATGTTGTAGATCTCGCCCTTCTGCCCATGCTCGATCAGAAAATCGACCGCGGCACAGTGATCCTCGACGTAAAGCCAGTCTCGAACGTTCTTCCCGTCGCCGTAGAGCGGGAGCGGCTGGTCATCGATCGCGTTCGTCACGAAGAGCGGGATCAGCTTTTCGGGGTACTGGTAGGGACCGTAGTTGTTCGACGCGCGTGTTACGACGACCGGGAGCCCATAGGTCTCGGAGTAGGCGTACGCCATCCGGTCACCGCCGGCTTTGGACGCCGAGTACGGATTCCGTGGGCTGAGGGGATCGGTCTCGCGAAACGAGCCCGATTCGATCGACCCGTAGACCTCGTCAGTCGAGATCTGGATGAACTTCTTGAGGCGCGGCGCGTGCTTGCGCGCTTCCTCGAGCAGCACGAGCACGCCGTGTACGTCGGTGCGAATGAAGCTGCCGGCCTCCATGAGCGAGCGATCAACGTGCGTCTCCGCTGCGAAATTGACCACGACGTCGATTCCAGCGCCGTCGATCCCCGCGTAGGCACGCTCGACGTCGGCCGGCTCGGAGATGTCGCCCTGCAGGAATCGGTAGTTAGGCTTCTCTTCGAACTCCGCGAGATTTTCGCGAATCCCGGCATACGTCAGCTTGTCGAGGTTTACGACCTGCGCCTCGGAGCCGTACTTATTGAAGATGAACCGAATGAAGTTCGAACCAATGAATCCGGCTCCGCCTGTGACGAGGTATCGCATGGTCTCTTCCTGCCTGCTTCGAATTCGCCGGACGAGACCTCACGCGCCAGCGCGAAACAGGCCCCGGTTCCGGATTCAGGCCCCTCTAACCCTTCGCCGGAGGGGGCTATTTCTCGGCAATCCGGCGCAAAAGGGCGTTCTGTTCCTCGAGAAGGACGATGACTTTCTCGTTCATCGCCTCCATTCGCACCTGGGAGGCGCGCGAGCTCTTCATCCAGATCCAACAGAGCAAGCCGATCAGAATCGTCGCTGCGACGAGTATGCCGAGAATCGGATCCACGCGTTCGCCTCCCGGGCGCTTGGAGCGCCACGGCCGCTTCTAACAGATACGCACGATTTGCCGCAAGCCCGGTTCTAGGCTTGGGAGTCTGCCCGGTAGAAAACCACCCGGCTGCGAACGTGGTGTATGCGACCTAGATACGATCGAATCTTCGTCACGTAGAACCACTACTCTCCTCAGATTCGGTCGAATCTGCGCTCGCCGCTCCACGTTCTCGCTGTCGGGCGTTTCTACCGCGCAGACCCCAAGCGCGATAGTCTCCCTGAAACCTTCCGGGACGGAGACCGATGAACTTCCTCGCCAAGAACTTCCTGCGTGGCCTCGCCATCGTGATTCCGACGGTCGTGACCGTCTACATCCTCTACCAGACCTTCCTCTGGATCGATCGCCTGATTCTGTTCCCGTTTCCGGGGCTCGGCGTTCTCGTGATGTTCGTCGCCGTCGTGCTGATCGGCATCCTCGCGTCGAACTACGTCATCGCCAGGTTGCTTGCGATACCCGAGGCGATCTTCAGTCGTGCACCGTTCGTCAAGATCGTCTACACCTCGATCAAGGACCTGATCGAGGCGTTCGTCGGCGATCGGAAACGATTCAGCCGCGCGGTGCTGGTCACGCTCGCCAACGCGCCCAGGGTCGAGGCTCTAGGATTCGTCACCGCCGAGGAGCTCTCGGTCATCGGAGAGCCCGGCTCCGTCGCCGTCTACTTCCCTCAGGCGTACAACTTCGCCGGAAACCTCGTCATCGTGCCGCGCGAGAGCGTCCGGGAGATCGCCGGCGATCCGGGCCGCGTCATGGCGTTCATCGTGTCGGGCGGTGTCTCGGGAAGCCTCGATGGAAACGACACGACCCGCGCTTGAGGAGCCCCGACTATCATGAATGCTGCTCTCGCTCGAAGGAGGCATCGCCTGAATTTCCTACGCCTCACGCCGCTCCTTGTCTTGATCGCCTGCGCGTCGTCAGTCCAACGCCCCGCAGGAGCCGTTCGCGGCCCCGTTGCCTTATCAATCGCCGGTGAAGCATCACTTCTGCGCCTCGAGGATCGTCGCGAATACGATCGTAGCGTCGCGCGAGCGTGGGCCTCGTCTCCCGATTCCTCGCGCCGTGAACGAATCGCGCTCGCCCTCGGAAGAATCGGGACCTCGACATTCGACGACGCCAACGGCAACGGACGCCGCGAGGAATCAGAGCCGATGGCGGGCGTTACCGAGCTCATCGGGCTCGCGTCAGACCCCGTCGCCTCGGTCCGGCGCGCCGCGGCTTTCGCTCTCGGTGAGATCGGCGACACCACGTCGGTCGAGACACTCTTCGCGCTCACATCTGATCAAGACCTCGAGGTCGCCGCGAGCGCCACTGAGGCGTTGTCGAAGATGGCTCCGGGAGTACCATTCGGTCGCTATCAGGCACTCGCCTCCACCGAGTTCCCGGCCGGCGTTCGCGCCATGGCGATCAGGTATCTGTTCCGATTCGGAACGGACGAAGCGTCGGCCACCGCAGCGATGCTCCTCGAGAGCCTTGATCCGATGATTCGCGTCGAGGCGACCTACGCGCTCAGTCGCCGCGCGTTCACCCCGGCGAGACGGAAGCTCGAAGCGCTGCTCAGGGATGACGAGGTTCTCGTGCGTGCGCACGCCGCGCGCGCTCTCGGGATCATTGCCTCGGGCGATTCACTCAACGCCCTTTTCGATGCGCTCACCGACGCGCACCCGTGGGTGCGAACCAATGCCGTGCGATCGATTGGGCAACTCGCCGAAAAGAACCCTACCCTGCACACGTCCGAATTGGCGCGGGCGACCGCACGACAGCTGACGAGTATGGCGACCGATCCGGATCCAGGTGCGCGCGCGACGGCTGTCGAGACGTTAGGACGGTTCGTGGAGGCAGACACTAGCGCGAGTGCGACTCTCACCGGGCTTGTGAACGGAAACGACGCCTGGCTTCAGGAGCAGGCGGCACTCGCGCTTGCGCGGGCGGGACTCGTCGACGCGACTTCACCGCTCGTCGGGCACGCGTCGGCATGGGTCCGTCTCCGCATCGTCGAGGCCACCGCCGCGCTCCCCCAGGGAGACGCCATCCGCGAGCGACTCGCCAACGCGCCGGAGGCGATGATCAGGGCAGCAGTGGTCGGCGCGATTCCCGGCGCTGCAGCAGAACCGCAGACGCGGCTCATCGTAGCGGCGCTCGATGACGAGGACGTCGTCGTTCGCGCGACCGCGCTCAGTAGACTCGCGGAAGAGCCGCTCCGCGCGCTCGTCTCGCGCGAGCGACTGAGCGCGATCCTCGACGCGTGTTGGAGCGAGCCAATGAATGACGCGCGGGTATCCGCGGTCGAAGCACTCGCTTCATACGATTTCGATGGCCGCGCTGCCTGGCTCGCGTCGCTTATTTCTGCTCCCGATCCTGTCGTCCGTCGCATCGCTTCGGAAAAACTCCAGCAACTAGGCGAAACGCGACTCCAATACACGCCGCTGGCGATCGACCGGGCACTCTCCGAGTACGAAGACATCGCGCGCTGGGCCGCCGCGCCGCACTCAGCAACGATCCGGACATCGCGTGGAGACATCGACATTGCTCTGCACACGATCGAGGCGCCGATGACGGCGTGGAACTTCGCCACGCTTGCGAAGAGAGGGTATTTCGACGGAACGACCTTCATGCGCGTCGTGCCTAACTTCGTCATTCAGGGGGGCGACCCACGGAACGACATGAGTGGAGGTCCCGGCTACGCGATTCGCGACGAGATCAACCAGCGGAGATACACGCGGGGTGCCGTCGGCATGGCCCTATCCGGACTCGATACGGGTGGATCGCAGTTCTTTGTCACGCACTCTCCGCAGCCACATCTCGACGGTGGATACACAGTGTTTGGTCATGTCGCCGGCGGGATGGCACAGGTTGCCGATCTCGTCGAGCGCGGCGAACGGGTCGATACCGTGCTTATCGACGCAACACCGCTCGAACGCACCGGACACGAGGTCATGAGATGACGCGGATCGTCGTGACCGGCCAAATCCCCAAAGCGGGGATCGCGATCCTCCGGAAAGAGGGCGAGGTTGTCGTCATTCCGACGTCGAGCCGAAACGAAAGCGACCTGATCGAGCTTCTGCGCGATGCCGACGCTGCGATCACGATGCTCTCCGACCCGATGACCTCGCGTGTGCTCCGCGCCTGCCCTCGACTAAAGATCGTCGCAAACTACGCGGTCGGCACGAATAACATCGACGTCGCCGCCGCGAGACGCTGCGGGATTCACGTGACGAACACACCCGGCGTGCTGACCGACGCGACCGCCGACCTCACACTCGCACTCATCCTTGCCGTGACGCGCCGCGTTGTTGAGGGCGACCGATTCGTGAGGGCCGGCAAGTTCGAGGGCTGGGATCCTGGGCTGATGCTCGGCATCTCGCTCCAGGGCAAGCGCCTCGGCGTCATCGGCATGGGCCGCATCGGCCAGGCGGTCGTGGCCCGAGCGATTGCGTTCGGAATGGAAGCCGTCTACCACACGAGAAGCTTCGATCAGACCACGTCACTCGAGCTCGGCGCCGCGCGCGTTCCGTTCGAGGAACTGATGGCAACGAGCCACGTCGTCACGATCCACACCCCTCTCACCGCCGAGACGAAGGGCATGATCGGCACGGAGGCTCTCGCGTTAATGCGTAGAGGCAGTTTCATCGTCAATACCTCGCGCGGCGCGGTGGTCGACGAGGACGCGCTGGCCCACGCGCTCGAAACGGGACACCTCCGAGGAGCGGGTCTCGACGTCTTCGAGAACGAGCCCACGGTCAATCCTCGTTTGCTTCGACTCCCTAACGTCGTCCTCGCTCCACACATTGGTTCTGCGACCGACGAGACGCGAAACGAGATGGCACGCAAGGTTGCACGCGACGTTTGCCTCGCCCTTCGCGGCGAGACTCCAAAGCACCTCGTCGCAGGGACTCGTACTGCTCGAATCCCAAGAAAGAAGCCCCAATGACGAGGCTCGACCGAAACGACGCGATTCTCGCCGTGATCGACGTTCAGGAACGGCTCATGGCGGTCATCCACGATGCTCGGGAAGTCGAAACGAACGTCGTGCGCCTCGTCCGCGGGTGTCACATCCTCGGGGTGCCGGTCGTCGTGACGGAACAATACCCGAGAGGCATCGGCCCAACGACCGAGGCGATTCGCGCCGCCATGTTCGACACCGGGACGGGTGAACCGTTTCAGAAGATGTGCTTCTCGGGTTTAGGCTCGGACGAACTCGCGAGTGCGCTTCGTCACTCGAAGCGCCACCAGGTGATCCTCTGCGGCGTCGAATCGCACGTCTGCGTCTTTCAGACCTGTCGCGATCTGCTCGTTAACGATTATGAAGTCTTCATCGCCGCCGACGCGACATCGTCGAGGACGCTGAGGAACCGCGAGCTCGCACTCCGCCGCATGACTGATGACGGAGCACGGCTGACGACGACCGAGATGGCGCTGTTTGAAATGACCGCGGTCTCGGGAACCGACGAGTTTCGCGCGATCTCGACGCTCGTCAAATGAAACAGGCCCGCCTTGCGGCGGGCCTGTTTGAAGATTGCGTATCGAGGATCTCGTTACTCGGCCTTCTTCTTGGCGGGCTTCTTCGCTGCAGACTTCTTTTCCGCCTTCGGCGCGGGCTCGTCCTTCTTCTTGGGAGCAGCCTTCTTCTTCGCCGGCTTTTTCTCTTCGCCGCCGGCCTCGGACTTTTCTTCGGCTGCTGGCGCGCTCGCCTTCGGCTTCTTCTCGGCTTTCGACGTCACCGGGGCCTGCTTCGCTTCGAGCTTGAAGTCGACGAACTCGAGAATCGCCATCTCCGCACCGTCGCCACGACGGGGCCCGAGCTTGATGATCCTGGTGTACCCGCCCTGCCGCTCCGCGAAGCGCGGCGCGATGTCCTCGAAGAGCTTCTTGAGGAGCTGGTCGCTGGCGATCTGGCGGCCGGCGGTGCGGCGGGCGTGGAGCGAACCCTGCTTCCCGAGTGTGACTGCCTTCTCGGCGATCGGGCGAAGCTCCTTCGCTTTGATCAGTGTCGTGATGATCCGCTCGCTCTCGATCAGCGAGGCGAGCTGGTTGCGGAACAGCGCCTTGCGGTGACCGCTGGTCCGTCCGAGCTTGCGATTCGTCATTCCGTGTCTCATGGCTTTGCCTTCTCCTCAGTGGGCCCGGTCGATGACTAGTCGGCCGAGTGAACCGGCTCGCCGCGCTTCTCGCCCCGAACCGACATGCCAAACGACAGGCCGAGCTGGCTCAGGACGTCCCTGATCTCATCGAGCGACTTGCGGCCAAAATTCTTCGTCGACAGCATCTCGCGCTCCGAGCGCTGTACGAGATCGCCGAGCGTTCGGATGTTCGCGTTCTTGAGGCAGTTCGCGGAGCGAACCGAGAGATCGAGCTCTTCGATCGGCTTGGAGAGCATCTCCATGAGCTTCGGATCGACATCCGGCTCGGTCGAGATCTCTTCGTCCTGCGTAGTCGTCTCGAACTCGCTGAAGATTGCGAGGTGATCGGCGAGCAGTCCACTTGCAAGCGAGAGCGCTTCTTGTGGGGCGACGGCTCCGTTCGTCCAGATCTCCAGGACGAGACGATCGTAGTCGGTCACATTGCCGACGCGCGCACCTTCCACGTGATAGTTCACGCGGCGAACGGGAGAGTGAATCGAATCGACGGGAATGTAGCCGAGCGGAAGATCGGGATCGGCGTTCCTGTCGGCGGCGACGTAACCACGGCCAACCTTGACGCGGATCTCCATCTTGAGCGAGCCCTCTTTCGAGAGTGTCGCGATGTGGGCCTTCGGATCGAGAATCTCCACGTCGGCCTCACGCTGGATGTCACCCGCGGTGACGACGCCGGGCCCCTTCTTCTCGAGGAAGAGGGTCTTCGATCCGCGGCTGTGGATGCGGAAGGGAATCTGCTTCAGGTTCAGGACGACGTCGGTCATGTCCTCGACCACGCCCTGGAGAGACGAGAACTCGTGAAGTACGTTCTCCACTCGGACCGCGGTGACCGCGGCTCCCTCGATCGACGAGAGCAGCACGCGTCGCAGCGCGTTGCCGATCGTCGTGCCGAACCCGCGCTCGAAAGGCTGTGCGACGAACCTGCCGTAGTGCTGCGTCAGGGTCTCGACATCATGCTCGAGCTTCTTGGGTTTCTGAAAATCTGACCACATAAGGACGGCCTCCTCGACATTCGTTGGGTGGCCCGCACAGGGCGCCAGCGAGCCGGCGCACTGAAGAGCTGTTGTACCGGGCAATTACTTCGAGTAGAGCTCGACGATGAGCTGTTCCTGGATCGGAAGGCGGACGTCTTCACGCTTCGGAAGGTCGCGCACAACTCCGCGGAACTGCTCGGGCTGAAGCTCGAGCCAGCCGGGGATGCCGCGTCCGCTTGCCGTCTCGATCGCCAGACGAATCTGATCGTTCTTACGGCTCTTCTCGCGGACCTGGACGTTGTCGTTCTTGCGAGACTGATACGAGGGAATGTTGAGCTTGCGCCCATTGACCTCGATGTGGCCATGACGCACGAGTTGGCGAGCCTGCGCACGCGACGAAGCAAAGCCGAGCGCGTACACGACGTTGTCGAGACGAAGCTCCAGTTGCCTCAGAAGGTTCTCACCGGTAATTCCGCGCGACTGGTCGGCACGCTTGAAATAGAGGCGGAACTGCTTCTCGAGAAGGCCGTAAATCCTCTTGACCTTTTGCTTTTCGCGGAGCTGCAGGCCGTAGCCGAGCACCTTGGATCGGCGCCGGCCATGCTGGCCGGGGGCGTAGGCGCGACGCTCGATCGCGCACTTGTCCTTGAAGCATCGGTCGCCTTTGAGGAAGAGCTTCAGCCCCTCGCGGCGGCAGAGTCTGCAGACGGGATCCGTATAACGAGCCACTTTGACTACCTCCTGATCGTTCGTGTCTGTCGGTCCGTGGTGGCAGGAAGCTACCGGCACACCGTTGATTCAACTGTGAAAAACAAAAAAGCGCACGGGCGAGAATCGCCACGGCGCCGCCGTGTCGACTCTCCCCGTGAAAACAAAGTTGCAGTCGTCAGACGCGACGCCGCTTCGGCGGCCGGCATCCGTTGTGCGGAATCGGCGTGACGTCCTTGATCGATTTGATGTCGAGGCCGGTTGCGGCGAGCGCGCGAATCGCTGACTCGCGTCCCGCACCAGGACCCTTGACCCGGACGTCGACCGAGCGAACACCATGCTCGACCGCCAACTGCGCGGCATTCTGCGCAGCCATCTGCGCGGCAAACGGCGTCCCTTTGCGCGATCCCTTGAACCCGATTCGCCCCGCGCTCGACCAGGAGAGGATGTTCCCCATCGGGTCGGTAATCGCGACAATCGTGTTGTTAAAGGAAGCGGAGATCGCCGCCAGCCCGTGCGGGACGTTCTTCTTTTCCTTCTTCTTGCCGCCCGCGCGGCGTGCCGCGCCTCCGGACTTCGGTGCTGGTTTTGCCATAGCTTCTCGTTCCTCGTGCTAACCCGATTACTTCTTGGTCGCCTTCTTCTTGCCCGCGACGGCGCCTTTGCGAGGCCCCTTGCGCGTGCGTGCGTTCGTGTGAGTGCGCTGCCCGTGGACCGGAAGGCCCCTGCGATGACGCACGCCGCGATAGCAGCCGATCTCCACCAGCCGCTTGATATCCAGCCCGACGTTCTTGCGGAGATCGCCTTCGACGTCGCCTTGCTCCTGAATGATCTGGCGGATCTTCCGGACGTCGTCCTCGGTCAGATCCTTCACACGCGTGTTCGGATCCACCTCGGCCTGCGAGAGGATCTTGTTCGATCGCGTGCGTCCGATCCCAAAAATGTAGGTCAGACCGATTTCCACGCGCTTGTTCAGGGGAAGGTCAATACCAGAAATACGTGCCACGAAAAATCCTCCGCTATGACTCGATGCCTAACGCCGTCCGAAACGATTAGCCCTGGCGCTGCTTGTGCTTGGGAACTTCGCAAATGATGCGAATGACTCCCTCGCGCCGGACGAGCTTGCACTTCGGGCAAATTCTCTTGACTGATGAACGAACCTTCATGATTACCTCGGCTACTTGTAACGGTAAACGATTCTTCCTCGGGTCAGATCGTACGGCGAAAGCTCGACCAACACCTTGTCCCCGGGCAGGATTCGGATGAAATGCTTCCTCATCTTCCCCGAAATGTGAGCCAGGACTTTGTGCTTGTTCTCCAGCTCCACCTGAAACATCGCGTTTGGCAGGGTCTCCAGGACCGTTGCCATCACTTCAATCGCGTCTTCCTTCGCCATACCTCTCCAGAACTCAAACGACTGCTTCGCGCTCCGCGGGGCGCGTCTCCGCGCGCGGCAGGCCGAGCACCCTCGGGCCGTCCGCCGTGATTGCGATCGAGTGCTCGAAATGGGCTGCAAGAGCGCCGTCAAGCGTCCTCGCCGTCCAGCCGTCGCGGTCGGTGCGAACATCCTGCACCATCCCGTCGCGCGACTTGTCGAGCCTTTGCCGCAGCTTCTCTCCGATCATGCAAACCATCGGCTCCACTGCCAGCACCATCCCTTCCCTCAACTCCAGACCTCTGCCTCGCGAGCCGAAGTTGTGCACTTGCGGCTCCTCGTGCATCCGCCGGCCGATTCCATGCCCGACGAAATTACGGATGACGTGAAACCCGCCCGCCTCTGCATGCTCCTGGACCGCAGCGCCGATGTCGCCGAGCCGCTTGCCCGGCCTCATCTCTGCAATCGCGAATTCGAGACACTCCTTCGTCGTCCGCAGCAGCGTGTCGGCATCCTCGTGAACGTCGCCGACCGCAACCGTAATCGCACCGTCGCCGACGAAACCTTCAAGGACTGCCCCAAAGTCGATGCCGACGATGTCGCCTTCGCGAAGCCGCTCTCGATTCGGGATGCCGTGGACGATCACGTCGTTCACCGACGTACAGACGACCGCCGGGTACGGCGGCAATCCCATCGGGGCATACCCTTTGAAGGGACTCTTCGCCCCCCGCTTCGCGAGCTCCTCCTCGGCGACCGCATTGAGTTGAGCTGTCGTAGCTCCTGGCCGGATCATCTGCCTGAGAATCTCGAGAATCTCAAGAACCACGCGATTCGCGCGGTCCATGATCTCCAGCTCTTCAGCTGACTTGAGCACCGGTCCCCTCATACGCCCAGGGATCGCATCACACGTTCAAAGACCACGTCGACGGCAGCATTGCCGTCGACTTCCTTAAGCTTTCCCTTGGCCCGGTAGTACTCCACGACCGGAGCCGTCTGTGCGTGGTACGCTCCGAGGCGCTTAACCACAGCTTCCTCGTTGTCGTCTGGCCGAGCCACGAGAGGCGCCCCGCACTTGTCACACACTCCCTCCATACTGGGAGGGAGATTCTCGAGGTGGTAAACCGATCCGCACGCCCCGCAAGAGCGCCGAAGCGTAATGCGATTGACTATGAGGGCGTCCGGAACTAGCAACACAACAACCGAGAGGTCGCTCCCCTCATTCCCCTCGAGAATGGCGTCGAGTTTCTCGGCTTGAACCACCGTCCTGGGAAACCCGTCGAGAAGAAATCCCGCTGTCGCATCTTCTTGATTGAGCCGCTCCCTGATGATTCCAATCATCAGGTCGTCCGGAACCAGACCGCCCGCCGCCATGATCGGCTCGGCCTGAAGACCGAGCGCGGTCTTGTTCCTCACAGCCTCCCGGAGGATGTCCCCGGTCGAAATGTGCGGAATCGCAAAGCGGTCGGACACCTGTTTGGCCTGTGTCCCTTTTCCGCTTCCCGGCGGTCCTACGAGAATGACTCGCACCAGTGTCGTCTCCAGCGCTTAGCCGCGGCGACCGCGGAGGCGCGTTCCTTTCATAAAGCCGTCATAGTGCCGCATCACGAGCTGCGATTCGATCTGTTGAAGCGTGTCCATGGCGACTCCGACCACGATCAGGAGTGACGTCCCGCCGAAGTAGAACTGAAAGCCCATTCCAGTCGTGATCCAGGTCGGGAGAGCTCGATCGAGCGAACCGCCGACGAACGGCAGCTGTGCGACGTGGAATCCGGTGATCAGGAACTCGGGAAGCACGCAGACCGCCGCCAGATAAAGCGAGCCGACAGCCGTGATTCTCGTCAGCACGCGGTCGATGTAGTCGGCAGTTTTTTTCCCCGGGCGAATGCCCGGGATGAAGCCGCCGTACTTCCGCATGTTGTCCGAAACGTCGACTGGATTGAAGACGATCGACGTGTAGAAGAATGAGAAGAAGACGATTCCGACGATCTGCAGGAGGTAATAGAGCGGTTCGCCCATTCCAATCTGCTTCGCGATCGCCTGAGCCCACGGTTGCTGGATCATCTGTGCAATCGTCTGTGGGAACACCAGTACCGACGACGCGAAGATGACCGGGATGACACCAGCCGTGTTCACCCGGAGCGGAAGATACGTGCTCGATCCGCCGTAGACCTTGCGGCCAACGACGCGCTTCGCGTACTGCACAGGAATCCGGCGCTGCGCTCTTTCCATGAAGACGACGAATGCAACGACCGCGACCATGAACGCGACGAGTAGGAGGATTGTGAAGATGTTCCGCTCACCGGTGCGCAGGTCCTGAATCAAACCCATGGTCGCCTGCGGAAGGCCGACGACGATTCCGGCGAAAATAATCAGCGAGATGCCGTTGCCGATGCCCCGCTCCGAGATCTGCTCGCCGAGCCACATGACGAAGATCGTTCCTGTAGTGAGCGTGATGACCGTCATCAACGGGAAGCCGAGGCCCCAAAGCGAATCCTGCACAGCGACAGGAACGAGCGGTGCACCGCCCGGGGCCGCCTGTGCGCGAAGCCAGAAGGCCATGCCGAGCGACTGGATGATCGACAGTGCGATCGTTCCGTAGCGCGTGTACTGGTTGATCTTCCGTCGGCCAAGCTCCCCTTCCTTCGAGAGTTTCTCGAGGTAGGGCCAGACAACCGTAAGGAGCTGGAGGATGATCGATGCCGAGATGTACGGCATGATCCCGAGCGCAAAGATCGAGAGCCGGCTCAGCGCGCCGCCGGAGAAGAGGTTCAGAAAGCCGAACACTCCGGTCTGCATCGCGGCGAAGAACTCTTGAAGTGCCTCCGCGTCGATTCCGGGAGTCGGAACGTGCGAGCCGAGGCGATAGACCGCCAGCATCCCAAGCGTGAAGAGAATTCTCTTCCGCAGATCGGGAATCGCGAAGATGTTCCGAAACGTATCGACTAGGTTCACTTGATCTCCTGGCAGGTGCCGCCCGCGGCCTCGATCTTGGTCTTGGCGCTATCGGAGAATTTGTCGGCGTGCACGGTGAACTTTTTCTTGATGTCACCATTGCCGAGGATCTTGACCCGCTTGCGGCCGCGGATCAGGCCGGCCTTGCGGAGCGCGTCGACATCGACAGTCGCGCCAGCCTCGAATACCTTCTCGAGATCGGACACGTTGACGACCGAATACTCGACCCTAAAGATGTTGTTGAAGCCGCGCTTAGGCACACGGCGGTGGAGCGGCATCTGACCGCCCTCGAAGCCAAGCATGCGGGAGTAACCGGAACGCGACTTCTGTCCCTTCTCGCCGCGGCTCGACATCTTTCCATGGCCCGATCCCTGGCCGCGACCGACGCGCTTGCGCGCGTGGCGCGACCCTTTTTTCGGCTTCAGATTGCTCAGTTCCATTGTCGACCTCTCTCGTCGCTGGATGCGGGAACGGCGGGCCGCTCCCGACTCGTCACTGCTCGATCACACGCACCAGGTGCGGGATCTTCGCGATCATGCCGCGCGTCGACGGCGTGTCGATGCGCTCGACGACCTGGTGCATCTTGCCGAGGCCGAGGGCCCGCAGCGTTTAACGCATGTCGCGCGTGCACCCGATTCCGCTGCCAATCTGCTGAAGCTTCACCTTCTTCTCGGTGTCCTTCTTGCTCATGATTCTGCCTCGCTGGAGGAGTCGGCTGCGTCGGCCGCCTGTCCACGGAGCGCGTCGAACTGCTCGCGGCTCCGAAGCTGGCGGAGCGCCTCGAACGTCGCCTTCACCACGTTGTGAGGATTCGCGGTTCCGAGCGACTTCGTCAGGATGTTCTGAATGCCAGCCGACTCGAGAATCGCGCGGACGGGGCCGCCCGCGATGACTCCAGTACCTTCCGAGGCCGGCTTGAGCAGCACACGCCCTGCGCCGAAACGTCCGATCGTCGCGTGCGGGATCGTCGTGCCATCCATCGACACCGGGATCATGTTGCGCTTCGCGATCTCGATACCCTTCTTGATCGCCGCCGGAACTTCTTTCGCCTTGCCCGAGCCGAAGCCAACGCGTCCGTGTCCGTCGCCCACGACGACGAGTGCACTGAAGCTGAAGTTCTTACCGCCCTTGACGACCTTCGTGACGCGGTTGATGTGAACGACCTTGTCGATCAGACCCGACTCACTCCGTTCGGCATCACGACGATCCATTCCGCGGCTTGACTGACCTTGACGCACGTTGCCTCCGAATCCTTCACTCAGCCTGGCGCTCGCCAGACGGCTAGAAAACCAAACCCTTCGATCGCGCCGCTTCGGCGAGCGCCTTGACGTTGCCGTGGTACTGGTAACCACCGCGGTCGAACACGACCTGCGTCAGTCCCTTTTCCTTCATCCGCTCGGCGATGAGCTCGCCGACGGCAGCCGCCGCCTTCTTGTTCGCGCCGCTCATTTTGCTGCGCAGATCCTTTTCGAGGCTCGATGCTGACGCGATCGTCTTGCCGGTCGAATCGTCGATCACCTGCACATAGATGTACTTCAGGCTCTTGAACACCGCGAGGCGCGGACGCTCCGCGCTTCCCGACACCTTTCCGCGAATCCGCTCGCGGATCCGGGCTCTTGCTTCAACTCTTGCCTTGGCGCGATCCATCTTCATTTCCTCCGGCCGACGCGAGTAGCCGGCCTCGATTCATCTCCGCGCGTTACTTTCCAGCGGCCTTGCCGGCCTTGCGACGGATGACTTCTTCCATGTACTTGATGCCCTTACCTTTGTAGGGATCGGGCTCGCGGAGCGAACGAATCTCTGCAGCGGTCTGCCCCACCTTCTGCTTGTCGACGCCCGTGATGTTGACCTGGACCTGTGCACTGCTGCCGGCCTTCGCCTTCTCGATCGCGACGTCAATCCCCTCGGGGATCTTGAAGTTGATCGGATGGGAGTAGCCAAGCTGAAACACGACTTCGCGCCCCTTGACTTCGGCACGATAGCCGACGCCGATCACCTCGAGCTCGCGGCGAAAGCCTTCTGAGACTCCTTTGACTCCGTTGGCGAGAAGCGCACGCACGAGACCGTGGTTTGCACGCGACTGACGTTCTTCGTCTTTGCGGGAGAGAGTGATCGTACCGTTGTCGACATTCATCGTAATCCCGTCGACGAGCGGCGTCTTGACCTGGCCCTTGGGACCTTTGACGACAATTTCCGAGCCGTCGAGCCGGACTTCGACTCCTTTCGGCAGACTGATCGGCTTTTTACCTACGCGCGACATCGGTTCCTCCTACCAGACCTGGCAGAGCACTTCGCCGCCGATACCGCTCTTGGCGGCCTCGTCGCCGGAGAGAACTCCGCTGGACGTCGAAACGATCGACAACCCGAGGCCGCCGAGCGGGCGGGGAATCTCGGTCCTGGCGCGGTAAACCCGGCGGCCCGGGCGCGAGATGCGCTCGATACCGTGAATCGCCGGCTCGCCGTTCTGGGCGTACTTGAGGGAGATACGGATCACTCCCTGCAGGCCCTCGTCGACCTTCTTATAGTTACTGATGAAGCCCTGCTCCTTGAGGATGCGGGCAATCTCGACCTTCAGCTTGGACGCGGGTACGTCCACGCGGTCGTGACGGGACTGGATCGCGTTTCGGATCCGGGAAAGCATGTCCGCAATGGGATCGGTCATCGACATCTCTCGTATTCCTCCGCCGGACGGCAGGCCGTCGCAGCTCGTGTTTGCGTCCTTACCAGCTCGCCTTCGTCACGCCCGGGAGATAGCCCTCGAGCGCCATCTTGCGGAAGCAGATCCTGCACAGTTGAAACTTGCGCAGGACTCCGCGCGGCCGTCCGCACGATTTACAGCGGCGGACGGTCCGGGACGAGAACTTCGGCTGCCTCAGCGCCTTGACGATCATCGAAGTCTTAGCCATGTGATTCTTCGCTCCTCGCGACTCTCTTCAGATCAGCGGCCCGCGAACGGCATTCCGAGCTCCCGGAGGAGCGCACGGGCCTGCTCGTCGTTCTTGGCCGTGGTGACGATGGTGATGTTCATTCCCTTCGATTTGTCGACCTTGGAGTAGTCGATCTCGGGGAAGATCAGGTGATCGCGGACGCCGAGCGTGTAGTTGCCACGGCCGTCGAATGCGCGGGTAGGCACGCCGCGGAAGTCGCGGACACGCGGTAGCGCGATGTGGATTAGGCGATCGAGGAACTCGTACATGCGTGCGCCGCGCAGCGTGACGCGTGTGCCAATGGCGACCCCTTCGCGCAGCTTGAAGTTCGCGATCGACTTCTTCGCTTTGGTCACGACCGCGCGCTGTCCAGCGATCGACGTAAGCTCTTCGACCGCAACGTCGATGATCTTCGAATTCTGAACGGCCTCGCCGAGGCCCATGTTGAGCACGATCTTCTCGATGCGCGGCACGGCCATCGGATTCGTGATCCCGAATTCCTTCCGGACCTTATCCGCGACCTCTTTTTCGTAGAATTCCCTGAGTCTGGCCATATCCGTTTCCTCTTTGTCGATCCGCGAGTAGGATCAGTCGGCGCGCAACGCGCCGCTAGTTGCTGAGCTCCGTCTTGCACTTCCGGCAGACTCGGACCGAGCCCTTCTCCGTCGCCTTGCGACCGAGGCGGGCAGGCTCCGAACAGCTCGGGCAGATCACCTGGAGATTCGAGAGCTTGATCGGAGCCTCGCGCTCGAGGATGCCGCCCTTGATGTTGCGCTGCGGGTTCGCCTTCGTGTGTTTCTTGATGAAGTTCACGCGCTCGACTACCGCCGCGCTCTTGGTCGGGATCACGCGCAGCACCTTGCCGCGCTTGCCACGATCCTTGCCCGAGATCACGAGCACTTCGTCGTTCTTTTTGACGTGCACCTTCGAGGTCGTCGGGGTGTCTTTGAGTTTGGTCGTCTTGTACATGGTTTACCTCAGATGACCTCAGGGGCGAGCGAGATGATCTTCATGAACTTCCGTTCGCGCAATTCGCGCGCCACGGGGCCGAACACGCGCGTGCCAACCGGCTCGTTGTCGTCCTTGATCAGGACCGCAGCGTTGTCGTCGAACTTGACGTACGACCCGTCTCGACGGCGCGTTTCCTTGACCGTGCGGACGATGACCGCCTTGACGACCGCGCCCTTCTTGACCGTGCCGTCCGGAGTCGCTTCCTTGACCGACGCGGTGATGATGTCGCCCAGTCGGGCGTACTTGCCCTTGGTCGATCCGCCGATCATTTTGATACAGGCGATCTTCTTCGCGCCCGTATTGTCGGCCACAGTGAGAATGGTACGCATCTGAATCATGGCTAGCTCCTCGCGACCCTGCTATCGGTAGATCCGCGGCCTAGTTGGCGCGCGCGATCACTTCCCTGACGTTCCAGCGCTTTCTCTTGGAAAGCGGGCGCGTCTCCTCGATTAGAACGCGGTCGCCCACGTTCACATCGTTGTTCTCGCAGTGCGCCATGAACCTGCTCGTGCGCTTGACGTACTTCTGGTACATCCCGCTCATGACTGTGTTCTCCACCGCCACGACCACGGACTTCTGCATCTTGTTCGACACGACCACGCCGATCTTGGTCGATCGCCGGCCCGTGGATTTGCTCTCGTTCGTCTCTGCGTTGTTCGCCATCGTCGCTTCTCTCTCTCAGCTACTTCGCGGCCTTCTGCAGCTCGCGCTCGCGGAGGATTGTCTTGATGCGCGCGATGTCGCGACGCACGTCCTTTGCCTTCGCCGACTTTTCCATCGAGCCCGTGGCCTTCTGGAAGCGGTACTTGTACTGCTGCTGGACGAGATCTCGCTCCATCGTCAGGAGCTCGGCATCGCTCTTGTCCTTCAGAACCACGCGCTTGCTCATGCGCCAATCTCCATCTCTTCGCGCGTCACGAACCTGGTCTTGATCGGCAACTTGTGTGCCGCAAGCCGGAACGCCGCCTCGGCGATCTCGCGCGTCACGCCTTCCATCTCATACAGAATGCGCGCCGGCTTCACCACGACCACCCACTCCTCCGGAGGACCTTTTCCCTTGCCCATACGGGTCTCGAGAGGCTTCTTCGTGATCGGCTTGTCGGGGAAGACCCGAATCCAGATTTTTCCGCCACGCTTGATGTAGCGCGTCATCGCGATACGGGCGGCCTCGACCTGGCGAGCAGTGACCCAGCCATCCTCGAGCGCCATCAGCCCGTAGTCGCCGAACGACACCTTCGCGCCGCGCGTTGCGAGACCCGAGCGCCGTCCGCGCTGCTGCTTTCTGAACTTCACCTTCTTGGGCATCAACATGATGCGTTTCTCCTGACCGGATCACCCGGAAAAAACTAGTTCACGGCCTTCCGGCGGCTGCGTGCCTTACTCATTTCGCCCTTGAAGAGCCAAACCTTGACGCCGATGATCCCGTACGTGGTGCGCGCCTGGGTCTCGCCGTAATCGATGTCGGCCTTCAGCGTGTGGAGTGGCAGGCGTCCATCCTGATACCACTCGCTGCGCGCGATTTCGGCACCGTTGAGTCGGCCGCTGACACGGACCTTGATACCCTTACCGCCGAAGCGGAACGTGCTTTCCATCGCCTTCTTCATTGCGCGACGGAACGCGACGCGCCGAACGAGCTGGCCCGCGATGTTCTCGGCGACGAGCTGCGCATCGAGCTCGGGACGGGTCACTTCCTGGATGTTGATGTAGACCTCGCCGTCCACCATCTTCTGGAGCTCGTCGCGAAGCTTGTCAACTTCCGCGCCCTTGCGGCCGATGATGATTCCGGGACGCGAGGTGTGGATGTTGATCCGCATCTTGTTCGCCGTGCGCTCGATGTCGATCTCCGACACGCCCGCATGCGAAAGACGCTTCTTGAGGTCTTCGCGCAGTTTCAGATCGCGATGGAGCGTGGACGCGTAGGTGCGGCCCGCGAACCAGCGAGAATGCCACGTCTTGTTGAATCCGAGACGGAACCCGTAAGGATGAACCTTCTGACCCAAAGTCTGCCTCCGTTATTTCTCTGCGCGGGTGGACGTCTTCTTCGCCGCGGTTGCGCGAGCCTTGGTGGGAGCCTTCGCTCCGGCCTTCGCCGGCGCCTTCGCGCCGCTCCTGGCCTTGCCACCGGACCGCTTGTTCACCGGGTCGACCTCGTCCGAAACGTGGATCGTGACGTGCGACTGGCG
Source organism: Acidobacteriota bacterium (assembly GCA_016184115.1). GTDB lineage: Bacteria > Acidobacteriota > Thermoanaerobaculia > Gp7-AA8 > Gp7-AA8 > JACPDH01. Next base: position 27,708 of record JACPDH010000007.1, on the reverse strand, counting down.
CTTGAGGATCCTGAACGCGCGCCCCATCGAGGCGGGCTGAATACGCTTCTCGGTCGGCCCCTCGTTCACGTAGATTCTCGAAACCACCAGGTCGTCGACATTCGCCGTCGAATCCGAGCTCTCGGCGTTCGCCACGGCGGAACGAAGGAGCTTTTCGAGATCCTTCGCCGCCATCTTCTTCGTGAATCGCAGGATCTGATACGCCTCTTCGACCCTGCGACCGCGGACCTGATCCGCGATCAGACGCACCTTCTGCGCCGATGCCTTGAGGTATTTGAGTGTTGCCTTCGCTTCCATCGCGTTCTCCAGTCGGTCGAAATCGTGCCGGCTACTTCGGCGGGGCCGCCGGCTTCGTGGTCTTCTCGACCTTCTTGCCGCTGTGTCCCTTGAACGTGCGCGTCAGCGCGAACTCGCCCAGCTTGTGGCCGACCATGTTCTCCGACACGTAGATCGGGATGAATTTGTTTCCGTTGTGCACCGCGACGGTGAGGCCGACCATCTCGGGGATGACCGTCGACCGGCGCGACCAGGTCTTGATGACCCTCTTCTCGCGCTGGCGGTTCATGTCCTCGACCTTCTTCACGAGATGGTCGTCGACGAACGGGCCCTTCTTGATTGAACGTGCCATGTCTCTCGTCTCTCCCCGTTACTTGCTGCGGCGCTTGACGATCAACTTGTCGGTCGTCTTGTTGCGGCGCGTCTTGTAGCCCTTGGTCGGCTGGCCCCATGGCGACACCGGGTGGCGTCCACCTGAGGTCTTGCCCTCACCACCGCCGAGCGGATGGTCGACCGGATTCATCGCAACGCCGCGGTTGTGCGGACGCTTGCCGAGATGGCGAGTACGGCCCGCCTTCCCGACCTTCACGTTCTCGTGCTCGAGGTTGCCCACCTGGCCGACCGTCGCGTAGCAGCGGACGTGCACCTTGCGGACCTCGCCCGACGGCAGGCGCAGCGTCGCCCATTCACCCTCTCGGGCCATCAGCTGCACTGCCGAACCGGCCGAACGAGCCATCTGCCCGCCCTTGCCTTCCTTGAGCTCGACGTTGTGCACGACGGTACCGATCGGGATGTTCAGCAGCGGAAGCGCGTTGCCGACCATGATGTCGGCATCGGGACCCGAAGCGATCGTCTGACCGATCTCGAGGCCAGCCGGCGCGATGATGTAGCGCTTCTCGCCGTCGGCGTAGTTGATCAGGGCGATGCGCGCGCTGCGGTTCGGATCGTACTCGACCGTTGCGACCTTACCGGGAATCCCAAGCTTGTCGCGGCGGAAGTCGATCTGGCGATAGCGCTGCTTGTGGCCGCCGCCAATGAAGCGCGAGGTCACGCGACCGATGCTGTTGCGGCCTCCGGTCTTCGGCTTACCCTTCGTGAGCGCCTTGACCGGCTTGGAATGCGTCACCTCGTCGAAAGACGGGTGCGTCTGGAACCGGATTCCAGGCGACGTCGGTTTGTACTTCTTGACAGGCATAATTTCCTCTTTTTCGCCTTGTATGCGACCGGCACGCCGGTCTCGTACGGACTAGACACCCTCGAAGAACTCCGGCGCCTTCTCTCCGGCCTTCAGGCGCACGTACGCTTTGCGCCAATCGGACCGGCGTCCGATGTTGCGGCCGAGCCTCTTGAGCTTGCCGCGCACGTTGAACAGCCGGACCTCTTCGACCTTGACGTTGAAGAGGGCCTCGACCGCCCGACGGACTTCGATCTTATTCGCCTTCGCTGCAACCTCGAAAGCGATGATGTTACCCGTCTCCTTCTGGAGCGTGCTCTTCTCGGTGATCAGGGGACGGATGATGATGCGGTAGTTCTCGAGATTCATCCCTGAAGCACCTCCAGGAGCTTCTGCAGCGATGCCTGGGTAATGACGATGTAGCGGTTGTTCACCACGTCATAAACGTTCACGTGGAGCGGGTCGGCCATCTGGAGTTTCGGATGGTTCCGCGAGGCGAGATGAAGATTCACATTCTCGGCCGAGTCGACCAGCAGGACCTTCCCGTCGACACCGAGTGCCGCGATGCGGTCGGCAAGCAGTTTCGTCTTCGGCTGCTCGAGCTCGAACGCGTCGACGACCATCAACAGCTTGTCGCGGAGCTTGCGCGAAAGCGCCGCCTTTAGGGCCGCCTTCTTTTCGCGCACGTTCATTTTGTACGAGTAGTCGCGAGGAACAGGGCCGAACACCGTGCCGCCGTGGCGGTGGATCGGAGGACGGGCGCCGCCCTGGCGGGCGCGACCGGTTCCCTTCTGCTTGAACGGCTTCTTACCCGAGCCGGCAACTTCGCTGCGGACCTTCGTCTTGTGCGTCCCGGCGCGGAGCGAGGCGCGATAGTTGCGCACGGCCTCGTGAACGAGGTGCTCCTTGAACGGATAGGCGAAAACCTCGCCCGGCAGATCGACTGAGCCGACCTTCTGGTTCTTCGAGTCTTTGACTTCAACTGTCGGCATGGCTACTCACCCCGCCTTCCGTTCTGGGCAAAGCTCAGAACGACAACCGAGTTCCGACCACCCGGGACTGCGCCGCGGATGTAGATCAGATTGTTCTCGGGGTCGATCTTAGCGATGCGCAGATTCTTGACCGTGACCTGGCTGCCACCCATGCGGCCGCCCATTCGCATTCCCTTCATGACGCGCGACGGGAACGCAGAGGCTCCGATCGAGCCGGGCGCGCGGTGGAACATCGAGCCGTGCGACTCGCGTCCGCCCGCGAAGCCATGGCGCTTGACGACGCCCTGGAAGCCCTTGCCCTTCGAGCGGCCGACGACGTCGATCGAGTCGCCAGGCTTGAAGATGTCGACCGCAATGCGGTCGCCAACGTTCGCTTCGCCATCGTACGGGAGCTCGACGAGAGTGCGGCACGGATTCGCGCCCGCCTTCTCGAAGTGTCCACGCATCGGCGACGTAAGCGCCCGGTGCGACATCTTTTCAACCAGACCTACCTGAACGGCATCGTAGCCATCCTTTTCGGCCGTCTTCTTCTGCAGGACAAGACATGGTCCGGCCTGGATCACCGTCACGGGGACGATTGATCCGTCCTCCGCGAAGACCTGTGTCATGCCGACCTTCTTGCCAATCAGTCCATGAATCATTCGTTCACCTCGGAGCCTGAGGGCTCACGGAGTTCCGCACGCGTGGGCAGTGCGACTTGCTCCGGTCTCACGGGCTTCCTTGTTACTTTCCGAAAGCCTTGATCTCCACGTCGACGCCGGCGGGAAGCTCCAGCTTCATGAGCGCGTCGACCGTCTGGGTCGTCGGCTCGAGGATGTCGAGCAACCGCTTGTGCGTGCGCATCTCGAACTGCTCGCGCGACTTCTTGTCGACGTGAGGGCTTCGGAGAACCGTGTACCTCGAAATCTGCGTCGGCAGAGGAATCGGGCCGGCGACCTTCGCTCCCGTCCGCTTGGCGGTGTCGACGATTTCGGTCGTCGACTGATCGAGCACGCGATAGTCGTAAGCCTTCAGTCGAATGCGAATTTTCTCGTTCATGATCTACCTGCTGGCCCTTCTTCTTTCTGCCTAGGCTACTTCGGCCGGACGGGACTCAGCGTTCCGTCCGGCCTCGAATTGCCAACTACTCGATGATGTCGGTCACCGTGCCGGCGCCAACGGTGCGACCACCCTCGCGGATTGCGAAGCGGAGACCCTTCTCCATCGCGATCGGCGCGATCAGCGTCACCGTGAGCGACGTGTTGTCGCCCGGCATGACCATCTCCGTCCCCTCGTTCAGCGTAGCAACGCCGGTGACGTCAGTCGTACGGAAGTAGAACTGCGGGCGGTAGCCATTGAAGAACGGCGTGTGCCGGCCACCCTCTTCCTTCGTGAGGACGTAAACCTCAGCCTTGAACTTCGTGTGCGGAGTGATCGAGCCCGGCTTCGCGAGGACCTGACCACGCTCGACGTCCTTGCGCTCCACGCCGCGGAGCAGAAGGCCGACGTTGTCGCCTGCCTGTCCCTGATCGAGCAGCTTCTTGAACATCTCGACGCCGGTGACGACTTTCTTCACCGTGGGGCGGATGCCGACGATCTCGACTTCCTCGCCAACCTTAATCACACCTCGCTCGACGCGACCGGTCACGACCGTACCGCGACCGGAGATCGAGAAGATGTCCTCGACCGGCATCAGGAATTCCTTGTCGATCGCGCGCTCAGGCATCGGGATGTACGAATCAACCGCGTCCATGAGCGCGATGATCTGCTTGCCGAACTCGCTGTTGTGGTCGCCGCTGTCGAGCGCCTTGAGCGCCGAGACGCGAACGATGGGAATCTCATCACCGGGGAAGTCGTAGCTCGAAAGGAGCTCGCGGACCTCGAGCTCGACGAGGTCGAGCAGCTCGGGATCGTCGACCATGTCGACCTTGTTGAGGGCGACGACGATGTAGGGAACGCCAACCTGGCGGGCGAGCAGGATGTGCTCACGCGTCTGAGGCATCGGACCGTCGGCGGCCGAGACGACGAGAATCGCGCCGTCCATCTGCGCAGCGCCGGTGATCATATTCTTGACGTAGTCGGCGTGGCCCGGGCAGTCGACGTGCGCGTAGTGGCGCTTGGCCGTCGAGTACTCGACGTGCGCCGTCGCGATCGTGATTCCGCGCTCGCGCTCTTCAGGAGCCTTGTCGATCTGGTCGAACGCCACGAATGACGCCGTACCCGCCGAGGCGAGAACCCTGGTGATAGCCGCCGTGAGGGTCGTCTTGCCGTGGTCGACGTGACCGATCGTGCCGATGTTCACGTGAGGTTTGCTGCGATCGAATTTTTCTTTGGCCATTGCTGGAACCTCCTGGTTTCTCTTCCGTGCTGTCTCGTCAGACTCTCACCGGGGTAACCGGCTAACCTGCAACCTTCGCGATGACTTCCTCGGCCACGTTCTTCGGCGCGGCCTCGTAGCTTGAGAACTGCATCGTGTAGCTCGCGCGACCCTGCGTCATCGAGCGAAGCTGCGTCGCGTAGCCGAACATCTCGGACAGCGGTACGAACGCGCGGATCGCCTTCGCCCCGCCACGGTCCTCCATCTGCTGAATCTTGCCGCGCCGGCGGCTAAGGTCGCCCATGACGTCGCCCGAATACTCTTCTGGCGTGACTGCCTCGACGTCCATCATCGGCTCGAGGAGAATCGGACCGGCTTTCTTCGCGCCTTCCTGGAAGGCAAGCGAGCCGGCGATCTTAAACGCCATCTCGGATGAATCGACGTCGTGATACGACCCGTCGTAAAGGATCGCGCGAACGCCGGTCATCGGGTATCCGGCCAAGATGCCCTTTTCCATCGCTTCCTTAATGCCCTGCTCAACCGGCTTGATGAACTCGCGAGGGATCGATCCACCGACGATGTCGTTGACGAAATCGAAGTCCTTGCTTCCATCCGTGATCGGTTCGAAGCGCATCTTGACGTGCCCGTACTGGCCCTTACCGCCCGACTGGCGAACGAACTTTCCGTCGGCATCCGCTGCGCGCGTGATCGCTTCGCGATACGCAACCTGCGGCTTGCCGACGTTCGCCGCGACATTGAACTCGCGCACGAGGCGATCGACGATGATCTCCAGGTGCAGCTCGCCCATGCCTCGGATGATGGTCTGATTCGTCTCTTTGTCGGTGTGGACCTTGAACGTCGGATCTTCCTGCATGAGCTTCGCAAGCGCGACGCCCATCTTCTCCTGATCACCCTTGGTCTTCGGTTCGATCGCGACCGCGATGACGGGGTCGGGAAAGTTCATGGCGAGCAGCACGATCGGTTTCGACTTCTCGCAGATCGTGTCGCCGGTGGTGACATTCTTGAGCCCAACGGCAGCCGCGATGTCACCCGCAAGGACTTCCTTGATCTCTTCGCGCTTGTTTGCGTGCATTTTCAGCAGGCGCCCAACGCGCTCGGTGTTTCCCTTCGTCGAGTTGTAGACCGCGCTGCCCGACTCGACGCGACCCGAGTAGACGCGGAAGAAGGCGAGCTGGCCGACAAACGGGTCGGTCATGATCTTGAACACGAGACCCGAGAACGGGGCCGTGTCCGAAGCAGGGCGCTCTTCCGGCTGCTCGTTGTCGGGATTCGTTCCCGGCATCGGCGGGATGTCGATGGGCGATGGCAGGTAGTCGACGACCGCGTCGAGCAGCGGCTGCACACCCTTGTTCTTGAACGCCGATCCACACACGACTGGCGTCACCGTGCCGGCGATCGTCGCGACACGCAGCGCCGCCTTGAGCTCGGCCTCGTCGATCGCTTCGCCCGCGAGGTACTTCTCGAGGAGCTGGTCGTTCGACTCTGCGATCGACTCGACCATAACGTGGCGGGCCTCTTCGGCCTCGGCGCGCAGATTTTCGGGAATCTCTTCGACGTCGTATTTCGCGCCGAGCGTCTCGTCGCGGAATACGAGCGCCTTCATGCGAACGAGATCGATGACGCCCTTGAAATGCTCTTCGGCACCGATCGGGATCTGAAGAGGGATCGCGTTCTTGCCGAGCTTGCTCTTGATCTGCCCAACGACCGTGAGGAAGTTCGCACCGAGACGGTCCATCTTGTTGACGAACGCGATGCGAGGAACGCCGTAACGGTCCGCTTGCCGCCAGACTGTTTCCGACTGCGGCTCGACGCCGCCTACCGCACAGAAGACTCCTACGGCACCGTCAAGGACGCGAAGCGACCGCTCGACCTCTGCCGTAAAGTCCACATGCCCAGGCGTGTCAATGATGTTGATCCGGTGGTCACCCCAGGTGGCCGTGGTCGCCGCCGACGTGATCGTGATCCCGCGCTCCTGCTCCTGGACCATCCAGTCCATGGTCGCAGTTCCGTCATGGACCTCACCGATCTTGTGGGTCATGCCGGTGTAATACAGGACACGCTCCGTCGTCGTCGTTTTACCGGCGTCGATGTGGGCCATGATCCCGATGTTGCGCTGTCGTTCGAGCGGTACCAGTCGTGCCATATGAACCCCGGGTCAGGCTCCCGCGACATGAATGCCTACAGGAGGCATCCGCATGCGAAAGCAGGCCCTTCAGCCGATGGTCGCGGACAGACACCGCGGCCATTGGCCAGTCTTCCCTAAGTCGTGTCTTCGATTTCCCGTTGCTCGGTCCGGAACCGCAGAACGAATTCTGTGTTATCCGGTCGAGACGGAGCTACGGGGGGTAAATACTGTACTTCACGTCGCGCGTTTCGGCGCGGCCGGTATTCTTACCACAACTTCAGTCCCGGGCGCAACGCAACCGGGAAAAAATCTACCACCGGTAGTGCGAGAAGGCCTTGTTGGCCTCAGCCATCCTGTGGGTGTCTTCACGCTTCTTGACGGCATTGCCACGCCCGTTCGCTGCATCAAGCAGCTCGCCGGCGAGCTTGTCCATCATCGTCTTCTCGCCGCGGCTAGCCGCGAACTGAATCAACCAGCGGATCGCGAGCGACGTGCGGCGCGAGGGACGAACCTCGACCGGAACCTGGTAGTTCGAACCACCAACACGGCGGCTCTTGACCTCGACGGCCGGCTTCACGCCGTCGACGGCCTTCTTGAAGATCTTGAGGGGATCGTCCTTCGCGCGGTCTTCGACCTTCTTCATTGCGCCGTAAAAAATGCCTTCCGCAACCGACTTCCGCCCTGCCAGCATCAGGCTGTTGATGAACTTCGTCACCAGCTGGCTGTTGTAGAGCGGGTCAGGAAGAACTTCGCGCTTGGGAACTTCACGTCGTCTCGGCATGCTGATCCTCTGGAACTACGACTTGGGCCGCTTGGCCCCGTACTTGCTGCGGCTCTGCTTGCGGTTGGCAACGCCCGTCGAGTCGAGCGTGCCGCGGATCACGTGATAACGAACGCCCGGGAGGTCCTTGACGCGGCCCCCGCGGATCATCACGATCGAGTGCTCCTGCAGGTTGTGTCCGACACCCGGGATGTACGTGGTGACCTCGATGCCGTTGGTCAGGCGAACGCGCGCGACCTTGCGGAGCGCGGAATTCGGCTTCTTCGGCGTCGTCGTGTAGACGCGGGTGCATACGCCGCGCTTCTGCGGGCTGGACTGCAGCGCGGGGGACTTGGTCTTGTACCGGACCGCCGTGCGCCCTTGCTGGACGAGCTGATTAATCGTAGGCATTCTTTCCTCTTGAGATACGTCTGACATCCCCGCTGACCGGGGCATCGCAAAATACTCCCGACACGAGGACCTGTCAAGTCTCGCGGGGTCGGACAACGTCACACCCTATGAGGGTTATTCCGGACGCTTGGCTGCGGCCGTGACTTCAGACGCCACCCCAGCTGTGGAGTCCGTCTCGTCGGGATACCAATCCTCCCGGGCGCGAACCGTGTTCCCGAGGCCCAACGGCGTGTAGATATACAGAATTTCATCGTCCTTGGCAAAGACGTCGTCGCTCGTCCTGAACAGCAGCCGGAATCCGTATCGGGCCGGGCCCCTGAGAGGAGCATTCGTCAGAAAGAGGCTTTCTGGAGCCGTTTCGCTGACCTGCCTCGCTACGGTCTGAAGCGGCACATCGTCGGCCTCTTCGTACGTTCGGTCCCACAGCATGTATGACCCTTCCCGGCCCAGTGCAGGAAACCAGAATCGACGGGGTTGCTGCAAGTAAACCAGTACCGCGGAACCTGGGGCCGGCAGATGTGCGGCGATCTGCCGGCTTGCGAGTCCCTCGCTGTCGAGATACTCCGCCATTTCCTTCGAGCCCGAAAAGGGCCGCGTCCATTCCATCGCCCAGTAAACAGCGGCAGTCGCAAGCGATATCGCAAGGCAACACTCCAGCGCGATCATCGCAACACGCCTAGAATTCGCCGCGCGAAAGGTTTTCTCGCCTGCCGTCTCAGCAATCCACATGCAGTAGAGAAGGAGCGCGTACACGAGCCCAAAGTGCCGCACCCCCCCCACGACTTTGAAGGTCATGATGTAGAGCAGTCCCGCATAACCAGCTGTGAAGATCACCAGGCTTCGCTTGTACCGCCAGAGTGCGGCAACGCAGGCGATGAAGACTGGGATCGTCACAAAGTGGAGCCCGTACACCGGGATGCCAGGCAAGAGCGACTGCGACAACGTCCAGCGAAGCGCGCGCGGCTCGAATTCGTAGATGATCCCCGCGTGTGCGCCGTCGAGTGGAGGCCAGAGCTGCCACACGGACGCCATCGCACCGGCAAACGCAACCATCAGCCCAAAATCCCGGCCTCTCGGCCTCGGCCGCTCACGCCAACTCTCCCAAGCCTCGACCGACAGGATCACGACTCCAATGAAGAGGAGATGGACACTCGTGTTCATCATCAGCGCGAGGGTTAACCCGAACAGAATTCGCCTCTGCCTCCGTTCACCGTCGAGCGCAGCAAGTGCGAAGAGCAGCAGCAGCCCGATCGCGTAGTTCCGCGCGATCACGAGATATTCGAACCCGAAGAAGTACGAGAATACGACCAACAGTCGCACTCGACGAGGGAAAGGGGCGCGCGCGAGGATCAGAAACGCAGTACCGCTCGACAACAGGACGTGGAGCACACCCTGAGCCAGGAACGGAAGTCCGGCTTTTGCCATCGGGAACAGCAGGAGATACCAAAGCGAGGGCGTCCCCATGTGCCCCAGATGGCCGAACAACTCTTCGAGGCTCCCGTCGCGCGCCCACAGCCAGGAGTCAGCCTCATCCCGCCAGGCTTCGTGATGTGTGATTAGAGCGAATCCCAGCAGCAGGTAGAGGGCAAGGGGCACGAACACGAACGGATCGCGTATCGAGCTCCGCTCGACGCCTGCCGCCGTCATTTCCTCTCCCCGTCCACGCGATGAAGCGTCAATACCGCACCATGCCGCAGGCCGAGAAACGATTCGAAGCGCTCTTCGGCGACGACGACGTAGCCGGGTACTCGTCCGAACGTCAGGATGTACTCCGGATCGACGACAGAAAAGCCACTTCGCTTGAGCAGGATTGGTCCGTCAAAACCGCCGACGAGGAACTGGTTGATCTCGTAGCCCCCATCGATCCGCGCGAGCGAAATACCGTCGGTTCGGAGGCGTCCGTAGGCCTCCCATCGCGCGGCGTTCCAGCGGATGTACTCCTGTGTAGCCAGCGCAGAAAACATCGCGACGAGTAAAGCTCCACTTACCGCTACAGCACGTTCTGGGAATGCCACCCGGCCCGAAAGCACCGGAACGAGTACGGCAAGCGTCCAGAGGGAGTCGACGGTGTAACGGTCGAAGTAGATGCCCGATACAAACAGTGTGCTGGTCGCCAATACACAGTGAGTTACGGCAATGTCGACGATCAACCCCTCGCGCTGTGGGCGGTTCGTAGCACTGAACCAGCCACGCCATAGTGTCGCCATCAGCAGCCCCCCGAGAATCGCCGCCACGGACGTGAGGAACAACCGCCCGGCGCGCGGCATCGGGAATGGAGGTTCGAGGTCGAGCGTCCATGTGTCCCTGAGCGTAAGGGGGCCAAGGCCGAGATTGACGAGTACATTCCCCGGATGGACCTCGAGCGTCGGAACGTCGCTCCAGTACGGCATCGGGCAATCGCGGAGAACCATGTGTCCAGCGCCGGCCAGCATCAACACGATCGCGAGCAGCGCAACGGTACGCCCCACCCTATCGCGCGCGAGCCAGACCCCGGCGAGGATCGCAACCGGAAGCAGAAATAGGCCCGCATTCTGGAAGTTGAAGAACGTGTAATACGCGACTACGCGAAGGATCTGCCCAGGAAGCTCGGTGAGTGGCACTTTCCACACGACGAAGTGCTCGCCAATCTGGCCCGGGTATCCGCGTAGCGCGTTCGTGAAGAGTGAAAGCAATGCAAAAAGTAGTACGGGCGAGATCGAGACAGCGACATGGGTCTTCCATCGTGGCGAGAGCGACGACCTCCTCTTCAAAATCGCGACAACCGGCGCGATCGCGAGAACGACACCGGTTTGCCGAATGAAGAACGCGCCGACCACGGCCAACGCTCCCAGCATCCCCCACGCCAGATCGTCGTCGTCAAGCGCCCGATGGAACGCGCACAACGCCACGATCGATGAGAATAGAAACGGGATCTGCGTCATGTACGTGAACGACGACCAGAATATGAGAGGGTGGAACGCGAACGCTGCCGTCGCGACCAGCCGCGTGCCAGCCTCGACGCCAATCCTGGAGAGCCATCGATTCACGATGACCACGCAGGGAATCCAGAGAGCGAGACTCGAATACCGAAGCACTTCGTGCGACTTCCCGAATGCGATCGTCCAGAGCGCTCCCCAGAGCACTTGCAGCTTGAGGGTCATGGCCGTGAAACGGCTGTAAACCAGCTCCCCTGTTTCAGCGAAGTGCCACGTCGTCAGCGCGAAGTTCCAGTCGTCATTGAGGGGAAAATCGCCACGCGGCCCTACGAACGCGACGCATGCCAGCAGCGTCGCAACGACGAGAGCGACCTCGAGCGGTATTTTCTTCACGGCGCGCCTGACTCTTCCCTTAGCCTAACTGAGAGTATGGCAAATTCATCGCGCGCCTTCATGGAGAAGCCGAATGGCAGCACCGGGCCCTTACACTCCCGAACCCCAGGCCCGTAGAAGTTCGCGAAGGCGCTGCAGTCGATCGTTCTCACCGGCCATTCCGGCGACCGCGCAATCTCCTCCGTTTCGACCGAGAGCGCGCGTGTCGACGGCAGATGCTGGTAGGAAGGGAACGGCGTTCTCGCTATGAAGATGACATCGCCGTCGCGGAGCTTCGGCTGGCTGAAGAAGTTAAGGCACCGCGCCCCTTCTCGTTCCATGTAGTACTGGAAACCCCAGTGCCCGTCAAACAGGAAACGCCCCGCGATCTTCTCTTTCGCCGGGATAACGCGATCGACAACGAACTGGCGGTATAGATTCGCGGCTCGCGCGTCACCGATTGCGACTGAAAGCGTCAGCGCGAGGCTCGCGACGAGCGCGGGACGGAACCAGCCGGCCTCGACGCGAACAAGTGCGTGCTTCAACACAAGGATAACGACGGGCGGCACGATCGGCAGCAAATACCGGACCGAGGAGAAGAGCAGTCCGAACTGGAACCAGAAGACCAGGACGATCCAGACAATGAGAAGACCCGACATCACATCTCGCGCGTCGATGCATTGCCAACCAACCGCCGCGATGATGAGCATGAACCGAAACGTGATTCCCGCACTCAGCCCAAAGCCCGCGGACGCCCACGGCCCGACCGGGAACACCGCGTACATGCAGACACCCATCAGCGCAGCGAGAAGAATGGTGACTGCGTTCAAGATGTGCGGCGTCAGCGGACGTGGCGCCGACGATGGCGCAAGCACCAGTGGAAGCGCGCCAAAGGCGAAATAGCCGAGAATCGCGCTGAGAATGACGACCGTCCCCCCGCTCTCAAACTCCGCGATCGCCTGGACGTGTGCGCGACCGTAGATCATCAGGCTCCCGAGGCTCCAGAGGCCAAGTCCGACTACCGGGCCACTCGCGATCACGAATAGCCCTGTTCGCCTCCCCCGCCCCACGAGCCAGAGCAGGGCGAGCAGCGGCCCGAGCAGGGCTCCGTTGTATTTGGCCAGAGGGGTGAGTGCGCCTGCGGCAAACCCCGCCCAGATCAGCCATGCGCTTCCGGTTCGCATGTATCTGACCGCGCACGCGAGTGCCGCGAGAAAGAACCCGAGCATCGCAACGTCAGGCATCACGACCTGACTGCCGAGGAAGAACCCCGGGGATGCGATCAGCAGAATCGCCGCCAGAGCTGGCCGCACGGCATACTCGGCCGCGAGGGCGGCGAACGCGACGATCGCGATGATCGAGAACGGCAACATTGAGAGATGGAGAACCGATTCACTCCAACTGAGCGTCGTACCCCAGACCGCGAGCCAGTAAGGCACCAGCGGCGGATTCGCGAGGATGTGGAACGCCTCCTCCTCAATACCGTTCCAGTTGAGATAAAAGCCGTAGGGGTCGGCTGGCGCCGCTGCGGCCCGCTCGGCAATCCGGATGATGTTCGGCTCATCGACGCGATACGCCGAAGAGACGAAAGGGAGCTGCATCGCGGTCCACAGCACGACGATCAGGGCGACGGCGCGGAGATCCCGTTTGGTCATCCCGCTGCGCGGTACCTCGGCACCCCACGCGCCTTGCGCTTCCATCGAATCGGCCAACATGCGGCAAGTGTACGAGTTCAGGCCGCCGAATCGCAGAGAGAGTCAAGAAAGGGCGCTACCATCTGTGGGCGCTACTGTGGCCTCGACCGCGGTCCGGCGCCAAATGCCCCCGATCGGGAGTGACTGAATACGATGGAGGAACGAACGACGAGCCGCGGGAGAGCAGTGGCGAGCCACACGATCAGCGTCCTTGCGATCGCGATCACCGTATTGCTCCTCGTTCCTTTTGAGCCGGTGTTCTGGCCACCCGAAGAGACGAGCGGCTGGACGACACGGATCGTCGCCGACCTAGCCGAGGGGCGGCGCTTCGGGGTGGATACTGTGTTCGGATATGGTCCGCTCGGAGTCGTGCCGATTCGCGTCTACTTCCCGGGAACCTACGGGTGGCTCCTCGCCGGTTCCTGCGCGGTCGCGACCGCATTCATCGTCTCGAGTATGGCACTGCTGGCGCACAGCGGCTTCGGGCGATTCCAGGCCACAGCACTTACGCTTCTTGCGGCGGGCGTCGCGACGTCCCAACTCCACCAGGTCGGTACCGAGCCGGTTTTCAATCTCCTGATCGCCTTCGTCCCACTGCTCGGATTCGCGCGCGGACGCGAGCCGCTGGGATGGGCCGTAGCTCTTCTGCTCGGATTCGCGTTAGCGATCGCAGCCCTGGGAAAATTCAACTACCTCATCGGCGCAGGCGGAGTGATCGCAGTTTCGACCGCAGTCGATCTCGCACGGCGCCGGGTTCCGTATGTGGGCATTGCATTCGGCGCCGCATTCCTCGTGCTTTGGACCGCATGTGGCCAGCGACTAGGGGACCTTCCAGCGTTTCTTTCCGGATCGATCGACTACACGCGCGGCTACACCGACGCGATGTCGCTCCAATCGGTCGCGCAGGATGCCGTCGGATTCGTGCTCGCGGCGGGGCTGCTGCTTCTTGCCGCCACGGCGACTCAAGCGTTCCTCGCGCGCACACCCGAGCAGGTCGCGGCGCTTTTCGGCATGGCGTTCTTTCTCTCGCTCGTTCTGAAGACCGCGGTTGTCAGGCAGGACGAGCACGTGCTGAGCGCGGCAGTGACTCTGGTCGCGGCCGCGATCTTCATCACCGCCATCGAGCGAAAGATGGGAAGAAGGCTCAAGCTTGCGACCGGCACGGCGGTCGTGCTCGCGATCACCGCCTGGACAATTTCACTCGCATCGCTCGGCGCCACAACGTCCGAAGAGCTTGTGCAGCCATTACGCACGATTCGCGCGCAGGCTTCCGGGTTCGCGCAGACACTCACCGACCCGAGCCGTCTGGAGCGACAGCATCGCACGAACCTTGCCTCCGTGAAGGCTCATTCGGACCTGCCGGCCCTTGAAGGGACGATCGACTACATGCCTAACGGATCGACGATGCCGTGGGCGCTCGGGCTGATGCCGCGTCCGAATCCCGTCGTGATGGGATACGTGGGCGCCTACACCCCGCGTCTCGCGATGCTCCAGGCAGAACATCTGCGCGGCGTGAACGCCCCACGCAATCTCGTCGTCAGGCTCGACACGATCGACAATCGATTCCCGTCACTCGACTTAGGCCCGTCACTTCTCGAGATTCTCTCCTCGTATGCACCCGCTGGTCGGGTGAAAGGCGCGATCGTTCTGTTGCGCCAGCGCGAACTGCGAACGCTCCAGCTCGAACCGATCGCGTCCGTCGATCTGCGTCCAGGTGAAGCGATCGACCTTGCGTCGCTTGTGCCCCACTCCTCAATGATCTGGGCGAGGATTCACGTTCATCGAGGCATGGCCAGATCGGTAGCGTCGGCCCTCTACCATTCGCCGTCGCTTCGGATTCGGGTGGTACTCCGCGCCGGGGGCGAGATCGAGAAGCGCTACGTGCCTGGAGGTGGAGAAGCAGGCTTCCTCGTGTCACCTTACCTCGCGAACACCGATTCGCTCGAACAGATGCTGCGCGGGGAGCTCGAGCCCACAAACGACGTCTCTTCCTTTTCCATCGACGCAGATGCGACTCCGCTCCCCGCGATCCAAGGGCTGACAGTCGAGCTATTCGAAGTCGTTCCCCACTAAACGCGAAAACCGGCGGGCCTTGCGACCCGCCGGTTGGTTTCACTTTCGGTTCGCCCTACTGCTCTTGATCCATTTCGCTGATCGAAAGCGCCTCGTCGTCCAGCTCGCGCTGCTCCGACTCGAGCTCGAGTGAAGAGACGATCTCTTCCTTCTCGAGATAAACGTCGCGGTAGGTCTGCATTCCTGTACCGGCAGGGATCAATCGGCCGACGATGACGTTCTCCTTGAGTCCGCGCAGGAAATCGACGCGTCCGGCGATTGCGGCCTCGGTGAGCACCCTCGTCGTCTCCTGGAACGACGCCGCCGAGATGAACGAATCAGTCGAGAGCGACGCCTTGGTGATGCCGAGCAGCAGCGGGGTTCCGTCTGCAGGCTCGCCGCCACGGGCGATGACCTTTTCGTTCTCTTCCATGAAGCGGAAACGGTCAACCTGCTCGTCGATGAGGAAGTCCGTGTCGCCCACCTTCGAGACACGCACCGAGCGCATCATCTGGCGAACGATGGTCTCGATGTGCTTGTCATTGATCGCGACCGACTGCGAGCGATAAACCTCCTGGATCTTGTCGACCAGGTAACGCTGCAGGTCCTTCACACCGAGAACCGAAAGGACGTCGTGCGGGTCGATCGGCCCATCGACCAGCGGATCGCCGGCGCGAACGATCTCGCCCTCCTGCACGTTCACGTGCGTGTTGCGAGGAACGGAATACTCCTTCTTCTCCCCGTTCTCCATCTCCACGTAAATCTTGCGCATGCCCTTGACCAGCGGCCCATGCTTCACGCGACCGTCGACCTCGGTGATGATCGCCTTGTCCCTCGGGTGGCGCGCTTCGAACAGCTCGACGACGCGAGGCAGACCGCCGGTGATGTCCTTGGTCTTCATCGTCGCGCGAGGGATCTTCGCGAGAATGTCGCCCGGGTAGACTTCCTGGCCGCTCGTGACTGCGAGGTGCGCGCCGGTCGGGAGAAGATACTTTCGCTCCTCGCCCTTCTTGCTCTTGATGATGAGTGTCGGCGTCCGCTTCTCGGTCGCCGCCGATTCGACGATGACCATTTGAGTGAGGCCGGTGACCTTGTCGGTCTCTTCGCGGACGTTCTCGCCTTCGACGATGTCCTTGAACGTGACCTTACCGCCAACCTCGGTGAGGATCGCCGAGGTATACGGATCCCACTCGACGAGGATCTCGCCTTCCTTGACCGCGAGACCGTCATGCACCTTCAGCAGCGAGCCATAGACGAGCGCATAACGCTCCTTCTCGCGGCCCTGCTTATCGACGATGAGCAGTTTGCCGTTTCGGTTGATCGCGACCTCATTGCCGTCCTTGTTGGTGACTGTCTGGACGTTGAGGAAGTGGACGATACCTGCGTTGGTCGCTTCGTGCCTTGATGCCTCGGAGACGCGCGACGCCGTGCCGCCGACGTGGAACGTACGCATCGTGAGCTGCGTTCCCGGCTCGCCGATCGACTGCGCGGCGATGACACCGACCGCTTCGCCGATCTCGACCGGCTTGCCGCTCGCAAGGTTACGACCGTAGCAAAGACGGCAAACTCCGCGACGCGTTTCGCATGTCAGAACCGATCGGATCTTCACCAGCTCGATTCCAACTTCCTGGACTTCGTTCGCGAGCTCTTCGGTGATCTGTTGATTCTGCGCGAGGATCTGCTTCCCGGTAATCGGGTCGAAGACGTCCTCCTGCGCGACGCGACCGACGATTCGATCGCGAAGCGGTTCGAGGATGTCGCCGCCCTCCATGATCGCGCCGACCGTGATGCCGTCGAACGTCTGGCAGTCCTCTTCGGTGACGATGACGTCCTGTGCAACGTCGACGAGACGCCGCGTGAGATACCCCGAGTCGGCCGTTTTGAGTGCCGTGTCGGCGAGACCCTTACGCGCGCCGTGCGTCGAGATGAAGTACTGGAGTACCGATAGGCCTTCGCGGAAATTCGCGGTGATCGGCGTCTCGATGACCTCGCCCGAGGGCTTCGACATCAGTCCTCGCATACCGGCCAGCTGACGTACCTGCTCCTTGGAACCTCGAGCGCCGGAGTCCGCCATCATGAAGATCGGATTGAACTCCTTGCGCTTCGTCTCGGTGTTCTTCATGTCCTCGAGCATGGCGGATGAGACGTGCTCGGTCGCGCGGTGCCAGATGTCGATGATCTTGTTGTGGCGCTCACCCTGGGTAATCGCGCCGTCGAGACGCTGCTTTTCGACCTCGAGAACGGCCTTGCGGGCCTTCTCGACGATCTCGCCCTTCCTCGCCGGAATGACCATGTCGTCCACGCCGATCGACACGCCCGCACGCGTTGCGTACGAGAAGCCCAACTCCTTGAGCTCGTCGAGCATCTTGACCGTCATGTCGTTACCGAAGTTGATGAACGCGTAGTTCACCAGGTCCTGAAGCCCCTTCTTCTTGAGGAGACCGTTGATGTAAGGGATCTCCTTCGGCGCGTGGAGGTTGAAAATCACGCGACCGACCGTCGTCTCGATGAGCTCATTCTGAACTTCGAGCACCTCCGCGTGGACGATCTCCTGCCGGTCCTTCGGAAGGTTGATGATCCGGCCCGAGAAGCGGACCTTGATCTGCGTGAGGAGCTCGACGACGCCCGCCTCGAGGGCGAGTACAACGTCGTCGAACGTTCCGAACGTCTTCCCTTCGCCCTTTGCTCCTGGCTTCGCGAGGGTCAGGTAGTAGCAGCCGAGAACGAGATCCTGCGACGGCACTGCCAGCGGCTTTCCGTTCGCGGGAGAGAGAATGTTGTTCGCCGACAGCATCAGAATCTGCGACTCGACCTGCGCTTTCGGAGAGAGTGGAACGTGGACGGCCATCTGGTCGCCGTCAAAGTCGGCGTTGAACGCCGCGCAGACGAGCGGATGGATCTTGATCGCCTTACCTTCGACAAGGATCGGCTCGAACGCCTGAATACCTAGGCGGTGGAGCGTCGGCGCGCGGTTGAGCAGAACGGGGTGCTCCTTGATGACCTCGTCGAGTCCGTCCCAGACCACATTCTCCTGGAGCTCGACCATTTCCTTCGCGGCCTTGATCGTGCCGACGTGATGTTCGCGCTCGAGCCAGTTGTAGATGAACGGCTTGAAGAGCTCGAGCGCCATCTTCTTCGGAAGACCGCACTGGTTGAGCTTGAGCTCCGGCCCGACGACGATGACCGAACGTCCCGAGTAGTCGACGCGCTTTCCGAGGAGGTTCTGGCGGAACCGTCCCTGCTTGCCCTTGAGCGTGTCGGAGAGCGATTTGAGCGGGCGGTTGTTCGAACCCTTCAGCACGCGGCCACGGCGGCCGTTGTCGAAGAGCGCGTCGACCGCTTCCTGGAGCATGCGCTTCTCGTTGCGCACAATGACATCGGGCGCGCGGAGCTCGAGCAGTTTCTTGAGGCGATTGTTGCGGTTAATCACGCGGCGATACAGGTCATTGAGATCCGACGTCGCGAAGCGTCCGCCGTCGAGAGGAACGAGAGGACGAAGCTCAGGCGGAATGACCGGAATGACGTCGAGAATCATCCACTCGGGTCGGTGTCCCGACTTGCGGAATGCATCGACGACTTTGAGCCGCTTGGCCGCCTTGAGCTTCTTGATCTGCGACGTCTCGGTCCTCATGATGAGCCGGAGCTCGTCGCTCAACTCGTCGACGTTGACGCGACGCAGAAGCTCCTTGATCGCCTCGGCCCCCATCTTGGCGACGAACACTTCGCCATGCTCGGAGCGCAGCTTGCGGTAATCCTCTTCCGTCAGGAGCTTCTTCTCTTCGATCGTTCCCTCGAGATCGCCCGCGTCGATGACGACGTACGACTCAAAATAGAGAATCCGCTCGAGGTCGCGGAGCGACAGGTCGAGCAAATGGCCGATCCTCGACGGCAGGCCCTTGAAGAACCAGACGTGCGACACCGGCGAGGCGAGCTCGATGTGTCCCATGCGCTCGCGGCGAACCTTCGACTTCGTGACTTCGACGCCGCACTTGTCGCAGATCACGCCGCGGTGCTTCATGCGCTTGTACTTGCCGCAGAGGCATTCCCAGTCAGTGATCGGGCCGAAGATCTTGGCGCAGAAGAGACCGTCGCGTTCCGGCTTGAACGTGCGGTAGTTGATTGTCTCTGGCTTCGTGACTTCGCCGTAGGACCACGAGCGGATCTTCTCCGGCGACGCAAGCGAGATCTTGATCGCGTTGAAGTCGTTGATCGCCTGTGTCTTCGTCGGCTGAAAGAGAGTGTTAAAGCTTTCCAATGTGTGCCTCCTATCCGACTCGTCGTCCAGCTATTCCTTGAGAAGTTCCACGTCCAGGCAGAGCGACTGCAGCTCGCGGACGAGAACGTTGAACGACTCCGGCAGACCCGGATCGTCCGGCACCTCACCCTTGACGATCGACTCGTAGATCTTCGACCGCCCCTCGACGTCGTCGGATTTCGACGTGAGAAGTTCCTGGAGGGTGTACGCGGCGCCGTACGCCTCGAGCGCCCAGACTTCCATCTCACCAAACCTCTGGCCACCGAACTGCGCCTTACCGCCGAGAGGCTGCTGCGTAATGAGCGAATAGGGACCGATCGAACGCGCGTGAATCTTGTCGTCGACCAGATGCGACAGCTTCAGCATGTAGATGAAGCCAACCGTGACTTTCTGCTCGAACGGCTCGCCGGTCATGCCGTCGATGAGCGTCGTCTTCCCGTACGTCGGGAGCTTCGCAGCTTCGAGCTGCGCCTTGATCTCGGCTTCCATCGCCCCGTCGAATACCGGTGTCGAGAAGTAAAGACCGAGCGTCTTCGCCGCCCAACCGAGGTGCGTCTCGAGGATCTGTCCGACGTTCATTCGCGACGGAACGCCGAGCGGATTGAGTACGATCTCGACCGGCGTGCCATCAGGCATGTACGGCATGTCCTCCTCGGGGAGGATCCGCGAGATCACGCCTTTGTTCCCGTGGCGGCCGGCCATCTTGTCGCCGACCGACAGCTTGCGCTTCATCGCGACGTAGACCTTGACCATCTTGATGACGCCCGGAGGAAGCTCGTCACCCTTCTGCAGGTCCTCGCGACGCTCTTCGGCCTTCTTCTCCAGCACTTCGACGCGGTTCTGCGCCCGCTGGATGAAGATCTTGATCGACTCCTTGAGCTCGTCTGAGACCGGGAGGCTCTGGATCTCGCGCGCGCTGAGGCGCGAGAGCGCCTCGCGCGTGACCTTCTCCCCCTTGCGGAGGAGCAGCTCGCCCGTGCGGTCGAGCACGTCACGCTGCAGCGGGATGTCCGACAGCAGCTCGGAGATCTTCTTGTTGCGTGCGTCGTGGATGATTCGGGTTTCGTCCTGAATGTTGCGCGCCATCCGCTCGAGCTCGGTGTCTTCGATCGACTTGGCGCGAAGGTCCTTCTCGACGCCCTTGCGCGAGAAAATCTTCACATCGACGATCGTCCCTTCGATGCCGGGGGGCGTCTTGAGTGAGGCGTCGCGGACGTCGCCCGCCTTCTCGCCGAAGATCGCGCGGAGCAGCTTCTCTTCCGGCGTCAGCTGCGTCTCGCCCTTCGGCGTGACCTTGCCGACGAGGATGTCGCCCTGCTTGACCGTTGCGCCAATGCGAATGATGCCCGATTCGTCGAGATCGCGGAGCGCCGCTTCCGACACGTTAGGGATGTCACGGGTGATTTCCTCGGGACCGAGCTTCGTGTCGCGAGCCTCGATCTCGAATTCCTCGATGTGAATCGAGGTGTAGTAGTCCTCGCGGACAAGCTTCTCCGACACGAGAATCGCGTCCTCGAAGTTGTATCCGCGCCACGGCATGAACGCGACGAGCACGTTGCGGCCGAGCGCGAGCTCGCCGACCTCGGTGCAGGGGCCGTCGGCGAGGACCTGTCCCTTGCGGACGCGCTGGCCTTCGCGGACGACCGGCTTCTGCGCGATGCAGGTGTTCTGGTTCGAGCGTTTGAATTTGATGAGCTGATAGATGTCGGCGCCGAACTCTTTCGTCTCACCCGTCTCGGCGTCTTCCGACTCGACGCGGACGATGATGCGATTCGAATCGACGAGGTCGACCACACCGCCTCGCTTGCAGAGAACCACCGCGCCCGAATCACGCGCGACGATGTTCTCCATGCCAGTGCCAACGAGCGGAGCTTCCGTGCGGAGCAGCGGAACTGCCTGGCGCTGCATGTTCGCGCCCATCAGTGCGCGGTTCGCGTCGTCGTTCTCGAGGAAGGGAACGAGCGATGCTGCGACCGAAACGAGCTGCTTCGGCGACACGTCGATGTAGTCGATCTTCTCGCGCTCGATCGAGACGAACTCGCCAGCCTGGCGCGCGATGATGCGCGCGTCACGCAGGTTTCCTTCGTCGTCGGTGATCGCGTTCGCCTGGGCGATCGTGTAGCGCTCCTCGTCCCATGCGGACAGATAGAACGCGTACGGATCGGCCTCGGCCAGCTGAAGCTGCTTCTTCTTCGAACCGTCCGCATTCAGCTTGACGATTCTGTTGTTCTCTTTCAGGAACTCGCCCTTTTCGACGACCTGCCCCAGCTGGAAGCTCGAGTCACCGACCTTCGCGATCCGGTAGTGGTCGAGCACGCGCCCGTCGTCGACCTTCTTGTAGGGCGACTCGATGAAGCCGTACTCATTGATCCGGGCATAACAGGCGAGCGACGAGATGAGGCCGATGTTCGGCCCTTCCGGCGTCTCGATCGGGCAAATGCGGCCGTAGTGAGTCGGGTGGACGTCACGGACTTCGAACCCTGCGCGCTCGCGAGAAAGGCCGCCCGGTCCAAGGGCCGACAGGCGGCGCTTGTGGGTGACTTCTGAGAGCGGGTTCGTCTGGTCCATGAACTGCGACAGCTGCGACGATCCGAAGAACTCCTTGATCGCCGCGATGACCGGCTTCGAGTTGATCAGGTCATGCGGCATCGCCGAGTCGATGTCCTGATGTACCGACATCTTCTCCTTGATCGCGCGCTCCATGCGTACGAGGCCGATGCGGAACTGGTTCTCCAGCAGCTCGCCCACCGCACGTACGCGGCGGTTACCGAGGTTATCGATGTCATCGACGCGGCCGACGTCCTTGCGGAGGCGGAGCAGGTAGTTGATCACGACGAAGAAGTCGTCGGGCGTCATCGTCTTCTGCGTGACCGGCGTGTCGAGCGTGAGCTTGATGTTGAACTTGAATCGTCCAACGCGCGAGAAGTCGTACTTGCGCGCATCGAAGAACATCCCTTCGAAGAGCGCCTTCGCCGACTCGAGGGTCGGGGGATCGCCCGGGCGCATCCGGCGATAAATCTCGATGATCGCCGTCTCGAAGGTCTTCGTCGAGTCCTTTCGAACCGTGTTGAGCAGCATGTCGCTGACGAGGTCCCATTCAGGGAAGATCACTTCCACGTCGGCGATGCCTCGGGAGACGAGGATCTCCGACCAATCAGCCGGAAGCGGGTCGCCCGCTTCGAACAGAACCTCACCGGTGTTCATGTCGACGACATCGGAGAGGAAGCAGGCCTTCTCGAGTGCCTCGGCTTCGACTTTGACGCTGACGTTGCCGCTCTTTTCGAGCGCGTCCGCCATCTTCCTGTCGAGCTTCACGCCAGCGAAGATCGGACGGATCTCACGGCGTCCGCGGATCGAGTGTTTCTCCTTCGCCTCTTCCTGGTCGAGCACGCGGCGATCGAACGAAAGCTCGACTCCCGCCTTACTCGCGTGCGCGCGGATCGGGGTGTAGAACTGTCGAAGGATGTCTTCGTCGGTCGTGAGACCGAGGGCACGAAGGAAGACCGATCCGAGAAACTTGCGCTTGCGGTCGATGCGAACGTAGAGGATGTTCTTCTGGTCGTACTCGAACTCCACCCAGGAGCCACGGTACGGAATGATCTTCGCGAGGAAGGTGTGGGCGCTCTCCTTGGTGAAGAAGACGCCGGGCGAGCGATGGAGCTGCGAGACAATGACGCGCTCGGTGCCGTTGATGATGAACGTTCCGTTGTCCGTCATCAGCGGGATCTCGCCGAAGAACACTTCCTCTTCCTTCGCGTCACGCATGTGCTTGACGCCGGTCTCGGGATCCTTGTCGTAGACGTAGAGACGGAAGGTGACCTTCAGCGGAACGCTGTAGGTCATACCGCGCTCCTGGCACTCTTCCACCGAGTACTTCATCTGGAGATCGACCGGATTACCGCAGATGTCGCAGATCTCGACGCGGTTCTTGTTGACGAAACCGCACTCGGTGCAATGCACCGTCTCTTCGTGCGGATGGATCGTCGCAATCCGCTTCCCGCAGTTGCCGCAGGTCATGCGAAGGTGCTCGAGCCCCTTGAGCTGACCGCACTTGCACTCCCAGTTCCCGATCGTGTAGTGCACGAAGTCGAGAGAGCAGGTCTCGCGGAAATCGGAGAAGGGGAAGACGCTGGTAAAGACGGCCTGAAGGCCGGAATCGTCGCGCTCCTCCGGGAGCAGATTCATCTGCAGGAATCGTTCATATGACCGGCGCTGGACATCGATCAGATTCGGCAGCGCCATGTAGCTGCGAATCTTCGAGAAGTCGTGACGCACCGGCTCCTGCTTCGGGCTAGATCCGTTCGGCATGAGATCGCTAACTCCTTCCGTGTTGGTTGGACGGGGCAAAGGCAACGACAGAGGCAGGGCGGGGCGGCAGGCTTCGGCCCGCGTACATCAGTGCGGTTTCCAGGGCCGGTCGACTCGCAGTCTGCATGGGCAAACACGAACAGCTTGCGAGGCGGCCGCAGGCAACGCGGCGCGTGATTCGCGGGATTCGTGATCGTGGAGAGGGCCGCTCCCCCCCTCTCCTGATCCAGTCTTCGGGACTGCGGAGTGCAGAATGCGCTGACCGGCGTCCCGCCACGCGGGGCTCCGGGCACGGCATTCTGCACTCGGCACTCTCTCCTGGGTAGGACTCGCGCGGGGCGCGCCAGGTTACGGCGCGCCCCGGCGAGACACAACCAGGTTACTTGATGGTGACCTTGGCGCCGGCCTCTTCGAAGACCTTCTTGATCTTCGCGGCCTCATCCTTCGAGACGCCTTCCTTGATCGTTCCAGGGGCGCCCTCGACCAGATCCTTGGCTTCCTTCAGGCCCAGGCTCGTGACTTCGCGGACGGCCTTGATCACATTGATCTTCTTGTCGCCAACTTCGCTGAGGACGACGGTGAACTCCGTCTGCTCCTCGGCAGGCGCGGCGGCGGCGGCCGGAGCGGCAGCCATCATCATCGGCGCCGCGGAAGCGGCGGACACGCCAAACTTCTCTTCGATCGCCTTGACGAGGGAGTTGAGGTCGAGAACCGACATCGTCTCGATTTCCTGGACGAACTGCTCAGTGGTCATGGCCATTTCTTGATTCCTCCGAAGATTGAAACTCGTTCGATTTCATCGCGGAGACGCGTCCCCGCAGTAATTTGGTTCTGTTTACTCGGCCTTCTGCTTGCCGACCTGGTCAAGCACAACGGCGAGATTCTTGATGTTCGCGCCCAGCACGACGGCGAGGTTCCGCATCGGCGACTGGAGCACAAACAGAAGCCTCGAGATGAGGACTTCGCGCGAGGGGAGCTCGGCGATTGCATCGATCTGGTTGGCCGGAACGACCTTCCCGTCGAGCAGCGCGCCCTTGAACTTCACGGCCGGCACGTCCTTGGCGAACTTCTTGAGCGCCTTGGCGAGAGCGACCGGATCGGTATCGTTATAGACCACCGCGGTCTGGCCAGCGAATTTATCGCTGAGACCTTCGAGCGGAGAGTTCTTGATCGCGATCAGGGCGAGCGTGTTCTTTACAACGACATAGCTCGACTTCGTCTCGCGAACCTGGCGACGCAGCTCTGTGACCTGCGGAACCGTGATCCCGGTGAAGTCCACGAGGAACGCGTTCGTCGCGCCGCCCATGGCCTGCTGGAGCTCGGTGACGACCTCTGTCTTTTCAGTTCGATTCATCGGTCGCCTCCTACTCCGCCTTCACATCAGCAACCGCGGCATCGATCTGAATCGAAGGGCTCATCGTCGACGAGACGAAGATGCTGCGCACATAGCGCCCCTTCGCCGCCGCCGGCTTCGCCTTGCGCACCGCGCCGATGAGGGCAGCGGCGTTCTCGGCAAGTTTGTGAGCGTCAAACGAGATCTTCCCGACGGGAACGTGGATGATGGCAGTCTTGTCGACGCGGAACTCGACTTTACCCGCCTTGATCTCCTGGATCGCCTTGGCGACGTCAGGAGTGACCGTTCCGGTCTTCGGGTTGGGCATGAGCCCCCGAGGACCGAGAACTTTTCCTAGCTTGCCGACCGCTCGCATCATATCCGGGGTCGCGATGACCGCGTCGTAGTCGACCCAGCCACCCTGGATCTTCTCGACGAGCTCGTCGCCACCGGCAACGTCCGCGCCCGCTTCCTGCGCTTCGCGAACCTTTTCTCCCGATGCGATGACGACAACCCGCTTGGTCTGACCGGTTCCGTGAGGAAGTACGGTCGTCCCGCGGACCATCTGATCGGCGTGCTTTGGATTGACTCCGAGAAGCATGGCGAGCTCCACCGTTTCGTCGAACTTCGCGAACGCGATCTGCTTGAGCAGAGCGAACGCGGCGTCGAGCGAATACGGCTTCGCTTCCACCTTCCCGACCGCAGCACGATACTTCTTGCCGTGTTTGGCCAATTTCACCTCCGTAGTGCAGACGACAGACCTCGCGGCCCGTCTCCTACGTCGTGTTAATACTTGGGCTGCAGCCTGGCGGCCGCCTCCCGGTTAACCCTCGACTTCGAGACCCATCGAGCGGGCAGTCCCCTCGACAGTGCGGACCGCGGCTTCCAGCGTCGCGGCGTTCAGGTCGGGCATTTTCGTCTTTGCGATATCCTCGACCTGTTTCTTCGTAACCTTGCCGACCTTGGTCTTGTTCGGCACGCCCGAGCCCTTCGGAATGCCGGCAGCCTTCATCAGTAGCACCGCCGCAGGGGGAGTCTTCGTGATGAACGTGAACGAACGGTCGGAAAAGACCGTGATCACGACCGGGATGATGAGCCCCTGATCCTTCTGCGTGCGGGCGTTGAACGCCTTGCAGAATTCCATGATGTTGACGCCCTGCTGGCCGAGCGCTGGGCCGACCGGCGGAGCGGGTGTCGCCTGCCCCGCGGGGATCTGCAGCTTGACGTATCCGGTGATCTTCTTCGCCATGGTTGCTTCCTTCTGCGCCCGAGCCGGAGGTACCCCCCCCGGACACCGGCGATTTCTTCTTACCTACTCTTTGCCCCGGTCGACGCCGCCTCATCGGTCGGGTCGAATCGGGTCACCTGCAGAAACTCGAGCTCGACCGGTGTCGACCGGCCGAAGATTGTGACCATCACCTTCAATGTGCCCCGGTCGACGTTGACCTCTTCGACCACGCCGGTGAAGTTCGAGAACGGACCGTCGATGATGCGGACATGCTCGCCGTGCTCGTAAACGTGCTTGGGCTTCGGCTTTTCCTGCGTCGAGACGACCTGATTGAGAATCGAGTCGACTTCTTCCTGCGTCAGCGGCGTCGGCTTCTTACCCGTTCCGACGAAGCCAGTCACCTTCGGCGTGTTCTTGACCAGATGCCACGCGTCATCGACCATCTCCATCTCGACGAGGATGTATCCAGGGAAGAACTTCCGCTCGACCTCGCGCTTCTTGCCTCCGCGCATTTCGACGACGGTTTCCTTCGGAATTCTCACGTCGCCAAAGCGGTCGCGCATCCCCAGCGCGTCGATTCGCTGCTCGAGATTCTCCTTAACCCGCTCCTCGAATCCGGAGTAGGTGTGGACGATGTACCACTGCTTGACGCCCGGCTCTGTCATGGTCACTTAGCTGCTCACTCCAAACTGCCTGAACAGGAGCTTGATCGTCTCGTAGAACGCGACGTCGCAAACCCACAGGTAGACGCCGAAGAACACAGTCGCGCCGAGCACGACGCCCGTCGTTCCGACCACTTCCTTGCGGCTCGGCCACGAGACCTTCTGCATCTCAGACTTCGTCTCGCGCCAGAACACCTTCAACTGCGGAACCCACTCTTTGACCGGAACCATGGTCTCAGCTTCTCCTCGGTGCTCGCCGTAGTGCGCGCCTGGCAGGCCAGGAGGGACTCGAACCCCCAACCCCCGGTTTTGGAGACCGGTGCTCTGCCAATTGAGCTACTGGCCTGCACTCGCCTGCGCGACCGGCTACTTCGTTTCCTTATGAACCGTATGCCGACGGTCGTGGCGGCAGAACTTCTTCTTTTCGACCTTATCGGTCATCGTTTTCTTGTTCTTCGTGGTCGAGTAATTGCGCCGCTTGCACTCGGTGCACTGAAGCGTGATGATCTCTCGCGTCGCCGCCATAACGTCTCCAATTGCCTTTACTGCGATCCGGAGTCGCCCACCTTCAGGCGACCCCGCGTCGTCTTCCGAAGTCTGGAGCCCTCGACGAGATTTGAACTCGTGACCCCGTCCTTACCAAGGACGTGCTCTACCCCTGAGCTACGAGGGCTTGCTGCTGTTTCATGCCGTTCGCCCCGGGGCGGCGACACCTGTACGTGCAACGTTTGGAGCGGGAGACGGGATTCGAACCCGCGACCAACAGCTTGGAAGGCTGTGACTCTACCCCTGAGTTACTCCCGCCCGATGCTTCCCCGGCGGCGGTGCCACCGT
>JACPDH010000104.1 GCA_016184115.1 Acidobacteriota bacterium | reverse complement strand
TGAGCGCGGCGTCTTCCTGGTTGGCGACCTTCATCGCGTCGCCAACGATGGCGTCCATCAGCTGGTAGCTCCGGAGGACCGCGTCGCCCCATTCCTTCGCCTTCTCCGCGTCGTAGGCCGGGTGTTTTTCGTCCATCAGTCGCCACATCACGTGCCCGACGCGATCGGGGAACTCGAACTGCTGGATGAAGAGATCGTCGTCGCTCTCGAGGAAGTCGTCGTACATTCTCCTGAACTGAGCGACGGTCCACTCCATGTCGTCCCAGAACATCTTCTCGTTCGCAAACCCCTCCGAGATCGCCCAGGTGTCGATCTGCCACCCCATGGTCTTGTACGGCCCGTACTTCGTGTTGAGCTCCTTCGCCCACTCCACCGGCGCAGTGATGTGAAGGCCCGGTGGGAGGCTTCCAGGGTCGAGGTTGATCGGCGAAAGATAGATCTTCACCTCAGGCGAGACTTCCATCAGGAAGAACCGGCTCACGCCGCGTACCTTCACGAGGGGATTGAACGGGAATTCGAGGTGGGCCCACCCGGACCACTCCCCGGGTTTGAGCGTGAATTGCTGTCCTGAGACGTCGATCTTCACCGAATCGCGTGCTTCCGAAACGGTGACCGTTATCGGACATCCGATGAACGGAGGGTCGCCGAAAAGCTTGTTAGGCGGCCCGACGATCTCGGTGTTGATCACTCCCCGATTGTCTTCGAGCTGCACGACCTCGATCGAGAACTCGTTCGAGCCGCCGCCGCGGTTGAAATCGAGCTCGGAGGTGAAATAGAAAGGCTTCCCGACACGACCGGAGACGTCGGGCACGCCGAGCCCCGACAGGAGGTGTCCCTCATCGAGCTCCGTCGCGGGAAACGTGACAGGGACGTGGACGACACGCGCCTTGAGCCCTGCCTTCGACACCACTTCCCACATCGGGATTCCCTGGCGACGATTGACGACGCCGGGACGCGTTTCAGGGATGTACTTCTGCACCGCCCACCATCCCGCTCCCCCGAATGCGAAGGCGAGAAGTGCGCTGGCGCCCCACGCGATTCTCTTGTTCCTGACCGCAACGAGCGCAAGACGAACGAGGACGAGGCCAAGGACGAACGCGATCGCCGCGCCTGCGATCTTGTTTTTCCGCCCGAGCCCGAACGGCTCTACCGTCTCGTCGAACGCCGCAAACACCGGCAGGTAGGTCTTCGGGTCGCGGCGCAGGAAATCGAAAATGCCTGTACGGCCGGGATCGATCCCCGTCGTGAATGTCGACCATGAGACCGGGGTCTGCGCGGGGAGCGTCGGCAGCAGCGGACGAAACGTTCCCTGCTCCCGCAGCTTCGCGAGATTCGGGAGTTTCCCTTCATTCATCCACTTCTCGGTGAAGGCCGCGTCGACGCCATCGAATCCAACGACGATCATGCGGGGACGCTTCCCCTGGGAATGCGTATGGCCCGCAGTGAGCAGCACGGCTGCCGTGAGTGTCGCAAGAATCGCCTTGCGCCAGAGAGAGCTCTGCATCGGTTTCCTCGATCGGTTCGGACGATAAAAACGGCGAAATCATACACGGGGTCCGTACAATGCCGCCGACATCGCGTCGTTTGGCTGGAGGAAACATGAGTCGCATGCGCCACCCTTCCATCATTCCGGTCCTTCTTCTCGCCTTTGCATCGTGCGGCGGCGAGCGCGCAGGAGCACCGAACGACGCCGGCTCACCGCTCGTCATTGCGTGGGACAACGCTCCCGCCAACCTCGATCCGAGGATCGGAAACGACATTTCTTCCGGCCGGATCTCGGACCTCGTGCACGCGGGCCTCATTCGCGTCCTTCCGAGTGGAGACTACGAAGGCGATCTCGCTTCCTCCTGGACGACGCCCGATGACCGGACGATCGTGTTCACGATGCGCGACGGCATCAGCTTTCACGACGGCCGGCCGGTCCGCGCCTCCGACGTGAAGTTCACCTACGACTCGCTCATGTCGGAAGGTTTCCCCTCACCGAAGAAGTCGGGCTATGCGACGGTCGCGGCGATTGAGGCGCCCGACGCGAAGACGGTCGTGTTCCACTTGAAGGAACCGAACGGCGGAATCTTCGACAATCTGACCGTCGGCATCGTCCCGACAGGCTCCGACGAGAAGCTCTTCCGCACGAAGCCGATCGGTGCAGGCCCTTACCGCCTCGTGGAGAATCTGCCCGACGAGAGCGTCGTTCTCGAGGCGTTCGCAGGCTACCACCGAGGCAAGCCTTCGATCGGTCGAATCGAATTCCGGATCATTCCCGACACGACGACGCGGATGCTCGAGCTCGAGCGCGGAAGTGTCGGGCTCGCCATCAACTCGCTCCCGCTCGACAGCGTCGGCAAGTTCGAGACGAGCCCACGGGTCAGAGTCGTCTCCGAGCCAGGCTCGCGATGGGAGTACCTCGCGTTCAATCTCGGGCATCCGAAGCTCGGCAACCTGCTCGTACGCCGTGCGATCGCGCACGCGATCGACCGGGAGCGAATCGTTCGCGACCTGCTTCGCAGTCGGGCGAAGCTCGCCGACACCATGTTCCCCGTTGGACATTGGGCTCGCTCCGAAACAGTGGCGCGCTACCCCTACGACAAGCGCGAGGCGAAGCGTCTACTCGACGAAGCCGGCTTTCCCGATCCCGATGGCGACGGACCCGCGATGCGCTTCAATCTCGTCTACAAGACCTCGCTCGACATGGAGGCGAACCAACGCGCAGAGATGGTGCAACAGATGTTGCGCGAGGTTGGAATCGGTATGGAGATCCGATCGACGGAATTCGCCGTCTTCTACGACGACATCCAGAAGGGGAACTTCGAGCTCTTCGCGTTGCGTCGCGGCGGGATCTCCGATCCTGACTTCTACTACACGATCTTTCATTCGAAGAGCGCCCCGCCTAACGGCCAGAATCGAGGGCGCTACGCGAATGCGGAGGTCGACAGGTTGATCGAGGCGGGACGCGCGACGATGGATCGAACGAAACGGAAGGCAGCGTACGACGGCGTCCAGCGCATCGTGTCGGAGGAGCTGCCGTATGTGTCGCTCTACCACCTCGACAACGTGGCGGTGGTCGACCGGCGCATCGAGGGGCTGAAGCTGCATCCGTCGGGGTTCATCGATTCTCTGGCAAAGGCACGCTGGGGGGAGAAGTAGCGGCTGTCGACCGCTCCCACTTCGCGGGACCGTTAGGATGGCATAAAAAAACGCCGCCCGTGCGGGCGGCGTTTTTTCATGCCGGAGTGAATTCGGCGGTTACTCGCCGCAGACCGTCTCGATGAGCATCGCGCAGACGAGGTAGGGGTCCATGTTCGCCGCGGGGCGACGATCTTCGAAGTAGCCCTTGCCGACCTGGTATGTCGCCATCGGGATGCGGATCGACGCGCCGCGATCACTGCGCCCCCAGCGGAACTGATGAATCGAGCAGGTCTCGTGGAGTCCCGTGAGCCGCTCCTCGTTGTGCGCGCCGTAGACCTTCATGTGGTCGTCGTGACGCTTCTCGAGCTTCGACATCGCGGCTTCGATGATCTTGATGCCACCCTCTTCACGCATCGATTTCGTCGAGAAATTCGTGTGCGCACCGGCTCCGTTCCAGTCTCCCTTCATCGGCTTCGGATAGAGAGTCGCGGAGACGCCGAAGTCCTCGGCGATGCGATACAGCAGCCATCGGCCGAGCCAGATTTCGTCGGCACAGTCGGGTGCTCCGAGCGGCCCAATCTGAAACTCCCACTGTGCCGGCATGACTTCCGCGTTCGTTCCTTCAATCGAGAGACCGGCACGCTCGCACGCTTCGCGATGCGCTTCCACGATCTCGCGGCCGAAAACTTCATCCGCGCCGACACCGCAGTAGTAGCCACCCTGCGGAGCGGGATAGCCCTTGTCGGGCCACATCAGCGGCCGGTTCCCCTCGAAGAACGTGTACTCCTGCTCGATTCCGAACCACGGGTCGTGCGCCTTGTGCTTCTCCGCTATTTCAGCGAGGCGACGGCGCGTGTTGCTCCAGTGCGTCGTGTGATCGGGGTGCAGCACTTCACAGAGAACCAGGATGTCGTCTTCGCGGTGGATCGGATCGGGGATGAACTTCACCGGTTTCAGCACGAGATCGCTGAAATGTCCTTCCGCCTGCATCGTGCTCGAACCGTCGAATCCCCAGTCGGGAAGTTGATCGAGGCTCGTCACCGGTCCGTTCAGGACTTTGGTCTTCGAACGGAGTTTTGCTGTTGGTTTCTGACCGTCGATCCAGATGTACTCGGCTGCAATCTTTCCCAAGGTACAGTTCTCCCAAGTCGATGCGGTTGATCTTCGGGTGTCGGCACGAATGTCGCGGGAGAAAATACTCAAAACGGGTTCAAAGCGCCAGTGGAGTTTGCAGCCGATCTGTTCGGTTTCCGCGGTTTTGGGCTTCCTCGGGCCCGAGCGCTCTCCCGGTCACCGCGAGGAACTGTCTGAAACGAGCGAAGTTCCGCCTCCGCGAGTCACCGCCGAGCCGACGACGACGAGGTTCTTTCCCCGAGCTTTTGCGTCGTACATCGCGGCGTCGGCGCGGCGCAACAGATCGTTGCGCTCCTGTTCAGGCTTCACTTTGGCGCCAGGGACGGGCACGTAGCTCGCCACGCCGACTGAAGCAGACAGAACGCCGGTCAGATTCACGGCGGGGAGCCCGAACCCATAGTCGTTCGGAAGGAACACGGTGTCCGCGATCGCACTCCGTACACACTCGGCGACCCGCGCTCCTTCTTCGAGCGAATGTCCCGGAAGGATGATCACGAACTCGTCTCCACCGTAGCGCGAAACGACCGCGGTCTCGATCTTCAGCAGCGTACGGTTCAGAAGAAAGCCGACCTCGCGCAAGACCTGACTTCCTGCGAGGTGGCCGTGCTGGTCGTTCACGTACTTGAAGTTGTCGAGATCCATGAAGATCAGCGAGCATTCCGAACCGCTCTCTCTCGCGAGCTCCATCTCCTCGGCGAGCCGCACGTGAAACCAGCGGTCGTTGAATAACCCGGTCAGGTCGTCGCGCTTGGCGAGCTCATGAGCGCGCTTTGCGTCGAGCGCGTTCTGAAGTACGAATGACGTGTATCCGGCGAAGATCTCCAGCAGCGTCATGTCACGTTCGCTGAATACGCCACTGCCGTGCCGATTGATCAGCTCCAGAACACCGCACACGTTCTTGCCGATGTAGATCGGAACGCAGACGATCGAGAAGGTCTGATGTCCGATGCTGTCTGCGATGTCGGGATAGAAGTAGCGGTCCTTCGCGACATCTTCAGAGAGGTACGACTTGCCGGTCTGATAGACGCGTCCCGCAATACCGCGTGCCGCGGAGAGACGCGTGCCGAGGAGCTCGTGGCTACCGGGTCCGAAAGTCGAGATGAAGACGAGGTCGTTGTCTTTGCGCTCAGGAACCTTGCGATACGGATCGTCGAGCAGGATGCAGCCCGATTCGGAAGGAACGAACTCGAAGGCTTTGCGCAGGATCTCACGGAGAACGACATCGAGGTCGATCTCGCTCTTCAGGCTAAAACTCGCCTTATGGCGGTCGAGGAACCGCGCGAGCTCCTGGGGCGCTAGCGAGTTGTATTCGATCATCGGTCGACGACTGGGGCGTCACATTGCTTCAGATCGAAGATTATAGGCTCAGTCCGCCTCTCCTCCCGCGGCGTGAATGGCGTATTTCTGCATTTTGGCTTTCAGGGTGTTGCGCGCGAGCCCGAGCCTTCTCGCGGTCTCGCGGATCTTCCCGCCCGTGTCGTCGAGCACCTGCAGGATGAGCTGGCGGTCGACGCGCGCGAGCACGTCGTCGTAGAGCTCGGCCGTGACCGACATCCTGCGGATCATCGGGCTCAGCACTTCGCGCGGCAACGCGTCACTTGGAAGATCGGGTTGCGCGCCTTGCGGTTGATGGCCGAGCAGTCCGAAGAAGTCGGCGCGACGAAGAACGTCTCCCGTCGCCATCACGATTGCGCGATGCAGCGTCGCCTCGAGCTCCCGGATGTTCCCAGGCCAGTGGTAGGTCTTGAACAGTTCGATGATCCCTGGCTCGAGGCTCTTCGGATCGACTCCAAGATCGCGGCATATCTTCTTGACGAAGTGCTCGGCGAGCGACTCGATGTCGTCTTTGCGCTCGCGCAGCGCCGGGAGTTGGATTGGGATGATGTTCAGACGATAGAAAAGGTCTTCGCGGAACGACCCGTTGTCGATCGCCTTCTCGATGTCGAGGTTCGTCGCCGCGATGATCTTGACGTCGGTCTTGATCGTTACCGTGCCGCCGACCCGCTCGAACTCCTTGTCCTCGACGACACGGAGTAGTTTCGCCTGCATCGCAAAACTCATCTTTCCGATCTCATCGAGAAAGATGGAACCTCCATTCGCCAGCTCGAACCGTCCGAGCTTCCTCCGGTCGGCTCCGGTGAACGATCCCTTTTCGTGCCCAAACAGCTCCGACTCGGCAAGGTTCTCCGGAAGCGCGGCACAGTTGAACTTGATGAATGGACCGTTCCGTCGAGGACTGATGTTGTGGATGATCCGCGCCGCGAGCCCTTTGCCGGTGCCCGACTCACCTCGGATCAGCACCGTCGATGATGCCGTCGCAGCCTTGCGAACGGTGAACTGAATTCTCCCGACTGCTTCCGAGGAGCCCACGATCGAGTCGAGGTGCTTGTCGACGAGCACGTCATTCCGCAACGACTCGTTCTCTGCCGACAGGCGCAGCCGCGCTTGTTCGAGCTCCTCGTAGAGGCGCGCGTTCTCGATCGCGATCGCCGACTGATCGGCGAACGCCTCGAGGAAGCTGAGGTCCTTCTGCGAGAAGAGATGTCGCGTCTCGCGGTGGTCGACGTAGATTGCGCCGGCGATGCGGTCGCGAATCACGAGAGGTACGCAAAGCGTCGACACGATGTTCTCGGAGATGACCGTTTCGGAGTCGACGAAGCGGTCGTCCGTTCTCGCGTCGGCCGACATTACCGAAGCGCCTGACTGCATGACCTCTTTGATGATTGCCTGCGGCGAGCGGCCCTTTTCGTTCTCGGCACCTTCGCGGATGTTGCGCGACACGCGCGTACGGAGCGAGCCGGTGATCGGGTCGATCAGCATGATCATGCCGCGCTCGGCGCGGAGGCGACGCAGCGCGATGTCGAGAACCTTGTTCAGCACTTCCTCGACCGAGAGGGTCGAGTTGATGATCTTCACGACTTCGTAGAGGCCGACGACGCTCGAATCGGCGCCTCGGCCGGAGGGGCGAATTCGAAAATGCGCGCCGCGTGCCCGCTCGAGGTCAGGAGTGGCATCGAGCTTCTCGAAGATCTTGATCGCGCGGCGAAGCACCTGGCCTGCATCGTCGGGATCTTCACGAAGGACCCCGACTTCAAAGAGAAGACGCCCAAGCTCGAATGGTGTCTCGAGCTCCTCGAAGATTGCATGGGCAAGGCTGAAACGCGCCTCACCCGCTTCCCGCTCACCTCGCAGAAAGAGCACCTTCCCCGCGAGCACGTGTGCGTGCGCTTCGGTGAACCGGTCGCCGAGCTTCTGCGCGAGCGACGCTGCCTCGCTGGCATACGTCGCAGCGTCGTCGTTCTTCTGCTCGCGCAGCGCTCTCTTCCCTGCGACGACCAGCGAGATCGCCTCGCCGCGCAGGTTCGACGCCTCGCGGAAAAGCTCGCGCGCCTCCCCCAGGAGCCGCTCGGCATCGGCAAAGTTCTCGCGCTCCTGCTCGATCTGACCGAGCAGCAGCGACGCGGCGGCCATGAGGTCCTTGTCGCGAGTCCGCTCCGAAGCCTCGTAGGCGCGCTGCGCGTACTTGATCGCGCCGGCGGTATCGCCCGTTCGTGCGAGGAGCCTCGCGTACGGCACGTATACCGACACCCTGTTAGGGCGGTTCTCATCGAAGCCGGGCAGCGAGAGGCAGCGTTCCAGCTGCGCGCGAGCCTCTTTCCATTCGCCGAGCATCTCGAAGCACTCACCGAGCCGTTCATGCGCAAAGGCTTCGAGGTCCGACGCGCCGAGCTTCTGTCCGATCCGAATGCTCCGTTCCAGAAGAGCAGCCGCGGGCTTGAACTCCCCTTTCGCAAACTGAGTCACGGCAATCGCGTTGTAGGCGGTCACCACGTCCCAGAGATCGCCTTCGTTCTCGGACTGCTCGAGATTCCTCCGATGCAGCTGAAGCGAGTCGTCCCATCGGCCTAACCGGTAGAGGATGTTCGCGAGGTTGTTCGCCGTGACTTTGCGAAGCTGTGCGGAGCCGAGCGTTTCCGCGTTGAGAAGCGCCTCCTGGAAGAGCTTCTCCGCGGGAACGAGGTCGCCTCGCGCGCTCGAAATGACGCCGAGGATGTTTCTCGTGTAGCCGTGAGCCGGCGCAAGAGGCAGCGGCTGGAGAATCCGGATCGCCTCGAGCCCTGACCGCTCCGCCTCGCTGAAGTCGCCCTTGTCGATGTGGATCCACGCCATGCGATTCAACATCTCCGCCACGTCGAGCGGGCGTGCATGACGCTGAAACGTCTGCATCGCGTTCTGGAAGTACGAAAGCGCCGGGCTCCACTCGCTCCTGCGCGCGAGCACCTTGCCGATCTTCTTCATGATCTCGGCAGAGCCGAGATCTCCGTCCGGCGCCTCGCGGTTCACCTGCACGCTCTTGAGCAGGAACTGATAGACCTGCATCGCGCCGCGAAGGTTGTTGCATCGGAAGTAGGCGTCTCCGAGCCGTTCGCGTACCTCGGGCTTACGCTCTTCGTCGCCGGAGATGTCCATTAGCTCCAGCGCCGTGCGGTAGAACTCCGCGGACTGCTCGTAAGCGAGCGCGATCGCTGCCTGCTCGGCAGCCTTGATCGAATAGTCGATCGCTCGCTCCGGCTCCGTGCCGCGTGCGAAGTGGTAGGCGACCTGGCCGATGAGCTCCGAAGCTCCAGCGAGATAGAGCGACTCGAGATACTCTCCGGCGCGCGTGTGCGTGATCGAGCGGCTACGCTCGCTCGTGGCACCGTAAATGCTCTCGCGAAGGCTGACCTGGGGAAAGCGGAAGCCTGCGTCATTCGGCATCTCGTCGAGCAGCCCGAGCTCGACGAGCTCCATGACGAGCCGGAACGTGTCCTCCGGCGGATGCTCGGAGACCTTGGTCAAGAGCTCGACGTCGAACTGCTCTCCCAGCACGGAGGCAGAGCGAAGCACCTCGCGTTGATCCTCGGTGATCGACTCGAGCCGCTCGCTCCAGATCGCACCCGCGCCCCCCGGAATCCGGAGCGTCTGGATGCGATCCATGTCGATCTCCCAGCCTTTGCCGGTCGAGCGAAGGTAATCGTGCGCGATCAAGTAGTCGACGACGCGCCGGATGTTGAGCGGAGATCCTCCTGACTCCCACATCACCCAGCGAACGAACTCGTGCGTGAGGTTAGGATCGCCGAGGAGCGCCTCGACGTTCTCGCGAACCATCTCCTCGGAGAGCGGCTTGAGGTAGAGGATGCGGATTGCGTGGTCGCGCGCACGCTCTTCCCACGCCGCTGTGGATCGCGAAACAGTCTCTTCGAGTGTCGTTTCAGCCGAGCGTTCGGTCGTCAGCGTCCCGATGACGACAAGGCCCG
Source organism: Acidobacteriota bacterium (assembly GCA_016184115.1). Lineage (GTDB taxonomy): Bacteria > Acidobacteriota > Thermoanaerobaculia > Gp7-AA8 > Gp7-AA8 > JACPDH01. Next base: position 3,020 of record JACPDH010000104.1, on the reverse strand, counting down.
AGCTTCGCGCTTCGCCGACGAGAAACGTGAAGAGCTCGGCCGTCGAGGGATCCGCCCACTGCAAATCCTCGACAATCAGCACGAGCAACGGGCGCGCCGACCCCGCATTGAGGAAGCCGTGGAAATCCTGCATCGACTGCACGAGGCGGTTGTAAAGCCGGTACTTCTGTCCCTGCTCGTCGACTGCCTCGTGTCCCGGTTCGATGATCGGGTGGAGCATTTGGCGAATCTCGATTGCCGGATCGGCGTTCGGATTCACTGCGGTGAGCATCTGCTGGAAGATCTCGAAGAAGGGCGCGTAGATCGTCTTGCGATTGACGGGGCAGCGACCCGTGAAGACGCGCGCTCCCTCGAGCTGCGTTCGCAGACTCACTTCGCGGATGATGCTTCCCTTACCCATCCCCTCGGTGCCCGCGATGATCAGCCCGTCGCCGCGCCCCTGCTGGGCCTCCGTGACGAGCCGCATCACTTCCCGCACCTCGGCTTCGCGACCAATGAGCGGCGCGCGATGGAGCTCGGCGCTGTTCTCGAGCTCACGCCATGGAACTTTGACGCCGGCAGCGTCCGCGACGTCGTGGAGCAAGACTGCTGCCGACGGATAGCGATAGCGCGGGTCCTTCTCGAGAAGCCGTAAGACAATCCTCTCGAGCTTCTCCGGCACATGCGGGTTGATCGCCGACGGACGCCGGATCTCGTCCTCGAGGTGGGAACGAATGATCTCGATTGGCGGCTTCCCGTAGGTCGGGAGCGCGCCCGTGATCGTCTCGTAGAGCGTCATTCCAAGCGCGTATTGATCGGCGCGTCCATCGACGCGGTCCTGCAGCAGCACCTCGGGTGCCATGTAGTGAAGCGTGCCGCGAATCTTCCGGTCGAAATACTGCCGGCTCGAGACCGCGACGCCGAAGTCCATGATCTTCAGGTGTCCCTCGCTGTCGACGAGGATGTTCGACGGCTTGAGATCGAGATGGACGATGCCGAGGTGATGAACGTGGTGTAGTGCCGACGCAATCTGGAGGACTATGTGGTAGAGCGCCTCCCAGTTGTGCCCGTCGAAGAACTCCGTGACGCGACGTCCCGGAAAGTACTCCATCGTGAAGTACGGGAAGCGGTCGTCGAGAAGACCGAAGTCGAAGACCTGCACGATGTTCGGATGGCTGAGGGCTGCGAGGGTTTCGAATTCGGTGCGAAAGCCCAGGATCGCCTGCGAGCCGCTGATCTCCTGGCGGAGAATCTTGATCGCCGCATCGCGCTTCGAGACCGCGTCGAAGACTCGGTAGACCGAGTTCGTGGGACTCTCTTTTAACACCGCCTGGAGTTGATAGCGCGGTGGAAGTACCACCTCTCGAAGTGTCGGCTCTGTCTGCATGCTCTCGTCGATCCCGATTCTCGCGCCCAACGTGCGCTGTTACGTTCCCGTTACCTGACAGTCAAATTCTATCCCATCCGGCGAATGTGCCGGCAGTTTTTGACCCACTTTCGTTGATTGAGGGTCACGAAGCGAGCAGGAGATTCTACTGTCGGAGGCTCGTAGCAATCAGGCATTGCTGCGGCTAGAATCGCCGCGACGCCCCCGATGACGGAAAACCCCGAGAAATTCGACCGATACCAGATCGTCCGCGTCCTCGGAAAAGGCGGGATGGGGACGGTGTTTCTCGCCTTCGACACGCTACTCAACCGGCAGGTGGCGCTCAAAGTACTGAACGAGACCGGCATGACGGGGGCGGAGCGCAAGTCGCGCTTTCTGCGCGAAGCGCGCGCCGCCGCGCAGATCCGACACCCGAATGTCGCGACGATCTACGAAGTGGGTGAAAGCACCGAAGGGCGCCCTTTCATCGCGATGGAGCTCTGCGAAGGGCTGCCACTTTCGCAGATCACCCGCCAGGAGCCGATCGACTCCGCGCGGTTCGTGAAGATTGCTCGACAAATCGCGCTCGGACTTGCGGCCGCGCATCGAAATGGTGTGACGCACCGCGATATCAAGAGCTCGAACATCATGCTGGAGGCGGGCGACTCGGTGAAGATCCTCGACTTCGGTCTCGCGAAGATCGAAGAGGTTACCGCCGACACTCCAACGCGCACGTCCCCCTCCACTGGATTCTTCGGAACGCTCCCCTACTTGTCGCCTGAACAGGCGCGGGGCGAAGCGGCGGACCAGCGATCCGACCTCTTCTCGCTCGGCGTGGTGTTTTACGAGATGGCCACTGGCGTGCTCCCGTTTGAGGGAGAAACGGCGCTGAGTCTCCTCGAGAAGATCAGGTCGGCGGAGCCGCGCCCGTTCGTCCCGATCGACCCGCAATTCCCCCGTGAGGCGGTGGAAATCATCTCGCGCCTTCTGCAGAAGCGCGCTGATGACCGACAGGCGTCGGCGGAGATGGTCGTGGAGGAGCTCGGATCGATCGAAGAGACGTTCTACGAGACCTCGCGGTTTTCGCGCTCGATCGGGACCACGACGGGACTGCGCGGTACGACACGACCGACGATTCCGATCGTGCGCAACGGGATTCTCTACACGCTTGCGATCGCCGTGTTGGTTCTTCTCGGAATTCTCCTGTTCCGTGAGCCGCGACCAACGAATTTGCCGGCGAGTGGAGGTACTCCGCCTCCGCCGATACGGTCACTCGCAGTGTTGCCGTTCCAGAATCTCTCGAACCAGGAATCGGAAGAATTCCTCTCCGTCGGACTCGCCGACGCGCTGACGACACAGCTCCAGCAGGTTCAGCCGCTGAGTGTGCGACCAACCTCCGCGGTACTCGAGTTTCACGGAAAGAGTCCCGACATCGGCGATGCCGCTGCACGCCTTCAAGTCGACGGAATTCTCGAAGGTCGTTTTCTCACCGCGGGAAATACAGTGCGCGTCAGCCTGCAGCTCACCGACGCTCGGACAGGCTACGGAGTCTGGGCCGCGAATCTCGAGGGGAGTCGCGACAACCTCATCGATCTCATCGACGACGTGGCGTCGACGACCCGAAGTGCCATTCAGGAGACACTCTCGCCCGCGCAGCCTGGAGGCCGCTCCGAGC
>JACPDH010000106.1 GCA_016184115.1 Acidobacteriota bacterium | reverse complement strand
GTGAATGCCGAGCGCTTCATTACTCCCGAGCTGAAGGTGATTGAAGAGAAGATCCTCCGCGCCGAAGAGCGCTCGACCGCGATCGAGGTGCGACTTTACGAAGGGCTTCTCGCATCGGTCGGCGCGCGGGCCGCGGCGATCCTCGATACCGCGCGCGCGGTCGGCACGATCGACTCGATCGCATCGTTTGCGACGAGCGCGGTGAAGCACCGCTGGTGTCGCGCGACGCTGAGTGACGAGATGGAGATCGACGTCGACGAAGGGCGCCATCCGGTTGTCGAGGCGCTGACGCCGCGCTTCATTCCGAACGACACGAGAGTGCAGCGAGACCGGAACGGAATTCAGATCATCACCGGGCCTAACATGGGAGGAAAGTCGACGTTCCTCCGCCAGGTGGCGCTGATTGTGGTGCTGAACCAGGCGGGAAGTTTCGTCCCGGCGACGCGCGCGAAACTCGGAGTGTTCGATCGCGTCTTCACGCGCGTCGGCGCGTCCGACAACCTCGCGCGAGGCGAGTCGACCTTCATGGTCGAGATGCACGAGACCGCGAACATCCTCAACAACGCAACCGACCGCTCGCTCGTCATCCTCGACGAAGTGGGGCGTGGAACGGCGACGTTCGACGGATTGTCGCTCGCGTGGGCGATCATCGAGTACCTGCACGATTCGCATCGCGGCGCCGTCACACTCTTCGCGACGCACTATCACGAGCTGACCGACCTCGCGGAGGCGAACGCCCGCGTCTGCAACTACAACGTCGCCGTGAAGGAGTGGAACGAGCAGATCATCTTTCTTCGGAAGGTGGTCGAGGGAAGCGCCGACAAGAGCTACGGGATTCATGTCGCAAAGCTCGCGGGCATCCCGATGTCGGTCGTGCATCGCGCGGAGGAAATCCTCCATACGCTCGAGGCGAAGGAAGTCGACGTCGTCGAGGCGACGAGAAAGGGAGACGTGCCCGGGGCGGGCGCGGGACTCCAGCTCACACTATTTGGTCCCGACGATCGCGGCGTGCTGGGGGAGCTCCGACTCCTCTCGGTCGACACGCTGACACCGGTCGAGGCGTTGAACAAGATCCATGAGTGGAAGAAACGATTCCAGTCGTGAACGCGCCGGCGCGCTGTTAGGCGTCGGGCTCGCCGGCGCCCGGCTCAGCGAGCTCGAGCGGCGCGTGCTCGGCGAGCGGAGCCCCTTCGCGGTCGTGCTCTTCGCCCGCAATGTCGAGAGCGAGGAGCAGCTTCACGCGCTCATCGCCGAAGTGCGCGCCGCCGCCCCGGTCCCTCCGCTCTTCTTGATCGACGAAGAGGGGGGGCGCGTCGACCGGCTCCGCTCGCTGGTTCCAGGGATCCTCGGGGCGTCCGATTTTGCGATCGCGGGGGGAACGAAGCAACTGCGCGGATTCGGCGCTGCCCTCGGGCAGCTTCTCGATCACTTCACGATCGAGGTCAACCTCGCACCCGTCGTCGACATCCAGCGCGAAGGACTCTCGCCGAGCCTCACGCGCCGCTGCTTCGGCGACGATCCGCACGTCGTGTCGGAGCGCGCGCTCCGATTCATCGAAGGAATGGCGGAGGCGGGCGTCGCCTCGTGCATCAAGCACTTCCCGGGTCTCGGCCGTGCGGCAACCGATCCGCACTACGGGGCGTCGATCGTCGACATGACGCTCGAGGAGCTCGAGACTCTCGACCTCGTGCCTTACCGCCAGCTCGCGGCGGTCGCTCCCTCCGTTATGGTCAGCCACGGCGTCTATCCAAACGTCGATGCCGACGCGCTGCCCGGCACCGTCAGCGAAGCGATCGCGACGCGCCTTCTGAGGGAGACGCTCGGGTACGGCGGGCTCGCAATCGCTGACGACATGGAGATGCACGCTGTGTCAGGGCTCGCGACATCGGGAGAAATCGCGGTCCGATCGATCAGAGCCGGCATCGACCTCGTCCTCTTCTGCAGCCGGATCGAAGACGTCCCCGGCATCTGCGATCGAATCGATGAAGAAGCTTCGCGCGACGAGCGCTTCGCGACGCGAGTGGGCGAAGCCGTCGCGCGCGGGGTGACCTTCGCCGCGACGTGTGCTCGCTTGCAGTCGGAGAAGACGCGTTCACGCGTCGAGCTACGCGTCGCCGCGGCCGCGTTAGGCGAAATCTCCAGGCAACTTCGGCGCGCAGAGAGCGATCGCGACGACGATCCTCGCGGCGGCGGCGACGGTCGGCAGGAGTGGACGTAACGGGTTAGGCCCAATGGTGTGAATTCAAGCTGAAGCGGCTGAAGTTGAACGATGAACGATGAAGTTCGAATCCAGGAAAGGGCCCCGGGCGGAGGTTGAATGGTTCCAACAGCCATCGGTTGACGATCTGACTTCGACTTTTTCGTCCTTAAGTTCAGGCCATTGGTGTAAAGCCCGGTCCTCGCAGCGAACGTCGTGGGCTCCGGCGCGGCCAACCCTCGAATCCATAGGCGGCGACCCGCCGGGTCGCCCGCATTCATCACGAACACCTCGATGATCGTCCGGCGCCCGTATCACTCGCGCAAACGGCCCGACGAGGTGAACTTGCCCCCAACGTCGCCTTACGCAAGCCTCCGATCGAACCTGACCCCAGAGGCGAAGACAGGCCCTTTACGACCCCAAAGGGGTCGAAGAAGGTAGCCGGGGGTCGAGGCGAGCGCAGCGAGAGAAGACCCCCGGAAACGAACGCAACGACATTCACGACCCCGGCGGGGTCGCAGAGATCAACAACCCGAAGTCACGAATTCGAGCAGCGCACGCCGGTGGGGTCAGCAGCGCACGCCGGTGGGGTCAGGTCGGAAAAATGAAAAATTCGAGAATGTGCGGGGTCAGGTCTTCTCTTTTCTGATTGATATGGACAGCCGAGGGGGCGCCCTTCGAACGGGTGTGGGCCTGGGTCTTCTGATTTCGGCGCCGCGCTGACGCACGGCGCACGCAGACGGCGCCGCTGCCGCGGCGCTTCTTCGTTTTCGCGTCGTCGACCCCGCGCTGACGCGCGGGGCTAGCCAGAAGTCGCCGCTGCCGCGGCGAAGAAGACGGTGTCGACGACGGGGCGCTGGCCGAAGGATCAGTTTTGCGCGCCGTGCGTGTTGGGGGCGAGGCGCGTGTGGGGGCGCGGCGTGTGCGGGGGCGCGGCGCGTGCGGGGTCAGGTCTTTGCTAGGTGCGTGCGCGGTGCGAGCAGGGGGGGCGGTGCATGCAACGTGAGCGGGGTCAGGTCTGTTGACAGCTGCTGATTCGGCAGCGTGCTGAACGTTCTGCACTCAGAACACGGACATCGACAGCCTCACAAGTCTCGAGTCTACTCAATCCGAACCTGCAGATGGTCGTTCGGTTGGATGCTCGACCCCGACGCGGAAGTCGAACCCCGACGCGAAACGAAAACGGGGCACGGCGTGCCGTGCCCCGTCGAAGCTCGACCTGACTGGAGCGCCGGCGCTAGAACGGAACGTCGTCGTCGTCGCCGCCGTCTGCGACACGCGCCGGCTCGCTCGCGCTCTTGCGGTAGCTCGAGCTACCGGCGCTGTTCTCATAGCCGCCTGACTCGCCGTCGCTCCGGCCGCCCAGCATCTTCATCTCATTCGCATTGATACGGGTCTTGTAGCGCTTCTGGCCCGTTTCCTTGTCGTCCCACGAGTCGGTCTGGATCCTCCCCTCGATGTAGACGAGCTTCCCTTTGCGGAGGTACTGGCCGCAGATCTCGCCGAGCCGGCCCCACGCCTGGATGTTGTGCCACTCGGTCTTTTCAACCTTGTTGCCGCTCTTGTCGGTGTACTTCTCGTCGGTCGCGAGTGAGAACTCGGTGACGGTCTGGCCCGAGGGTGTCGAGCGCACTTCGGGGTCTTTTCCGAGCCTGCCTACGAGAATGACTTTGTTGATCATCGCGTCTCCTTGGTGGTCACGCCCGATCCGGCCTCGCGGGCCGCTCCCGGGCTGGGTAGTATTCAGCGGCGCGGTCTGCGTTACCACAGCCGCGCGCGGTTGACGCCTCGGAAGGAAGCGTGACCGGCGTGTGCGGCAGATTCTAAACGAATGCCGCCCGAATCCAGAAGAATCTACGAGGGGTAGAGCGATGCGCTGTGTCGTACAACGAGTCAGGCGCGCGAGCGTCGAGGTTGCAGGCGAGGTGGTCGCACAGATCGGAACGGGTCTAGTCGTGCTGGCAGGGGTGGCGAAGGGAGACTCCGAGGCTGCGATGTCCGCCGCGGCGAAGAAGATTCGCGAGCTCAGGATTTTCGGCGACGCCGAAGGGAAGATGAACCTCGATGTTGCCGCTGTGGGAGGGGCAATCCTCGCCGTCTCACAGTTCACTTTGGCTGGCTCGATCGAACGGGGCCGGCGACCGAGCTTCGACGGCGCGGAAGAGCCGGAGGAGGCGAAGCGGAAGTTCGAGTCGTTCGTCCGCGAGCTCGGTTCGACGGGGATCCCGATCCAGACCGGCCTGTTTCGCGAAATGATGATCGTCTCCCTCGAGAATGATGGGCCGGTGACCTTCGTCTACGAGGGGTAGAGAGCGCACCGTTCCCGTTGCGGAAAAGGCGGAGGCGCAAGCTCTCACCTCGCGCGCTCCTCGCGCAACCCGGTCCATCCGCTATACTTCCCGCCTCATTTTTCCGGCGAGATCGGTCGCCCCGAGAGACGAACGAATGCCTTACGAGCCCAAAGAGATCGAGTCGAAGTGGCAGAAACTCTGGTCGGAGTCGCGCGTCGCCGAAGTCGACGTCACGAAACCGGGCGAGAAGTACTACATGCTCAACATGTTTCCGTACCCGTCGGGCGACCTCCACGTCGGCCACGGCCGGAACTACATCCTCGGCGACGCGCTCTTTCGCTACCTGCGGATGAAGGGTCTCAGCGTGCTCAACCCGATGGGCTGGGATGCGTTCGGCCTTCCGGCGGAGAACGCCGCAATCAAGCGAGGGACGCATCCGCGAGAGTGGACGGTCTCCAACATCGCGAGGATGAAGCGGCAGTTCGAGGCGTGGGGCATTCTCTACGACTGGTCGAAGGAGCTCGCCTCGTGCGACTCGGGCTACTACCGATGGAATCAGTGGCTCTTCATCCGGATGTTCGAGAAGGGGCTCGCGTACCGCGCGAAGTCTCCCGTCAACTGGTGCCCCTCGTGCCAGACCGTCCTCGCGAACGAGCAGGTGAGGGAGGGGCGCTGCGAGCGCTGCGCGCACGAGGTCGTACAGAAGGAGCTCGAACAGTGGTTCCTCAGGATCACCGAGTACGCCGATCGCCTCGACGCGGGGCTCGATCAGCTGACCGAGTGGCCCGAGCAGGTTAGGCTGCAGCAGCGGAACTGGATCGGCCGGTCGGTCGGGGCCGACGTGCAGTTCGAGATTCCGAAGCTCGGTCGCGCAATCACGGTCTTCACGACGCGGCCCGACACGATCTACGGTGCGACGTTCATGGTGCTCGCTCCGGAGCATCCCGACGTGGCCGCGCTGATCGCCGATCATCCCGACCGCGCCGCGATCGAGACATGGATCACCCATGTGCGCAATCAATCGAACCTGGAGCGCCAGGCGGAGACGTCGGGCAAGGAGGGGAGGTTCACCGGCTCTCATGCGGTGAATCCGTTCACGAACGAGGAGATCCCGATCTGGCTCGGGAACTTCGTGCTCCCGCAGTACGGCACCGGCGCGATCATGTCGGTCCCGGCTCACGACCAGCGCGACTTCGAATTCGCGAAGCAGTTCGGACTTCCTCTCCGTGTCGTGGTCGCTCCCGCAGGGGGGCCGGTTCCGGTTGCCTCCGACCTCGAGGCGTCGTGGACCGACAAGGAGGGGGGTGTCTCCGTCGACTCCGGGTCGATCACGGGGCTTCCGTCCCCTCGCGCGATCGAGGCGATCGTCGAGGAGATCGAGGCGCGGGGAATCGGTCGCGGCATGGTCCGCTACCGCCTGCGCGACTGGCTGATCTCGCGCCAGCGTTACTGGGGAACGCCAATCCCGATCATCTACTGCGAGGCGTGCGGCCTCGTTCCGGTTCCCGACGATCAGTTGCCGGTGCAGCTTCCGCTCGACGTGCCGTTTACGGGCCGCGAGGGGAATCCGCTCGCGAAGGTGAAGTCGTTCGTCGAGGCCTCCTGCCCGAAGTGCGGAAAGCTGGCGCGACGCGAGACCGATACGATGGATACCTTCGTCGACTCGTCGTGGTACTTCGCGCGCTTCGTGACGCCGAACGACGCCACCAGGATCTTCGACCCGGCGATCGTGAATCGCTGGCTCCCCGTCGATCAGTACATCGGCGGCGTGGAGCATGCAATTCTTCACTTGCTCTACGCCCGTTTCATCACGCGCGTCCTTCACGATCTCGAGCTCGTGACCTTCGAGGAGCCGTTCCGCCGCCTCTTCAATCAGGGGATGATCACGAAGGAGGGCTTCCGCGATCCTTCGAGGAACATGGCGTGGGTACCGCTCCCGGAAGTCGAGCATCGCGATGGCATTCCGTATCACCGGACTGGCGGGCAGCCGCTCGTCGCTGAGACGGCGAAGATGTCGAAGTCGCAGTTCAATGTCGTACCCCCCGACGAGCTCATCGAACGGTTCGGGGCCGACACCGAGCGCGTCTATACGCTCTTCATCGCGCCACCGCAGGATGAGGCGGCCTGGGATGATCAGGCGATCATCGGGCAGTACCGCTTCCTGAACCGCGTCTGGAGTTACGGCGAGAAGATCGTCGCGATGGCGGCGGAATCGAGTGAGGCGGGCGCCGCGGAGGCGAAGCTGCAGCGCCGTCGCCACCAGGCGATTGCCGGGGTGACGTCACGCATCGATCGATTCAACTTCAACACCGCGATCTCTGCGATGATGGAGTACTCGAACGCGATCGGAGAGTACCTCGCGCAGGGTGGCGGCTCGCGTGCTACGGCGACGGAATGCTACGAGACGCTCCTGCAGCTGCTTCACCCGTTCGCGCCTCACCTCACCGAGGAGTGGTGGGAGAAGCTCGGGCACGAGGGGATGCTCGTCTCGTCATCGTGGCCAGTGGCCGATACCGAGCTCGCGAAGGAAGACGTCGTCACGATCGTGGTCCAGGTCAACGGCAAACTGCGCGGGGAGTTCGAAGCCGACGCGGGAGCCGAGGAGAATGCCGTTGTGGCCGAGGCGAAAGCGAGCGCGAAGGTCGCGCCGTACCTCGAAGGAAAAACGATCGTGAAGACGATCTACGTTGCAGGCCGGCTCGTGAATCTGGTGGTGAAGTGATGAAGAGAGCGATTTCTGCGATTGCGCTTTTAGTTCTCTCGGGCTGCGGATACGCGCTCGTCGGCAAAGGCAACTTCCTCCCCGCGGACGCGACATCGGTGCAGATTCCGACGTTCGTGAACCGTACGACGCGCGTCGAGCTCGAGCAGCGCGTGACGCGCGCGGTCCAGGAGGAGATGGTCTCGCGCAGCGGGCTCCGGCTCGCATCGGAAGCGGCCGGTGCAGACCTGATCGTGAAGGGGGTCATCACCGCGTTCGGCCTCAACCCGGTCGCATTCGACGAGCAGGGGCGGGCGACGCAGTACCAGGTCACGGTTCGCGCGTCGATCGAATTGCTCGATCATCGCAAGGAGGATGCGGTGCTCTGGAAGAACGAGCAGTACTACTTCACGGAGAACTACCCGATCAACCCCGATTCGGGGCAGACGTTCGATCAGGAGACCAGGGCGATCAGCGAGATCGCGGTCCGGTTCTCGGAGTCTCTCGTGAGCAGCATTCTCGAAGGGTTCTGAGAACGAGAACGCCGCGCTTTCGCGCGGCGTTCTCGATGAATGACGTGGTCCGGTCGTTACTGCGCGGCGGCCTTGGAGGCCTTCGCGAGACGCGACTTGTAGCGATTCGCGGTGTTCTTCTTGATGACACCCTTCTTCGCGGCCTTGTCGATATCCGAATACCCGCCGGTGACGATGTCCTTCGCCGCGTCGCCCTTCGTCCCGGCCACTCCGGCCCTTGCCGTTTTGAGGCTCGACTTCAGGCGCGACTTCGCCGCCTTGTTGCTGGCGCGACGCTTTTCCGCCTGGCGATGCCGCTTCTCGGCCGACTTCGTGTTTGCCATACCTTCTCCTTGAATCCCTTCCGAATGAATCTTCCCGAATCCGCCCGACCAACAGCGAAGGCGGTCAAGCTATTTCACATCAACGAGTTTCGATACCCATCGCCTGGAGCCGCTGGCGTGCGAGCGTAGCCTCCCTCGAGGTCGGATGCTCGTGAACGACGTACTGCAGCTGGACGACGCCCTGCGCCCGTTCACCCATCTCGATGTAGGCGAGCCCCTTTTTCAGGAGCGCCGCCGGAACCTTGTCCGAGGTTGGATAGTCGTTGATGACGCGGTCGAACTGCGCAATCGCGTCACGGTGCTTCTTCTGCGCGAACCAGGTTTCGCCGATCCAATAGACCGCATTGTCTGCGAGGTCCGATTGCGGGTTCGCCTGCGCGAAGTCGCCGAAGCCCTGCCGTGCGAGGTCGTAGTTCCCTCGTTGATAGTCTCGATACGCCGACTGGTAAACCTCGATCGGATCTTCAGCCGGCGAGGGTGAAGCATCGACGTCGAGTGCACTCCCTGCGGGAGTTCCGCCGGTAGCGGGTGCGGTTCCGAGTGACGGAGCGGAGGGAGGAGCGGTTGGTCGCGATGCCTTCACCGCGGCCAGCTCGCTCTGAATCTGCGTCAACTGCTGGGCGATCCGATCGAGCCGGTAGTTCGTCTGCTCGATCTGCCCGATCGTACTCTGCATCTTCTCGTCGCCCTCACCAACGCGAGCGGTGAGGTCGGCATACGACTTGAGCAGCTCTTCGGTCTGCTTCGCCATCTTCTGATTGACCTGCTGCACCTCGGTGCTGGCGCTGCGCTTGAGCTGCGCAACCTGATCCTGCAGATCGAAGACTTGTGCCTGCAGACGCTCGACGTCGGAGCTGCTTGCGCAGCCCGACGTGAGAACGAGAGCGAGCCCTGTCGCTAGTAGACGAAATCGCATCACGGCTACCTCGTCAGCACGAGGTGCGCGCGACGGTTCTTCGCGTATGCGGCCTCAGTCGTACCGCTGTCGAACGGACGCTCCTCGCCGAAGCTCTGCGTCTTGATCCGCGCGGCGTCGATGCCGAGCGACACGAGGTACTCCTTTGCAGAGTAGGCACGGCGCTCGCCGAGCGCGAGGTTGTACTGCTCTGTACCACGCTCGTCGCAATGCCCTTCGACGATCAGACCGTACTGCGTGTTGGCCTTGAGCCAGGTCGACGAGACCTGGAGTGCCTCGCGCGCCTGATCGGTGAGGGCGGACGAGTCGTACTCGTAGAAGGCATCACGAATCCAGCCCTTTTCCTGCGCCATGCGGTTGAGCTCTTCGGCGTCATCGGGAAGCGCCTCGCTGGCGGGCTCTTCCTGGACGAAGTCGGCTGGCTGTTCTACGGTGGCCGGCGCGGCGGGCTCGGTCTCCTGCGGTGGAGGAGCCGGGGGCTCCGGTGCCTTCACGTCTTTGGTCGAGCTGCGGCAAGCGCCCAGTGCGAGCGCGAGAGTGAGAACGGCGGCAACGACGACTGACTTCCTGAACGTGCTTCGCATTCTGATCACCTCTCCGTTAGTGTCTGAACATCATAACCGAACAGCGCCGCGATGGTCGTCGCGGCGGCTCACTGTTTGATTCTCCACGACCAGTCGGGCGCAGTGTTCTCGCCCGCATTCGTCAGCTGCACGATATCGGTGCCATCGGGTTTGACGCGGTAGATCTGCCACTTCCCGCTTCGGTTCGATTGAAACACGATCGATCGCCCGTCGGGAGCCCAGCTCGGCTGTTCGTTCGAGCCGGTGCCCGCGATGATCCATGTCTTCTGCGTCGCGACATTCATGATGCGAATCTGATAGAAGCCCTTGACTCCCGACGTGTAGGCGATCAGCTCGCCATCGGGCGACCAGACCGCATCGTCGTTCCATTCGCCGTCGAACGAGATTCGTCGCACGCTCGTTCCTTCCGCATCCATGACGTAGATCTGCGGTGTTCCGCTGCGCGACGAAGTGAAGGAAATCTCGCGGCCGTTGCTGCTCCACGCCGGCGTCGACTCGATCGACGAGTCGTTCGTGAGGCGTCGCGCGTTCTTGCCGTCGGCGTCGATGACCCAGATGTCGGTGTTCCCCTTCTGCGACCCGACGAATGCGATTCGTGATCCGTCGGGAGAGTAGGTCGGCGATGTGTTGAGCGCGACGCCGGAGTCGATTCTCTGGCGCGAGGAGCCGTCGCGACTGACGACGTACATGTCGGTCGAGCCACGCCCGAATGAGGTGTAGACGATCCGGTTTCCGTCGGGCGACCAGCATGGCGCGAGCGAGAGCGACTTGTGCGAGGTGATCCTCCGCTGGTTCGATCCGTCCCAGTCCATCACGTACACCTCCTTGACCCTCTGCCCCGAGGTGTCACGGGTGGAGACGAACGCGATCTGCGTGAGGAAGACGCCGGGCTTTCCGGTGAAATGAACGAGCAGGTCGTTGGCGATCGTGTGCGCGATGCGCGTCAGCGCGGCGGGCGATGAGCTGTAACGACGCGCGAGCTGCGCGCTGCCGCTTCCGACATCGATCAGCCGTGCCTCGACGACGTAGTTCGCGCCCGACAACGAGATTGCGAGATCGAGATAGAGCTGCGCGCCTGCTTCCTTCGCCACGGCCGGTGACGGCGCCTTACCCGGCGGAAGCGCGACGATACCGAAGATCTCGCTGTAGGCGATTGCGCGGGTGAGGGGAGAGAAGAACGGCTCGTGCACCGATGCGGCGGCGACCGGTTGAGCGAGGGTCGGGAAAGGAATGGCAATCCTGATCGACTGCGCACCGCTCCGCCCATAAATGTCGACGCCAACCTGCGTCTGTGCGGTGGCGTTGCCGGTTAGGGCGAGCGCCGCGGCAATCGGCAGGATGGCTCGAACGAAGCTACGAATCGTCATCAGGATCTCCTAGTGGAATGTGAGGTGTACGCCGAGGAACGAGCCGCCGTAACCGGCCGGGAGGCGAGGAAGCGGCGATGACTCGATCACCGCGCGGATCGCCGCACGATCGAACACGCCCGAGCCGCTCGACTTGCGGATCTCCGCCTCGCGGATCGATCCGTCTCGATGAACCTGGAAGTAGACCACCGTTGTAATGTCGGCTCCCGTCTGGGGTCGGAGCCAGTTTTCTCCAATGAGGGTGACCATCCGTTCCAGATAAAACTGGTAAGGGAAGTTACCCCCCTCGAGTCCCGTGATCCCGGCAGCGCCGACGCCAGGCATGATGCCGACGCCACCCTGGCCGTTCTCTGCAAACGACGCTCCCGCGGTGTCGGGAGGCTTCGGCGCCGGCTCCGGCGGCACCGCACCCGGCTTGTCCTTGCTCGCCTTCGGCTTCGCGGCCTGCCCGAAGAGCGTCTCCTGGTCCTTCAGGGCCGGTGGAGCCTTTTTCGCTTCTTCGGCCTGAGACTTAGACGGCGGCTCGGGTTTCGGTTCGACGCGCGGCGCGGCGACGGTTGCGTGGCGGCTCTTCGCACCCGCCGCCGCGGGCGCGAGGCGCACGGTGAGGACCTGCGGTGGAAGCTCGACGGGGTGAGGCCGGGTCGCGACGACGAGCAACGCGACGAGCACGCCGTGGACGAGGAGAGAAGGCAACAGTCCCGACGGCTCCCGGCGCGACAGGTCGCGCCGCTGGATGAGAACGTCAGCGACGGCGTCTCGCACTGGTCTTCTCCGCCGGACGGGTGACCATGCCGAGCTGTTCGACTCCGGCGCGATTCATCACGTCGACGACGCGAATCACCGTGCCGTATGGGACCGAAGCGTCGGCCTCGAGCAGCGCCTTCCTGATCTTCCGGCTTCGCAGCAGCGTGCTTAACGTCGTTTCGAGATCGTCCTCGCCCGCGAACGCGCCGTCGACGAGCACCTGGCCATCTTTCGTGACCGTGATCGTCGCCGGTGTCGCCGACGAGGTCTCGAAATTACGCCCTTCGGCCGTCGGTAGCTCAACCGTCAGCCCCTGGGTCATCAGCGGCGCCGTGACCATGAAGATGATCAACAGCACGAGCATGACGTCGACGAGGGGCGTCACGTTGATGTCGGCCATCGGGCCGAAGTCGTCATCGCCGCGCGGGTTGAATGCCATCGGCTCTACCTGGATGAGACACTCGACAGAGCTTCGCCGTAACCGGCGGTGTTCTGCCTCTTCCTCTGTTGACGCGCCGGCATTAGGTGAAGTTCCGTTCTGTGAGATTCAGGAACTCGAGGTTGAACTCCTCCATCTCGCCTCGCGCAAGACGCAATTGGTGGGAAAAGCGGTTGTAGGCGAGCAGCGCCGGAATTGCGGCGAAGAGTCCCGCGGCCGTGTTGATGAGCGCCTCACTGATGCCCGGGGCGACGGCAACGATCGATGTGCTTCCGGTGATTCCGATCTCGCCGAATGCCTCCATGATTCCCCAGACGGTGCCGAACAGCCCGATGAACGGTGAGGCGGCGGCGGTGGTCGCGAGGAACGGGACGTTGCGCTGCAGCCGCGTGCTCTCGACGCGGATCGCGCGATAGAGCGCGCGCTCGACGGCATCGAGCGACTTGACGGTGTTAGGCGCCGCGCCGGGGGCCGCGTGTTTGATCTGCGCGTCGATCTCGGCGAAGCCCGCTCGGAACAGACCGGCGAGCGCCGACTGCCGGTTCTGGTCGGCCGCGGTCTGGACGTCCGAGAGCTTCTTGCCGCGCCGGAACGTGTCGAGGAACGATCGCGACGCGCGGAAACTGCGGCGGAAGCGGAATTCGACGACGATGATCGTGGCCCAGGACCCGATGGAAAAAAGGAGGAGTACGGCGAAGACCAGCTTCCCCACCCATCCCGCGTGCTCGAAAGCGCCCCAGAGCTGCATCGCTGGCGATACGGTAACACGACCTCAGGCGCGTGTCAGCCCAGGCAGAGTTCGCCGGCGTTACCGCTCGGTGACGGAGGTGACGCTTACGACACGAAGGAGGAGTGAATGGTGGCCCCGGGGTGACTCGAACACCCGACCAACGGTTTAGGAAACCGCTGCTCTATCCGACTGAGCTACGGGGCCTCGGAGGTGCACCGCACCAAAGTCGGGCGGGCGAGGCGGCGCGGATGATAACACGCGCGGTGCGCGTCGTAACTCCGGCTGCTCCGCCAACTCCGTGCAGGCTGAAGGAACGCGAAGCGGCGTCGCGCTGTTCTCCCGAGGTGCGGGCGACGTGCCGTGGGAGGCGCGTTCTTTTGACCCCCCCATGGGCGTCTGCTACCATAACGCGATTTTCCGGCCGGTATCCGACGCGAGACCCTTGCGATCGGCCGGAGCCATACCTCAAGGAGCTGCGAATTCATGGCATCGAACTCACGCTATCTATTCACCTCGGAGTCGGTCACCGAGGGTCATCCCGACAAGATCGCTGACCAGATCTCCGACGCGATCCTCGACGCCGTACTCGCGGCAGACCCTGCGGGACGTGTGGCGTGCGAAACGCTCGTCACGACCGGCCTCGCGATGATCTCAGGCGAGATCACGACGTCGACCTACGTCGACTTTCCGTCGATCGTTCGTTCGACGATCAAGGAGATCGGCTACACACGCGCGAAGTACGGTTTCGACAGCGAAACCTGCGCGGTCATCTCGTCGATCGATCCGCAGTCGCCCGACATCGCTCAGGGCGTCGACACTGGCGGCGCGGGAGACCAGGGGCTCATGTTCGGATTCGCATGCCGCGAGACCGAGGAGCTGATGCCGCTGCCAATCATGCTGGCTCACAAACTCGTTCGCAGGCTGAGCGAGGTGCGTCGCAATAACGAGCTCGACTTCCTTCGCCCCGATGGCAAGTCGCAGGTGACGGTCGAGTACGACGGCCGCAGGCCGGTTCGCGTCTCTGCCGTCGTCGTCTCCACGCAGCACTCTCCCGCGATCTCTCACAAGGATCTGACGAGTGCGATCATCGAAAAGGTCGTCCGCCCGGTCATTCCGACGCAGTATCTCGATGACGAAACGGTCTACCACATCAACCCGACGGGACGATTCGTCATCGGCGGCCCGCAGGGTGACACCGGCCTCACGGGGCGCAAGATCATCGTCGACACCTATGGTGGACGCGGCCGCCACGGCGGCGGCGCGTTCTCGGGCAAAGATCCGACGAAGGTCGATCGCAGCGCGTCGTACATGGCGCGTTACATCGCGAAGAATCTCGTGGCGGCCGGCATCGCGGACGAGATCGAAGTGCAGCTCGCATACGCCATCGGCGTCGCGGAGCCGGTGTCGGTCTTCGTCAACACCTTCGGAACGGGTCAGATCGAAGATTCGAAGATCTCCGAGCTCGTGCGCTCGCATTTCAAGATGACGCCGAAGGGAATCATCGAGTCACTCGACCTGCGGAAGCCGATCTACAAGAAGACTGCCGCGTTCGGTCATTTCGGCCGTAACGAGCCTGGCTTTACGTGGGAGAAGACCGATAAGGCGGAAGCGCTCCGCCGCGACGCAGGAGTCGAGGCGCCGGAACCGGTCAAGGTTTAGTCGCGAATCAGTTGACGGTATCGAGGGCGGGTCCAACGACCCGCTCTCGTTGTATTTGAAGCCGGAACCGTTCGCGCGCTGCTACCATTTGGTGGACTGGCAGTATCACGCACGACTGTGAACGAGAGACGCAAAGCGGCCGAAGCCCGCGACGACGAGATTGCGCGGCTCGAGACACGCCTCGAGGAGCTGCGCGGCTCCGACAACGGCGGGGTGCCGTCGCAGTCCGAGCGTGAGCTCGTCGCCACGCTCAACGAGATGATGATCGGGACGCTCAACCGGCTCGATCTCGACGATCTGCTTGGTCGGATGCTCGTGCGGGTTCACGCGATGCTCCGGACGGAGCACGCGTTCGTCGCGCTCGTCGACGAAGACATACAGCGGATCATCGTGCGCGTCGGCACCGGCGTCTTCGAGGAGTTCGTCGGCACGTCGGTTGCCCGGGGAGAAGGGGGAGCGGGACAGGTCTGGGAGAGTGCGCGCCCCCTCGTCGTGCACGACGTGAGCCACTGGGAAGGCAAGTCGACACAGTTCGATGTCGGATCGTACCGGTCGATCGCCGAGGTGCCTCTGATCGCACGAGGCCGTGTCGTCGGCGCGATCGGAATCGGAACGGTCGAACCCGACCGCAAGTTCGGCGAGAGGGAGACGAGCGTGCTTTCGCGGCTCGCGGAAGCGGTCGCCGTGGCCATCGACAACGCGCAGCTTCACTCACAGGAGCGAACCGCCCGCGTCGAGGCGGAGACGCTGCTCGGCGCGACCGAGTCGATCTCGGGCTCGCTCGAGCTCGCGCAGGTTCTCGACGCAGTGGTCAGCGAACTGCGGAAGGTGGTTCCGTACGACAGCGCCTCGCTCCAGGAGCTTCGCGGCGGACACCTCGAGATCGTCGCCGGATTCGGCCAGATCGACCTCGAGAAGTTGATCGGCACCTCCTTCGACCTCGACGACGCGACGATCCCTAACGGCAGCGTCATCCGGGCGCGCACGCCGCTCGTGCTCAACGACACGACACTCTTTGAAGGCTTCAAGGATGCGGGTCCTGGCGCGGAGGATATAGGGTCGTGGATGGGCGTCCCGCTGCTCGCGACCGATCGCGTGATCGGAATGATCACGCTCGACAAGCGCGAACCTGGTTTCTACACGAGGCGTCACGCGCGTCTCGCGGCGGCGTTCGCACACCAGGCGGCGATGGCGATGGAGAACGCTCGCCTCTACACAGCCACGCAGAAACAGCTCGCCGAGCGCGAGCGGGTCGAGAAGCTCCTCGCGGAAGCCGAGGCGAGCTACAGGCTCCTCGTAGAGCAACTCCCCGCGATCGTGTATCGCTGGTCGATCGATCCGACAGCGGAGAGCTCCGGGACGAGCTACATCAGCCCTCAGGTGGAGTCGATTCTCGGCTACTCGCCGGAGGAGTGGCTCGGAGATCCCGATCTCTGGTGGAAGACGCTCCATCCCGACGACAGGCAGGCGGTGCTCGATCATCTCGCGCGGAAGGATCGGACCGGCGCGGAGGTCAACATCCTCCACCGGAACATCGCACGCGACGGTCGCGTGGTCTGGCTGCAGAATCAGTCGCGAACGATCCGGGACGAGAACGGCAAGCCTCGGCACACGCATGGCCTGATGCTCGACGTCACGAACATCAAGGCGACGGAAGAAGAACTGCGGACCCTGTTCGATGAAGTGGTGCGAGCGAGGAAGAGCGCCGAGGCGCGGGCAGAACAGCTCGCCACGCTGAACCGCGTCGCGCTCGCGATGTCGTCGATCCAGGATCTCGAGGCGTCGCTTCGCGATGTTGCGGGAGAGATTCGCGAGCTCTTCGCCGTGGGAGGCTGCTCGGTTTCCGTGCTGGACACCGAAGGGACGGCACTCGAGACGGTCGCGGAGAACTTCGTCGACCGGCGGCACAGCCTCGTCGGGATGCCGCTTCCGCTCGCGGGCGACCGCGCGCTCGAGCACATCGTCGAGCAGAAGCGCCCGGCGATCTTCGAAATGTCGGAGAACCTGCCCGCCGATACGGGGATCTTCGAGTTGATGCGGACGCACGGCGCGCGATCGATGCTCATGGCCCCACTCATCGCGCGCAGCGAAGTGATCGGTCTTCTCACGCTTCAGAGCGCCGAGGACGCGCGGTTTTCGGCGTCGGAGCTGCATCTCTCGGAGACGATTGCCGGCCAGCTGGCGACGGCGATGGCGAACGCGCGCCTGCTCGAAGAGACACGCCGCGCGATGCAGGTGGCCGACGCGGCGAACAGCGCGAAGAGCGAGTTCCTCGCGAACATGAGCCACGAGATCCGGACGCCGATGAATGCGGTGATCGGCATGACCGGGCTGCTTCTCGACACCAGCCTAACGCGCGAGCAGCGGGAGTTCGTCGAGACGATCCGCCAGAGCGGCGACGTTCTTCTCGTCCTCATCAACGACATCCTCGACTTCTCGAAGATCGAAGCGGGCCGGCTCGACCTCGAAGCGCAGCCATTCGACCTCTACGAATGCGTCGAAGCGGCGCTCGACCTCTTTGGCTCCACTGCCACCGAAAAGGGGCTGAACCTCGGCTACCTGATCGAGCCTTCCGTTCCCGAGCTCGTGACCGGGGACGTCACCCGCCTGCGTCAGATCCTCGCGAATCTCGTCAGCAACGCGATCAAGTTCACGCCGAGAGGCGAGGTGTTCGTGAAGGTGTCGTCGAGCGCGCTCGAAGGGGGCGGACACGAGCTCCTCTTCTGCGTTCGCGATACCGGCATCGGGATTCCGTCGGATCGGGCCGACAGCCTGTTCAAGTCGTTCAGCCAGCTCGACGCCTCGACGACGCGCCGCTTCGGTGGGACGGGGCTCGGGCTGGCGATCAGCAGCCGCCTCGCGGAGATGATGCACGGGCGAATGTGGGTCGAGAGCGAGTTAGGCCGCGGCTCGACATTCTGGTTCACGATCCGCGTCGAGAAGGCCGACGGCGCGCGCAAGCTCTTCCTCCAGGAGAGCCAGCCGATCATCGGCGGGAAGTCGCTTCTGATCGTCGACGACAACGATACGAACCGGCGCATCCTCCTTGCGTGGGCCGACACATGGGGAATGAAGCCGTTCGAAACGGCGAGCCCGCTCCAGGCACTCGAGTGGGTCGCGGGAGGGCGCGCGTTCGACCTCGCCGTCATCGACAGCCAGATGCCGGAGATGGCGGGAGCCGAGCTTGCCCGCTCGCTCAGGACGACTCCCGAAGGGGAACGGATGCCGATCCTGATGCTGACGTCAGTCGGTCGCCGCGACGACGAGATCGAAGGGCTGAATCTTGCGGCTGTGCTGACGAAGCCGATCAAGCCGTCGCAGCTCTACAACGCACTCGTGAGCATTCTCTCGGGCCAGCCGGTCCGCATCATCGGGCGCAAGTCGCGCGAAGTCTTCGATCCGACGCTAGGAGAGCGCTCGCCGCTCCGCATCCTCGTCGCCGAGGACAACACGGTCAACCAGCGGCTGGCGATGCTGAGCCTCGAGCACATGGGCTACCGCGCGGACGTCGTCGCGAACGGCATCGAGGCTCTCGAGGCCATTCGCCGGCAGCGGTACGACCTCATCCTGATGGATGTGCAGATGCCGGAGCTCGACGGCCTCCAGGCGACGCGACAGATCCGCATGGAGTTCGACGACGTGACGCGGCCCTGGATCGTCGCGATGACCGCGAACGCAATGCGCGAGGATCGTCGTGCCTGCGCCGAAGCGGGGATGGACGACTATCTCGCGAAACCGCTGCGGATCGAGGAACTGAAGGCCGCGCTCGAGCGAGCGTCGAAACGCCAGGCCGCGACGCAGGACGCGGGAGCACTCGATCCTTCCGTGATCGCGACACTGCGCGGGATGCGGCGGCCGGGCCAGCCTCCCATTCTGATGAAGCTCCTCGAGACGTTTCGCCGCGACACTCCCACGTTGATCGAGAGCGTCGCGCGGGCGATCGATTCGGCAGACGCGAAGGCGCTGAACGGCGCGGCACACTCGCTCAAAGGGAGTTGCCTGACGCTGGGTGCGCAGGAGCTCGGAGAGATCGCGACGCTGCTCGAGGAGTTAGGCAGAAATGGCGAGACGGGGGAAGCAGCGGCGGCCGCTCTGCTCGACCTTCGCGACGCCTTCGCGCGGGTCGACATCGAGGCGAGCCGGATCCTTTCGAGCGAGGGCTAGGCGCTCCTCGCCCTTCGTTCCTTACGACTCCAGCGCGCCGCAGTCGGCGAGCGCTTCGCGGATCGCAAGGATCTCCCGGATCGTGCGCCGGGCGGTGTCGGGATCGAGCTGCGTTGCCCGATCCGATTTCGCCTTCGACGGGTCGTCGTGAATCTCCATGAAGAATCCGTCGACGCCGGCTGCCGCCGCGGCTCTCGCGAGCGGGCGCGCAAACTGGCGAGTGCCCGCGGTCTCCGTCCCCGCACCTCCAGGGCGCTGCATCGAGTGCGTGATGTCGTAGACAACCGGCGCACCGAACGCGCGCATCATTGGAAACGAGCGCATGTCGACCACGAGATTCTGATAACCGAACGACGAGCCACGCTCGGTGATGAACAGCTTGGAGCTTCCGAGCTCATCCCCCTTGTCGAGGATGTTCTTCGTCTCTTCGGGCGAGAGGAACTGCCCCTTCTTCACTCCGACCGCCTTCCCGGTCTTCACCGCGGCGACGATCAGGTCGGTCTGCCGGCAGAGAAACGCGGGGATCTGAAGGATGTCGAGCACCTCGCCGGCCGCGTGCGCCTGCGACGTCTCATGCACGTCGGAGAGGAGCGGGAGCCCCGTCTCCTTCTTCACCTCGGCGAGAATCCGAAGCCCTTCCTCGAGGCCGGGTCCGCGAAAGGAGTGGATCGAAGTGCGGTTCGCCTTGTCGTACGACGCCTTGAATACGATGTTGATCTTCAGCTCGTCGCGAAGGCGCGCGATCATTGCGCCCATTCGAAGTGCGTGGTCGCGCGACTCGATGACGCAGGGTCCCGCAATGAAGAGCGGCGGCTCGTCGGCGCCGAATGCGACCTGACTCGTGATCTCGATCTTCCGGGTCTTCATGCGATGTGCTGGATCTCGCTTTCCTGTGCCTTGGCGGCCATCGCGAGGCGGATCTTTCTGTAGTCGCGCATCGCGCTGACGAACGCCTTGAAGAGTGGGTGAGGCTGCGACGGCCGCGACTTGTACTCGGGGTGGAATTGGCAGCCGAGGAACCAGGGATGGTCGCCGATCTCGACGATCTCGATGAATTTGCCATCCGGTGAGGCGCCGGTAAGGCGGAGCCCCGCGTCCTTGAGCTGCGTTGCGAACTCGAGGTTGAACTCGTACCGGTGGCGATGGCGCTCTTCGATCGAATCGGATCCGTACGCAGCGCGTGCGTGCGAGCCTTCACTCAGCAGCGCGGGGTAGCGGCCGAGGCGCATCGTGCCGCCGAGGGCGTCGACGCCGATCAGATCGCGCAGTTTGTAGATGACCTTGTAGTGCGCGTCGTCGTCGAACTCGGTCGAGTTCGCGCCCACGAGTCCGACGACGTTGCGTGCGAACTCGATCGTGGCGCATTGCATGCCGAGGCAGATGCCGAAGAAGGGGATCTTCTTCTCGCGCGCGTAGCGGATCGCGCGGATCATTCCTTCGACTCCGCGCTCGCCGAATCCAGGTCCCACCAGGATGCCGTCAACACTCGCGAGGTCGCCGTGGTAGCCATCCTGTTCGAGCGCGACCGAGTCGATGTAGATGATGCGGACCTTCACGTTGTTCGCGATGCCACCGTGAATCAGTGCCTCATTGAGCGACTTGTACGAATCACCGAAATCGACGTACTTGCCGACGAAGCCGACTCGGACCTCATCCTCGGGGTGGCGCAGCTTGCGGACGATCTCCTCCCACTTTGAAAGGTCACAGACCTCTTCGTGCGGCAGGTGGAGCTTGTCGAGAAGGATGTTGTCGAGACCTTCGCGCGAAAGGGCGAGGGGCACCTGGTAGATCGACTCGCAGTCGAGAGCCGGGATCACCGCCTCGTCCTCGACGTTGCAGAAGAGTGCGATCTTCGCCTTCATGTCCTCCGGGATCGCCTGTTCCGAGCGGCAGAGGAGAATGTCGGGCTGAATGCCGATCGCGCGGAGCTCCTTGACCGAGTGCTGCGTCGGTTTCGTCTTCAGCTCTTCGGAGGCCTTGATGTAGGGCACGAGCGTGAGATGGACGTTGATGGCGTTTCCGCGCCCGAGGTCTTTGCGGAACTGGCGGATCGCCTCGAGGAAGGGGAGCGACTCGATGTCGCCGACCGTGCCGCCGATCTCGACGATGACGACGTCGGCGCCATCAGAGACTTCGCGGATGCACTTCTTGATCTCGTCGGTGATGTGGGGGATGACCTGGACGGTTTTGCCGAGGTAGTCGCCGCGGCGTTCCTTCTCGATGACGCGCTGGTAGATCCGGCCGGTCGTGAAATTGTTGCGGCGCGTCGTCCGCATCGAGATGAAGCGCTCGTAATGACCGAGGTCGAGATCGGTCTCCGCGCCGTCGTCGGTCACGTAGACCTCGCCGTGCTGGAACGGCGACATGGTGCCGGGGTCGACGTTGATGTAGGGATCGAATTTCTGAATCGTGACCTTGAAGCCTCGGGCCTCGAGCAGCGCACCGATCGATGCCGCCGCGATTCCCTTGCCGAGTCCCGAAACGACGCCGCCGGTGATGAAGATGTACTTCGTGCTCATGCTCTTCTCCCTATGGTCTGAGGTGACGGGAACGTGAAACGGAGGGACGACGGAAGCGGCGACCGCGCACCGGCATCAGGCGTGCAGTAACCGGCTCGCGCCGTCGTTTCTTTCAGTCGACGAAGGATTGGCGCTGCTGCGGGATCGGGTGGAGACTTTTCGGGTGTCGAGTACTCTGGCTCGAGGTTCTTGAGCCGGGTGCTCAACGCACCCAGCCTCGCGAATCATTGCAGTTTTCGCAGTTCATCCACGACCCGTTCGACATCGGACGGACGATCCACACCAAGGTGCGGTTTGTCGGTCTCCAGTACTCGGATTCTAAAGCCGTTCTGAAGCAGTCGCAACTGCTCGAGCTTTTCCTGGCGTTCGAGAGGGGAAGGGGCGAGTTTCGGGAAGGCGCGAAGGACCCTCGCCTGGTAGCCGTACACGCCGACATGGCGGCGTGCGAGGGCTGCACCGTCGTGCGGAATCGGCGCCCGCGAGAAGTAGAGCGCGTTGCCTGAGAGGTCGGTGACGACCTTGACGACATCGCGGTCCCGGAACTCGTCGTCGCCGCGAAGGGAGCAGGCGAGGGTCGCGACATCGATGGCCGGATCGCCCTGAAGGACTTCAATGACGCGGTCGACACTGCCGATGTCGATCAGCGGCTCGTCTCCCTGCACGTTGATGATCTGGTCGCAGCTCCAGCCCTGCTCGCGCTCGATGGCGTCGAGTGCTTCCTCGATCCGATCGGTGCCGCTCTCGTGGTCTTCGCGCGTAAAGACCACGCGCCCCTCGAAGGAACGGACGTGGTCGGCGATGCGCTGGTCATCGGTTGCCACGTACGCGCTCCGCGCCCTCGCGGAGCCAAGAGCACGTTCATAGACGCGCTGGATCAGGCTCTTGCCGGCGATGTCGGCGAGCGGCTTTCCAGGGAAACGGGTCGAGGCGTAGCGAGCTGGAATCACGATGACGGCGTTCATGGCGCGCGATTCTATAATCGACGCGCTCGCAGCCGCATCGCGGAGCGCCTCGCTCGATGGACAGATCGCACAGACAGGAGATCGCAGCCTGGTTCCGCGTTGCCGGAATCGTCTTCGTCGTCGTGGCGCTCGCCTCGTTTTTCGCACGATTCTTCGGGGCGCAGTTTCATCGGGCGACGGGTGAGGCGCAATGGATCTGGCCCGATACGCAGCTCAGTGCCGGCGCTCCGCTCGCGTTCTTCGCCGTCAAAGAGCTCGAGGTTCCGCTCAATCCGCCGTTCGTCAGGATCAAGATCGCCTGTGACCCGGAGTACACCCTCTACTTCAACGGCGAAGTCGTGGGGCGAGCGCTCGAAGGGAGCCGGTCGACGCTCGATGTATACGACGTCACGGCGCTCGCGAGGCAGGGGGAGAAGAATCGGATCGTCGTCGCGGCACGGAGCGCGAACGGAGTCGGCGGCCTGATCGCCGCGGTCGATTACGCTCCGATGCGTGAGAACGACATCGTGACCGACGCGAGCTGGACGCTGGTCGGTGCGTGGCGTGACGACCTTCCGCTCAGGGATTCCGGACTGCCGACGCTTCCCGTGCGCGTTCTCGGTGCGCCGCCATTCGGCCGCTGGAACGACCTTGCACTCGCAAACCGCGAACGGACGACGTTTCCCACGCGCCGGGTCGCACCGGTCGAAAGCCGCAGCGTGTCGCTCGCCGTCTCACGAATCCGCGTGGTCGGCGGCGTCGCCGTGGCGTCGAGGGAGAGCGAAGCGGCGACGGCGTGGGATTTCGGTGAGTTCGAGGGGAACTGCCTCCTGAACGACGCCGGAGGGGCGACGGCATCGACGCGGATCGTCAGGCTGCGAGCCGAGCCTAACTTCAGAGACTTCGGCTTCGACGGTACGACGCGAGAGATTGCGCTCGCCCCGGGCGAAACGAGCTATCTCGACCCGCGACAATTGCGCGCACGTTGGGTTGCCGTCTACGGCTCGGCCGCGGCGCCGGTCGTAATCCCTCGGGAAGGTCCACCTGAAGAACGAATGCCCGACGAATGACGTCGGGCATCGGCATAGTGCCCCGTCAGAAGATCACTTTGCGGACGTAATAGTCCTTCCACTTGCTCTGCGTGTCTTGTGCGAGGTCGGCCGCATCGGTCTGCGTCATCTGGAACCGGCCTCCGGAGCCGCCGTTGATCGTCTTCAGGAAGAGGTCGATCACCTCGACCTTTTCGCCGGTCGCCGACGGGATCTTCGTGACCATGAACGCGGTGGCGGAGAGCGCTTTGAAGACCTGGTCTTCGTTGTCCGCGGTCATCGTGATCTGGAGGCGGTTAGGGCCATTGCCGACGATTTTCGAATCGAAGAAACCGACGTTCTCGTAAGCGTCCGAGAAAAGCTGGATGACGTTGTTCGAAAGGTTCGTCGAGCCGGTCGCGGCACCTGCGCCCGGAGCCTTCGAGGGGCTCGCGCCTGCGCTCGGTGCGGTCGTCGGCTGCGTGGGGCCTTTCTTGATCGTGATCCCACTGAGGGGCGAAGCCTGCGGCGCCGCGGGCGCAGGTTCCTGCGACGTCTCGAGCACGCGTGCCCCGCCGAGCCCCTGGGCGTTCACCTTCTCTGACTCAGGAACGTTGATCAGCTTGGGATCGAGCGAAAGGGTCTGCCCGCTCTCGAGCGTGATGATCGCTTTCCCGCCGACGACGGTCCATTTCTGCTTCGCGCGGTAGCGCTGGCCGTCCTTCATCACCACCGTGTAGCTGGCGAACGAAAGAACGGGTAGGACGAGGAGGAAGAAAGCGGCAGCAAAGCGGAATCTTTTCGACATCGAGATCGCCCTCCGGTGATCGATACGGCAAGGTTACTCTATACTGCCGTTTCAACGCGGCGCCAGCCGTACCGATTTCATTGATCATGCGAAGAACGAAGATCCTCGCGACGCTCGGGCCGGCGTCGAGCACTCCAGAGATGATCCGCGCCCTCATCGAGGCGGGTGCGAACGCCATCAGGCTGAACTTCTCCCACGGAAACCACCACGAGCACCGCCGCCTCATCCGGACGATCCGCGAGGTGGCGAGGGATCTCGGCTCGCACATTCCGATCGTCGGCGACATTCAGGGGCCGAAGATCAGAATCGGCGACACGTACGGCACGGTTCAGCTCAAGGAAGGCGCCGACTTCTTCATCTCGACCGCCACCTGCGTCGGCACCGAAAAAGGGGTCTCGACTCCGTTCATCGAGCTACCGAGTCAGGTGGGAGTCGGCGATCGCATCCTGATCAACGACGGGCTCGTGGAGCTGATCGTCGAATCGGTCGAAAAGGCAGAGATCGTCAGAACGCGCGTCGTGAACGGCGGCCCGATCTCGTCGAAGAAGGGGATGAACTTCCCCGACACCGAGCTGACGATCCCCGCGATCACCGAGAAGGACCGCGCCGATCTCGCGTTCGCAGTCGGAGAGAAGGTCGACTACATCGCCGCGTCGTTCGTGCAGCGCGCGGACGACATCGTGCAGCTGCGCGAGATTCTCGAATCTCACGGCGGTGAGCGGACGGGCGTGATCGCGAAGCTCGAGAAGAAGCAGGCGATCGAGAACCTCGACGCGATCCTCAACCTCTCCGACGGTGTGATGGTCGCGCGCGGCGACCTCGGCGTCGAGCTCCCTCCCGAGCGCGTTCCGATCGTACAGAAACTCGTGCTTCACCGCGCGAGCCGTGCCGGACGCTTCGCGATCACCGCGACGCAGATGCTCGAGTCGATGACGACGAACGCGCGTCCCACGCGCGCCGAAGCGTCCGACGTCGCCAACGCGATCTTCGACGGCACCGACGCCGTCATGCTCTCCGCCGAGACCGCCTCGGGTGCCTACCCGGTCGGCGCCGTCGCGATGATGGACCGGATCGTGCGCGAAGCCGAAGGCAGTCCCGAGCTCTGGTCGCTCAAGGTGCGCGAGCCATTCGTCAACGTTGGCGAGCGCGGGGTGACCGACGCACTCGCAGGCTCCGCCGACTACGCGTGCCGCAGTATCGGTGCGACGCATGTCGTCGTCTTCACGCAAAGCGGCTTTACCGCACGGCTGATGTCGAAGTTCCGCCCGGTCGCACCGATCATTGCCCTAACGCCGACCGAGGAAGTTGCGCGTCGCATCAACCTCCTGTGGGGCGCGATGCCGTTCGTGCTTTCCGACCCGGGGGAGTTCCACGAGCACGTGGTCGAACGCGTCGATCGCTTCCTGCTCGATCACGATCTCGTGCAACCGGGAGATCACGTGGTGATCCTGATGGGGTCGCCGTTGTTCCAGCAGGCGAAGACGAACGTTCTGCGCGTGCATCGCATCACCGGCGCGTGAAGCGTGTCGTGTCGCGATGATGTCGATCGTGCCCTTTCCGTTACGGGCGGGTAACGGAGCCCCAACGATCAGGTGAAAGTGGAAGGCGGGCAAGTTGTAACAGCCCCGGATAGGTACCACTCGCGCGCGAACGGGCGTATTCTCGCGCGAAGGAGAACACCCACGATGCTGCGGGGTCGGTTGCTCGCGATCGTCGCTCTGGCTGGCCTCACGGCGGCGCCGGCGGCGAGCGGATCGGGACAGGTCGAGACGTTTCTCAACGTCGGCGGCAGCGTCCTCGCGGCAGGTCTCCCTGTCGACGATGCGGTGGTGATCGCGTTCGGTCTTTCCGCGCAGCACGACGAGCGTGCGAGTACCGATTCTTTTGGAGAGTTCGCGCTCGCGCCGCTGCCGCTCGGCGTCTACCGAGTGATCGTCGTGAAGCGAGGCTTCGCTCCCGCTCTCGCGATGGTTGTTCCCGGGCGCCGCGATCATCGGCTTTCGATCCGAATGAGACGTGAAGCCGCACTCACCGCAGCCGAGAGGAACGATGTCTGGGAAGTGCGCCGTGCGCTTCCGCGCGACATCCTTCGCGAAATCTCGGCGATTCTCGCCGAGCCCGAAGAAGAGCGCTCCACAGCGAACGCGGCGCTCGCTGGCGACGTGATGTCGCTCCAGGGTTTCGACAGTTTCGCCAGCGCCAGGACCGCGGACAGAACTTCACTCGCAATCAGGGGTGGATTGGGTGACTGGAGCCTCGATATCGCAGGGCAGCGTCGTGCGATCGTCACTTCCGACTCGGCAGTGACGGGGAATGCCGAGGCCGCGGATGTCGCCCTGGAATTGCGAGCTCCGCGAGGTGGGGCGTACCGCATCTCCACGAGCAGTGCGTCATGGTCGCAGTTCGCGGCCGGCGAGTCGGAGACGGCGCTCGAGAATCACAGCATCGCATGGGTTGGAAGGCAAACCCGCCTCACGCTTCGCTACTTCGAGCGCGAGAATGTTTTCAGGGGAGAAACGGGGCCGAGCGGCGGCGTCGAATTCGAAGGCGACCGGACGATCTATCGCTCAGAGCGGGGCGGAATCGGCGTGCAGGTGAGAGTCGCCGAGGAGACGATCCGCGCCGCGACTCAGGCTGACGCGTCGACTGCCTACGCGGAAGTGATGACAATCGGCGATTACGCTCCGGCGGAGACATTCAGTGTCGGCTATGCGCTCCTGACGCGTGCGGGACGGTTCGGTGGAGTGGAGTACGTACCGCAGGCAGTCGCGTCGGCCGGCTCGACCAAATTCGCCAGGATCACGTTGTCAGGCTCGTGCAAAGTTGCAAGCGACGCCGACTCCGTTGCCGTGGCCCCCGTCGTTACGGAAATGGGACGGATTCCTGCGAGCGAAGCACGATACCGCTACGGAGTCGCGCTCTCGCGCGATCTCGGACGATCGGGTTCCGTGACTGCTTCGGCGACTGTCACCGAGGCGGACAACGCGGCGTTCGTCTTCTTCGACGACCGCTTCGAGGAGTTCTGGGACGGGCTCTACGTGGAGCGCGGTGACGAGGCGCGCGCGGTAGCGTTGGCGGCGTCCGCAGCGATCGCGAGCATGACATTTGGTTTCGATGCATCGGCGGGAGAGATCGACGACTCCGAGGACGCGGTGGGCGCGCATCGGGAGTACGTGGTGGCCGCGATGCGGGCCACGCACGACGGCTCGGGAACGTCGATCGACATCGCCTACCGCCAGATTGCGCAGCCGCTCGCGACCGATGCGCGAATCCACCGTGAGATCGAGCGCATGAGCGTCGTCCTCGCACAGTCGCTCCGCCTCCCGGTCGACCTGCGCGTCATGCTCGGCATGGCGGTCACGCGCGAGCGTGACGCCGGCGGACAGATCGTTGCGGCGCGCGAGGCGAAGCGTCTCGTCGGCGGCGTGGCGTTTGCGTTCTGACGTCAGTTAGGCGCGCCCCGCCCGATCTTTTCGATCAGGCTCGACAGCTTCCAGCCGATTCCCTTACTCACGACGATCTGCTTGAGATAGTTGAGCGAGGTGATGGCCGCGGGGATCCCCGAAATGGCTGTCGGAATGCCGGCGAGCCTCCCCATCAACTGCAGCGTCTTATCAGCGCTCGTGTACTCGAGCGATTGGAGGTCGTTTCGAGTCTCCGCGTAGTAGGCGAAGAGGAGGAGGTAGATGTCGCTCACCAGATCGACGAAGCGCATCTCCTGGCCCCAGGCGAGGCAGTTGCCGCTTCGCACGTTCTCGATGAACTCCGGGATCGAGTCGGCCGCCGAAACGGTGTAGACCTTCGCAACGTGTTTGAGCGTGTGCGCGTCGCTGCCGCCCACCATCGAGAGCCGCCTCCCATTCCGGCGGAAGTTGTCGACGAGCTGATAGGTGACGCGATTGTTCGACGACGCCATTGCGCCGTTGATGACTTCGAAGACGTCGAACATCTCGATCATCTCGCCGATGTAGCGCGAGGCGACGTTTTTCATCCGGTAGTTCTGCAGGAGGTGATTCACCGCGAACACGAGCCGCTCCTTGCGGAGGTAGGGGACGAGCTCGCGAATGTCGGGGCGAAGCCGCTGGATCTCCCGGTGCTGGTGCTCGTCGAGTCCGTAGACGCCGATGTGGACCCGCTGCTTCGTCTCGGGGAAATAGGTCTCGACCTCTTCCGAAATGAAGAAGTCGTCGAGACCTGGGTACTTGTTCAGCAGATAGAGCGCACCGTCGATCGAGTCGTGATCCGACAACGTGACGTACGACATTCCTCGCTGTTTGGCGGTGCGATAGACCGCCTCGGGTTCGCTGTAGCAGTCGCGCGTATTCGCGCGCCGGAAGTACTTGAACACGGAAAATCGGCTGTGGCAGTGGAGATCGGCACGCTTCGCCCGAGGATCGTCGACAGGATCCTGCGGCCGCGAGGCAGGAGCGTCGCGTTCGGGATTCCAGAGAGGATTGGCGCCTGATTCGGACATTGCCTAGAATTCAAAAGCCCATGCTCGGACTCCACGGACAGTATAAGCTGTCTCAATACAACGATGACGCCGACACTTGACGCCTTGCGCCCCTACGAGGGCGACCTTCACGACCTGGAACGCGTTCCGGTCGTGCCGCTCGCTTCGTCGGTGCTGTTTCCAGGTGCCCTTCTCTCGATCCAGATTTCGTCGGAGCAGGGAGTCGCGAATCTTCGGCATCTGCGTGACGGTGAAGCGCACGTCGGAGCGTTTCTGCAGGAAGGCGGGAACCGCGATCTGGCGTCGCCTGAAGATCTGAGCCGCGTCGGAGTGCTCGCGCTCGTCGTCCAACAGCTCGTGATCGCGCACGACCGATGCCAGCTCGTGCTGCGCGGCGGCGTGCGCCTGCAAGCCGAGGAGTTTTTCAGCGCGGGACCGATGCTCGAAGCGCGCGTAAGGCCGCTGCCGAGCATCGCATCCAGCGACGCCGACTCCGCGACGCGACTCGTGGAAAAAGCCGGGTATGTTTTCGAGAAGCTGGTCGACGGTGACGAGCGCTATGGCTCCGACCTCGTCGGAGTCGTCCGGTCGAGCCTCGAGACGGGTGTCGACGCCTTCGCTGATCTGCTCGCGTCTGTCATCCACTTGAGCACCGAGGAGAAGCAGTCGCTGCTCGAGACGCTCGATCCGATCGAACGGCTGGAGCGGATCGTGAAGTTCATGCAGAAGGACGTCGGACGTGCCGCGATCGACCGTGACCTCGCGAGGCAGACGCAGCTCTCGATCAATCGCCGCGAGCGCGAGCGCTACCTTCGCGAGCAGCTCCGCGTGATCCAGGACGAGCTCGGCGACTCGCCGATCGAGAACGAGGTCGACTCCTACCTCGAGCGCCTCGATGGCCTCCCGCTCGACGATGACTACAGAACGCAGCTTCGACGTGAAGTCCAGAGGTTGTCGCTGCTTTCACCAGGCTCGTCGGACTACGCCGTGATTCGCACACACCTCGACACGGTGCTTCAACTTCCATGGAGTGAGCTCACCGAGGATCGCGTGGACGTCGAGCTCGCGGCGAAGCTCCTCGACACGAACCACCACGGCCTCCGTGAGGTCAAGGATCGCGTGCTCGAGTTCCTCGCTGTGCTCAAGCTGAAAGGGGACCTCAAGGGTCCGATCCTCTGCTTCGCCGGGCCGCCGGGCGTTGGAAAAACGTCGCTCGGAAAGTCGATCGCCGACGCGCTCGGGCGCAAGTTCGTGCGGCTCTCGGTTGGAGGCGTCACCGACGAGGCGGAGATTCGCGGCCACCGCAAGACCTACGTCGGCGCGATGCCTGGAAAGCTCGTTCAGAGTTACATCCAGGTCGGGACGCGCAACCCGC
Source organism: Acidobacteriota bacterium (assembly GCA_016184115.1). Taxonomy (GTDB): domain Bacteria; phylum Acidobacteriota; class Thermoanaerobaculia; order Gp7-AA8; family Gp7-AA8; genus JACPDH01. The sequence goes on along the minus strand of JACPDH010000106.1, from coordinate 6,968 downwards.
TCTTCGTCATCGACGAGATCGACAAGATCGGCAAGGATTTCAGAGGCGATCCCGCCGCGGCGCTTCTCGAGGTCCTCGATCCTCAGCAGAACCACAGCTTTACCGACCGCTACCTCGAGATACCGTTCGACCTTTCGCAGACGCTCTTCATCACGACGGCGAACCTCCTCGACGACATCCCTCCTGCGCTGCGCGACCGCCTGGAAGTGATTCGCCTCTCGGGCTACGACGAGGAGGAGAAGCTTCAGATTGCGACGAAGCATCTGACCCCCGCGGTGCTCTCCGCGCACGGCCTCACGCCCGACCGGCTCGAGATCGACGACGCCGCGATGGCGTCGATCATTCGCGACTACACCGCGGAAGCGGGCGTGCGCGAGCTTTCGAGGAAGATCGCGTCGATCGCGCGCAAAGTGGCGCGTCGGATCGTTGCGGAAGGGCTCGAGTCGGAGGCCGTCACGAGATCGAACCTTGCGTCGTATCTCGGGATGGCGGCGTTCGAGCACGAGTTTGCCGGGCGTGCGCCTGAGGTCGGCATCGCGACGGGACTCGCCTGGACCTCCGCTGGCGGCGAGATCATGTTCATCGAAGCGACGCGGATGAGCGGCACGGGAAAGACGACCGTCACGGGCCATCTCGGCGAAGTGATGCGCGAGAGCGTGCAGGCTGCGTACTCCTACGTGCGCTCGCGCGCCGCGGAGCTTGGAATCGACGGAAAGACATTTGCGGATCAGGACATTCACATTCACTTCCCGGCGGGGGCGATCCAGAAAGACGGCCCGTCAGCCGGGGTGGCGATTGCGACCGCGATCGCTTCGGTACTTTCCGACCGCCCGGTCCGGCACGATGTCGCGATGACCGGCGAGATCACGCTGCGAGGGAAGATTCTCTCGGTCGGCGGGTTGAAGGAGAAGCTCATCGCCGCGAGGCGCGCTCACGTGAGCCGCGTCGTCGTTCCGATGGGGAACCGCAAGGATCTCGCGGAGCTCAGCGAAGACATGAAAGGTGCGTTGGAGATCGTTGCCGCAGAGCGCGTGGAAGACGCCTGGCGCGAAGCGCTGATCCCGGCGCGCGGCGGGGAGCGCGGAGTGGCCAGGAAGCGTCGCGAGAACGTCGTCGCGGGTGGACGGGAGGAGCGTCGCCAGCATCGATGAGGCTTCGCGGCTGCATCTTCAACCTGGCGTTCGTCGCACTGCTCGCAGTGACGTTCGGGGCGTCGTCCTACTTCTGGTTCAAGTTCTGGGTCCGCGGCAAGTCGATCGCGACGCCTAACCTCATCGGACGGACTCTCACGGAAGCGCGCGCGATGTGCTCGGACCTCGGGCTCGTGGTCGTCGTCGACAACAGCAAGGACCGGCACGGCGACAACGTTTCGGCCGGCAACGTCGTCTGGCAGAACCGCGCGCCCGACACGCTCATCAAGCGCGGCACGAGAATTCACGTCGGCCAGAGCCTCGGTCCACTCGTGCTGCGTGTCCCCGACGTCACCGAGAAGAGCGCACGAACGGCGATGCTCCGGCTGAGCCAGCTCAATCTGAGGCTCGGCACGATCTCGTATTTTCAGAGCGGATCGTATCGGAATGGCGCGGCCGCGGAGCCTGCGATCGGCCAGATCGTCGGCGAGCAGACGGCCGTGGCGATTGCGATTGCGACCCCGTTGCCGCAGCCGGCATTCGTGATGCCGGACCTCATCAACCGGCCGTTCGAGGAGGTGAAGTACCGCCTCGAGCACTACGGCTTCCTCGTGTCGAACGTGAAATTCGAGCCTTACCCAGGCGTCGACGACGGGACGATCATCCGGCAGTTTCCGATGCCCGGCGGCAAGGTCCGCCGAGGCGAGCCGGTCTCGATCGTCGTCGCCCGCCAGGAAGTGCGCTTCGAGTAGGAGACGAAATCGTGAATCGAACAGGACAGGTCAGAGTCGCGCCGTCGATGCTTTCGGCCGACTTCTCGGCGCTCGGTGCCGCCCTCGCGGCGGTTGAGGAGGCAGGCGCCGACCTGATCCACCTCGACGTGATGGACGGACACTTCGTGCCGAACATCACGATCGGGCCGCTCGTCGTGAAGGCGCTCCGCCCGCTGACGAGGCTCCCGCTCGATTGCCACCTGATGATCTCCGAGCCGCAGCGATATATCGAGGCGTTTCTGAGGGCGGGCGCCGACATGATCTCGGTGCATGTGGAAGCGGAGCAGCACCTGCAGCGGGCGCTCGCCATGATTCGCGATGGCGGAGCGAAGGCGGGAATCGCGATCAACCCGGCGACGTCGGCGGATACGCTTGCCGAGGCGCTGGTTTATTGTGACTATGTGCTCGTGATGACCGTGAATCCCGGATTCGGAGGCCAGAAGTTCCTCCAGCCTTCCGTCGAGAAAGTCCGCCGCATCGCCGGGATGATTCGAGAGCGGAATCTCGACGTCGCCATTGAGGTTGATGGCGGCATCGACCGAAACACCGCCCCGGCGATCGTCGAGGCGGGGGCGGAGATTCTCGTCGCGGGAACGGCCGTATTCGGCCAATCGGACCGCAGTGAAGCGATCACGCAGCTCAAGCGCCGCAGTTGAATTGACTGACGCTCCGGGGGAGATACCAGGTGACCCGAACACTCAAGACGACCACCGCAGTTGCGCTGTTCTGCGCCCTTACCCTCCTGCTGGCAGGATGCCGCTCGAAGCGGAACGAGGTCTATCAGCCGAAGGTCAATCCCGAGTTCCTCAACCTCTCGAAGGACGAGATCTTCGCGAAAGGAGAGGCACTCTACGCGAGGGAGAAGTGGGCGAAGTCCCGCGAATACTTCACCTACGTCTACGAGAGCTTCCCGAACGACCCCCTCGCGCGGCGCAGCCTTCTCCGCATTGCCGACGCCTACCAGAAGCAGGGTAACGAGGTGAACCTGGTCGAAGCGCAGTACAAGTACCGCGACTTCATCAACCGCTTTCCGACGAGCGAGCTCGCCGACTACGCGACGCTCCAGATCGCAAACGTCTCCTTTCTCCAGATGGAGAGACCCGACCGCGACCAGACGAAGACGAAGGAAGCGGTTCAGAAGTACAGGGAGATGATCGCTCTCTACCCGACGAGCCAGCACCGCTCCGAGGCGGAGGCGAACATGCGCGTCGCGCTCGACGCCCTCGCCAGGCACGAGCAGGTCGTCGCGCGCTTCTACATGCTGCGCTCCGATTTCAAGCCGGCGCTTGCGAGGCTCGAGGGCGTTCTTCGCGAGTTCCCCGACTACACGCGGAAAGACGAGCTCTTCTACGATCTCGGAGTTTCGCTCGCGGGGCTCGGGCGCGCTGGTGAGGCGCGGCTTTACTTCGAGCGCGTCCTCACCGAGTACCCTGACGGCGAGGCGGCTGACGAGGCGCGGAAGCATCTCGGCAAGCTGCCGGCCTGATCGCGGCTCTCGATGCCACGCTCGCCCCGTTTGCACGCTTGAACCGCACCTGGCGTTGGTTCAAACTGGATGCGCCGGGAGCCTTTCTGCCTGCCCGGCTGCAGTGACGGGGGGAACGTGAGCGAACAGCCTGAGAGCATTTCGGCGCTTCTTGCGCGCAAGGACTACGCGAAGGCGGTGCCGCTTCTCCGCAAGGAAGCCGCGAAGTATCCCACCAACGTTCGGATCAAGCTCCAGCTGGCCGACGCCCTCGCCGGAGCCGGGTTCCTCGAGGAATCGGTTGGCGCCTACGAGGCGACGGCCGACTACTACCGCGACGCAGGCTTGACGGTGCAGGTCATCGGAGTCGAGAAGAAGCTCGAGAAGGTGAAGGCTCTCCTCTCGTCCTCGACCGCCGCCGCCGTCGCGGAAACGGCGCGCGAGCCGGAGTTCAAGGATCCAGTCCCCCGGAGTCCGCTGTTCGAGACGATGTCAGACGAGGAGCGTAAGGCGGTCGTCGACGTGATGGTGCTCGAGCAGTTCAATGAAGGCGATGTGGTCATCTCCGAGGGAGAGACGGGCTCCGCACTCTACGTCATCGTGAGTGGCGCGATGAAGGTCTACGGCAAGGGCCCTCGGGGGGACGGTGTCTACCTCGCAAACCTCGGCGAAGGGGATTTTTTCGGTGAGGTCAGCGTTCTTACCGGCAAACCGCGCACGGCGACGATCACTGCAGCGCAGAGATCGGAGCTGTTGCGGCTCGACAAGGAGAGGCTGGACGAGATCGTGACGAGGCATCCCCGCGTAAAGAGCGTGCTCGAGGATTTCTACAAGAAGCGCGCGAGCCACACGGTGGAAGCGATGGTCGACTCGCTCAAGCACAGGAAATAGCATGGCGGTTCTTCCGATTCGCAAGTACGGCGATCCGGTGCTTCGCACCCGCGCCGAAGAGATTGACGTATCCGAGATCGCCGCTCTCGAGGCGCTCATCGACGACATGGTCGAGACGATGTACGCGGAGCCGGGCGTTGGCCTCGCGGCGAACCAGGTCGGAGTCGCGAAACGACTCGCCGTCATCGACCTCACGGTCGGCGAAGAGCCGGGCAACGTTCACGTCCTGATCAATCCCGAGCTCCACGAAAGCGAAGGCGAGCAGTTCGAGGAGGAAGGCTGCCTCTCGATCCCCGACTTCGTCGAGCTCGTCTCGCGTCCAGAGCGAGTGCGGGTGACCTATCTCGACCGCGAAGGAAACGCGAAGGAAATGTGGGGCGAGGGGCTGATGGCTCGAGCGATCTGCCACGAGCTCGACCACCTGAACGGCGTGATGTTCGTCGACTACCTTCGCGGAATGAAGAAGGACCGGATCCTCAAGAAGATTCAGAAGCTCGTGAAGGCGGGGGAGTGGTACTGACCCGGTCTAACGGAGATGGCCTGAGCTCAAGAGGAAGAGGCCGAAGTTTGAACGATGAACGATGATGTGTGAGGCCAGGCCGAGCCGGAGCTCGCCGACCATCGATGACCAGGGAACCAAAAGGCGCACGCCGGAGGCGTGACGGAAGGTAGCCCCGGGTCGCCGGAGGCGACCCGGGGTGGATGTTCGAGACACGGTTCGCACCCTCAAGGGGAGCGGGAAGCAAACACATCCCGCCGCCTACGGCTCCGATGGCGCCTACGCCTCCAAACCTAACCGCGAGGAGATCTTCGAATTCGCCTACGAGCTGATGCACGAAAGCGACCCTCGGCGGTGGCCGACGTTCTATTGAGCGGGAGACTGCCCCCAGGCTGAGGACGGAGCTATCGATCCTTGGCCGCTACGCGGCGCGATTCGATTATGGGGCAGCAAACCCCCGGCCGAAGCCGGTGGCTACCGCATCGAAGGTCAATGCGCGCCGCGTAGCGGCGCATCGCCAGTCCGGCGGTCATCTGCGGCGACCTCCGGCTAACATCTGGCATCCATTCGGGATGCGAGCCCGCCAGGACCCCGCCGAGATCTTCGTAGCAGAAAAGGGCCCGGACGAGGGGTTCAGGGGCGAACATTCATCGTTCTGCGTCCTAACCTCGAGTCTCTCCTCCTGAAGTTCAGGTTATTGGGCGAGCGGTATACGAGCTTCCGCGACATCTGACATCTCGCTGCAGCTGCCACCGACACCGCCCACGAGGTAGTGTAGACTTCCGGGCAGGTCGGTCGCGATGGCGCGGCCGGACTCGATCCGTTAGGCCGAACGAATCGGTCAATCTCCGAAAGGCGCATCATGTCCAAGGCTCACGCAGGTGGGGCAGATGGAGTCGCCGAGCCCGTTGAATCGCCTGGCAAGCTCGCCGCGGTCCTCGCCATCGCTGCTGCCTGGGTTCTCTCGCTGGGGATTGACCTGTTCCTGCATGGCGGACTGCTCGCGCGTCTCTACGTCGAACCGAGCGCATTTCTGCTTCCGGCGGAAGACGCCTTCCGCCGGATTCCGCTTGGATATCTGGCATTCCTCATTCTCACCATAGGCCTCTTCTGGCTTCTCCGCCGGCTTCAGCTTCGCGGCTTCGGCGAAGGGTTCCGCCTGGGAGCGGTAGCGGGCGCTTTGGTATGGGGCGCGTTGGTGTTAGGGCTCTACTCTGTCAGCACTGCGAGTGTCGCAATGTTGACTGGCTGGTGGATTGGCCAGAGTGTGGAGTTGGCCTTCGCGGGAGGGGTGCTGGGCGCCGTCGCCAATCGAGCCCCGCTCAAACGGGTGTGGGCGATGGTCGGAGTCGCGGTCGTTGTTCTCGCTGCGGCGACGATTGCACTCCAGTCTCTGGGCCTCGCACCAGCGATGAAAGTCGTGCCGTGAAGGTCCGGCCGCGATTCACGGGTGCGAGGCTCCTGCCGTTTCCCGAGACGGGCGTGACGACTGGTCGACGCAGCGAGCGACTTCTGGCGAACGCTGCGCGTCACGGGTAGCATCACCTTTGACTTCCGGGCCCGACCGAGGGAACCTCGGGGGAACATGAAGCGTAAAGGAACCGCGCGCCTGACGTTGCGGCCGGGCGACCCTGGCACGCGTGCGCATGTTGCGAAGTACGGACCGGCCCTCGTGGCTGTTCGTTACAGGTACGACGAAGCGCGAGCGAAGCGGTACACCACGGTGGAGCTCATCGTCGACGAAGTGCGATGGGTACCGGAGCGTCACATCGTTGAACCCGATCGCCTCGTCGGCCTTCGAATCGGCCCCGACGAGAGGCAGTTACAGAGACAACTGAGAGGAGTACAAGCCCGATGGGATCCGCCCTCGAAGCTCTGGTGGGCACGCCTTAGGCTTGTGGTACAACTGGGGCTCGAAGAGCGGATTTCCGAGTGGGCCCCGCCAAGTGTTACGTTATCCAACAGCAGATGAGGACATCCGATACCAGCTGCTCTCATCTAATCTCAGATGGGTGGAGTTCAGTCTAGTGACACGTTAGGCGGTGGAGGACGCACGCATGATCCACCAAGGGGGTATCAATGCCACACTTTCGGTACGCAACTCTTTCCCGAGCCAAAATGCTAGCTACGCTGGCCGCCGCAATGATCGTGGTTTCTTGCAAAAGTGACGTAGCGACCACAGCAGGCTCACCTGCCCCAGGCTCGCCGCC
>JACPDH010000103.1 GCA_016184115.1 Acidobacteriota bacterium | reverse complement strand
CCCCCCGCGCCCTGGTCACCAAGACCGAGGATCCGCTCGCCGTCGGTGACGACGATGACCGATGGGTTGTGCGTGTGATAGTTGAGCAGGACCTGCTCGATGCGGTCGCGTTGGTCGTAGCCGACGAAGAGACCGCGCCCGCGGCGATAAATGTGGGAGAACTTCTGGCACGCCTCACCGACGACGGGCGTGTACACGATCGGCATCATCTCGTCGATGTGCTCGAGGACGAGACGGTAGTAGAGCGTCTCGTTCCGATCGTGCAGGCTGGTCAGGAACACGAACTTCTCGATCGGCGTCGTCTTCGACAGGAAATTCTCGTAGGTTCGCTGGAGCTGCTCCTCCATCGTCGAGATGACCGGCGGAAGGAGGCCGTGCAAGTCGAGCTCGTCGCGCTCGGCTGCGGTGAACGCCGTGCCCTTGTTGGTGAACGGGTCCATCAGGAGTGCCCGACCCTTGACCGGAGTCGAGATGTACTGCTGCCAGTTCGAAGGGTCGACCTTGATGCAGAACTCCGTCGAATGGCCCGTATGCGTCTTGTGGGTTCGAATTGTTGCGAGTGTTTCGTCGTAGGTGCTCATGCGGGTCAGCTTATGTCCGTGCCTTCACGGTGAGCGATGACGCACGGACGGTCATCGGGTGATCGCGCTCACCCTCGGCTGTCGCGCAGGCTACGGGAAGCCGGTCGCGGGAAGGGCGTTGCTTGGCGACGACGTTCCCGAAGGGTGGATGGCGCAGCTCGTCTACCCGTTCCGGGGAGCACCGGGTCGCGACGCGTGAGTTGAGTGCGGCGCGGGCGCGGCGCGTCTCATTGACCCATCAACTCGGCGACGACTTCGACGGAAGGCTTCGCGAGGACGATCGGGACGTCGCGGCGGATTCCCATCGGCTCGAGCCGCAGAAAAGGGCTGTCCGCGGTGTGAAGCCGCGCGGCAGGATGGACGGGGCGCAAACCGAGCGCGACGAGCTTCTGCTGCGTTGCCTCACCGAGAAGAAAGTCGACGAATGCATTTGCAGCTGCGAGCTCCTCCGGGCTGTTCTGCTCGCGCCGCATCACGTAGACGGTGCTCTCGTTCCAGAAATTTACCTTTGGATATTCGACCCGAAGTGCGCCCCACCGATCGTCGGCGCTCTCGATATAGGTGATCGCGGCACTCTCGGTGGTGCAGACGCCGTCGAATTCGGACGGGCCCTTGAGCGCGAGCTCCTTCATGATCTCGTCGCCGCCATCGTTGGCTCTGAACGCGTTCTCGAGCTGCGCGAGCAGCATCGTCGCCCGCGGCGAACGGACCTCTTCGAGCGTGAGTAATTCGTCGATGCCCGTGGCGTCGTAGGAGGCGAGCGCTGCAGATGCGAGTCCGTTGAGCGAGATCGCGGGGTCGGCGATCGCGAAGGTGAACGGGCCCCACGAGTCGGGTCCCCCGATCGCCGTCCACCGTTTCTTCGTGAGCGCATCTCCGAGATTGATGAAGTTGAGCGCGCCGTAGTGTTTCAGATACTGCTGCAGGCGGTCCTCGAACATCACGAACACCTGGGGCGAAAGCGAAACGACTTCGCGACGGGAATATGGCTCCCGTCCGGTCTTCGCCTTCCATTTCATCGAGAATCGTTCGCTCGAGAGATCGTTCGAAAGCGCGACGAGGAGCGGAGTCTCTTTGCCCTCGAGAAGACGGTTCTCGACTTCGTAACCGTGCGTTGCCGTCACCGAGATCTGGATTCCCTTGCTCGAAGGATCTTTAGCGAACTCGTCGACGGCCCATCGAGCCCACCGTTCGGAATCGTGGCTCGCAAGGAGTGTGACGGTCGTCGTGACCGGGGCCACGGGGGCACTTGCAGCACCCTTGAATCTCGACCTAACGACTCCGGTGACGATCAGCGCGATCAATACGAACGCGAAGATCAGGAGCGCCTTCCGGCGCGTCCGTCCAGCCTCGCCCGGTTGGGCCCGCGACGGCAGCGCGTCAGCGACTGTCGGCGCTTTCTGGGCTGACGTCGACGCATGCTGAATGAAGGTCGACGCGGCAGGGGCGTCGGGGAGCGTGGCTGCCGCCCCGTCCACCTCGGTCGATGGTGATGACACAGGGGCGACCTTCTCTCCGACCTCGGGTGCGCGCGTCAAGGCCTCGAGTCGTGCGAGCGCCTCGGAAGTCGAGCCCCGCTCGCCTAACGCCTCGCGGCACGCTCGAAGCGCCTCCAGGAGCGCGGAAGCGTCGACGAATCGCGTCGCGGGGTCCTTCTCGAGGCAGCGGTCGATCAGCGTCGCGGTCGGCTCGGAGACGTCGGCTCGCAGTTCGCGGATCGGCGTGTGCGGCTCCTGGATCGTCTTGACGATGACACCCGCGGCGCTATCGCCCGTGAACGGAGGACGCACGGCGAGCAACGCGTAGAGCGTTGCGCCGAGGCCGAAGACGTCGGCCGGTTTTCCCGCGGTTCGCGCCGAGAGCGCCTGCTCGGGCGCCATGTAGCCGGCGGTCCCCATCCCCGTATCCGTGCCAGTGAGGGAATGGCCGAGCACTTCGCTGCGCGCGAGCCCCAGGTCGGCGAGTTTCGCGCGCGTGAACGCTGGGGGAGCGGAAGGCTCGTGACGCGGCAAAAGGATGTTGTCCGGTTTGAGATCGCGATGAATGATCCCGCGGGCATGCGCGGCTGCGAGCCCTGCCCCCGCGGCGATGCAGATGTCGAGAGCGCTCGCCTCGTCGAGCGTGGAGCCTGAGTCGCGAAGCGACCGGAGCAGCGCGCCTGCCGAGACACCGCCGACATACTCCATGACGAGGAAGAAGAGCCCCTCGGATTCGTCGACATCGGTGACACGGATCAAGTGCGGCGACTCGATGCTCGCAGCGAGCTGCGCTTCGCGGATGAATCGTTCGACGAGCTGTGGTCGCATCTCTGCGAGATGCATCGGCAGAACTTTGATGGCTACGTGCTGTCGCAGCCGCGGTTTGTAGCCGAGGTAGACCGCTCCCATCGCGCCTTGTCCGAGCTTGCGAACGAGCTGGATGCCATGCAGAGAAGGGATGCTGCGCCCACCGACCTGCACGCGGGGGAGCCCGCGAAGGAGGGAGTCCGCGGAGAGATCGTCGTAACTCGGAGCTTCGCTCTCGAGCGTCGTCCGGTCGGTTTCGACCGTTCGGGCGTCGGAGTCGGATTCACGCCTCGCCGGCGCGTCGGGAATCGTCGCGTCGCTTTCGGCTTGCGGCGCCGAAGGGTCGGTTCGTGACTCCGCGGGGCGGTCATCTCCCTCGGCGCCGCTTCCCGGCGCGTCCGGTCTCGTTGGATCACTCATGTGAAGCTCAATGGTAGAGCGGAACGAGGGAGTTTGAGAATCAAGAATCGAGAAATCGTAGCCGTCACGATGAAGCCGTGGTCGCGATCGAGCCAGCTACGGGGGGGCCGGGACGACCTGTAGAGGGGGAGAGTCTGCCGTTGCAAGGCTATTTGGAGGCGCGAGAGACCCTCGTCTTGTGTGCACTGCGGTCGAACTCGCGCAATGCGTCCTTGCCGATCCAGCGGGCGGTGGCGTCGGACGAGTCGGCGAGGCGCCGCGCGAGCTTCGATGCCTCCGCGTTCAGGATCGCGTTACGGCCGCCGATGCGTCGCAGCGCCCAGCTTACCCCCTTTTTCACGAAGTTCCGTTCATCGGTGGCGGCGCGCTCGACGAGATCGAGCCCGCCAAGGAACTGCGCGTTCGTCGCCAGCTTGTCGTGTCCGGCAAGGCTCGCGAGCAGCGCAAACGCCGCGCGTTTCTCATGTTCGTTCTTTCGTTTTGCCCACGTTGCAACCATGCGCCAGGCGTGCGGCGTTTGATCGAACAGCTTGAAGCAGAGCGTGTCGCAGATACCCCAGTTGTCGAAGTCGCGGCACCAGCGATCCATCTGCGCTGCCGTGACCTGGGCCGGATCGTCGACGAAGGCTGTCAGCATCCTCGCTTCGTAGACACCGGTTTCCCACAGGGCGAGCGCTAGCTCGTGGCTTCGGCCGAGCGGCTTCGCAATCTTTTGAACATTTGCCATCGATACGCCGAGCGCATTCGCCGCGGTGATTCCGAAGCGCTCGAGATTGGCGTAGTCGCGCGTCGTCGCCGATTTCTTCAGCGCTTCGAGCACCGCGCGCACGCGCTCGTCGATCGTGGCCGCTGTTTTCGCACCCGTCCGTCTCGCGCTGGTTGGCATCGGCGCCTCTCCTCTCACCGCGCGTCCGTGGGACACCTCCAGTGAGCCCCATCGCGCGCGGCATTGATCTGTTTCCGAAGTCTACTGTCAATGACTCGGAAACGGGGAGGCTGCCGGTTCGCGCTGATGAGACGCGAGTGAGCCGCATGTTGCGATGTTTCGCACGCGATTTTCGTTATCATCGTCGGTGCCGATGCGAGACCATCTCGAGCTCTTCCTCAACGGTCGCAAGGTGCGAGTCTCCGGCACCGACGCGTTCCGAACGGCTGCGAATTGGCTGCGCGAGGTGCGCGGCGCGACCGGAACGAAGACTGTCTGCGAGGAAGGCGATTGCGGCGCGTGTACCGTTCTCGTCGGCACACCGCGCGACGGCCGGCTCGACTACGTGCCGGTCAATTCCTGCATCCAGATGCTCTTCCAACTCGATGGAATCCACGTGGTCAGTGTGGAAGGGCTGCAACTCGGCAGCGAATTGAGCGATGTGCAACGTTCGATGGTCGATCACCATGGTGCGCAGTGCGGCTACTGCACGCCTGGATTCGTCGTCGCGATGACGGCGCTCCGCGAATCGGGAGCAGCCGTCACGGGGCGTGAGGCGCGCGAGGCGCTCACCGGGAACCTCTGCCGCTGCACCGGATACGACCCGATCATCGAGGCGGCGCTCGACATGACGGGAGGCCACGGGCGATCGCTCGACGAGCTCTACCCGCCGGGACCAATCGCCGAGGCGCTTGCGCGCGCGTCGGACGGCGTTCGGATCGATGCGAACGGACGCACGTTCTTCGCCCCTCACACGCTCCGCGACGCTCTCGCATTCCTCGCGGCGAATCCTGGTGCCGTGATCGTGCAGGGTGGCACCGACTTTGGCGTGCAGTGCAACAAGCGCGGGCTGCGACCCTCGGTGATGATGACGCTCGCGCACCTCGACGGGCTCGACGGCATCGCGATCGAGAACGGCGCGCTCGTCGTCGGCGGGCGCGCGACGCTCGCGGCGCTCGAGAAGTTCACCGAGACCCGGGTGCCGGCGCTGCACGGGATTCTCCAACTCTTCGGATCGCCACAGATTCGCAACGCCGGAACGCTGGCAGGCAACGTCGCGAACGCATCGCCGATTGCCGACACGCTCCCGTTCCTCTTCGTCTGTGAGGCGGAATTGGAGCTCGAGAGCGTGCGCGGGAAGCGCGCGGTCGGAATCAACGCGTTCTACAAGGGATACAAGCAGCTCGACAAGGCACCCGACGAGATGATCACGAAGGTGCGTGTGCCACTGCCGGGTGAGGCGGAGACCGTTCGACTGTACAAAGTCTCGAAGCGTCGCGACCTCGACATCTCGACATTCACCGCGGCGATCCGGATGACGGTCGCTGGCGGGCGGATGTCGGGCGTGAAGATCGCCTATGGCGGCGTAGCGCCGGTGGTGCTTCGGCTTCCTCGCACGGAAGCGCTGCTCGAAGGAGCGGGCGCGACGGAGGCGCTGTTCCGTGAGGCAGGCGACGTCGCACGCGGGGAGATTGCGCCGATCAGCGACGTGCGCGGGTCGAAGGAGTTCCGATCGCTCCTCGCTGCCAACGTACTCATGAAGTTCTTTCACGAGGAGATCGCGGGCGCACGTGTCGCGCCGGGAACGGGGGCTCGCTGATGTACGTCGGCAAGAACGTACCGCACGACTCGGCACGCGGGCACGTGACTGGCGAGTCGGTCTACGTCGATGACATCCCGCACCTCGCGAACGAGCTGCAGGTTGGCTACTGGTGGAGTCCCGTGGCGCGCGGGCGCATTCGCGCGCTCGACCTCGCTGCCGCCGCAATGATTCCGGGCGTCGTCGCGCTCTATACGTTCGAGGACATCGAAGGCGGGAACATCTTCGGACCGATCTTCCAGGACGAGCCGCTGCTCGCCCCGGGCGAAGTCTCGTACATCGGGCAGCCGGTCGTCGTGATCGCTGCGGAGACACGCGAAGCGGTCGACGCCGCGCGCAAGGCGATCGTCGCCGACATCGAGCGACTCACCCCGATTCTCACGATCGACGACGCGGTGGCCGCGCAGTCGTTCATCGGTACGCGGCGGACGATCAGCCGAGGAAATGCTGAGGCGGCGATCGCGGCGGCACCGCATGTCGTCGAGGGCGTTTTCCGCTCCGGTGGACAGGACCAGTTCTATCTCGAATCGCAGGCAGCAATAGCGATGCCCGACGAGCACGGAGCGATTACCGTCCACTCGTCGACGCAGAATCCAACCGAAGTTCAGGACGTCATCGCGCACGTGCTCGGTCTCTCGCAGAGTGAGGTCGTGGTGGTTGCGAAGAGGATGGGGGGCGGCTTCGGCGGCAAGGAATGTCAGGCGACGCATCCTGCGACGATCGCGGCGCTGGTCGCGCAGAAGACGCGCCGCCCGGCTCGCATCGCATTCACCAAAGACGAAGACATGATCGTCACGGGCCATCGCCACCCGTTCCAGAACCGCTATCGCGTCGGGTTCGACGACTCGGGGCACATTCTCGGAATGCAGGTCGACTTCTATTCCGACGGTGGCGCCTTCGCCGATCTGTCGACGGCGATCATGGCGCGCGCGATGTGCCACGCCGAGAACGCGTACTACATCCACGACATCGAGATCAACGGTACGGTCTGTCGGACGAACTCGGCTCCTAACACGGCGATGCGCGGATTCGGCGGCCCGCAGGGCGTGGCGACGATGGAGAACATGGTCGAGGAGATCGCGGTGACGCTTGGGCGCGACCCGTTCGAGATTCGCCGCCTCAACTGCTACGGCACGACCGATCGCAACGTCACGCCGTACGGTGCCGTCGTCGAGAACAACACGCTGCCCCGCATCTTCGACGAGCTCGTCGCCTCGAGCGACTACGTGCGTCGTCGCGACGAGGTGCTTCGCTTCAACCGCGAGTCGAAAACGCGGCTCCGCGGCATCGCCCTCACGCCGGTGAAGTTCGGAATCTCGTTCAATACGACATTCCTCAACCAGGCCAATGCGCTCGTAAACATCTATCGCGACGGCAGCGTGCAGGTCTCCACGGGCGCGACGGAAATGGGGCAGGGGGTCAACACGAAGATCGCGCAGCTGGTCGCCGACGAGCTCGGCGTCGAGCTTTCCGCGGTGCGGCTGATGATTACGTCGACCGAGAAGAACAACAACACGTCGGCGACGGCCGCATCGACGGGCTCCGACATCAACGGCGCCGCCGCGATCGACGCGTGCAGGCGTCTACGCGCCCGCCTCGCCGACTGCGCGGCGAGACTTCTCGTCGAAGGTGAAGCGGATCCATCACCATCGCCTGAATCGATCGTCGTTCGTGAGGGCGTGGTGTTCGACTCACGTCGGCCGGCGAAGACGATGACGTTCGGCGATCTCGCCCATGCCGCACACCGTCACCGCGTGAGCCTCGGCGAGCGCGGCTACTACGCGACGCCGCTCATTCACTGGGACATCGAGAAGTTCTCCGGACGGCCGTTCCTGTATTACACGATTGGCGCCGCAGTGTCGGAAGTCGAGATCGACCGTTTCACCGGCATGATGCGCGTCCTCCGGTCCGACCTGCTGATGGACATCGGCCGATCGATCAATCCGGGGATCGATCGCGGCCAGATCACAGGAGCGTTCGTGCAGGGGATGGGTTGGTGCACGACGGAGGAACTGCGCTACGCGGACGATGGCGAGTTGCTGACGCACTCGCCGACGACGTACAAGATTCCGAACATTCAGGATCTCCCTGAAATATTCAGTGTCGCGTGGATCGACAACGACACGAATACGGCAAACGTGAAGGGGAGTAAGGCGGTGGGTGAGCCGCCCCTGCTCCTCGGAATCTCCGTATGGGCGGCCGCGAAGCAGGCGCTTCTCAGCGTCGCGGCCGGCCGAGGCGTGCCTCTCGGGCTTCCCGCCACGATCGAGGAGATTGCAGTTCAGCTCGCCACGATCGAGAGCGTCTAGCGCAAGGTTGCGCCAGCGTCCCGCCGGCACCTTCGCGGGCGTCCACGCCCGCGAAGCGTGATCTCGATTCCATGCCGGCGAGACGCCGGCGTGGCTGCCCGCGAGACGCGGGCGCTACGTCCTCCCGCCCGTGCCACAATACCGTTCGTGGCCGAATTGATCCCCTATCCATTCGCCTCACTCGCCGCCCGCATGTTCCGCGAGCTCGCGCGGCACGACTCGATCTTCGATCTGCCGCGACGGAAGTTCTTCGGTGGCGCTCGCGATCTCGATTTTTCCGTTTCGTTCGCCGGACAGCGTGCCTCGTCGCCGTTAGGACCCGCGGCCGGGCCCCACACGCAGATGGCACAGAACATCGTCCTCGCATGGCTCGGCGGCGCACGCATCTTCGAATTGAAGACCGTGCAGGTGAAGGACGATCTCGTGATCCCGCGCCCCTGCATCGATATGCGAACGGTTGGCTACAATGCCGAGTGGTCGCAGGAACTGAAGGTCCACGAATCGCTCCAGGAGTACGCGAAAGCGGCGATGCTCATCGCGATGCTCCGCGAATCGGGTGCGATCGACCTCGCGCCGCACTTCGGAGAGTCGATCTTCGACATGAGCGTCGGCTACGACCTCGCGGGAATCCGATCGGAGAAGGTCGGCGCGTTCCTGCGCGGGATGCTCGATGCGAGCGCGA
The DNA here is from genome assembly GCA_016184115.1 of Acidobacteriota bacterium. GTDB lineage: Bacteria > Acidobacteriota > Thermoanaerobaculia > Gp7-AA8 > Gp7-AA8 > JACPDH01. Next base: position 11,554 of record JACPDH010000103.1, on the reverse strand, counting down.
TGATCGAGCGCTTGCGGCGCGAGGTCCCGACGGAGCTCGCACATCTTCGCGATGTCATCGTGCCGCCGCAGCTCTCGAGCACGCTGACGCTCAGTACCTTCCACGGCTGCCCACCCGATGAGATTGAGAGGATCGTCGACTACCTCATGCGCCAATGGGGGATCCACTGCATCGTGAAGTTCAATCCGATGCTGCTCGGGAAGGACGAGGTCGCGCACTTGCTGCACGACGTGATGGGCTACGACGACATTCGTGTTCCCGACTCCGCGTTCGAGCGCGACACGTCGTGGCCGCGCGCGATAGAGATCACCGAGCGCCTTGGAGAGACCGCGTCATGGCTCGGGCTCCACTTCGGTGTGAAGTTCAGCAACACCCTCATCATCGAGAACGTTGCTGGTTTCCTCCCCCCGAGTGAGAGGGAAGTCTACCTGTCGGGGCAGCCGCTCCACGTGCTCGCGATCAACCTCGTGAGACGTTTCCGGAGGCAGTTCGGCGATCGGATCCCGATCTCATTCTCCGCCGGGATCGATCCGCTCAACTACGCAGACGCCGTCGCGCTCGGGCTGGTGCCGGTGACCGTCTGCAGCGACTTGCTGAAGCCGGGAGGCTACGGACGACTCACGAGCTATCACGAGCGCCTCGGGGGGGCGATGCGCGCCTGTGGTGCGACGACGATCGATGAGCTCATCGTGCGCGCAAACCAACATTCGGGCGACGCGACGACGGCGGCCGCGGTGAGCGAGGCGAAGCTGCTCAACACGGAGCGCTACGCCGACCGCGCGACGGAAGATCCGCGTTACTCGCGCGCGAGGAATGCGAAACTCCCGCCTCACGTCGACAGCCACCTCGTGACGTTCGACTGTCTGACCTGTGACAAGTGCATTCCCGTCTGTCCGAATGATGCGAACTTCTCGTTCGTGACGGGGCACGCGCGGATCCCGGTGCTGGTGCTGCGCGGAACCATCGATGCGCCGGAGGTGGTGCAGGGAGAAGAGATCGTGCTCGAGCATGACGAGCAGATCGCCACGTTCGCCGACTTCTGCAACGAGTGCGGCAACTGCGACGTCTTCTGCCCCGAGGAAGGGGGGCCATACCAGTTCAAGCCGCTCTTCTTCGGGAGCGAGGAGTCATGGCGCAAGTGGAACGCGCGCGACGGGTTCTATCTGCATGACGGTCTCGTGCTGGGACGCGTCAAGGGCAAGGAGCTTCGTCTGGAGGTGGACGGTGTTCACGCGCGATTCTCCGGCGATGACTTCGACGTCGAGCTCGATCTCGCCGCCCCGCCCTCGACCGTCTGCGGAACGTGGAGCGGCGAGGTCGACCTCACCTGGTGTTTCATCATGGATTTGCTTCGACGGAGCGTACTCGATGACCGGAAGATCAACTACGTCAATCTTCGCGACGTGACGCTCAGCGAATAGTGGCTGAGGCCTCCGGCCTCCGCGTAACGGCCGGAGGCCGTTGCCACGACACGGGCTCCCTTCGTCGTTTGTGGCTAGCCCGCATTTCTCACAGCGGTTCGCCGCGAGACTGCCGAGAGCGGCCTGGATGCGAGGCGCGCGGCGATTTTGCGACGACGGCATAGTTGACGCTAGGTCGAGGAGCGAAATCGTCGTGCAACGAAGCAGACAGACGGCTATCGGCTGTCGCAGTGGAAGGGCTGTGAGAAATGCGGGCTAGAATGCTCCGAGGTTCAACCGCCTCGATGGAGTGAAAACGATGACGATCAACGCCTCACAACATCTCTCTCGCCTCGACTCTTCGGTTCTCGATTCGCTTCATGGCCGAAGCATGCTCCTCACGCAGGACTGGACGGCCGCGGAGATCGACACGCTATGCACGCTCGCCGAAGTGCTCCAGGCGCTCGACGGTGAAGGCCGCGTCCCCGCGCTCTTTCCGCAGCAGCTCTTCTGGGCGCTCTTCTTCGATCAATCGACGCGCACGAAGTCGTCGTGGGCAGGCGCGGCCGCGCGACTCGGCGGGCAGCCAGTGATCGTCGATGGCTCATCGACCCAGGTGAGTCACGGCGAGACCTCGGTCGAGACGGGCGCGATGTTAGGCATGAATTCCCACGCGCTCGGTGTCCGCCACGACCTGATTCTCGGTGAGGGCAACGCGTTCATGCGCGACGCAAAGAAGGGAATCGACGACTACCTCGCCGCAACAGGCGACGATCGCGTCGTGCCGGTGGTCAACCTGCAGTGCGACATCGATCATCCGACGCAGACGCTCGCCGATCTCCTCTGGCTTCGCGAGAAGTTCCCTGGCGGACTCGCGGGGAAGACGGTGACGATGAGCTGGGCGTACTCGCCGAGCTACGCGAAGCCGCTCTCCGTTGCACAGGGCATCATCACTCTCTTCACCCGATTCGGGATGAACGTCAGACTCGCGCACCCCAAGGGGTATCAGCTGATGCAGCCGTGCCTCGACGCGGCAAAGGCGAACGCGGCGGCGTCTGGAGGCTCGTTCACTGTCACGCATGACATGGATGCCGCGTTCGAAGGCGCCGACGTCGTCTACCCGAAGAGCTGGGGCCCGTACGACCTGATGCTCGAGCGCGTGGAGGCGAATCGGAAGAAGGACGCTGAGACGATGAAGAGCATCGAGAAGCGCGCGCTCGAGCGGAATGCGATGAACACGAGTTGGATCTGCGACGAGCGGCGGATGGGCATGACCCGCGAAGGCAAGGCGCTCTACATGCATTGCCTTCCGGCCGACATCGGCGCCGAAGTGAGCCCGGGGGTGATGGAACAATTCCGCCACGACCTCGCGAGAGAAGCGAACAAGAAGGTCTACGCGATCATGGCGCTACTGAGCGCGGCGAAGGGAAGGGGATTGAAGGCTGCGTTGGCGGGAGCGGCGAAGTAGGCGAGGCACGTCAACGGCCAGGCAAGGGAACGGAAGTCAAATGCCGGGCGCGGGCGCGGGCCCGGGCGCGTTCACGGGATGGAGAGTCGGAGGCAGGGTGCGATCGCGGGACGGAGAGTCGGAGGCAGGGTGCGATCGCGGGACGGAGAGTCGGAGGCCAGGGCGCGATCGGGAGACGGAGAGTCGGAGGCCAGGAACGGGCAGGCGCGGGTGTGTCAGGGGCGCGGCGACGGATATGGTGATGGCGTTTGATCATGAGAAGCTGGACGTCTACAGACTCGCGATCGAGTTCGTTGCCAAGGCTAATGAAGTCGTAGAGTCGCTTCCTCGCGGAAGGGGCTATCTCGGAGATCAGCTCCAGCGTGCCGCGCTGAGCATCGTCCTCAATATTGCAGAAGGGGCGGGCAAGTTCTCGCCAGCCGACAAGGCGGCGTTCTACGTTCGCGCTCGGGGCTCCGTAACCGAAAGTGCGGCGGTGTTCGATGTTTGCGTTAAGCTCAAGTTGGTAACTGAACCTGTGGTCGATGAAAACAAGCAGATTCTCGAGCGTCTCTCACAGATGCTCACGGAATTGATCAAGGCACAACGCGACGAGGAATGATGCTCCAGTCCCCCGTGAACGTGAACGCGCCCGGGCCCGCGCCCGGCTTTTCGGATCTCCTGAACAACTAACGAGGCTCAACTCCAATGACACTCAACTCCCGCATCTCCGAGCTCACGAAAAAATACCGCCCTCTCGCCATCGAGATCCTGAAGGAAGCGATTCGCGTTCCGGCTGACTACGTCGACAAGGCCGAAGAGCAGGGGGGCGATCCGCATTGCGGCCTTTCGAACCATGAAGGACCGCGCGTCGAGTATCTGAGAGCCAAGATCGTCGAGATCGGCGCGGTAGAGCGAGCGGAGGATGCCGGCTTCGATGCCTTCGGCAATCTCGTCTGGGTCGTTCAGGATCGCAACGACGGAGTTCCTGCATCCGACAAGACCGTCGTCTACTACGACGGTCACACGGACACTGTGAAGCCGCTTCGAAACCGCTGGCACGAGGCGACGGGCGGACTCGATCCTTTCAACGGCCTCGTCGACGCATCGAAGCTCAATAGGGAGTTCCTCCGCTCGGAGCTCGGCTTTCTGCCTCCCGACGACGAGTGGCACCACCTCGTCTGGGGACGCGGTGCGGCCGATCAGCTCTCCGGAGTCGTCAGCCAGGTGATCGCGACGAAGATCCTCCTCGAGACGCGCGATCTCGGCTCGTTGCGCGGCGTGATCGTCCGCAGCTACGGAACCGTCACCGAGGAGGACAACGACGGCGGAAGCATGATGCACGTGAGGCGGCACGAATGGCCTAACGGTGGCGCGGACGTCATTCCCGACGCGATCATCCTCACGGAGGGAACCGGCTGCGCGAAGCTGGGAGCAGTCGGCATCTACCGTGGCCAGCGCGGGCGGATGCAGATCGAGGTCGAAGTCACGGGTAAGAGCTGCCACGGCTCGATGCCATGGGAAGGGCGCAACCCGCTCGAGTTCGGCGCGTCGATCATCGTCGAAGCGGCCGAGCGTTACCGTGATGGTGTCGACTTCGGCAAGGACGAATTCCTCGGCGGAGGTACCCGCACGGCGAGCTGGGCGACGCTGCAGTCGCCGAGCGACTGCGCGGTTCCGGAGCGCTTCACCTTCCGCTTCGACCGCCGCCTTACTGCAGGTGAAGATCCCCAGAAGGCTCTGCTTCACGTCGACGGCATGGACAGCGTAAAGAAGGCGCGCGAGGCGGGGCTCCAGGTCGTCGTGCGCGCGCCGTATTACGACGAACCGTCGTGGCGCGGGACGAAGGCAGACAACCCGCAGATCTATCCCGGCTGGGTGACGCCGGAGGATCATCCGGCGATCGTCGCGGCGGTCGACGCGTACACGAGCTGTGCGACGCCCATCGTCGAAGTGACGAGCGGAACCGGTGCGATGAAGAAGGAGCCGCGCGTCGCCCGATGGATCTTCTCCACAGACGGTGTCGGGTTTCCAATTCCCGTCGGCGACGACTCGCTGAAGGTCGGAGAGAAGAAGCGCTGGGTAAACGACGGCACCTTCAAGTATCCGCCGATGCTCGGAATCGGTCCCGGGCTCGAGCAGAACACGCACAAGATTGGCGAATGCATCGATTCGCGCGAATTCGACCCTGTAATCGCCACGCTGGCGAGGTTCCCGAGCAGGCTCCGGGAGCTGAAAGGGAGTTAGGCGAGATTCAAGAAAGGGTTCCGAAAGCGGTCGAATCTCGCGTTGACGGCTCGCCACCGGCGTGCTCGTGCGAGAATGGCTTTCGTGGCGAGGACCTCGCAGCGAAAACTCCTTCTCGTGTTCATCGTCGCGGGGGTGGTCTCCGGCATTGCCGCGGTGCTGTTTCACGAGTGGATCGAGCTCAGCCGGTCGCTTCTCTTCGACCGGGTATTCGCGCTCCAGGCGGTTCCGCGCACGCTGTTGATCGTCACGATCCCGACGGTAGTCGCGGCGCTACTTGGATGGACGGTGCAGCGCTTCGCCCCATCCGCGCTTGGCGCGAATCTCGCGCGAGTCAAGCGAAGCTACGCGGAAGACGTCGCGCACCTCGACCCGCGGACGCTTCTCGCGACGTTCGCCCTGACGCCGCTGTCGCTCGGTTCGGGTGCCCCGCTCGGGCCCGAAGGGCCGACCGTCGTGGTGACGAGTGGACTGTCTGCATGGGTCGCGCGGGTGTTCGGCCTTCCGAAACGACTCTGGCGCGGGATGATCCCGGTCGGCACGGCGGCGGGAATCGCGGCGATTTTCCGCACGCCGATCACGGGTGTCGTCTTTGCGCTCGAGGAGCTTTCGGGAACCTCGAGCCGCAGCATTCTCGGCGGAACGCTTCTCGCGGCGGTTGCGGCAGCGGTCGTACAGCAGTCGCTGTCGTCCCATCGCGCGCGGATCCTCCCCGCGTCGGCGGCTGACTGGGCCGATCCGCGCGAGTTGATCGGTTTCGCAATCGTTGGTCTCTGCGCGGGGCTGATCTCAGGCGCGGTGCTTCGTTATGGTGCGCGCCTTCGCGATCACTTCCGGAAGCGCGTCCCGTCCATACCGTTCCGTTTCGCGATCGGTGGTGCGGCGGTGGGGATGTTAGGCGCAATCGAACCGTCGATGCTCGGCGTCGGCTATCCAACGACATCGCTCTTTCTGACCGGAGGCGGATCGCTTCCCTTTGCGGCGGGGGCGCTCGCGACGAAAGTGCTCGGCTTCACGATCGCCGTGGCCGCGGGACTGCTCGGAGGCACGTTCGCACCGTCGCTCTTCATCGGCTCGTCACTCGGTGCGCTCGTTGGATTTGCCGGAACCTCGGTGCTGCCGGGGCCGATTAACGTCGGCGCCTACGCCCTCGTCGGAATGGGCGCGTACTTCGCGGGGACGCTTCGAGCGCCGATTGCCGCCGTGTTGATCGTCCTCGAACTGACGAATGACTACGGTCTGATCGTGCCGTTGATGCTCGGTGTCGTCCTGGCGAACACGATCTCGCACGTGATGGCGCCGCGTACGCTCGAAGAGGAGCAGCTCGAGCACGAAGGGGTGAAGGAGCATCACGCTGCCCGCGACCCGCTCGGCGGACTGCGCGCGTGCGACGTCATGGGGGGGGCTCCCGTAACCTTCGGCCCGGCGACGACACTCGCCGAAGTCATCGAGCGGACGCGCAACGAGCGGCATCACGACTATCCGGTGGTCGATGCCGATGGGCGCGTGCTCGGGATGTTGTCAGGCGACGAGATCGCGCGTAGTTTTCGTGCCGGACTTTTCGAATCGCCCATCGCAGAGATGCTCGCTCCTCCCCCCATGGTCGCGCGCATGGACGAGGCATTGCACGACGTCCTCGATCGGATGGCGCAACGCGGAGCGGAACGCTGTCTCGTCGTCGACGTCGAGGAGAGGGTGCAGGGCACGATCAGTCCGAGCGATCTGGTGCGCGCGCGATTTCGCGAACAGATGGCAACCGGCGACGACACATTCAGCTGACGTCTCGATGCACGAGACTTCAATCGGTCGCTACAAGCGCGATCATCGGTGGCAGAAGCGCGACGATGAGAAGCATCGCCGCAGCCCCCCAGCCGAGCACGAGCGCATCGCGCCGCGGCGCCTCGAACGACCACTCTCCGCGGACCTCGCGTGACAGCGCGAGCGCCGCGATCGCCGCCACTGCGAATCCGAGGACGTTCCACCAAAGCGACGACATGCCGGTCGCCAGCCGCGCCGCCGCGAGGTTCGCCACGAGACCGAGACACATGCCGATCGACGCCGCGCGCCCGTCGACTCCTCGCGTCATCGCGCCGAGGAGGAATACCGCGAGCACCGGTCCGTAGAAGATCGATCCGAGCTGGGTGATCAATACGAGGATCCCCGTGCCGCTCTTCGAGAAAACGACCGCGGAGAGAATCGCCGAGATTCCCCACGCGAGTGTCATCAGCCTTCCGAGCCACACGTTTCCGCGGATCGAGTCGATTCCGACGAGGTCGTCGAGCGTGATCGCGGCGAGCGAGTTGAGCGCTGAGTCGAGCGACGACATCGCCGCGGCGAGAATCGCTGCGAGCAGCAGGCCGCGCAATCCTGCGGGGAGATAGCCGATCATGAATGCCGGCACGAGACTGTCGGCGGGCTGTCCCGCCATTCTGGCCGCAAACTCCGGGTCGACGCGAAGAAGACCGGCGAGCAACAGCCCGAATCCGCAATAGGTGAGGACGAGAGGGAACCGGAGGAGTCCGTTCAGAGCGAGAGCCGTGCGGGCGTCATGCTCGCTCGCCGCCGCGAGAAGCCGCTGCCCTTGCGTCTGATCGCATGCGTAATACGACATGTAAAGAATGACGCCACCGGCGATCATGGGGAGAAGCGCGAACGAGTTGCCATCGGTCAAGCCTGCGGATTCGAGAATGATCGTCCTCGTCCGGTCGAGCGGCACCGCCTCGAACACACGCATTCCGGCGTGCGCGAAGATGTAGCCCGCGGAGACGATCACACCGACCCACAGAACGACGAGCTGAATGATGTCGCTCCAGATGTCCGCGACGATTCCGCCGAGCACACAGTAACCGACGGAGAAAAGGCCGGTGAGCGCGATCGCGGTAGGGATCGAGGTGTCGAGCACCGGTGCGACGACGAGCGCGGTGGCGAAGAGAATCACGCCCGTAGCGAGCCCACGGGAGACGACGAAGAACGTTGCGACGAGGCGTCGCGTTCCTTTCCCGAACCGCACCTCCGTGTATTCGTAGATCGACGCGCCCTTGACCGAACGGAGTGCAGGAAGGAGCAGAGCGATGACGAGCAGCATTGCGACTGGCAGCGCGAGCTCGTACTGCAGCCATCGCATCCCGCCGTTTGCCTGAAGGGCGACGAACGCCGGTGCGCCGATCAAGCTCACGGCGCTCGCCTGGTTGGCCATGATCGAGAGCGCGAGTGTACGTCCTCGCATCGTTCGTCCTGCGAGGAAGAACTCCTCCCCGGTCTTCTGCCGCGCGGCGATCGCGATCGACATGACGACGATCGCGCCGAGGTAGGCGGCGAGCACCGCGTAGTCGGCGCTCGCGAGCGTCTCACTCACTGGTTGTCGATCTCCGTACCCGGTTTCGTCTCCGGAGGCGGGGCGACGTAACGCCTCAGGTACTCGCGGGCGAGGTCGCGTCCCCCCAGGCCGAACGCGAGGGCGAGCGCGAGGACGACGCCGCCGAGAACGATGGAGAATGTCGCGACGACGACCGAGCGCGCCACGGCCAGCTGGTCGAGCGCCATCGCCACGGCCAGCGCGAGAACGAGAAGCCGCGTCACGCCCGACACCAGGCGCGCGCCTCGCCACCCGGCGTTCACCGACGTGATCAACACGCCGCGGCCCGCGAACTCCGCGAGCATCGAGCCTACAACGACGATGAGCACCGCCATCAGCATCGACGGGACGAAGGCGAGAGCGTTTGCGAGAACCTGCTCGGTTCCTGGGATGCGCAGCGACAACGCCCCGGCGAGCGCGACGACGAGCGCCGTCAGTGACCCGATGAAGCGGGCGACGTAGTCGGACGGTAGCCGTGTCAGACCCGCGCGGCGCAGCGTGCTGTCCGCGCCCGTGCGCACCGCGAGCAGGTCGAAGCCGACGGCCCGTAATAGTCGCGCAAGCACCACGCGCGTGATCCACCCCGCGACGATCGCCGCGACGAGAATCGCGAGAAACGAGAGAACGTCTACGGCGATCGTCCCGATACGATGCCCAAACTCGCGGAGCCAGTCTCCGAATGCCGACTCTCTGTTCATGAGGGTCTCCTTTCCGCGTGCCATGCGGCGACGAAGTCGCTTCGCAGGCTCCGGAACGTCCGTGCAAGCTGCTGAATGTGTTCTTCGGCTTCCTCGTCGTTCCTCTCGCGATTTTCGAGGATGAACGATGCGACGCGCCCGAGGTAGAGAGGCGTGAGTGATGACAAGAGCTGCTCGCGCGCGATGATGCGCCGGCGGAACGCCGTGGCGAACGCGTAGACGACGCGCGTCCAGAGGACGTCGTTCACGCGCTCGACGCCGTTGCTCGCCACCGCGGCCTCGAGCTGAAGCAGCAACGGCTCCGGCAGCGCGAGCTCATACACGGGGCGGAGCGTTTCGACGCCGAAGCGGAACTGCTCGAGCATGCGTCCCACGTCGACGTTGACAGGATCGTGCGGAGTTTCGACAGGGTCGCCGAGACTCGCGGCAACGGTCGAACCGGCGCCGTTCGTCCACGCGTCCTCGTACTCCTCGAGAAGGCTGAAGGCGGTTCCCACGACTTCGACGAGCATTTTGGCGAGATGGTGTCCCGGATCCTTCGGGTCGTGAACCTTCGCGCCGAGATGCGCCTGCGCAACTCTGAAGCGTCCCGCGAGCGCGGTCGTCGTCATCCAGATGTCGATTCCGAACCGCGCGACGTCCGACGACCATACATCGGCATCGAGATAGGCGCGCAGGAGTGAGGCCCCGACGCCGAAGTCGCCGCCGATCGGCTGGCGAACGTTGCCTCCGTAAAGCGCGGCAGTCATGGGATAGATGATCGAGTTCGTGATCGTCCCATCGAATTTGTGCCTGCGGTAGAGCGGTGCGACGAAATCGTAGGCGCCACTCTCGATCGGTATCGCCAGGCGGGCGATCCAGTCCGGTGTCACGCTTCGAAGGTCGGCGTCGAGGACGACGACCGCGACTGCGCCGACGCGCGAGGCGACTTCGAAGATGTCGCGAAATGCGGATCCCTTTCCCGATGGGCCGCGGTAGCGGATCGAGGCGACGCGAATCACGTCTTCTCCAGCTCCGTCGCGCGCCTCCTCGGCGTGCTCGCGGAAGCGATCGGGGGTGCCGTCGCCGGAACCACCGTCAGAGTTGAGCACGAGTGCCCGCGTATACGGGAACGCCCGGGCGATGCCGCGGACCGCCGTCGCCGCGACGTGTCCGATCGTGTGAGCGTTGTTGAAGCTCGGGATTCCGACGACGACGCGGGCGTCGACGACGCTCTCCGCGAGTGCCGAGATTTCCGCGTCGGTGACGATCACATTCATGAGCGGCTCCCCGCGTTCCTGGCTTCGAGCACGAAGTCCATTGCCTCCGCCCATCCGGCGGGGCCCGGTTGGCTCGTGATGATCGCGTCAGGGAGCGCCGCCACGAGTGAGGCGTTAGGGCGTCCATCGGCGCCGCGCACGATTACGGCGATGTCCGCGAGCGCGAGGAACTCGCCGTCCATCGGTGCGTCGCCCGCCGCGACGACACGCGTTCCGGGCGGGAACGTCGAAAGGAGCTGCCGGACCGCGTCCGCTTTCGATGCGGGTCCGGAGAGATGATGGAATCGTCCTCCTTCGCGCACCGCGAGGCCCTGTTGGATGGCCGCCAGGATCACCGGCTCGAGGTCGCCACTCGCGAGGACGAAAGGCTCATCGAACTGCCGTTCGCGGGCGCGTCGCAGCGCTTCGCCTGTGAGGCCGCTTCGCGCCGACGCCTCGTCTTCGCTCATTGCAGAGAAGAGGAGCAGGCGTGCGTCGCTCTCTCTCTCGATCACGGGCACTCGGGCACGGATCTCTTCGACCGCGACGCCGAGCGGCGTGACGACGTTCGAACCATTCTCCAATGAAACGATGGCACCGCCCGATTCGACGATTGCCGGACCGTCGAGTCCAAGCTCTGCGGCGAGCGGAATCACTTCCGCGGTGGTCTTGCTGGTCACCGGAACGATCGGGATCCCAAGCGCCTGAATCCGCCGGATCGACGGGAGCGCCGGATCGACGCTGAAGTCGCGCGCGTCGAGCAACGTGCCGTCGAGATCGGTCAGGACGATCCAGGGCGCGTTCAACAGAGGAGACCTCCGTCGGCTCTGGCGATCTCGAGCAGGCGTGCGAACGCTTCCTCCATCGCTGCGGAGACGCGAATCCAGTTGGGGAGATCGGGCTCGCCGATCGGATCGGCGAGGAACTTCTCGGATGCCGAAACGATCGCCGCTGCGAAGACGTTGACGATCGCCTCCTCCGCATGACGGTCGTACTGCAAGCCGTCGATTGCCGCGTCGGCGAAATACGCCGCGATCATGTCTTCGGCAGTTCTCCGGTAGACGCCGTAGAGCGAATGGAGCTGCCCAGGAAAGAAGACGATGCCTGTCTGCGACAACGTGCGGAGGAGATGGCTCACGATGTCGATCGCCATCCGGTGCAGACCGGTT
>JACPDH010000013.1 GCA_016184115.1 Acidobacteriota bacterium | reverse complement strand
GGGAGACGACGCCGGGGTCGTCGACTCGCGCCAGACGAGCAGCGAGGTGCCGCCGTCGAACGCGCCGCCATTCAGGTAGCGAACGCCGTAGGTCGAGGGAAGCGGCTCGCGGCCGTCGACGCCCGTCGCTGCCACATAGCGGCCGTAGAACGTGTGGTCGCCTGCTCCGAAGAGCGTCGATGACGCTTCGATGTGAACCAGCACGTCGCCCTGCGCGAAGTTCTCGGCAGAATTAACCAGGAAGTAGTCGCCCCAGAGGACGTTCTGGAATGTCGCAAGGCCGGGGAAGTAGCCGATATCGCCAGGGAACAGGATCGAGCACGCGTTGACGGTGTCAACCGTCACGTAGCCGCGCGCGAGCCCGTCGCCGTAATTCAGACCGGAGCAGAGTCCGCCAAGCAGCGCCGAGGCCTGGCCGGTGAGGGCCGCCTGCAGGTGCGAGGTGTAGAGCGAACCGATCGTCGCCGGAGGCGGAAGCGACCCGTTGCAGCTCGCGAAGTTGATGTCCTGCGAGATGATGCCCTGCGGACTGATCGTGTCGCCTCCATCCTGACCCGCCGATGCCGTTCTCGGGATCACGCCGTTGACGATGACGTCGCGCAGATTGACCGTCACGACGTCGAAACCGGTCAGATAGACGTCGAAGTCGAGGACCGGAACCGAGAGGTCGGTCCAGAGCGTGACGTGGGCCAGGGTGGCCGTCGCCGACGCATTGTTGATCGAGAAGAGCGTCGTCACGCCGTCCGCGCTCTCGAGGTCAACTTCGAAATACGGCAGCAGCAGCGTCGCCGCCGGAACCGCATCGGGGGTGCAAAGCTCTGCAGACATCGGCAGCGCCAGCCCCGTCACAACGAGCAATGTGAGCACCAACTTACGCATCGTTACCTCGCCTCCATCGTATTTCTTTGGTTTTCGGGCCTCAGCCCACCAACGTCGAACTACACGCACAGCGGGACAGGATGATCTCCTGCCCGTTGAAATCGTTTCCTGTTTGCTCCGGGAACCGCATGGATCCGAGTGACGCGGATACTATAGGCTCACATGTTTTAGGCATCAAGGAGTTTTTCCGGAGGCGCTCCATCCGATGCGAATGCAAATAGAAAGGGCCGGCTTTTCGCCGGCCCTTTCGCGCTGCGGACTGAGTAAAGCTAGTTGATCTCGCTCAGCGAGACGTTCTGGTTGAGACCGTCGAGGATGCCCGTGTTGCAGAGCTGGTTCAGCGACACGGCCTGGAAGCCGACGCTGAAGCGGCCGCTCGCATCCATGTTCGCGCTGACGAAAGCCTGCGCGTACACGTCGGCGTGCGGGTCGCCCGCAACGGTCGTGTTGAAGTTCATGTAGAGCCAGCCGAAGTCTTCCACGACCGGCAGCTGGTCGCTGCCGACGATGACGCGCTGCGCCTCGGCCGGGATCGCAAGCACATCCTCGGTCGGGCAGGGCGACACGCTGCAGCCTTCCTGCGTAACCGGGTTCTCTTCTTCGTCGAAGACGACGACTTGCGTCAGGCCGAGGGGATACCAGGCCGGACGACCGATCGTCGCCGGGCAGGTGAAGGGGGACGACGCCGGGGTCGTCGACTCGCGCCAGATCGTCAGCTGGGTGCCGCCGTCGAACGCGCCGCCGTTCAGGTAGCGAACGCCGTAGGTCGAAGGAAGCGCCTCGCGGCCGTCAGTCGCCGCTGCCGCAACATAGCGGCCGTAGAAGGTGTGGTCGCCAGCAGCGAAGAAGTCACCGTAGATGTCGCCGTTCGACGCGGTGCCTTCGGCCTCGAGGTGAACCAGCACGTCGCCCTGGGCGAAGTTGTTCGCCGAGTCGACGTGGAAGTAGTCACCCCAGAGGACGTTCTGGTTGTTCGCCAGACCGAGTCCACCTTCGAGGAAGTAGCCGAGATCGCCAGGGAACAGGATCGAGCACGCGTTGACCGAGTCGATCGTCACGTAACCGCGCGCGATGCCGTCGCCGTAGTTCAGGCCGGAGCAGAGGCCGCCAAGCAGCGCGGAGGCTCCACCCGTCAGAGACGCCTGCAGGTGCGAGGTGTAAAGCGAACCGATCGTCGCGGGCGGCGGAAGCGCGCCGGCGCAGCTGGCGAACGTCACGTCGTCCGAGAAGAGACCCTGGTTGCTGATCGAGTCCGAAGGATCGCGAGCATCGTCAGCCGTACGCGGAATCACACCATTGATGATGATGTCGCGCAGGTTGATCGTCACGACGTCATAACCGGTCAGGTAGACGTCGAAGTCGAGGACCGGAACCGAAAGGTCCGTCCAGAGCGTCACGTGGGCCAGGGCGGCCTCGAACGACGCATTGTTGATCGAGAACAGGGTGGTCACGCCATCCGGATTCTCGATGTCAACTTCAAAGTACGGCAGCAGCAGCGACGCCGCCGGCACTGCATCCGGGGTGCAAAGCTCTGCCGCCATCGGCATCGCCAGCCCCATCACTACCAAGAACGCGAGCATTAGCTTGCGCATCGTAAAACCTCCTCGCCTCCATCGCAGGCGTTTGTTGGACTTGAGCTGAACCCTACCCGGATTGCAGCTTATGCTGTGGAAGTATATTCAGGGGCAGCGGGAATGCAATAGAAATATTTACGGCGCGCTTTGCGGTCCAGCCTTCCAGGCCCGGAGAGACCCTTGCGTCGCGCATTTCTCGCCGGCGAAACCCGCCACGATCTCGTCCTTTCCGTCGTTGTCGATGTCCGCAAGCATCACGTGATACCCCGCACACTCGTCGATCGGGAGCGCGATTCCGTCGGCAGACTCGAGCGAGAACTTTCCCTTGCCGAGTCCCTTCAGGATGACCGGCTGCTGGTCGTCGGTAAAGCCGACGATGTCCATGTTGCCGTCGCCATCGAGGTCGCCGGTGGCGAGCGAGCGGATTCCTTTGCGCCCGTCCCGACCCCAGAGTCCGACGCGCTGCCAACCGCCCGGCTGCGTCAACATCACGTCGATACCGACGCGAGGCGTACCTCCATGGTTGTTAAGCCAGCTGATGACCATGTCGTCTCGCCGATCGCCATTGAAGTCGTGAGCAGCGACAGCGCGCACGAACGCGGCCTGCCTGATGCTGTCGACGGTCGCGACAGTCCACCCCGTGCCCTTCGGCGACGCGAGGTTGAGGACCGTGTTCGTGCCGGAAAGGGAGACTCCCGTGAGGAAGTCGGTCCGCCCGTCGGCGTTGAAGTCGCCTAACGCCACGGTGTCGCCGATCGTCGAGTCTGCGGCGCCCGATCCCTCGGCCGGGCTCCAGCCCTTCTCGCCGGCTAGATAGATGCGCTTGCCAGGAGCGTAGGGCGACGTCGATCCTCCCGCGCGCGCCGGACCTTCCGAGACGGCCAGGATGTCGTCACGGCCGTCGCGATTCCAGTCGACGATCTCGAGCGCGCGGCTCGTAAACGGATTCGCCGACCATGTCTTGATCTCGGGGTTCGACATTTCGAGGCCGTCGCTGAACGGCGTGAAGTTCCCCTTGCCGTCGCCGAGCATCGCCACGATGCCGCGAAGGTGGATCCCGAACGCGAGGTCGATTTTGCCATCCTTGTTGAAGTCACCAGCCGCCGCGTCGCCGTAGTCGTACGGATAGTTGGGCCACGAGAGACCCTGCCATTTCGTGAATCCGCCTTTCCCATCTCCACGGAAAATCGACGGCTTCGCCCCGAGGGTGCGGCGCGGCGTGCCGTGGATGATGTCGAGCGCGCCATCGCCATCGACGTCTGCGATCGCGAATCCGTTTCTCCACTGCCTCTCTTTAGGCAGCCCCGCGCCGAGCTCCGTGAACGTCAGGTCGTTCGAGACTGGAGTCGCGACCTCGTACTCCTTCGCAATCTTCGCCCTCTCTTCCGGGGTCATCTGCGACGCGAGCTTGGCCGGCGCTGGACCCGTGCCGGTCCCTTTGTTGAACACCTTCACGTAGAAGTACGAATCGTCTTCGCGCTCGAGGTTCAACGGAATGCCGGGCTTGACTCGAACCTGATTGGGACCGGTTCGGATGAACTCACCTTCGCGCTTCTCGATCGGCTGAACGAAGTACTCGCGACCTTCGAGATCGACTAGCCAGACCCCGTCAGGCGGCTGCGGTTGGTAGTCGGCCCACGAAGCTGCGAGCGGCTCGCCTGCCATCGGGTTCATCCCCTCCGGAGCGTCGTCGTCCGCATCGGCCTGGGCAGGCGCTGCGGCGGCCGACTCGGCCTTCGCCGCTTCAGCGGCTGGTGCGTCTGACTTCGGAGCGGAGGCCGTCTCCTTGGGAGCCGCGGCCTCCGGCTTCTGCGCGGCGCTTGCGCACGCGGCCGAAAGCAGCGTGCCCGCCAGCGCGAGCAGGGTGAGATACGTCGATACAGTTCGAGCTTTGATCATGGGAACCTTTCTATCCTTCCGTCCGCCGGCCGGCGGCCGGCTAATCGTGCGATGCGCTTCGAATGGGGAGCACGGGCAGCGCCGGGGGATCGAACGAGCCCCCGGGAGCGCTCCGCCGGGCGATGATTTGACGCACGCGCCCGCGATAGGTTTCGGGGACCGAGTCGATGAGAGCCGGACTCAGCCAGACTGCGCGGACAAACATCGCCTCCGCCCGGGAATCTTCCAGTCGCGCGAAGGCGAGCCCCAGGTTCACGTCGATCTCTCCTCGTTCGCCGTGGCCAAGGGCGGCCATGTAGAGCTCGATCGCCCGGTCGTGATTCCCGGCGAGCATCGCGGCGCTCGCGGCGAACATCCTCGGCCTCGCGTCGCCCGGCATCGCACCCCCGAGCTCCTCGAGGCGCTGCGACACTTCGCGGAATAGCGCCCCGGCCGTCTGCGGCGGCACACGCCCAGAGGCCGCGACCATTGCAGCCGTGATCAGGCGGCGAAGCCCGCGTTCAGCACGGTAGCGCGAGAGCTCCGGCAGCGCGACGCCGATGAGTAAGGCAACCGCGAGCACGATGCGCACGGCCTTCATTCCGCGCCCTCCCCTGCCGACGATGCGACTGACCACGAACGGCCGAGCACGATCAGAGCGAAGAGCGCCGTTGCGGGGCGTTGCATCGGGAACCAGGCGAGCGACGACACCGCGACGACGGCGCCAAGTGCGAGAAGCGCCTGAGCCTCATGTCTCGATCCGCTCGTCCGCTCGCGCGCCACGCGCACGAGTCGTAACCCCGTTAGGGCGACTGAGATCGCAAGCACGATCGCGACGACGACTCCCGACTCCGCAGCGATCTGCAGATAGTCGCAGTGCGCATCCACGTACGAGCCTCCGGCGAACGCGGGGTTCACGAGACGCCGCCCCCAGCGCCGCTCCGCATCGATCCTGTGCTCGACGAACTCCGCGGCGAACGTGCCCGGACCGAGGCCCATCCATGGGCGTGCGGCAATCATCTCCATCGCGGAAGCCCACGCGCCGAAGCGATAGCTGGTCAGGGCGTCGTACTCGCCGGCGGAGTAGAGCTCGCGCGCCTCGACGGTTCGAAGTCTTAACTGCGGCACGAGTGCGACGGCGAGGAGCGATGCGGCCAGGAGCGCCGTCACACCGAGCATGAAGCGACGTCGCGACATCCGATAAAAAACGAGAACAGTTAGGCCGGCACCCAACGCAAGCGCCGGAGTTACCGACGCATTCGCGACGACGCCCGCTACGCAGAGCACGAACGCGACGGCGTGCTTCGCCTCTCGCTTCCCCTTCGAGTCGAGCCAGAGCGCCGCGGCCGCCGTTGCGCCGAGTGCCGCGACGAGGGCGAGAAGCCCCTCATTCCCGAAAAGACCGATCGCGTCCGTTCGACCCGAGATTCGCTCGATCGCGAACGGTTTCCACGCCCCCGCGCGCTGCAGTAGCGAGAGGAGCGCATTGAGCGACGCCAATGCCTCGAACCAGGTGAGAGCCCGGCGCATCGACCCGGCATCGAAGAGGAGCGCCGTCAGCGGCGCCGCCAGCGCAAGCACGAGCGATCCGCGCGCCGTCGCCATCGCCATCTCCGCGTGAGGCGCAGTGAGCGCCGTGATCGCGATACCCGCGAGCCCCGCTCCGAACAGGGCGACAGACAGCTGGACTCCGCGCGGCGCGCTCCGCCACGCCTCACGAGCGCGAGACAGATCGCCGAACGCGACGACGATCGCCGCAGCTGCTGCTGTCGCGATGACGGCCGCAAACCGCTTCGGCGCGTCGAACCCAGACTCGGCGCCCGTGTCGACGAGGAGTCCGGCCCCGAGCAGTCCGAGGAGGAGGATCATCGTCGCCGCACGCTCCGCTCCGGGGCGCCGGGCGGCAGTGCGCGGCTTCGGCGTTCGTCGCGACATGGGGCGGGATTCTATCTTCGTCCGATGGAAATCGATCCTGGAGATTCCCTCCCGGCGGACAACGGGGTCGGTGTATCGCTACCCCTCACAACTCCGAGCTTCGGACGATTCGCGCGCCCGTCGCCCGCATCGCCTCGAAAGCACGATCGGAATCGCCCGGAATCAATTCGACGCCTCGGCACCCATCCTCGACGACGATCACGTCGAGCCCGAGCCCGCGCGCGTCGAGCACCGTGAACTTCACGCAATAGTCGGTTGCGAGGCCGAGGATCACCGTCTCGCGCACTCCTCGAGCCAGCAGAAAGTCGCCGAGACCGGTCGCCTTCCGATGCCCGTTGTCGAAGATCGCGCTGTAGCTGTCGATCCCGGGATCGGTCCCTTTGCGGAAGATCGTGACGCCGTTCAGTTCGACGTCGCGGTGAAACCAGGAGCCATGCGTACCTTGCACGCAATGATCGGGCCAGTAGACCTGCGGCAGCCCGCCGAGTTCACCGAGGTCGCCCGGCTTCGCTCCTGGGTGGTTCGACGCAAAGCTTCCGTGGTTCGGCGGATGCCAATCCTGCGTCGCGATGACGAGATCGAATCGCGGCTCGAGGAGGTTCGCGGTCGGCACGACGAGATCGCCTTCGCGAACCGCGAGCGCTCCCCCCGGCATGAAGTCGTTCTGGAGATCGACGAGAAGGAGTGCGCGGGTCATCGTGCAGCAGGCGTCCCTTCAGAATGCGGATTGCGGATTGCGGGTTGCGGAATGAAAGGCGAGGGCACCGCGTCGTTTGCGCCCGCCGCGGAACACGCGTCCAGGTTGCCGCAAGGTCGCATCCCGGGGTTCCTAATCCGCACTCCGCATTCCGCACTCCGCATTTCGATCACGCCTTCCTCTCCACGTACGCCCTAAGCTCCTCCAGCTCCTTCTCGAACCCGCCCGAGAGGATCGGGAAGCGGCACCAGGTCTTCGGGTCGAGATTCGCGTCGTCGAGGTGGAACGACGGCGCGTAGCGCTCCCGCTTCCACTGGTTGCGCGACCAGAGCCGGAAGAAGCGGTCGACCCAGACGTACATCGCCGTCGCCTCGTGCTGCGGAAAACGACGTCGCATCATGCGGTACACCTCGATCGGCATCTGCTTGTCGCGGATCGCCGCGCGCTCGATCGCGTCGAGGACCGGGTAAGGCATCAGGTCGTCTTCGTCGGTCTGGTGTGCCGTCGCGGGGCGAAGCTCCGCGGTCGGAGTGAGTGCATTGACGGAGGCGAGGCACGGAAACGGGTGAAGTCCGGCCGGCCCCTCGTTCTCCATCCAGTGGAGCCACGAGCGGATGAACGCCTTGTCGATTCCGGTGAGCGGGCTGACTCCGCCCGAGGTATCGCCATCCATCGTCGCGTAACCGACCGCGGCCTCCGAACGATTGCTCGTCGCGAGGAGCAGCGCGCCTCGAAGGTTCGCGAGCAGCCAGATCCCCGGCACGCGCGCTCGCGCCTGGACGTTTTGCAGCGCGATGTCGTCCCTCTCCCACGACAACTCGCGCCCGAGCGCGCCGCCGACCATCGAAATGTAGCTCGCGACGAAGGTGTCGACGTCGAGCTCGAAGAATCGCGCGCCGACTCCATGCGCGACAGCTGCCGCGGCCGCGCGCGTCGACGCGGAGCTGTTCCGCGTCGATTGGTATGCACATGTCAGAAGCTCGGCCATCATCGCACCCACCTCATCACCGTTCCGGAGCTCCCCGACGTGGCCTAACTTACGAGCAAAGCCCTCCGCCCCGAGCTCCGCGACGCCGAGCTCGCACATCGCACGAACGAGCACCGCACACGCGGAGGAATCGGCGCCGCCGCTCAACGACACGACATAACCGCGCGAGCGGCTCTTCCTCATGTAATCGAAGAGCGCGAGCGCCTCGGCGCGCGTGAACTCCTCCTCGCGGTGATGCGCGCTTCGCTCCCATGCTTCACGATCGGCGCTGCTGAATTCCGGTTCGACTTCGGGCCACGCAAACTCGACGCGCACCCGCTCGCCCGGGATGTCGTCTAGGTCGGGCACGAAACTGCCGGTCCGCGCCTGCATCTGTCGCGTCTGGCTGACGTTGATCACGGCCGTCGTGACGTTCCAGTCGGCAAAGCTGAAGCGCGGGCCGACGGCGAGCATCTTCCCGCTCGACGCGATCATCGCGCCCCCGTCGTAGATTGCCCGCCCCGATTCGTTACCGACGAGGTTCGAGTAGATGTAGCTCGTGCCAAATGCGCGTGAGCCCTCGAGCACGAATCGTTTGCGGGTCTCCATTTTGCCGAACGCGAAATGCGACGCGCTCGGATTCAGAATCAGGTCGACTCCTTCGCGCGCGAGCGTCGCCCCAGGGCGCGACGCGACCCACGCGTCTTCGCAGATCTCGAAACCGATCGTGATACCGCCAATATCGAAATAGACGTCGCCGAAGGCGTACTGCCTGCCATCGAAGCCGGTGATCTCGACTCGCTTACCCGCTGGCCACGGCTTGAACCAGCGCGGCTCGTAGTGGATGCCGTCGCCCGCGAGGTTTCGCTTGCCGACGATGCCGACGAGCGTTCCGTCGACGACCAGAGCGGCCGCGTCGAAGATGGCGTTGTGATAGACGACGGGAAGACCGAGGCAGACGACGAGGCCGCGCGTCGCCGGGAGAATCTCCTCCATCATCCGCCACGACAGCTCGTGAACGCCCGGGGAGTGAAACTCATCCTCACAGCCGTAGCCGCAGATCGAGAGCTCGGGAAGGCAGCAAACCGTCGCCCCCAGGCGGCGGGCCTCTTCCAACGCCCCGAGGATGTTACGCTTGTTCCCCTCCCAGTCGAGCGGAGTCTGGTTGAGAACGGCGGCAGCGACCTTGATGAACTTCATGCTGCGATCTTAGCCCGTTTCAACATGATTCCGATCGGGACGCCGAGGAGGAGTCACGAGGCGCCACTCTCCCGGCCGGAATGGACGGGCTAGCCTGATTGTACTGGCGGGCTGTCGTGTACGGAATCAGCATGTTAGGTTTCGCCATGAAATGGAGATTCGAACGATGACGAAGACGCAACGGTGGGCGGTGGTCGCTCTCGGAGCGATCGCGCTGCTCACTCCGACGCGCGCATTTGCGTATCTCGACCCGGCAGCCGGGAGCATTCTCCTGCAGGTGCTGCTCGGCGGGATCGCAGGCTGCGCCGTCTTTGCGAAGTTGTTCTGGAGCCGCCTGCGGGGCCTGTTCGGCGCGAAGAAACGCCCGGAACGAAACGATGACCACTCATCGATTTGATCCCGGATCGTTCAGGGATCGCTCGAGTCGCGTCGTGCGCCACGACGGGCGCGTGCTGCGCGTACTGAGCGAGCAGGGAAAGGAGGACTGGGAAGCACTCCGCTCGACGCGCTTCTTCGCGCGCGCCATGGAGCAGCGACGCATCGTCGCGACATCTCCCGCCGCCGATGGTGACGCCGTGCTTTCGGCACTCCCCGGCTGGAGCGCCGTCCTCGAGCACGAGCGAGTACCGTTCGTGTCATACCCCTACGAGTGGAGCTTCGGCATGCTGCGCGAAGCGGCGCTGCTGCAGCTGGAGCTTCTCCTCGAAGCGCTCGAGGAGGGCTTCACGATCAAGGATTCATCGCCGTACAACGTACAGTGGCAAGGCGCGCGGCCACTCTTCGTCGACGTCGGCTCGTTCGAACGCCTCGCTCCCGGCGAGCCGTGGGTCGGCTACCTGCAGTTCTGCCAGCTCTACCTTTATCCGTTGCTCCTCACGAGCCTGCGCAATGTCCCGTTTCAACCGCTGCTGCGCGGATCGCTCGACGGCATCCCCGTCTCCACGATGTCGCGATTCTTCTCCGCACGCGACTGGCTTCGTCCGGGAGTATTCGCCGACGTCTACCTCCACGCGAAGCTGCAATCGGGAAACGCCGGCTCGCAGCGCGCCGTCCGGCGCGAAGTGCGCGGCTCCGGATTCAGCCGCGAGATGATCGCGACGAACGTCCGCCGTCTGCTCCGCGTCGTCGCGAAGCTCGAATGGAATGCCGGCTCCTCGGAGTGGTCGGAGTACGCAGGCGCGAACTCGTATGATGACGAGGATGCCAACGCCAAGAAGGCGTTCGTCGCGAAGGCCGCCGCGACGCGGCGCTGGGAGCGAGCGTGGGATCTCGGGTCGAACACCGGAACCTACGCGCGAATCGCCGCGGAGCGCTCCGACTATACGATCGCGATGGACGCCGATGCGTTGTCGATCGACCGGCTCCATGCGTCGCTGCGCCAGGAGTCGCGGCGCGACATTCTCCCACTCGTCGCAAACGTCGTCGACCCATCTCCCGGTCTCGGCTGGAGGGGCCGCGAGCGACTGCCCGCCGCCGATCGCGGCCGCCCCGGGCTCACACTCTGTCTTGCGTTGCTCCACCACCTCGTTCTCACCGGCAACGTGCCGCTCGGCGAAGTCGTCGACTGGCTCGGCGACCTCGGCGGGCATCTCGTGATCGAGTTCGTCGAGAAGCGCGATCCGATGGCTGCGATGCTCCTGCTCAACAAGATCGACAACTACTCCGACTACGATCGGGACGGCTTCGAGCATCACCTCTCGCGCCGCTTCGAGCTCCTCGACCGCCTGGAGCTCGGATGCGGCACGCGTACGCTTTACTTCGCGCGCGCGACCGGAAACCAAGGTTAGGGAGCAATATCGATGAACGAGTCGCCCGAAGCGAAGCGCGAAACCTCCGGGCGCGGTGAGCGCATTCTTCACGTCGTCACCCTGTCGTGCCTCGCATTCGCGCATCCGCTGCTCGACCTGATCGGCCGAACACCCGAATTTCTCGCCATCCGGCGTATCGATACGTCCGAACTGGCGGTAATGTTAGGCCTGCTATTGCTACTGATTCCCTCTCCGTTCGCCGTCGTGGCGCTCGCGGGCGACGCGGCGGGCCGTCGCGCGGGACGCATCGGCGCAGCGATCGCGATCGGCCTCCTTGCCGTCCCGATCGCGCTCCGCCTGGAATCGGCCTCCGGGATGCTCGACGGTGTGACCGCCGTGGCCATCGCCGCGGTCGCGGGTGCTGGCGCCGCGTGGCTTTATCACCGCAAGGCGGGGATCCGGAGCTTCGTGACCTGGCTTTCTCCGGCGCTCGTCGTCGTTCCGATCCTGTTCGTGGCGCAGCCAGGTGTTAGGCGGGCGGTCGCTCCTCCTGCTGAGAGCCGCGGCGCGGCGGCGAGCGGCGCGAGCGCGCCTGTCTTCATGGTGATCCTCGACGAGCTCTCGTTCAACGCGATCGTCGACGACGCCGGGCTGGTCGATGCGGCGCGCTATCCGAATCTCGCGGCGCTTGCGCGGCGTTCCACCTGGTATCGCAACGCCTGGACCGTCGCGGACACGACCAACGTCTCGATTCCCGCGATGCTGACGGGGAAGTTCCCGCGTGCCGGCGCGCTGCCGTTGCTCTCCGACTACCCGGTCAATCTCTTCACGATTCTCGGAGGCGACTACACGATCCGCGCCGATGAACCGATCACGAGGCTATGCCCACCCAACGCGAATTCTTACGCGCCCGCGACGTCGCATGAGAATGTGGGACGCTTCACGACGCTCGGAGTCGACCTTTCCGTCGTCTGGCTCCACCTCGTCCTCCCGCCCCAATATCGCCGCAACCTCCCTTCGATCTCGATGTCGTGGGAAGGATTTCTAACGCACGAGGACGGTTCTCCCTCCGGACGCGGTGAACCGGCACCACCCGCAACCGCGTCGGAGCTCTACGCCATCGCCGTCGAGAAGCTGACACAGGGCAACCGCCCCGAACGCTTCAGAGAGTTTCTCGGCACGATCGACGCGGAAGACTCGAAGGCACTCTATTTCACCCACGTCATGCTCCCGCACACCCCCTGGGAGCACTTTCCGTCAGGGCATCTGTACGACCCAAACGGAGGCCGGATTCCCGGCCTTGACGGCGACGCATGGGGCCGCGACGAAGGACTGGTTCGGTTAGGCGCAGCCCGCTACCTGCTCCAGACCGAGTTCATCGACCACCTCGTCGGTGAGCTCGTGGCCGCGGTCGAGAAGGCGGATTTGTTCGACCGGTCGCTGATCGTGATCGTGTCGGACCACGGGGTCGCTTTTCATCCGGGCGACCAGAGGAGAGGCTACACCCCGGAGAACGCCGCGGACACCGTCCCGATCCCGCTCATCGTGAAGGCTCCCTTCCAGAAGGAGGGCACGATCGTCGACGAACATGTGACGACCCTCGACATTCTTCCGACGATGCTTCGCCTCCTCGGCGTCGTTCCCCCTCACGACCTTGCGGGCGAGTCGGCGTTCGTAGCGGGGAGCGGCCCCTCGCCATCGCTCCGCCTCTCCACCGTCTCCTCCGGCGAAGTGCTCGTCGACATCGCGGCGCTTGCGACGCGCCGGATCGAAAGCGCGCGCGCCCTGAGGACACTGATCGGCCCCGCGACCGATCCGTACCGCGCGAGCCGTTCTGCCCCGCGGCCCGAGTTGCTCGGAAGACGCGTCGACTCCCTTCCTCTCCGCGATGGCGTCGTGCGAGCGTCTCTCTTCGAGCCTGATGCCTATCGCAACTACGACCGACGCGCGGCGCGTTTACCCGCATTCGTGACGGGAGCGCTGCGGTCAGAGGCCGAGACGCCACTCGATCTCGCTCTCGCGATCGATGGAACGATCGTGGCGACGGCGCGCAGCGTTCCCGCCGGCGCGCAGGTTCACGAGCTCGCGGCGTTGCTCCCCGAGAGTGCTCTCGAATCCCCGTTCAAGGAGCTGTCGATCTACCGCGTCGTCGATCTGAACGGCGAGGCCTCAGGGGGACTCGCACTCGAGCGGACGGCTACCGGCAGCCGCCGCACGTATAGGCTCGATCGCGACAAGAATGGGGGAGTGCGCCACCTCCTCGTCGATGGCGTTCCGATTCCGTTAGGCCGGAAGCTCGACGGGTGGATCGAAAGCGCCGCGCGGAAGGATGGTTCGATCCGCGTGACGGGCTGGGCGGCGGACGTCACGAACCGGAAGCTCGCCGCCGAGGTCGTCGTGTTCCACCGCGACACCCCCGTGGCGTCAGGAGGAACGTGGGTTGCGAAGGGCTACGTCGCCGAAGGGCTCGGCGAGCCCGCGTACGTGCTCTCGGGATTCGAATTCGACATCGCGGCAACGGCGGTGCCCCAGCTCGAGAACGAAGGACTCCGGGCGTTCGCCATCTCCGAAGACGGCAACGCCACCGAGCTCGGCACGATGTTTCTCAGGGTCGAGCAGGGCGCCGGCGGCGAAGAGATCGTGAGGAGCAACGGGACGAGGATTCCCGTGAGGGCAGGAGCGATCGACGGCCGCATCGAGGCGGTCGAGCTTCACGAGAACGGAACAGCGCTCCGAGGCTGGAGCGCCAACCGAGCGCGGGCGGTTCCGGCGGCACGGATCGTCGTGACGCTCGACGGGCGCGTCGTCAAGGAGGAAGCTCCTTCTCTCGAGCGGCCCGACCTCGCGCAACCAGGAGGGGCCGCGCCCCGTTGCGGATTCCTCATGCATTTCGATGTGAAACCCGCCGAGGCGCGCAGCGCACTCGAATCGGGCCGCGCGCGCGTGCTCGCACTCTCCGGTCGCGGCGAAGCCTCGGAGCTTCGTGTCTCCCGGCCAGGCCGCTGAGCGGAGGCCGAGCCAGAACGTTACCGTTAGGCGCTACCGCTCCGCGAACCCCTTCGCCTCGAGGATCAACTGCGTCTTCCGGTCGTAAAGCGACTTTTCGAGGCCGACCGGATAGACGTGAGGATTGACGAAGCGCCTGATCCCCGGGTGAAGCGCCGACACCTGCGCCGCCGTTCGTGCTCGAATCGCGTCGATCGCAGGAAGCTCGAGCACGCGAGCGCCACCGCGCATGACCGGAACGAGCAGCTCTTCACTCGACTCGGCGTGGGCGAACGTCTTGCGCCGCGTGAGATCGGCCGGATCGACGATCGTCGGCGATCCGGCCGGGGGATGACGCTCGTCGTAGATCATGTCGCCAACCGCGGCGCCGTGCTCGTGGAAACGTCGCACCTGGAGGACGCCCGGCGTCGTCGTCTTCACCGCCTGCTCGCTGAGTTTGATCTTCTCCACCCAGTCGGCACCGGGCGCGCGCGTTGCGGCGAGCTTGTAGACACCGCCTAACGCAGGTTCCTCGTACGCCGTGACGAGGCGGGTACCGACGGCCCAGAGGCCGATCGCCGCCCCCTGGATTCCCAGACTCTCGATGATGTGCTCGTCGAGGTCGTTCGTGCCGACGATCGTCGCGTCGGTGAAGCCGGCCTCGTCGAGCATGGCCCGCGCCTCCCGGCTGAGGTACGCGAGGTCGCCCGAGTCGAGGCGGATGCCGGCCATCCGCTGCCCGCGATCGCGCATGCGCCGCCCCACCTCGATCGCGTTGCGCACTCCCTGCAAGGTGTCGTAGGTGTCGACGAGAAAGAGACAGTTGTTAGGCATCGCTTCGGCCCACGCCTCGAACGCCTCCAGCTCGCTCCCGAACGCCATCACCCAGCTGTGCGCGTGCGTACCGCGAACGGGGATCCCCCACCGCTTCGCCGCAAGGACGTTCGATGTTCCGCTGCAGCCGCCGATGTATGCCGCACGACTCGCGGACATTCCGCCGTCGGGCCCCTGCGCACGGCGCAGACCAAACTCGAGTACTGGGCGATCGCCCGCGGCGGCGACGACTCGGGCCGCCCGCGTCGCCACGAGCGTCTGGAAGTTGATCGCGTTCAGGAGCGGCGTTTCGACGAGTTGCGCCTGCATGATCGGCCCGCGGACTCGCAGAAGCGGCTCCTGCGCGAACACTGCGGTACCTTCGGGCATCGCGTCGACGTCGCACGTGAACCGCATCTCCGCGAGCAGGTCGAGAAACTCACGGTCGAAGATCGGCGCGTCGTCATTGCCACGGACGCCCTCGAGAAACGCAAGGTCGTCGGGGGCGAAGCGGAACCGCTCGAGAAGCTCCACCGCCGGTTCGAGACCCGCCGCAATCGAAAACCCTCCACCGAACGGGTTCTCGCGGAAGAAAAGATGGAACACCGCGTCTGTCGATGCGAGCCCGCTCTTGAAATAACCGTAGGCCATCGTCAACTGGTAGAAATCGGTGAGCAGTGCGTCGCCGCCCGTAGTCGCCATCACCCGATCGTAACAGGGACCCATCGCGGGACAAGGCCTATACTGCGTTCATAGCGGAACCGTGACGATGTCGAGGATGCGATGACCTCGATCAGCACCAGGTCGAACCGCCGTCGGGCCGAGCGGATCAGGCTCTCGGAGTCGGTCGTCGCACGTCTGGGGACGCAGGGCGCAGTCCTCATCGATCTCAGCATCCTCGGTGCCCGCGTCGAGCACTACAGCAGGCTGCGGGTCGGCGACGTCCGCCTACTCCGGCTCGACGTCGGCGAGATGTCGATCAACCTGCGTGCAACGGTCGTCAACAGCCGGATCCACCGGTTCGCCGCAGGAGACGACGGCCTAACCGTCTACCGATCGGGCCTCGACTTCTCCGGAGACGACGAACAGGAGCTCGGAACGGTCGGTCACTTCATAGAGCATGCGCGCGCCGAGACGCTCACCGAGCAGATCGCGAACGCGAAAGGCTTCGCCCCGCCTTCGAAGGGAGAGATGCCGATCTTCCGCGGTGGCGCGCTGACGTCGAATGATTTCAAGGTGACGACGGCGAAGAAGGACGCACACCTGATTCCCGACAAAAGGATTGCGAAGGACGTCGGCTTCGTCCGGTACGCAAAGAAGAAGGATCGCTGGACGCGCGTCTGGACACTCGACCGATCGCAGCCCGAAGAGGGATTCACCGTGTCGGCTAACGAGTCAGCCGACCAGATCGAGTTACTCTGCAAGCTCTACCGCGACGGCGATCGCCCGACTCGGGAGATGATTAGACTGCTCGCAACGACCAGCATCGAAGAGAAATAGAATGTTGGATATGCGCAACCTCGTATTCGTGTTGCTCCTCCTCATTGCTCCCGCTGCGGCGGCGTTGGACGACTGCAGCGAGGTCGAAGCACTCGACGCGCTCTACGGCATCCGTGACCTGGTGATCCGCGGCGCTGGAAGCTACGCGATCACGAGCGCGATCGAAGAGTCACTCAACGGCCTGCGCGGACCGCTTCCCGACGGAAGCTATCGCTGGGTCAATTGGGTCAAGCCGTCGGGTAGCCCACCGATCGTGAAGCATGGGCACACCGTCTCGGCGGTGCACGGATCCGGCACAGACAGCGTTGAGGCGTCGGCCGGCAAGCCGTTCGCCGTCGCCGTCGTCGTGCCGAAGAAGCGCTCGCTCTTCAGCGGCAACAACCCGAGCTGGGTCGGCGAGGTCGAGATCCAGTTCACGCTCGACGGCCGCCAGCGCACGCGTACCGAATCGATCAACGCATGGCTCAATCCCGGCACGTCGCGAACCTTCGACCTCGGGACGATCGCGGACGACGCCCGCGTGCGGATCGAGGCCGCGACATCTGCGCAGTACACAGAGGGCGAAGCGCTCGTCGAGATCCACTTCAAACAGGCGGTCGAGCAGGACGATCCGGATAACCCTCAGTACGAGACGATCCGCTCGCTCCAGCGAATCCGCTCCTCGTCGAGCCCCGAGGTGCTCGATGCCGAGATCGCGAAGCTCGAGCGACGCCTCTTCCCGAGCCTCCAGAGCTACCGCTTCACCTTCCTGATCGCGAAGACGCGTGAAGCCGAAGTGCTCCTCAAGAGCGACAAGCCGAAGGATCAGGAAAAAGGGAAGAAACTGCTCAAGGAAGTGGTCGACGAAGTGAAAGAATAACGACTACATTAAAAGCGCTCACGTGATCAACAAAACGGCCGCACTATCTCGGCACACGTTTTAATGCTCTTTATTAATGCGTCATTTTCACGAATGATTATTCGTAGCCGCGCATTCCGATGCGCGGTACCGCGTGCCACCTCGCGTACTGTGGTGAGAGCCTCGAGCGTGCCAACGGTGGCCATGCGTATCGCGTCCGGGCGATTCGCCAACGATCCGAGATGCGAACGAGGTGGCGTAAGCGGCGGACCGAGCCGTGCATCGATCACGGCTGCACCCAAAGGCCAGCGCGCCCGTGGAGTTGGCACCTCGGCTGGGCCCGCAGATCAGGGGCAGAAATCAAGAGCCCTGGCCCCTCCTGCTGAATGGATTGCTAGACCTTCCTCAACTTCTCCCCATGTAGCGGTACCCGACTTTCGCGACGCCGAGGATGAGGTCGTCTTCCGTGCCGACGGCCTCTTGCAGCTTCCGGCGGAGGCGCGTCACGTGCGTGTCGACGGTGCGGCTGTTCAGGTTCAGGTCGACTCGGTAATTCCAGACGCGCGACAGCAACTCGTCGCGAGGCACGACCCGCTCGCGGTTCTTGAACAGGTACATCAACAGGTCGAACTCCTTCGGCGAAAGCTTGAGCGACTTGCCCGCCGCCTCCGCCTCACGCGTATTCGGATCGAGCCTGATGAGCTCGTCCTCGAGCGACCTCGGGAGCTGCGTGTCGCTGCGGCGCAGCACGGCGTCGATTCGTGCGAAAAGCTCCTGTAGACCGAACGGCTTGGTGACGTAGTCGTCGGCGCCGCCGCGCAGCCCTCGCACTTTGTCTGTCTCCGCACCGCGCGCCGTCAGAAGGATCACCGGCACTTTCGAGTGCTTCCTGATGTGGTCGAGCACTTCGAACCCGCTCTTCTTCGGGATCATCAGGTCGAGCAGCACAATGTCGGGAGTCTCCGCGTGGAAGCGATCGATGGCCTCTTCGCCGTCGGCCGCAACGACAGGTTCGTAGTTTTCGAGTCTCAGGTTGATCTCGAGGGCCTGACGCAGGCCCGAATCGTCTTCGACTACCAGAATCTTGCTCATGGCTCTCGATTCTCCGGCGTTTGTATACGGAAACGCCAGTCGCAAGTTGGGCTTGTAACAGGATTACGACACCGTGCCACGGGCTATCGACCAGAGGCCAGGGTCACCACACAGTCTGCGCCTCTCGACACGAAAGCGCCAATCGTGACCGAGCCTGGGCCCGCCGCGCCACGTTCTCGCTGTCGGGTGTTTCTTCCACGCAGACTCCTAACCTTTCGCCTCTGGCCGTCGGCTCGCCTCCGCGACCGGCCGATTCGGAAAGAAGAGCCTGAAGGTCGATCCTTCGCCCGGCGCCGAGTCGACCTCGACACGTCCACCGTGAGCCTGGACGATCTGCTGCACGAGCGTCAAACCGAGACCCGCTCCGCGCTGCGTCTCGGTGTCGGAAAACTTCGCGCGGTAGTAGGGATCGAAGATCCGTTCGACCTCCGCCTGGTGAACGCCGATTCCTCGATCGCTCACCGCGATCTCGACTCCCCCTTTGCGGTCGCGGAGCGCCACGCGGACGCTGCGGCTCTCGCCTGAATACTTGATGGCGTTGTCGACGAGGTTGACGAGGGCACGGGAGACGCTGTCGCGGTCCCACATCTGTTCGGCGACGTCATCTTCGAGGTCGAGCTCCACGGAGAAGCCTTTGCTCTCGATCCATGGACCGTATGAATCGATCACCGACTCGACGAGGTCGACCGGATCGACCGGCGAGGGCGCCATGCGCTTTGCTCCCTTCTGGAGTCTCGCGACGTCGAGCACGTTCTCGACGAGATTCGACAGATGCAGCACCTCTCGGATGATCGACTCCTGAAGCGCCTCCCGCTGTTCCGGCGTGAGGCGCTCGCCGCGGCGAAGCGTCTCCGCGCCAATCCTGATCACGGCAAGCGGCGTCCGCAGCTCGTGGGAGACGTTGGCGACGAGGGCGGCGCGCAGCTGCGTCGCCTCGTTCTCTTTCCGGATGCCGCGAATCGCGAGCCATGCGCCGATCGACAACAGAGCGATCGCCGTGATCGCGAACGCGAGGCTCACGAGGCGGTGGCTTCGCGAGCCTCCCTGGCCGAGGTCGGTGCGCAACATCGATTCGATCGCGAAGCTCTCGAGCGGCTCAGCGAGCGGCTCGATCACGCTCAGCTCCCCTTCCCTTCTCACGAGCCCTCGGCCGAGCTTCGCATCGACCACGTGAATCTCGACGAGCTGCCGAAGGTCGCTCGTCTCCCACTCGTGGGCACTGCGTGCCACCGGCTGACGGAACACCGCACGATCGAGCTGTGAGATCAGAAGCGATGGCGACCAGCTGTACTGCACGCGTCCGCTGACGGTGTAGAAGTCGGAGCGCACGAGATCGCGCACCGCGCGGGCGTCGGAGAGTTGTCCGAGGTAAAGCGTGGAGGTTAGGTCCGAGTCGGGCTCGTACGTTGCGGAGAGGATCCAGTCGTTCTGGCGCAGCCACTCGGCGAGCGAGTCGTAGCCGGGCGCGCCACCAGAAAGGCGCTCGATCTGCTGCCACTCTTCGGCGGCACGGTAGACCCTTCCCTGGGTCGCGGCGTCGACGCGGCGTGCGGTGATCTCGGCGCTGTACTCGAGGTATTGGACGGCGAGCGCTTCGAGCCCGCGCTCCATCCGCTCGGAAAGCTCCCACGATCGCCATCCGAGCGCTGCAAACGCGACTGCGATGATGAGGAATGGCACCAGCACGGAAGCGCGGCTTCGGGGCCGCCTCCCGCGGAGGTATTCGCTCAGCCTTGTGATGATGACAGCCATCGCTCATCGATGGCCGACGAGAGGAGGAGGGTTCGCCACCGGGGCCAGGCGCACGTCGCGCGGATCAACGCTCGGAATCGGGATGCGCCGCCTTCAAGTGGGCTGCGATGATCCGTTCGATCTGCGTCTCCGTGATCTGTGTGAGCCTCGCCTCGGTGTCGACGTAGGAGCCGTTCCGCTTCACCCGGATCGCCAGCACTCCCTTGGCCCGCGCCTTGTCGACCAACTTCTTGAAGAGCTTAACGTTTCCGTCGGCGCAGTTCTGCCCGTTGACCTTGACGATGAGATCGCCCTGGCGAAGACCGGCGGCCTCGGCAGGGCTTTCGGCGACGACCGCCTTGATTAAAATCCCTTTTTCCGTGTCGTAGAAAACCACGCCGAGATACTTCTTCCCCGCCATCATCTCGTGGATCCGCGTCTCGCACTCGGCTCGCGTGGCGTGGCAACGCGGCAACTCATCGCCGGCGCTCACGGAGAGCGCTGCGACCACGAGGAGAGCGAGTGAGACGAGATGTCGCTGCAATTCGATGCCTTCCGGATATGCACAACTTGCCGGGCGGAGGAATTCTTGCGCGAAGGGTACGCCTCGCGACCAACAATTCGGAAAACTCTGGCGTGTGAGGTAGCGCTTGGAGCGCGGTCACTCGAAGAGGAGAGTCCCGAACGCGCGCGGCACGTGAAAGTCGGGAGGAGTCCGTCCGGTTGGGCGCCACGCCGAGAATTCGTCGCCATCGGGCGAGCGATCGATGCGATAAAAATTCGCGCGCCAGAGCGTGCCGCTGTCACACGAAGCGCCGAGCGCGGCCGATGGAATCAAGACGACCGTCTCGACGCGGACGACACCATCGATGGTCGTCCGCCTGATCGCCGTGCGAAGTCCTTCGCACGTCCACCCTCGATCGACCGTCATCGACTCACGCTCCAGCCGCGGTGAGTCGACCCGCGCGTCGAAGGTCGTCCCGAGCGGGTTGACCTCGATCTCGAAATAACGCTCGAGCGATTCGGGCGCCACGAAAATCTCCACGACGTCCTCCTCCCAGAGAGGCGCGTCGTGTTCGAGATGAGTCGCAACGAGATGGTCGTCGCGAACGGAGAAGACGACGAAAACGCGACGCCCATCGTGATAGGCGGCAACCTCAGACGAGAGCCGCGGCGCAGCGCCATCTCCCGCGCGGACGAGAGGAACGCGACGCGCGCACGCAGGCACACCCCACGGATCCTCGAGATCGAGCTCTGCGCGGCAAACCTTGTAGACCGCGTCGTCGTCCATCATCACGATCATACGGGAATAAGACGAGAGAGTTCGTAAGGCAGGTCAAAGGGACTGACCTTAACTCTGCGATTCGATTCGCATCGAGATGTCGAGCGCGTCGACCGTGTGCGTGAGCGCACCGATGGAGATGCGGTCGACTCCGGTCGCCGCGACTTCCCGGACGCTCGCGAGCGTGACGCCACCGGACGCCTCGAGCGGAACGCGCCCCGCGGAGCGACGGACCGCTTCTCGCATCGTCGCCGCGTCCATGTTGTCGAGCAGGATGAAGTCGGGCGACAGCGCGAGCGCCTCGTCGAGCTCGTGGAGATCGCGCACCTCCACCATCAATTTCTGCGGCCGGCCCGTTTCGCGGATCCGGGTGACCGCCGCCGTAATCGAGCCGGCGCGGTCGATGTGGTTGTTCTTCACGAGGAACATGTCGTGCAGCCCGTGGCGGTGGTTCGTTCCGCCTCCGGCGGCTACAGCGTACTTATCGAGCGCGCGAAGCCCCGGCACCGTTTTGCGCGTGTCGAGGATCTCAGCGCGTGTCCCGGCGACGGCATCGACGAAACGGCGCGTCGCGGTCGCGATGCCCGAAGCGCGCTGCACGAGATTGAGCGCGGTGCGCTCTCCCGAAAGGAGCCCCCGGACGGTCGCCTCGACTTCAGCGACTCGATCCCCCTTCTTCACGAAACTTCCTTCGTCCGCCAACGCGCGGAATCGCGCCGCCTCGTCGAGCATCTCGAATACGGCAGAGGCGAACGGAAGCCCCGCGATCACGCCGTCCTCCTTGACGAGGAAGTACGCACGGCCCCGTTCGTCAGGCGCGAAGATCGCATCCGACGTGATATCGGGTAGATCTTCGCCGAGCGCGCGATCGACGATGTCGCGAATGAGGGAGGAGGGAGGGAGCGTCATGGGGCGAGTTTAATCCGGAATGCGGAGTGCGGAATGCGAAACGGGGAAGAACCGAAATGTCGAATCAGGAATGAAACAGGGAAGAACGAGCCCAGGCCTCGGGCTCCCGACTGATGAGCGCCTTGTTCATTCCTCATTCTTCATTCGACATTTCGGGTGCGCGCCAATTCCGCAATCCGCACTCCGCCTGCCGAAATACTCGCAGCGCGCAGCCCGTTCAAACCATCGCCGTGACGCTGTTCTTTGACAAGTGGGGGCGCACCGGTTTCGACGGGGTCGGTCGAGACTGCGGTCGCATGCCGAGCTGAGCAGCTCGTAAAAGGCTCACCAATAGCAACCGCGAACAACGAACTCGCACTGGCAGCTTAATTGACTGTCACGCTCGCCGGGGGATAGCTCACGTCTTCCGGATGAGCGTCATGCTGTGAGCTAAGGTCGCGCGCTCCGTTCTGGCGCACGATTCGAAAACCACAGGGACTGGTCCTGATGTGTTCCGCGCTTTTCCGGGAACTTTGGGACGAGATCAATGAAAAGCTAAGCATGTAGAAGCCCGGTTATCACCTTCTTCGGACGCGGGTTCAATTCCCGCCGCCTCCACCAACCCACTCATCCATGCAGGTCGATCGACATGCAATCGATTCTGATCGTCGATGACGACGAGACCGTGAGTTGCGCAGTCGCCGATGCGCTCGTCCGAGACGGACGCAAGCTGATTCTCTGCAGCGATCTCGAGTCGGCGCAGCTGGTGATCGAACGCGAGCCTCCCGACTGCGTCATCACGGACATTCACCTCTCGGGCCCGTTCCGCTACGAAGGGCTCGACTTCATCCAGGAGATCAAGCGACGCACCAATGACGTGCCCGTGATCGTCATCACGGGAGCGCGCACGGAAGCGTTGGAGCGCGAAGCGCTCGATCGAGGCGCCTCGATCGTACTCCAGAAGCCGTTCGACATCGCGACACTCGAGGCCCACCTCCCGGCGAGTTCCGGCAGCGAGGAAGCATCGATCGAGCGGATTCCCACGCTCGACGAAGTGCTCGCGAGCCCGCTGCTGACGCCCGTATTTCACCCGATCGTCGACATCTCCACCGGAACGTGCGCGGTGCACGGCTACGAATCACTTGCGCGATTCGGCGGAATGCTCTTCTCGAACCCGCAGATGCTCTTCGACTACGCCTCGCGCAAAGGACGGCTCACCGATCTCGAGCTCACGTGCGTGCGCAACACGTTCGCTCACGGTGCATCGTTGAACTCCGGAACGAAGCTCTTCGTGAACGTGCATCCGACGGTGATCGGGAGCGCGCAACTCGCCGACGCGCTTGCGACGGCAGTCTCAGACGCCGGGCTCTCCACCGAGCGAATCGTCGTCGAGATCACGGAGCAGGCCTCCCTGGGCTCATCAGCCACGGTGGAGAACCGGTGCAGGGCGCTCCGTGAGCTCGGGTTCTCGTTCGCGCTCGACGACGTCGGGATGGCCTACTCGCATCTCGCGCATATCGAGCAGATCCGGCCTTCGTACCTGAAAGTGAGTCAGGACTTCGGAACCGACTTCGAGGCACACGCGATGCGAACGAAGATCGTGAAGAACGTTCTGTCGCTCGCGCACGACTTCGGGTGCGAGCTGGTGCTGGAGGGAATCGAGACGGCAGAAACCCGCGAAGCGGCGCAGGCTCTTGGCATCCGCCTCGGTCAGGGCTTCCTGTTCGCCCGTCCTGCCCCCGCATCTGAGTTCTAGTCCCTCGCGGCGGAGGCATTCTCCCTCCGTCGAAAGCGGCCAGAATGCGCACGGCCGTTGTATCGTTTCTTCCTCCGCAATGAGCTCGCACACGTTCATTCCTTTTCGCCGTCACCTCGAGAACGGAGGCGCCAAAGGCGTTCTCCGCGATCGTGTGGAGTATGTAGGTGGCGCCAACCCGGGCGACGGCGAGTATGTCGTCTACTGGGCGCAGTCATCGCGGCGGCTCCGCTCGAACATCGCGCTCGACTATGCGATCTCGCGCGCCAACGCCGAGGGACTGCCGGTCGTCGTGTACGAGTCGCTCCGCCCCGACTATTCGTCGGCCAACGACCGCATCCACTCATTCGTCCTGGAAGGCGTCGTCGCGAACCACCACGACGCGCTCAAACGTGGACTTCGCTACTTGTTTTATCTTCCACGCACGCGCGACGAGGCGCGCGGCGCTCTGGGGCGCATCGCTTCGCGCGCCCGGCTCGTCGTCACCGACGAGTTCCCGACCTTCAGTCTCCGCGAGCAAACTCGTTCGTTTGCTTCGACGAGCCCCTGTCCCGTCTTCACGGTCGACGGAAACGGCATTCTTCCGATGCGCGTATTCGGCAAAGAGCAGTACGGGGCAACGCAACTGCGCGATCGGGCGTTTCGCCTCTTCGCCGATCGCTGGGACGAGCCTCCCGAGTTGATGCCGAAGTACGGTCCATTCGAAAGCGAGCTCGACGTCCCGAACTACAACGGCGCAAATCCGCGCGCCAACGCCGCGTCGTGCGCCATCGATCATTCGGTGATGGCGGTACCCTCGATCGGCGGCCGTGACGAAGCGCTGAGGCGCCTCGATCGCTTCGTGCGCGAGAAACTCTGCGGCTACGCCGGCCACCGCAGCCGCGAAGCCGATCATACGAGCGAACTTTCTCCATATCTCCACTTCGGATTTCTCTCGGTGCATGAAGTCGCCAGGCGCGCTCTCTTTTCCTCCGCCCCGGAGGAGGACATCGATGCCTTCCTCGAGCAGCTCATCATCCGTCGCGAGCTCTCGTTCAATCTCTGTTTCTACCGCGAGGACCACGCGTCGCTCGATTGCCTTCCCGACTGGGCCAAGAAGACCCTTGCCGAGCATGCCGATGACCGCAGGCAACCCCTTTATTCGTGGGACGCGCTCGAGCGCGCGGCAACCGAGGACGAGGTCTGGAACCTCGCGCAGCGCGGCCTCCTTCGCCTCGGCACGATTCACAACTACCTCCGGATGCTCTGGGGCAAGAAAGTCATCGAGTGGTCGCGCACGACCGACGAAGCCCATGCGTTCATGCTGGCGATGCACGACAAGTATGCAATCGACGGGCGCGACCCTAACACACACGCCGGCGTCCTCTGGTGCTTCGGCAAGCACGACCGCCCCTGGCGCGAGCGTCCGATCTTCGGAAAGGTGCGCTACCTTGCCTCGGAGTCGACGAAGCGGAAGATCGACCTCGAGGCCTACGCGCGTCGCATCGATACATTGACCTTCTGAAGGCTCTCGCAGCACGATAGATGGTCCCGGTAGCGCCATGCCCGACCAGCTCGACCTATTCGGCACACCACCCGCCCCAAAGAGGCGACAGCGCGAACCCGTCGGCCCGGCTGCGATCGACGACGCGGTCCGCGCCACCGCTGCGTCGCTTCCGCCTAACGTCAGGATCGGCACGTCGTCGTGGTCGTTCCCGGGCTGGGCCGGGCTCGTCTATGACCGCAAGGCGACGACGACCGAGCTCTCCAGGCACGGGCTCGCGCCTTACGCGAAGCACCCGCTCTTCCGCGCCGTCGGCGTCGACCGCTCGTTCTATGGCCCGGTGAGTGCCGAGGAGTTCGCCGGCTATGCAGAGTCCGTCCCCGATGGATTCCGCTTCCTCGTGAAAGCTGCCGGCGCACTGACGACGCCATGGCTGCGCGTGTCGGGAGGCACGAAGAAGTTCGAGAAGAACGAGCGCTTCCTCGACGCGGACTTCGCCGCGCGCGCGGTGATCGCGCCGGTCGTCCACGGCCTCGGCGGTAAGGCGGGCCCTCTCGTCTTCCAGTTCACCCCGCTCGGCCGCGAGTTCACGAACGACCCGGCCCGCTTCACGTCGCGACTTCACGCGTTCCTCGAGGCGCTGCCGCGCGGCAGCTGGTACGCGGTCGAGATCCGCGACCCCGAGCTACTCACCGACGATTACGTCGCGGCGCTCGAGGCAACGGGTGCCACACATTGCCTCAACGTCCACGGACGAATGCCTTCGATCGCCGAGCAGGCCGAACGCACTTCCCGCGTTCTCGGCGAGCGCGTCGCCGTTCGATGGATGCTCCACTCCGGCTTCAAGTACGAGGAAGCGAAGAACCGCTACGAACCGTTCGACCGGCTCGTCGACGAAGACCTTGCAAGCCGGGAGCAGATCGCCGGGCTCGCGGTGAAGAAGACGAGGAATGGCGTCGAGGTAATCGTCATCGCAAACAACAAAGCCGAAGGATGTTCGCCCGAGTCGCTGCGCAAACTCGCCGAAGAGATCGTGCGGCAGAGCCGCTGACCGCGACCTCGGAATTCGACTCCGCGTGCGCGCCGCGTGTAGTGATCCGATCGGGCGTGCTACGCTTCGCTCCGTGACTCCGGCGCCGGCGCGGCTCGCATTGACATGGCTCCTGCTCGTCGGATTGGCGGTCGGTGCGTTCGAGACGCTTTACCTCCAGATGCTGCGGGCGCACGGTCGCGACGGCATCCGGACTGCGCTCGCGTCGATGACCGACGAGCCTGGCTACGCCGCCTTCCTGCGCGAAGTCGAGAACCGCACCGAAGAAGGCGCGACGATCGTCATCCTAACGCCGCGCCCCTGGGGCCGCGGCGCTTACGAATACGTCTACTACCGCGCCGTGTACCTCGTCGATGGTCGCACGATTCTTCCTGCACTCTGGATCGGAAACGAGCCGCTCTTCGACAACGTACGCAAGGCGGATTACATCGCCGCATGGGGAATGCCGGTCACGGCACCGTCTCACGAGCGGGTATGGAGCGGCGCAGGGGGCGGGCTCTACCGGAGGATCGGAATTCCGCAATGATCCCCGAGTTGATCGCAGTGGCGACGCTCCTGGCGACCGGAATTCCGGTCGTGTACGCGTTTGCACCTGGCGCCCGGGGATCGCGTGTTGCCGGGGAAGCCTTCCTGATCGGAGCAGGGCTCGCTACGATCATCCTGCTTCTCCTCTCCCATGTCGGCATTCGTTGGTCGGCTGTCGCCCTACTCGTCCCGCTCGGCGTGGTGGCCCTCGCGTCCTTGCTGTTCGCGCGCCGCGGAACGAGAACGGCATCCGTCGCGGACGCGTTCCAGGGAAGTCCCGCCATCGCAACTGCGATCGACGCGGCGACTGCCGGCGTCTTCATCCTTTACGTGACCTTTGCGACGCTCACGAATCCGTGGGACTGGGACTTCTGGGCGATCTGGGGACTGAAAGCGAAGACGTTCTTCGCGGCGCGCGGGATCGACTGGGAGTTTCTCGGCGAGCGGTGGAACGAATTCGCACATGGCGAATACCCGCCGCTGCTACCACTCGTCTTCGACGTTCCGGCACTGTTCCGCGGCGCATGGTCGGACCGCTGGACGGCGATCGTCTCGGTCGCCTTCTCCGCTGCGGCGTTGCTGGTCGTGCGCCGCCATGTGCTCGACGACACGCGCGACCGGCGGGTCGCCGCGCTGGCCACGTTCGCAGCGACG
Source organism: Acidobacteriota bacterium (assembly GCA_016184115.1). Lineage (GTDB taxonomy): Bacteria > Acidobacteriota > Thermoanaerobaculia > Gp7-AA8 > Gp7-AA8 > JACPDH01. The sequence continues at coordinate 79,864 of JACPDH010000013.1, read as the reverse complement.
GGCGCGGCGCTGGCGGGATGGGTCGGCCTGGCCGACGTCGCCTTCCTCGCCTTCGCGACCGCGAGCGTGCTCTCGCTGCGCCGATCGATGCGAGACGGCGACTCCGCCGCGTCGGGCGCGATGCTGCTCGGTTTCGCGGCGCTCACGAAGAATGAGGGAGTTGCGCTTCTTGCGATCGTGACGCTTGCGACGCTGCTCACGGCGAAAAGCGACCGCCTGCAGCGCGTACTCTCACTCTGGCCCGCGTTCGCGATCGCCGCGACCTGGCAGATCCCGAGGATTGCCTACGGGCTGAAGTCGGATCTCTTTCTTGGCGAGGCGTCCTCGCGGTTCACCGTTTCACGCTTCGTCGAGGCAGCGCAGCGAGTCGCGGCCGAACCGCCCCACCATCCGTACTTCTGGGTAGTGGTTGCGGTCTGCGTTGTCTTCGGCGCGCGATGGCTGCGAGAGGAGGCCTTTCTCGCGTCGATCGTCGTACTGCAATTCCTCTCGACGCTCGTCGTCTACGCGGTGACCGCGAATGACATCGCCTGGCAGGTTTCGCTCTCGTGGCGACGCGTGAGCGATCACCCTGCCCTGCTCGCGCTTGTACTCGCCGTCGTCGTCCTGGTCCGCTGGTCGAGATCCGCGACCCGGACCTCTTGAATGATGACGACGCCGCGGGGCGCGAGGCGAACGTCATCGCGAACGACAAGGCAGAAGGATGTTCGCCCGAGTCGCGACGCAAGTTCGCCTTAATTCGACATGTTCCCGCCTTTCTCGTACGCCACGATGCAGTCGTCGCTTGACATCGTCTTCGAACGTCCCGATGCTTCCCGACCACAGGTGACCGCATGAGCAATGACAGCCGCATCCCCGTTGCCGTCCTCGGAGCCACCGGCTCCGTCGGGCAACGCTTCGTCCAACTGCTGGAGGGCCATCGCTGGTTTCGACTTCACGAAGTCGTCGCGTCGGAGAAGAGTGAGGGCAGGAGCTATTTCGACGCGGCGTCGTGGCGCCTCGACACTCCCATGCCGGAAGAAGCGTCGCCGCTGCGCATCAAGCCGCTTCACGCGGAGCTCGAGTCGAGAATCATGTTCTCGGGGCTCGATTCGTCGGTCGCCGGCGAAGCCGAGGATTTCCATGCGAATCATGGCGGGGTCGTCGTCAGCAACTCGAAAAACCACAGAATGGACGCCGACGTACCGCTGCTGATTCCGGAGATCAACGCCGATCACATCGACGCGATCGAGCATCAGCGCAAACGTCGCGGCGGCCAGGGCTACATCGTCACGAATCCGAACTGCTCGGTGGTCGGAATCGCGATGGCGCTCGCTCCGATCGAGCGGCAGCACGGAATCGATGCGGTCCAGGTTACGACGATGCAGGCGATCTCCGGCGCGGGCTACTCGGGCGTCGCATCGTACGCGATCCTCGACAACGTCATCCCGTACATCAAGGACGAGGAGGGAAAGGTCGAAACCGAGCCGCAGAAGATCCTCGGCCGCTGGGACGGGACAACATTCCGTCCGCTCGACATGACGATCTCCGCACAGTGCAATCGCGTGCCGGTCATCGACGGACACTTCTTCACGATCTCGTTCCGCTTTCGAAAGAGCGACGACCTACGCAGGCACTTCCGCATCGAGACACTGATCGAAGACGTTCGCCAGGCGATCGACAACTTCGAAGGCGAACCTCAGCGTCTCGGCCTTCCGAGCGCTCCGAAGAAGGCCGTAATGCTGGTCGATGGCAACGACCGGCCGCAACCAAGACTCGATCGCCAACTCGGCAAGGGAATGACCGTGAGCGTCGGACGGCTTCGCCCCTGCCCCGTGCTCGATATCAGGATGGTCGGCCTCGTTCACAACACCATTCGCGGCGCAGCCGGCGCGGCATTGCTCAACGCAGAGTTGCTAAAGGCGAAGGGGCTGATCTGACCTAACCGATCTGCGCCACTCTGCCGAGGCCGGCAATCATCCGCTCGCGCGCTCCGCACGCCATCGGAGCCAGGTCAGACGGGATGGCCGCAAGTTAGGGAAAGGACCCCTGAAGTGAGAACGCAGAACGATGAATGTCGAACCCGGAACCCCCCGCCCCGTGGCCCTTTTCTGCCGCGAAAGTCGCTGACAGTTCGCCACACCGGGACCGGATGTCGTCCCGACGAGCAGCGCGAGGAGGGACCTCTCAGGTTACGACTCGTTCGCCACTGGCGAAGTGGCTCGTTGCACGAGGGTGCCAGCCTGCGAGATCCCTCCTCGCGGAGCCTGCCCTGAGCGAGCGAAGCGAGTGGAATGGGCTCGCCGGGATGACAACTCGCGCAATCGTTGGTCATCGGTGGTCGGCAACCGCCGGTGGGGCCTGGGTTCGAAATTCTGCGTTCAACGTTCGAACTTCAGCCTTCTTGTATTAACTTACGGCCACTTGAGTCAGACGGAACGTCGCGCCTGAATCACGATCGACACTCCGAAGGGTAGGTTCATCATCCGGAAGAGGCGCCGCTCCACCGCGTGAAGGCCGATCAGCGTTGCGTTCAACCAGTGCGGAAGCAGGACGAGCGACGTCTGAGGATAGACCGATTTCTTGAACAGTCCCTGGCAGATACGCAGAAACAGGATCGGGAAGAAGAGTGTGGTGATGAAGTACGACGAGCGCTCGATCTCGAAGCCGCGATTCGTGAGCTTGTTCCTGATCTCGTGCGCGGTGTAGCGGCGCCGGTGCTTGAGCGCCTCGTCGTGCTCACTCCAGAGGAAGCCATACGCAGGCACCGTGGCGAGGAGAAGACCGCCGGGCCGGCAAACGCGGCGGATCTCCGCAAGCGCGACGAGATCGTCGTCGGTGTGCTCGAGCACATCCATCGCGGTAATGACGTCGAACGTCGAGTCGGGAAACGGGAGCGCTTCGATCTCCCCTTGCGCGACCGGCGACACACTTCGCAGACGACAGAACGTCAACGCCTCGGCGGATGAATCGATGCCCGCGACCCGCGCGATCGACGAGAACGCGCGCAGATTGGAGCCGGTGCCGCAACCGACATCGAGAAGCCTCGTGTCACGCCCCCCACGGAGCTCATTCCGCAGAATCTCCTCGGCGAGCTGCCGCCGCGCGACGAACCACCAATAGACATCCTCGAGGTCGAACATCGCCTCGTATTCACGTTCGTACATGGACGTTCCAATCGAAGGCGAGTCTAGCAGAGTCACCTTTTCGCGAACGACCACGCGCGAGCGGAAGCGGATCGCCGAATTGGAAGATGGGTCGGTGCCGCCGGTTCGTTCCGCGGCCATCGTTTCCCGCTCCCGACCCCGCGCGTATTCTAATGTCCAACAAACAGGATCGATCGGGGCCAAACGGAGGAGCACTCATGACCGAGCATGACTTTCGCGCGCTCGCATTGTCGCTTCCAGGATCGGAGGAGAGCTCGCACATGGGTCATCCCGACTTCCGAGTCGGCGGGAAGATCTTCGCGACACTGGGGCATCGGAAAGGCGCCGCGGTCGTGATGCTTTCCCCTGAGCTCCAGGAGGCCTTCGTCAATGCGCGACCGCAGGCGTTCGCACCGATCAACGGCAGTTGGGGGTTGAAAGGCGCGACGAACGTCGTGCTGAAGGAATGCACGAAGGGCGCCGCCCGCGATGCGCTGGTTGCGGCCTGGAAGCGCCGCGCTCCGAAGAAGCTCCTCACCGAGCTCGGATTCTGATTTCGGATTTCTGTGCTGTCGAGCCTTGACTCCAACTCTCCGGAACCGCCGAGTCCCTCACGGATTCCAGAGAACCAGCACCTGCGGAACGCTCTCGTCGAGTCCGCGAACACCGTACTTGTTGCGCCACAGCTGCCACTCGACTCCGAGGAGAAGTTGCCCTTCACTTCCCCAGAGTGGCGACACATCGATCTTCAGCTGCGGCTGCGCGAGAACCTGGTACTCGAGCTCGCCATGCTCCCCGATGTAATCCGCGAAGCCGTCGAAAACGAGCGCCGCGCGCCCTAACTTGAATGGAACGGACCAGGAAGGTGTGATCTGGAATGACGTACCGTGCGCGCCGAACTCCTCTCCTTCGAACTTACTTCGATCGACGTATGCATACACCCCGAGCGTGGCCAGCCTGAAGCCCGGGATCGAGAGCTCGGCCGTGACTCCAGGAAGCAGCGCGAGCGCCTGAGGTCCCGTGCTTTTCGTTCCCGCGTTGACCGCGAAGGTCAGGCTCACGTCGCGTACGAAGCCCTCGCCCGGCGCATGTCTGGAGAGCGCGCGAAGACTTGCGGACGGGTACCACTCGCCATACACCTCGGTCGCGTTCTCATCTGCCGCGCTATAAGAGCGCAGCACCTCGACGAATCCGTAGCTGCTTCCCCACGTCCATCCCGCCGCGTTCTCGAACGTCACGAGCCCTTTCGAGATCTCGCGGCCGATGTCGGGCTCGCTGTAGTTCGTCCCGTACAAGAGCTGCACGTTCCAATCGGTGAACGGATCGCCCGCCTGCGCCCTCGCATCGACCGCACCCAGGGTCAACGAGACGATCGCGCCAATCAGGAACTTCGCGGTCAGCTTCATCTCACGCTCCTCACAACGAAGCCCAGTGAATACTCCGGGCTTGGCGGGCATGATGTCATGGAGCGATCCGCATGCCGAGGGCGGCACTGCCGAAATCGCGAACCTGCGCGTCTGAGAACTGGCGGGCCGCGACCTCGTTCGAACGAAGGAATGCGTGTGTATACGCAGCGTCGGGATGACCGACTCGACACCGACTGCGAAGAACGCTCGCCTGACGCGACGCGCCTTACACAGCGCCCCAACTCCCCGTGCTGCTCGCCGAGGCACGCGTTTGCCGAATCTTCATCCGCTTCTCGTCGCGCTGCGAGTCGCGCTGCCACGCGCGCTCGAGCAGCTCGTCGAATCGCGGGTCGTCCTCGATCGATTCGAGATCGTCGTCGTTGGCGATGTTGGAGAGATGGAAGCCGATCTCCTCCGCTTTCGCGAGCCACGCAAATGCGGCGTTCTTGTTGCCGGCAACAGCCTCGACGCACGCGAGGTTGTACATCGTCGTTCCACGACGGAAGCCGAGCGACAGTGCCTTGCCGAACGCGTCGCGCGCCTTTGCGGTGTCGCGGACGCTGAGCGCGCCGAAGCCGAGGTTGAACCAGGCACGCCCCGCCTGCGGGTAGAGGCGGACTGCTTCTTCGTACCGTGGCATCGACGCGCGGAAGAGCTCACGCTTGTCGGTCCCTTTCCACTTTGTCTCCCCACTCCAGAATGCGAGCTGGTCGTTCATTTTCAGGATGCCGGCGAAACGGGAGTCGCTCCGCAGGGAAGTTAGGTCCGGATCATTCTCGAGCTTTGCTCGCCCTTCGAATCCGGCAAGTATCGCGCCTTCGAGCGCGTCGAGCGCAGCACGCCGCTCTCCCTTGATCGCGAGCGCACACGCCAGGTTGTAGCGCGGCGTCGAGGCCTCAGGCTCGATGCGAATCGCCTCTTCGAACGCGTCGATCGAAGCGTCGACGTCGCGTAATCGCAGAAGATCCACCGCGGCACCAGCCCACTCTCCTGCCTCTTCGGAGCGCTCGCGTCGCAGTTCGCCGACCCGCTGGCGAGCCTCGGCGATGCGGTCGCGCCCCTCGCCTCGGTAGCCCTGGCTTGCACGAAGATCGCGAATCAAACCGCGGAATTGCGGATCGGAACGGATCGGGTCGAGGTCTGTGTCCTCTTCGAGATGCTCGACGTCGTCGAAGCCGGCCGCAACCGCGTCTTCGAGCCAGCGGAGCGCATTGCCGGCGTCACCGCGCAGACCGAAACCACACGCGATGTTGTACGCGGAGGCACCGCGCTTGAAGTCGTGCGCGATCGCCTTCTCGAACGCCGCGCGCGCCTCGTCATACCGGTCGGCCCGATGTAGCTCCATTCCACGGTCGTACCAGCGCTCACCTTCGGAACCAGCTTGCTTGCGCTTTCCATGCTTGTTGCCGGTCAGCTCGATAATCGCCCCTTCGACGCCGTCGTCGACAAGGTCGACGATGGAATCGGCGAACGACGAGACGAGCTCCGCGCTCGACATCTTCGTTTGTCGCTCGGTTTCGGTGTGCGTTTCGACCCGCTTCGCCACTTCGGAACGCGTCTGCGCGGTCGTCGCGCCAGGTGCTGAAGCCACGGGCTTTGCTCCGAGACGAACAGTCGCAATCGGCAACAGCGCTGCCCCGAGAGTCAACGCCGCCACCCAGGCGAAGCGTCGTGAGACAGGTTTGCGCGCGCTGCTCGCGCGAAGGATCGCGACGAGCCTGCCTTCGAGCTCACTCGGGCGTGCCATCGCCAGGCTGACCGAAGCGTAGCCCTCGGCCAGATCCTCACCCGAAGCGATGCCGAGGAGGTGATGTGCATACTCCGAGGGGCGCGCACCATGCTCGAGCACAAGGTCGTCGCATGCGCGCTCGCACTCGCGGCGCGCGTCGCGCTCGACGATCCATGAAAACGGATGGAACCAGTAAAGCGCGGTGGCGATCCGGCCGACGAAGAGCGAGACGACGTCGGCGCGACGCACGTGCGCCATCTCGTGCATCAGCACGACGCGCAACCGCTCGTTGGACCACTCGAGCGCGTCGACGGGGAGAATCAGCGTCGAGTTCGCAACTCCCCAAACGACCGGTACGCTCACTTCGTCGCTTACGAGGAGCGCCGTCGGTCGCGTCACGCCGAGGCGATCCCTCGCTCGCTCGAGTGAACGGAGCATCGATGAGCTCGTTACCTGTTCGCTCCGTCGCGCAATTGCTCCGAGAGCCGCGATTCCAAAGGCGAGGCGACCAAGCAGCAAGAGCGGGATCGCGGCGAGCGCGAGAATCGAGATCGAGAGCCAGTTTGCGCCAAACCAGGCGAGACCGCTGACAGCGCGAAGAGCAGGAACGTCGGAGAGCTGCCTCGTCGCGGCGACGGCATCCTCGACGCTTCCGCCAGATGGAGAGGACGGCTCGGCGCCCGCCTTCCATGCGAGATCCGCTGGCAACTGCGCTGCGGCGACAGAGGCATTCGTGGCGCGCGCCGCGGAAGGAAGTATCTCGAGCCGCGTCTCGGGAAGCGTGAACATCAGTATCGGCAGTGCGACGAGCGCGACCATGCCGAGCGATAGAACGAAGTGGCGCGACGACGCCGAACGGCGACGCATCGCGATCGTCGCAAACTGGACGATCGCGATTATGAGTGTCGCGCGGATCACGAGATCGACTCCGAATGCGACTACCTCCGGAGCGTCGTGCGCGAGAGTCTGGATGGCGTCCATGTCAGCGTCCTTCCTTGCGAGCCTGTTCGATGAGTGAGACGAGCTCGTCGAGCTCCGCCTTCGGGATTTCGCGCTTCGGGCGCTCGAGCAACGCTGCGACCACGCTGGTGACCGAGCCGTCGAAAAATGTTGCAACGAGGTGGTCGAGCGCGGAGGCCTTTGCCCGATCGCGGTTGACCGTCGGCTTGTAGACGTAGCGCGTGCCGTCGTCCTCATGGCGCAGATGCCCTTTGCGCTCGAGCACGCTGAGCGTCGCGCGGACGGCCGAATAGCTCGGTGGGTCGGCCATGACGTCGAGGATCTCCCCCGCGGTCGCCTGGCCGTTGCGGTACACGATGTCCATGATCTCCCGTTCGCGTCGGCTGAGTGGGTCTCGCTTCGGCATCGCGCCTCCCGTGGATGCTAGAAATTCAGCATGTGCTAAAAAACTAGCGCCCGAGCCGGCAAAAAGCAACGCGTTGACCGGAGCGTCACAGAAAGATCCAAAAATCGCGCTCTAGGAGTCTGCGCGGTAGAAAACCACCCGGCTGCGAACGTGGTGTCGGCGGCCCAGATTCGACCGAATCTTTGTCACGTAGAACCACTATGCTCCTCAGATTCGGTCGAATCTGGGCTCGCCGCTCCACGTTCTCGCTGTCGGGCGTTTCTACCGCGCAGACTCCTAGCGCCCCGCTTCAGTGGCGCAGCCGAGCGTAGAGATACGCATTGGCCGCCAGGCGACCCGCCATCGTCGCAAGTGCGCCCGCAATCGCGCCGACCATGCCTAACGCGCCAATCGCGATGAAGAGGGTCACGGCGAGCCCTCCCGTTTCGATCGCCGTCGCGACGGTGATCAAGCGAGTCCGATGTTCGAGTATCAATCTCGCCCGCTGCACTGCGAGCAGGTACTCCAGCGCCGGCAGCAGGATCATGATGCGAACCGGCCAGACTGCGAACGCGGCAAGCCCCGCTTCGAGCCCTGATACCCGCTCGAGCCAGATCGTCTCGAGCGGAGTCAGCGCGATGAATGCGAGACCCGCGGAAAAGCCGAAGCCGAGCCACGCACCAGTGCGGGTAACTTCGTGCGCGTGCGACTCGTCGATTCCAATCAGCGCGACGGAGGCCTCCTGAAATCCGAGTCCGCCGCTTCTGAAGAGAAAGACGAGCGCGATGACGACGGGCCAGGCGGCAAGCGACTCGAGCGGGGCACGACCATGTCCGAGCCCGAAAGTCACCAGCGGTCCAAGCGCCATCGAGAGCATCGACGTCAGTGCGAGCGGGTAGTAGAAGCGTGCGATCTCCGGCAGGCGCACGAGCGCGCCTGGAGTAACGTCGTCGCTCGCAGTGATTCGACCGACGACTTCGTGCGCCATCCAGCGACACGCCGCGGCCTCGACGACGACGCCCGACACGAGTGCGATCGACGCGATGTAGCAGCCCGGCAGCGTGACCGTCTTCGCGAGAATGATCGCCGTCACCGACATTGTCGCGAGCCGCACGACGGTGCCGTAGGCCACGCGTCGCGTCAAGTGATGCCGCGTGAGGATTCCCTGGAAAAAGCGGCGATATCCGATCGCCCCAGGCCACGGAATCAGAATCGCCGTGGCCACCTGCGCGAGACGCGAGATCGAGGGGGGAAGATCGATCATCCCTTCGCCGACGAATCGGAATACCGGCGGCAGCGCGACGACGACCATTCCCACGGTCACCGCGAGATTCAGCCACGACGCGAAGCGTCGCAGCGCAAGGTACGAGGCGCGATCGCGCACGAGCGCGTTCGACGCCGAGAGCAGCATCATGATCGGCGATTCGATCAGCCAGGCGATCGAGAACGCGACACCGTACGCCGCGAGGTTAGGCGCAGCATTCGCCATCCTCGCGATGATCGCGGCGATGTACGGCCCCTCGGCCGCCATCATCAGCCAGGTCGCGGCCAGTGGAAGCCAGAAGAAGAGGATGAACGCAGGACGGAGTGGCTCGTTCGTGGAGGTCGTTTCGGTCAAGTGCGATTCCCGGATGCCGTGAGGCCGCATGCATTATCGGCCCAGACTCTCCCGGCCAGCACCGCGATCGTAGCGTGGCAGCGACTAGTGGCCTGTAACGGTGGAGTCGATAGCGCCGCTGGTGGCGCTTGCGCGCGAGATCAAGGAGAGAGGAGGAGACGATGTGGTGACATCGTCGACGACGAGCGACGAGGAGATCGCGATGCAACCGCCACCAGCCCGAAGGGTTGCGGCGGGACGGTGTCGGTCGCTTTGTCGTTCCTCCTCGACGATGTGCCAGCATCGCCTCGTCGTCGCTTCGCGCGACCGACGCCGTCGCGCACGCAACGGCACTATCGATTCCATCGTTACAGGCCACTTGGCCTTGACCCGGAGCAGCGCAACGCATAGCGTTCGCGCTGGCCCCGGTTACGGTTTTGCCCCGGCCAGCGAGGTCGTCGGGTGCACGAGCAAACGGAAGTCGAACTGGAGACGCGAGCTCCAGAAACCCAACCACGGCGCGAACGCCGCATAATGCTGTTCCTGTTCGCGCTCTGCCTTCTCGTCTACCTCGGCAACCTGCGGACGGTTCCTCTCGCGCGCGGCGGCGACACCATCCCGAATCGCCTCATCCCATTCGCAATCCTCGCGCACGGCGCACCTACGCTCGACCCGTTTCGCTCCGACTTCAGGAATGCCGGAGTGCGCACCTGGTACCTCAACGAACGGCGCGGCGCGCTCGTTTCGTTCTATCCAATCGGTACGGCCCTCGCCGCCCTGCCGGTCTATGTGCCGGTCTACGCGTTCCTCGCCCTGAGCGGCCACTCCTCGCCGGGAATCATGTTCGCGCTCTCCGAGCAAACCGAAAAGCTAGCCGCAGCAAGCCTTACGGGACTGGCCGTGGTGCTCTTCTACGCGACCATCCGTCGCCGCTCGAGCTCGCGGGTGGCTCTCGGCGCATCACTCGTGTTCGCCTTCGCCTCGTCGATGTGGGCAACAGCGAGCCAGATGCTTTGGCAGCAGACCGCGGTCGCGTTCGCACTCGCATTGGGACTCTGGTTACTCACCTCGCCTCGACTGCCCCGATGGGCCTGCGCCGCCGCCGGTCTCGCGCTCTCGCTCGCGATGACCGCGCGGCCTACGGCCGCCCTGCTCTTCGCGGCCGGCTTATTCGCAGCGCTGCTGACCGCGGGCGACGCGCGGCTCCGAGTCCAGCGGGCCCTAGCCTTTCTTTTGGGAGGCGTGCCACTCATCGCGCTGAATCTCGCGATCAACATGTACTACTTCGGCAATCTGGCTGGCGGGTACGGATTGATTGCCGGTATGCATTCGTCAGGCCTCTTCGCGCGTGACAGGCTGCTTGGTATCGCCGGCCTGCTGATCAGCCCCAACCGAGGCCTGCTCGTCTTCACTCCGATCGCGCTGCTTGGGATCATCGGCCTCGCGCGGCAGGTCGGGACAGGAAAACCGAGAGATCCAGTTCTCGCGTCGTTCGGTCTCGCTTCATTCGTGCATCTCCTCGTCGTCGGCACGTATCCAGTCTGGTGGGGAGGGTGGTCGTTCGGCCCGCGCTATCTCGTCGACATCATTCCGGTGCTCGCGCTGGCTGGGGTCGGTACATGGAATCGCCTCGGCGCGCCGGCGCGCCGCCTTGCCATGATCGGCATCCTCTGGAGCGTCCTCGTGCAGGTCAACGGCGTGCTCTGCTACCCGGCGTCACAGTGGGATGGGCGAATGAGCGAAGACCCGGCAAGAGCCGCCTGGAGCCTGAAGCACCCTCAGCTGCTCGAGGATTTCATGTCGTGGGCGGTGCGCGACCGCTGGTCGACGCCGTTTTGAGCGACCGAATTTTCGCAGCCCGTTAGGGCGAGCTCGAGTGCCACATGGCGAATGCGCTCACTCTCGCTCGCTGACGCTCGAATCGCGCAGCGCCGCGCGTCAGCGACGCTTCGGCGTCTGCGTCCCGACCGACCGGCGGAACTCCTCGACGACAAGCCCAACGTCACGCTTCCTGCCGTCAACCTCGAAGTTGAGTCGTCGCATCGCCGCATCATCGATCCGACCAGCGAGTGAATCGAGCGCGGCGCGCGCACCTGGGCACTTCGCATCGATTGCTCCGGCAGTGACGATCGCGGCCTCGTACGGCGGAAAGTACGCACGATCGTCTTGGAGTACGACAAGCCCGAGTGACTCGATCAGCCCGTCGGTCGAGTTGCCGGCGATCAGGTCGACCTCACCCGCTGCGAGTGCCCGATAGGTCAGCCCGAGATCCATCGCGACCGGTCGCTGCGCGAGCTCGAAGCCGTACGCGCGCTGCAGTCCCGTCCAGCCGTCGGGCCTCTCAGTGAACTCGTAGCCGAAGCCGGGACGAAACTCCAGCGCCACCTTTCGTAGGTCACCGATCGTCGCAAGATGGAGGCGCTGCGAATCGCTCTTCCGGACGAGCATCGCGAACGTGTTGTCGAAGCCGAGCGCGGGGCCCCATGCGAGGCCGCGCGCGGCATACGCCTCGCGAACGATTGCCGTGACGCGCTTGGAATCACTCGACACCGGTCGCGCAAGAATCGCCGTCAGCGCGGTGCCCGAGTATTCGACGTAGACGTCGACGGCACCCGACTCGATCGCCTTGTCGCACACAAGTGTGCCGCCGAGATTGAGCCGCCGTTCGGTGGAACACCCAGCTGACTCGAGCGTCTGTGCGACGAGCTCTCCGAGGAGCACAGACTCCGTGAAGTTCTTCGAACCGACGACCACGGGGCGGGTTTCGCGAGCGCACGCCGCAACGACGAAGCCGAGTATGACTGCGACGCCGGCACGTGACATTGTTCCGAGTCTACACTGCCGCGCCCGCCTCACACCCTCGTATCGCGTGAAGGAGGCGCGGAGAGCCTGCGTTCGACGCGAGATATACCGAAGTCGGCGATGAGCGCAAGTAGCGCCGCGGGAAGCGATCCGGCGAGCAGCAGCCTCGCGTCGACCATCGCGACACCTCGGAAGATCAACGTGCCGAGACCTCCTCCGCCGATCAGTGCAGCGATCGTTGCGAGGCCAATGCCGGTCACAGTTGCGATGCGAATTCCCACGAGTATCGACGGTGCGGCCAGCGGCAGTTCGACCTCGACGAGCAGCTGTCGCGGCGTCATCCCCATTGCGACCCCCACTTCCCTCACGACCGAGTCGACGCCTCGGATGCCGGTTACCGTCGTGCGAAGAATCGGCAGCAGCGCGTACAGCACCAATGCGACGATCGCAGTCTTCGCGCCGATCCCGCCGACGAACGGGAGCGGAATCAGAAACCCGAACAATGCGAGCGACGGAATGGTCTGGATCGCGTCGACGATCCGGAGCGCGGGTCGGCCGATCGCCTCGCGCCGCGTGCATGCGATCCCAAGCGGAATCGCGATGAGCGCCGCGAGCGCAACCGACACCGCAACGAGCACCACGTGCTCGCCGCTCAACCGCGCAATCTCGAGCGCGAACGCGCGGTTCACTGCTCGCCTCCCAGCCCCGAGGCGTCGACGAAACGGCGGACGATCGGATCGGCGAGCGACGTGAATTCTCTCGCGTCACTGTCTGCCACGACGCGACCCGCGTCGATGAGCACGACGCGGTCTCCTACGAATAGCGCTTCAGCGAGATCGTGCGTCACGAAGAGCATCGTCGTTCCTCGCTCGCGGCGCAGCCGCACGAACAGCTCCTGAAGATCTCTCCGGACGATCGGATCGAGCGCTCCGAACGGCTCGTCGCACAGCAGCACGTCGGGCTCCGGAGCGAGCGCGCGTGCAATGCCGACGCGCTGTTGTTCGCCGCCGGAGAGCGAGTGAGGGTATCGCCCGCCGTAGTGCGCCGGTTCGAGTCCGACGCTGTCGAGGATCGACTCGACAGCGGAGGCGATGCGCGCTTGCGGCCAGCCGAGAAGGCGCGGCACCATCCCAACGTTCTCGGCGACCGTGCGGTGAGGAAAGAGCCCGACGCCCTGGACCACGTAGCCAATCCGCCTGCGCAGCGCAACGAGATCGCTCGCGGCGAGCGATTGTCCGTCGAGCCTCACCGTCCCAGCCTCGGGCGCGACGATCCCGTTGACGACCTTGATCGCCGTGGTCTTCCCCGCACCGCTGCGTCCGATGATCGCAACCGCTTCGCCTCGAGCGACGCGCAGCGAAACGCCGTCGAGAATCGCGCGCTCGTCACGGACGACGCGAACGTCGATGAGCTCGACAAGGCAAGACATGGCCCGATTGTAACGGCTCGGTTCCGGATCACCGTTCACGCCGATCGAGACTTCCGGCGTGTGGTAACCTTCAGCCTTCCTTCACGTCAGCCGCGAATCACTCCCCGACACATGCCGCCGGACGGATGTGTCTGTGCATGGGGTCGCCGCCGAGGAAGAGCATGGACGAACGACAGATCCTCATCGAACGCTTCCTCGCGACACGCGCCGCGACCGAGCGACTCGCGGAGCCGCTTTCACCCGAGGACCAACTACTTCAGTCGATGCCCGACTGCAGTCCGACGAAGTGGCACCGCGCGCACACGACCTGGTTCTTCGAGACGTTCGTGCTCCTGCCGGCGGGAGTCGCGCCGTTCGACCCATCGTTCGCCTTTCTCTTCAACTCCTACTACGAGAACGTCGGGCCGCGTCACGCACGACCGAAGCGCGGCGTGCTCTCGCGCCCTGCTTCGAGCGAGATTGCCGCCTACCGGAGCGCGGTGGACGGGCTCGTCGTGGAGCGACTCGAGCGCGCAAGCGACGACGCTCTGCGCACGATCCAACCCGTCGTTGAGCTCGGCATTGCGCACGAAGAGCAGCATCAGGAGCTGATGCTGACCGACATTCTCAACGCATTCTCAGAGAACCCGACGCTGCCCGCGTACCGAAAGAGCGGTGCAAGCGCGAAACCACGCGGTTCGGCTCCTCCGCTGCGGTTCATCGAGTTTCCGGGCGGGGCAATCGAGATCGGCGCAGCAGCGAACAACGGGTTCGTCTTCGACAACGAGCTGCCGCGGCATCGCGTCTGGCTGGAACCGTTCGCGCTCGCCGACCGACTCCTCACGGTTGGCGAATGGAAGGAATTCGCCGACGCAGGAGGCTACGAGCGACCGGTGCTATGGCTCTCCGACGGATTCGAGTTCGTTCGTTCGAACGGCATTCGTGCACCGCTCTATGCGCGGCGCGACGGCGACGCACTCGTCGTCTTCGGCCTCGACGGCGAGCGTGAGGCGGCCGACGACGAGCCACTCGCACACGTCAGCTTCTACGAGGCCGATGCGATCGCGACCTTCTTCGGCGCACGACTGCCCACGGAAGAGGAGTGGGAGACCGCAACGGGAGCGCGTGAGGCTGGCGGCGAGAATTTTCGCGAGAGCGGCGCGTTGCGCCCCCTCGCCGCCGAGGGCACTGCCGCAGGGCCGCGCCAGCTCTTTGGCGATGTCTGGGAGTGGACCCGCTCGAGCTACTCGCCATACCCGGGCTTTCGCGTCAGCGACGGCGCACTCGGTGAGTACAACGGCAAGTTCATGGTCAACCAGTTCGTGCTACGTGGCGGCTCCTGTTTCACGCCGCGCGGACACATCAGGGCGAGCTACCGAAATTTCTGGTATCCGAGCACCCGCTTTCAGATGACGGGAGTTCGGCTTGCCAGATCGACGCACGAAGGAGGCGCGCGATGAATCGAACGGCAACCGCCGCGACACACCCGACGAGCCCGATCGCCAGAGTGGTGGCGCGCGGTCTTCTTGCGAAAGAAAAGTGCCTCCCTCCCTACCTCTTCTACGACGAGGCTGGTTCCCGGCTCTTCGAAGAGATCACCACGCTCCCCGAGTACTATCCGACACGCGTCGAGCGGTCGATCCTGGTTAGGTACGCCGACGAGATCGTCGCGACGGCTGCGGTCGGCGGAGCATTCCCGCTCCACGTCATCGAGCTCGGTGCGGGAACCGCGACGAAGTCGGAGATCATCCTGCGCGCCGTCGTCGCGCGACAGGGACATTGCGTATTTGCGCCCGTCGACGTCTCGGAGTCCGCAATCGCCGAAGCGACTGAACGGCTCGCAATGGCGCTGCCGGAGGTCTCTGTCCGGCCACTCATCATGCATCTCGACGATGCGTATCCACACATCCGCGCGATCGGACCACGACGTCTCGTGCTCTTCATCGGGAGCTCGATAGGCAATTTCGACGATGATGAAGCACACGTGATTCTCGAGCGCGTGCGTCGCAGTCTCGCTCCCGGAGGAGCACTTCTGCTCGGCACCGACCTCCGCAAAGATCCCTCGATCCTGATTCCCGCCTACGACGACACACGCGGCGTGACTGAAGCGTTCAACAAGAACGTGCTCGCGCGCATCAATCGCGAGCTCGGCGGGCACTTCGATCTCGACCGTTTCGAGCACGTCGCGCTTTGGAACGATGAACGATCGCGAATCGAGATGCATCTCGAGAGCGTCTGCGAGCAACGGGTCGCGATCGATGCGCTTGGAACCGAGGTCGCCTTTCGCCGAGGGGAGAGGATCCACACGGAGTCGAGCGTCAAATACGACGAGGCACGCGTCGACGCCATGCTGGGGCGCGCTGGATTCGTCAGGGAGCGGACGTTTACGGATCCCGAACGGCTCTTCGCCGTCCATCTGGCGCGCGTGCCGGCGCGCTGAGGCGCGTCACCCCCGGCTTCAGCCGAAACGGCGTTAGCTTAGTGAGAAAGGGGCCGAAGTTAGAACGTAGAACGGTGAATTGAGAACCCAGAAACGTAATCGTGGGGCCTTTTCTGCTGCGAAGGACTCGACTTGGTTCTGGCGTGCTCGCATCCCGAAGGGATGCCAGATGGTAGCCGGGGGTCGCCGCAGGCGACCCCCGAACTCGCAATGCGACACGGTTCCACCCCGGAGGGGTGACAGAAGGAGCGAGATCCGTTTGCTTCCGGCACCCCTCCAGGGTGCGAACCGTGTCTCGAACATCCACCCCGGGTCGCCTGCGGCGACCCGGGGCTACCTTCTGTCACGCCTGCGGCGTGCGCCTCTCGGTTCTTTGGTCATCGGTGGTCGGCGAGCACAGCGAGGAGGGACGACGGCTCGCGCACGCTCTGGTCATCGGTGGTCGGCAACCGCCGGTGGGTCCTGGGTTCTGAATTCATCGTTCCAGGTTCTAACTTCAAGGGCCGTTCCCTTAAGCTGACGCCATTGCGGCTGAAGCCGGGGGCCACCGATCCTGCGTCGCTTTGCGACGCTGGCGGAGAGCACTCAGGACTCAGGACTGAGGACTGAGCACTCAGGACTCAGGACTCAGGACTCACACGAACGCGCCCGGCACGAGGCCTAACGGGCGGCGCTGAAGGCGTTCGGCGGCCACGTCGTCTCCCGCTTCGCGCAGCAGCGCGATCTCGAGCGCGCGGGCGAAGTTGTCCATCCAGCCGCGCGCCTGCCGCTCGTCGATCGTCGAAAACGCGTCTTCCAGCGCCATCGCTTCGCCCGGAAGCACCTTTGCGATCCGCTCGAGCGTGACGAGATGCCCCGCGTCCTTCTTCGCGGCGCGAAGTGCGTCGAGGGCGAGAATGTTCGTCGTCCCTTCCCAGATCGGAAGCACCTGCGCGTCGCGCAGGAGCCGCGGCAGAGGCGACTCCTCGATGTAGGCGTTGCCGCCGATCAGCTCCATGCACTCGGAGGCGACGGGCACTGCGAGCTTGCCGGTGACCGCCTTCACGACGGGAGTGAGGAACCGCCTCTCGCGTGCGGCGCGCTCGTCGCCGCGATCGGCCTTGCCCAGCAGCTCGACCGTCTCGAACGTCAGGTAGAGCGCGCCGAGCTGCTCGGCCTCGGCATCGAGCAGCGTCTCCCGGGCGAGTGCATGTTCGATCACCGGCTTTCCGAACGCGCGGCGACGCTCGATGTAATGCCGCGCCTCGAGGATCGCGCGTCCCATCACCGCAATCGCGGCGACCGAGTTGTAGAGTCGTGAGAGGTTCAGCATCTCCGCGATCGAATGAAAGTCGCCGACCTCCTCCGCCGGAACAGAATCGAGCATGACCTCCCCCGTCGGCATCGACCGCACGCCTAACTTCTCCTTGATCCGGTCGATCGTCAGCCCCTGCGCCTGCTCACGGAGAATCAGCCAGGTTCTCAGCCCTTTCGTCCCGGCGGCTCCGCCTTCGGGGCGCGCCGTCGCGAGAATCGCACCGGCATCGACGTTCGAGCAGAACCACTTCGTGCCGGTGAGGCTCCAGCCGCCCGAAGCGTCCCGCCGCGCGATCGTCTCGTTCGCGCCGACGTCGGATCCACCGGTCTTCTCGGTGAGGAACATCGCGCCCGTCCAGAGGCTCTCGAGCCTCGTCGACGCGAGCCGGTCGATCGTCGCGCCGAAGCGCTCGCGCCCTCCGTGGAGCGTGAGAATTCGCGCGACTCCGTCGGTCATGCAGACGGGACAATAAAGCCCCATCTCGGCCATCGCGAAGAGATAGCCTAACGCAAATCCCGTGAGCTGCACGGCGGCGGGATGCGCGGCGAGCGTCGTCTCGTCGTACTTCATCCCGACCATCCCCGAGCCGTAGGCCAGTCGCTGCATCTCGCGGTAGGAGGGGTGGTAGTCGATGCGGTCTACGCGGTTCCCGCGCGGGTCGTGCGTGACGAGGCGCGGGCTCTCGCGATCGGCGATCGCGGCGAGTGGGGCAACCGTCCGCGCCGCGGCATCCCCCATCGCAGCGAGCTGCGGCGCTGCCCAGTCGAGATCGGCCCGATTCAGTTTTGCCGAGAGGAGCTCACGGAGTGCCGGTGACGCGTCCCAATAGGAGACGTCGGGCGGTTCAGGAATCGGCATGGATCACCTCCGCGCACGCGCTTCGAATGTCGCTCCGAGGAGGATAACGCCGAATGCACGACGCGGATCGCTGGCCGATCCCATTGCCTCGTCCGGAGCGGTGCAGACATTCGGACTCCGCAGCGCGCGGCCGCCGGACGAGCCTCGTCTTCCACTCGAGGGAACGAAAAGGAGGCGGGCACGGGCGGCCCAGCCCGTGCCCGCCCCTTCCGGTCGGTCACTCAGTCCCGTACGTGGGTCCTTCCCTCCGACCGGCCGGCTCTCCCGCGTCAATCGATCTTGTAGAGCACGAGATGAGCGCGCCGGTTCTTGGCCCACGCCGCCTCGTTCAATCCCTCGGCGAACGGACGCTCCTCTCCGAAGCTCATCGTTCGCAGCCGCGACGAATCGATGCCGAGCGACTCGAGGTACTGCCGCGCGCTCCAGGCGCGCCGTTCGCCCAACGCGAGGTTGTACTGCGACGTGCCGCGTTCGTCGCAGTGTCCCTCCACCGTGAGGCCTACTCCTGGGTTCTTCCGCAGCCAGCCCGCGGATACGGAGAGCGCTTCGCGCGCGTTCGCCGAAAGTGCGAACTGGTCGTACTCGAAGAAGGCATCTCGCACCCAGCCTTCCTCCTGCGCCCTGCGGTTCAGTTCGTCGATGTCCGACATGTCGATCGACTCATCGGGCTCCGGCACCCCGGCGAAGTCGCCGACCGGAGCCGGCACTTCCTGGGCGGGCGCTGCCTCCGGGGGCATCGGCGCCGTCGCTGGCTTGACTCTGGAGCGACACCCGGCCGCACCGAACACGGCGATCACGAGTACAACGACGACCATCCTGAATTTCATCTGAGAGATCTCCTTCCGATTGTTCTCATCCATTCGATCCTGCCGTTGTCCGCGTTTGGCGGATCGACAGGAATCCGGTGACGAGCTCGATCAACATCCAGACCGGCAACGGCTTGTCGACGATCGTGAGAGATGGGACTGCACGGAGCCGCTCCTGAAGCGCACCCGCCCGATACGCGGTGACGAGCAGGACATATGCACCGCGTCGAAGCTCGAGCACCCGATCGAGAAGTCCGAACGCCCGCTCGTTCAGCTGTCCGGTCAGATACGCGTCGACGAGCACGATCGCATACTCCCGTTGCCCTAACGCGCGCTCCCCTTCTTCGGCGGACAGCGCAAGATCGACCTTACATCCCTGAACGAGGAGCTCGTCGTAGAGCGCCCTGGAGATCAGTTCGTCGTCGTCGATCAGGAGCACGCGTTCCGATAACGCCTGGTTACCCACGCAGGCAATCTAGTGAACGGCGCATGCGGCGGCCATCGCACCGGCATCGAACGGCGGATCCGAAGTGTCGCTTGTTGACGCATAGGTAATTCACCTAGCGTCCCGCAATCCGGCGCCTTTGCCGCGACAGCGCTTAGTCGACCGTCCGCGCACGCGCGCCGCCGTCCGTATAATCGCCATCAGTGCGACACCTCGCGTTCGGAACGATTAGGGGGCGGCTGTTCGTTCTCGTGCTCGCTGTCGGCGTCCCGTTGCTCGGCGTTCTCGCGTGGGGGTTCGCCGAGGAGCTCGACCGCGAACACGAAGGGGCGCGCGCGCGCGCGCTTCGCATCGCGAAAGCTTACGCATCGACGGTGTCGGGAGAGGTCCGCGACTCGCGCGCGCTCCTCGATCGCATGGCGTCACGGCCGCTGATCCGGCACCCAGTCGCTGGAACATGCGACTCGCTGTTCGCGGTGGCCGACTTCTTTCCTCAGTACCCGAATCTGCTCCTCTACGACTCTCAGGATCGACTGCTCTGTTCCGCGGGTCCGCAACCGGACGACGTCGCTGCCTCCGACGCGGCCGAGCATGCGATCGCGCGGCTCCGAACGTCAGGAGACGTCCGTCTGCTCGACGACCCAGTTTTCGTCGCCACCCCCGAATCGTGGCTGCTCGTCTCGTTTCTTCGAACCGGCAACGCAGCTCCGGGGTCCGGCTATCTTGCACTCGTCGCATATTTCGACATGGACGTCTCTTCGTACCCGCGCGGAACGGTCGTGACGATCGCCGACGCCCAGGGAAACGTCGTCGCCCGATCCGGCAACGATCACCGTTGGATCGGAACCAACGTCGGAGGCTCGGAGCTAGGCAAACTCGCGCGCACACTCAACGAAGGACGTGGGCAGGCGCGGGGCATCGACGGTGAGCTTCGCCAGTACGGATTCACACGGATTGAGGGAACGAACTGGATGCTCTTCGTCGGGGTTCCAAACGCCGTGGCGATGGCCTCCGTACGTTCGCTTCTGTTCCGCGGTCTCGGTGCCGCGCTCGTCGTACTGATTCTCGTCGGAATCCTCTCGATCAAGATTTCCTCAACCGTCGAGAAACCACTGGAGCAGCTCGCCGCTGCAGTTGAACGGATGGGAGACGAGGGGTTCGGACGGCACGTTTCCGCGACGGGACCGCGGGAAATTGCAGTCGTCGCCGACGCATTCAACCGGATGGCCGAGCGAAGAGCACGAGCTGAGGGCGCCCTCATCGAGTCACAGCGGGAACTCGCCGCGCTGTCCCGCAAGGTCCTCGACGTCCAGGAGCAGGAGCGCAGGAAGATCGCACACGAGATTCACGATCAGTTAGGCCAACTCCTGACCGCCCTCAAGATGGACATCGGGGGCTTGTCCGCTTCACTCGGCGAGGCCACGGCTGCCCAATCGACGATGGTGACGCGCATCCGCCGCGCGCTCGACGAGACAATCGAGTCGGTCCGTCGCATCGCCTCCGAGTTACGCCCCGCGATGCTCGATGATTTCGGCCTCGTCGCGGCGATCCAGTCCGACGTCCGCGCATTCGAAGACAGGACGGGGATTGAGTGCGAGCTCTCGACACCCGATCGCACGATGCCGATCGATCGCGATGCCGAGGTCGTCGTCTATCGCATCGTGCAGGAAGCGCTCACCAACGTGGCCAGGCATTCCGACGCCACACGCGTGGAGATCCGTATACGCCTTCGCGACGACGACATGCTCGTGGAGGTACGCGATGACGGACGCGGTTTCCGCCCCAACCAGTCTCGCGAACGTCAGTCCCTCGGCCTGGCCTTCATGCGCGAGCGGGCGCGTGGCATTGGCGGCGAGCTCGAGATCGAAGGAGTCGAGGGACGGGGCACGATCGTCAGTCTCCGGCTACCTTTCGAGGCAACGACCTCGGGAGAGGACCGATGATCCGCGTCCTCATCACAGACGATCACATGATCGTCCGCGAAGGACTGCGCCAGATCGTCTCCGAAACACGTGACATCAGCGTCGTCGCCGAGGCCGCAACCGCTTCGGAAGCGCTCGACCGCCTCAGGGAAGTCGAAGTCGATGTCGTCGTTCTCGACCTCAATCTCCCCGATCGACACGGAGTCGATCTCCTCGCCCATATCCAGTCGATGTATCCGCGGTCACCTGTTCTGATTCTCAGCGTCCACCGGGAGCCCGACTACGCGATCCGGTTGATGAAGGCGGGCGCAGCCGGGTATGTGAGCAAAGATGCCGCGCGTGAGCAACTCGTCGAGGCAATTCGGGTCGTCTCGCACGGCGAGAAGTACCTCGAGAGCGACATCGCGACGAGCGTCGCGCTCCGCCTGGTCTCGCACGGAGACGAATCCGCGCACGAACGGCTCACCGACCGCGAATTTCAAATCATGCTCCTGATCGCCGGCGGGAAACCGCCGCGCGAGATTGCCTCCGAGCTCGGACTCAGCGTCAGAACCATCGGAGCCCACCGCGCGAAGATCCTCGAGAAGACCAACCTACGCAACAACGCCGAGATCGTGCAGTACGCGCTAAAGCACCAGCTACTATAACCCTCTGCAACGCTCGCGCTCGCCCCGCCTCCGACTACTCACATGACGCGGCGCAAATCGTCCGGATCGTTGGCCCGCGACATCGCTTCATCGGCCGAGATCAACCCTGCAGACGCGAGCGCGCGCAGCGAATCGTCGAACGTGATCATCCCCTGGCGCTTACCGAGGACCATCTCGTTTGCGAGCCCCTCGAGCTTTGCATTGCGGATCTGATTCCGAACCGCGTGGTTCATCAGAAGCAGCTCGACAGCGGGAGCGACACCTCGGCCGTCGAAGCGCGGCACCAGCTTCTGGTTGAGGATCGCGTGCAGGCTTAGCGCCGCTTGCTTGTAAATCTGCCCCTGCTGCGCCGCCGGGTACATGTCGACGATCCGGTGGATCGTCTGCGCAGGGCTCGTCGTGTGAAGCGTCGAGAGAATCAGATGACCTGTTTCGGCGGCGGTGAGCGCCATCGACATCGTCTCGGCATCGCGAATCTCGCCGACGAGGATCACGTCGGGATCCTGGCGCAACGCCGAGCGCAGCGCCGCTGCGTACGACGGAGCGTCCTTGCCGATCTCGATCTGCTCGACGAGCGCACGGCGATTCGCATGGTCATACTCGAGTGGATCTTCGATCGTGATGATGTGCCGCGCGTCGCGGCGGTTGATCTCGTCGACGAGCGCAGCCATCGTCGTCGACTTGCCGCAGCCGGTGGGGCCGCAGACGAGCACGAGCCCGCGCGACGGCTTCGTCAACTCGACGAGCGACGAAGGGAGTTGAAGCTGCGCGAGCGTCGGAATCCGCGTCGGAAGCACGCGAATTGCTGCCGCGAGCGCGCCGCGCTGTAGGTGAACGTTGACCCGGAAGCGAAAACCGCGACGGCTGTCGTCGTCGATCGATGCGGAGAGGGCGAGATCGATCGAACCGCGCGCCGCGAGCTCCTGAGTGAGCGTCCTCGTGGCCGGGACCAGTGCACGGATCAGCGATTCGCTCACGGGCGAATCCTCGACGAATCGCAGCTCGCCGTTGATCCGCATCACCGCCGCGGAGCCCGCCACGAGATGGAGGTCGGTCGCTCCGTCCTGCAGCATCCGCACGAGCCATCGGTCGACCGCCTCCGCAGGCACCGCCGCGCCGTGCGCAACAAATGCCGGCGCCTCCGTTGCAAGCACGCTGGCCACGCCCAATTCACTGCCGTTCAGCTCCTTGACGAGCTGCTCCAGATCGGGATCTCTCATGAACTTCGACATCAGTCGTCTCCTCGCCTCCTCTGCAGGCGTCCTCAGTCGCACCGCTTCGGTTTCCGGCGGCATCCCTTGGACGGATCGCCGCGGCCGGGGTTTCGGCGGGAATCGAGAGCCACCCGTGCCACTGTTTGCATCTCCACATGAGCCAACACGACGAGAAGTACGCGAGCAGCCCACAGGCGAAGGAAATGGCGGACGAATCGATGGTCCGCAATCTAGCGGCACAGGCCGAGGCAATCTGGCCGCAGGAATCACCGATTTTCGCGCGCCATCCGTTAGGCACCGGGCGCGTGCTCGATCTCGGCTGCGGCACAGGCGAGATCACCGCGCGACTCGCGGAGGCGTACCCGGACGCGACGTTCGTCGGCGTCGACCTCGAGGAGGCTCATCTCGAGCGCGCGCGAACGCGCTGCGCACCGTTCGGCGACCGCGTCCGCTTCGAGATCGACGACGCGCTTGCCCTGTCGTATCGAGATGCCAGCTTCGACCTCGTCGTCTGCAGGCACGTGTTGCAGGCCGTTCCTGACGCGGCGCGTGTCACCGCGGAGATTCACCGCGTGCTGAAGCCTGGAGGTCGCGCCCACCTGCTCGCCGAAGACTACGGCATGATCCTCTCCGACCCCACGCCGCGCGATTCCGATCGGTTCTGGCAGGAGATCCCTCCCCGTTTCGGCGAGGCAGTCGGCTGCGAAATGCACATCGGCCGCAAGATGCACGCGATACTCCACGACCTCGGCATGCGCGACATTGCGGTCGACTACGTCGTCCTCGATACTCTCCGCGTCCCGCGCGAGACCTTTGCCCGCATCTGGGAGGCCTGGCGCGATGGCTACGCCGAATCGATCGCCGAGCTCGGTCTGCTGCCGCGCGCCGAGGTCGACCTCTGGTGGAAAGAGCTGATCGCATGCGTTCGCGACCCGCGCGGCTACACGCTTTGGCAGGTCCCGATCTGGACAGCGGAGAAATAGCCTAGACGCGGACGCATTGCTCGCATTCACGCGCCTGCCTGCTGCCTTCGCCGCGAGCGGGCCCGTTGCGCCGCGCCCGACGCGCGGATACGATCGCGAGCGCTCATGATCGTCATCAAATTCGGCGGCACCTCGGTTGGCGAGACTCACCGCCTTCGACAGGCGATCGAGATCGTGGCGGAGCGACGCGATCGACGCCCCGTCGTCGTCGTTTCGGCGCTCGCGGGCGTGACGAATCAGCTGGTCGCCGCGACGGAGGCCGCCGCCGCCGGCCGCTTCGACGAGGCGCTCGAGCTCGTGACTCGCATTCGTGAGCGCCACGAGGAAAGCGGCTTCGCACTGATCGGCCAGAAGATCGATTTCTACGAAGCGTTCGCCGCGCAGCTCGGCCGTCAGATCGACCAGATTACATCGATCCTGCGCGGCGTCTCGCTCGTCGGCGAGACGAGCCCCCGCGCGAAGGATCTCGTCGTCGCACTCGGCGAGAAGCTTTCGTCGGTCCTCTTCTCGTACGCCATGCGGACGAAGACGCTCACCGGCGTCCACGTCGACTCGGGCGACGTCATCGTCACCGACGACCGTTTCGGCGAGGCTACGCCGCTCATGCCCGAGACGACGGCCGCAGCCTCCCGCTCACTCCTTCCCGAGCTCGATCGAAACCACATCCCGGTCATGGGCGGCTTCTTCGGTCGTTCGCTCTCCGGCGCCACGACGACGTTAGGCCGAGGCGGCTCGGATTACAGCGCGGCACTCGTCGGCGCGGCGATCGGCGCAGAGGAGATTCAGATCTGGACCGACGTCGATGGGATGATGACGTGCGATCCGCGCGTGATCCCCACCGCGAAAGTGCTCGATCTCGTGACCTACGACGAAGCGGCCGAGCTCGCCTACTTCGGCGCGAAGGTCCTCCATCCGAAGACACTCTGGCCGGCGGTCGAACGCCAGATTCCGGTGCGCGTACTCAACACGCACAACCCGTCGAGCCCCGGCACACTCATCACGCGCGAGGGAAAGTCGGGCGCGCACGGTCCACGCGCCCTTGCGATGCGGGGGGGAATCACCATCGTCCAGATGACGACGACGAAGATGCTCGAGGAGTCGGGCTATCTCGCGCGTCTCTTCGACGTCTTCGCGCGCCACGACGTCGCCGTCGATCTCGTGACGACATCCGAGGCCTCTGTATCGGCAACCGTCGACGACTCGGCACGGGTGGCTCCGCTCGTGCGCGACCTCGCACCAATCGCATCGATCGAGCTGATCCGCGATCGCGCCGTGATCGCGATCGTCGGTCGCGATCTGACGCGCGATCCCGCGGTCGCTGCATCGCTCTTCCGCGCGCTCGCCGGCATCCCGGTCTCGATGATGACGCTCGGATCGTCGGGGCTGAACCTGAGCGTCGCCGTCGACGCCACACGCGCTGACGAGGCAGTCCGCTCGATCCATCGTACGTTGTTCGAGGAGCCGGCATGAAGATCGCGATCCACGGTCGGGGACGCATGGGTACGCTCGTCGAAGCGATCGCCACGGAACGCGGCCACGAGGTCGCGGCAATCTTCGCCGCTGATGCACCGATATCCGCCTCCAGGCTTCAGGGGATCGACGTCGTCGTCGACTTCTCTCACGCCTCCGCGATCGACGCGGTCGTCGGCGCCTGCTGTGAGGCGGGCGTTGCGCTCGTGACCGGCACGACCGGGTGGGACGGCCAGCGCGCCGCGATCGACGCACGGGTTCGCGATGCCGCGATCGGATTCGTAGCTGCGGCGAACTTTTCTCCCGGCGCGACGATCGCATTCGCACTCGCGCGTGAAGCTGCGCGCCTCACGGCACTCTTCGGCGGTTATGAGGCGGGCATCGAGGAGAGGCACCACGCGAAGAAGAAGGACTCGCCGAGCGGCACGGCGCTCCGCCTCGCGAAAGAAGTACGCGAAGGAAGCGATGGACTGCTCAATCCACAGATCGCCGCCTCACGCGCCGGCGCCGAAGTCGGACTCCACACGGTGTTCTTCGATTCCGCCGACGATCTCGTCGAGATCTCCCATCGCGCCAGGAGTCGCGAGGGATTTGCGCGTGGCGCCATCGTCGCCGCCGAACGAATCGCTGGACGCGCGGGGGTCTGGACGTTTGAGGAGTTGGTGGCGGGGGGTTAGGAGTGCTGAGTCCTCAGTCCTGAGTGCTGAGTCCTGAGTACCAAGTGAGGCAATCGGTGACGCGTGTCCTTGAAATTCAGAGCCCGTCGCTCACAATCTTTGAGAGGATATTGGATATTCGGTACTGAGGACTCAAGAGTCAGAACTGAGGACTAAGGACTAAGGACTCAGGACTCAGGACTCAAGACTAGGGACTCAGGACTCAGGACTAAGGACTCAGGACTCAGGACTAAGAACCATGATTGCTGACAAGTTCCGCGGACTCGGCACTGCCCTCGTGACTCCCTTCAAGGCCGATGGCTCGCTCGACGAGTACGGTCTCGAAAAGCTCGTGACGCTGCAGATCGAAGGAGGAGTCGACTTTCTCGTTCCGTGCGGCACGACCGGCGAGAACCCGGCACTCACACAGAGCGAACATCTTCGCGTCGTCGAGCTGGTGATTCGTCGCGCGAACGGAAAGGTTCCCGTGCTCGCCGGCGCAGGGAGCAACTCGACCGAAAAGGCCGTCGACCTCGCACTCGCGGCCCGCGACCTCGGCGCGGACGGCATCCTCTCGATCACTCCGTTCTACAACAAGCCGAACCCTGACGGCTTGCTGCGACACTTCGAAATGCAGGCCGACGCGATCGAAGACATGCCGATGATCCTTTACAACGTTCCGGGAAGAACCGGCCTCAACATGCTGCCGGCCACGACTCTGCGGATCGCTCGCGCGATCCCGAACGTCGTCGGAGTCAAGGAAGCATCGGCCAACCTCGAACAGATCCTTCAGATCCTCCGCGACCGGCTGAAGGACTTTCTCGTGCTCAGCGGCGACGACGCGTGGACGCTCCCGCTCATCGCGGCTGGAGCCGATGGCGTCATCTCCGTCGCATCGAACGAGATTCCGAAGCTCATGAGTGAGATGGTCGACGCGGCGATGCGCGACGATTTCGCGACGGCGCGACCGATCCACGAGCGGATCCTCCCGCTGATGACGGGAAACTTCATCGAGTCGAATCCGATCCCGGTGAAGGCTGTGCTGAAAATGCTGGGCATCATCGGGAGCGACACCGTTCGCCTTCCGCTCGCCGCGATGTCGGAAGAAAACTACGCCAGGATGAGAAACATCCTCGCGGAATTGAAACTTCAGAATTGAGAATTGAGCGATTGCCGATCGTGCAGTTCGAACGGCAAAGGGAATGACGCGATGATGGGATAGGGGTCGGGCGAGGGACCACGTGGAAGCCGTCGCTCAGTTCCCGATTCCGAATCCTCAAGTCTGCGCAGCAGGAGACCGGCCGATGAATCCAATGCAACAGAAACTCGAGTCACTCGACAAGATCCACGATCGCATGGAGCAGGTCCGCATCCTCGGGCACTTTCTCACCGAGCTCGAAAAGGGTGTGACGCGCGCGGCAGTTCGAGACGAGGATGGCGTCTGGCGCGCTGAAACATGGGTCAAGGAGGGCATTCTCGCCGCCTTCCGGATCGGAATCATCAACGAGCTCGCGTCCGGAGCGCTCTCGTTTCTCGACAAGGACACGATTCCGCCCCGTCGGTTCCGCAAAGAAGAAGGCGTGCGCATCGTTCCCGGAGGAACGTCGGTACGACGCGGGGCCCACATCGGCAAAGGCGTCGTCATCATGCCTCCCGCCTACGTCAACGTCGGAGCATTCGTCGACGAAGAGACGATGGTCGACTCGCACGCGCTCGTCGGCTCGTGCGCGCAGATCGGAAAGCGCGTGCATATCAGCGCGGCGGCCCAGATTGGCGGAGTTCTCGAACCGGTCGGAGCGCTGCCAGTCGTGATCGAGGATGACGTCATCGTCGGTGGAAACAGCGGCATCTACGAAGGAACCATCGTCCGAGGGCGCGCTGTCATCGGCGCCGGCGTCGTGCTGACCGCGTCCACACCCGTATACGATGCCGTGCGCGAGCAGCTCTATCGGCGCACCGCGGAGCGCCCACTCGAGATTCCGTTCGGCGCCGTGGTCGTCCCGGGAAGCCGCCCCCTCCGGAGCGAATTTGCAATGAACCACAACCTTCATGTCGCGACACCGATCATCGTCAAGTACCGTGACGAGAAGACCGATGCCGCGACTCTGCTCGAGGAAGCGCTCAGGTAGAAGCCGTGTCGTCCGGGCAAGACACGACGCCCCCGCCCTCTGCAGGCAGTCGCGTCCACCTGCTGGGTTTCTGCGCGCTCAGCCTGCTCGTGGCCGTGCAGCTCTGGTGGTCGTGGCGGCGCTGGCCCGATCTGCTCGTCGACTTCGGGCGAGAGCTTTACCTCCCATGGCAGCTAGCCTCGGGTCGCACGCTCTACGCCGATATCACCTACTTGAACGGCCCACTCTCGCCTTACGTCAACGCCGGCTTGTTCTCCCTCTTCGGCAGCTCGTCCCGAACCCTCATCGCGGCCAATCTGATCGTCCTCCTGGCAGTCGCCATCCTGCTGGGGTCGCTGCTTTCGAGTACAGGATCGCGGTTGGCCACATACACCGGTCCGGCGATGTTCCTCGCGGTGTTCGCCTTCGGCAACTACGTCGGAATCGGCAACTACAACTTCATGAGTCCCTACTATCACGAGGCTACGCACGGAACACTGTTGGCGCTGGTCGCAATCGCGGCGATGTCGCGCAGCATGCGATCGACCTCGCGGTGGCCACTGCCTCTCGCGGCACTCTGCGTAGGGCTCGTCGCCCTCACGAAAGTCGAGCTGGCGCTGGCGATCGGCGCGCCTGCGTTCGCGTTCATCACCCTGCTCCCTTCCCAACGCCGACTCCGCATCGCCGCGGTCTTCATGCTGGTCAGTCCGCTGCCGTATGTCGTGGCCACGGCCTACTTCGCGCGTCGAATGCCGGTCGGCGCCGCCGCGCGCTCCGTCCTCGGTTCTGCCGGCTTCGTGCTCGGCACTGACATCGAGAAGAATCGCTATTACGAGACCGTCACGGGCCTCGACGCTCCATTGAAGCATCTGATGGAACTCGGGCTCTCGACGCTCGTCTTTGCGTTCGCCCTCGCCGCAGCGCTGCTGCTCGCGCGACTAGCCGGCCGCGCTTCAACGAGCGCGCCAACCCGTTGGATTGCCTGGTCGGGGCTCGCGGCGCTCGCGGTGAGCGGTCTCTCGCTTCGACCCGACGAGAGCGCTCGCGTGCTCCCGGCAGCCACCATCGCGGCCCTGGTCTGGCTATGGCTGCTCGCGCGCCGCGCCGAGAACGTCGATCGAGCTCGCCTGAGCACGCTCGTCCTCCTCGCGGCGTTCGCCGCCATGTCACTGCTCAAGATGGGCCTCGCGCCGCGCATCGCTCACTACGGCTTCTTTCTCGCGATGCCTGCCTTCGTGCTGCTCGCAGCGCTGATGGTCTCGCAGTTGCCAACGCGGCTCGCGGGTTCGCCTCGCGGAACCGTGGCATTTCAGGTCGCCGCGGTCGTCTTCTTCGCGCTGCTGGCGCTGCACTGCATGATGGCGTCTCGCAGTAGGTACCTCCTGAAAACTGCGGCCGTCGGTCCTCCCCCGGACACGGTCGTCGCCTACCATCCGCGCCTCGATCCACGAACCGCGCCGACGATCCACGCCGTCGAATGGTTGAACGCGAACCTCCAGCCCGGCGAGACCTTCGTCGCGATTCCTGAAGGTCTGATGCTGAACTACCTCACACGCCGCCCCAACCCGACTCGTTACCTCACATTCACCTACCCCGAGATCCAGGCGTTCGGCGAGGACGCGATGACGGACGAATTTCGCCGCACGCCGCCCGACTACATCCTCCTCGTGCACGGCGACCCCTCGGGGTACGGGGTCGGTATGTGGGGCCGCGACCCTCGCTATGGACAGCGCCTCATGCGGTGGGTCGATGCCAACTACGTCCCCATCGGCCGTTTCCGCGACGAGCCATTCGTGCATCCACGCGCTTTCGGCATCAAGGTATTGAAACGCAGGTAGACTCTCCACAATGCGCCCTGCCTCCCGATTCACATCGATCGATATCTCTCTCATTCGCCAGATGAACGCGATGGCGAAGCCATCGACGCTCAACCTCGGCATTGGTGAGCCTAACATTCCTCCTGACGCCGAATTGCTGGCGATGGCGCGCGCAGCCGCCGAGGGAGACTGGCACTATTCGCCTAACGCAGGATATGTTTCGCTGCGACGCCTCATTGCGGCGCGGCACGGCGGCGCGCACGACCCGGAGAACGAGGTCTGCGTCACCGCGGGAACCATGGAAGCGCTCTACGCGATCGCGCAAGGTTTCGTCGATCCGGGCGACGAGGTCCTGGTACCCGATCCCGGCTTTCTCGCCTATCCCGCGATCGCGACCCTCACCGGCGCAACGCCAGTGCCTTACCCGCTCGTACCCGGCAGCTGGGACGTCGATCTCGCCGCGCTTCACCGGCTCGTCACGCCGAAGACGAAGATGCTCGTCGTCAACACGCCGTCGAATCCGACTGGCGCGATCCTGCCGGAACCGACGCTGCGCGCGATCGCGGCGCTCTGCGACGAACGCGACATCCTCGCCGTCTCCGACGAGGTGTACAGCGAGGTCTTCTATGCCCACCGTCCTCCGTCGATGCTCGGCATGGGGCGCAATGTCGTCGTCGTCGACGGCATGTCGAAGAGCCACGTGATGACGGGCCTCCGCATGGGTTGGATCCTCGCCCGTGCGGAGCTCATGGCGACGATCTACAAGTCGCACCAGTACATCGCGACCTGCGCGTCGGTCTTCGCACAGCACCTCGCGGAGAAGATCCTCTCCGATGGGACATGGAACGCCGGCTGGCTCGACGGCATGCGCGCGCAGTTTGCGACTCAGCGCGATGCGCTCCTCGCCGCGCTCCGGCGCGAGGCCGGGCTCGAGCTC
Source organism: Acidobacteriota bacterium (assembly GCA_016184115.1). Lineage (GTDB taxonomy): Bacteria > Acidobacteriota > Thermoanaerobaculia > Gp7-AA8 > Gp7-AA8 > JACPDH01. Next base: position 48,852 of record JACPDH010000013.1, on the reverse strand, counting down.
GCGCCACCGGAGGGTGCCTTCTACGCCTTCTTCCGCGTGCCCGCCGAAGACTCGCTCGCGCTTGCGACGAAGGCGGCCGCGGAATCCGACGTGCTCGTCATCCCGGGCATCGCCTTCGGCGATCGAGGCGAAGGGTGGCTCCGCGTCTCATACGCTTCGGACATCGCGACGATCGACGACGGAATTCGGCGGCTCGCCCCGTATTTGCGCGGCAGTTAGGCCAGGTCACTGGCCGCCTCCACCTCGCGTCCGGAACAGCCGCTGTCCCTCGGCTTCGCCTCGCTCCTCGAAGACTATGCCGGCGCCGGCAGCGAGGTCGCGGACCGTCGCCGACGCGATCACTTCGTGACCCGATGCGAGCGCCGCGATTGCGCGCGAGGTCGCGGCCGCGCCGCCGCTCAGCGACTCGCCGACGACGTCGCACTCCCCCGTGTGCACGCCTGCGGCGAGCTCCACACCTGCTCGGTGTGCCGACTCGACGATCGCCACCGCGCAGCGCACCGCCCGCGCCGGCCCGTCGAACGCCGCATCGAACCCTCCGCTCCTCGGTGCAAGCGCGCGTCCCCGGTACCACTCGATCTCACGGCGCACCAGCGCTCCGAGCTTCGCGTCGAGGTCGGGTCCACTTTCCGTCGTCTCGCGCACGGAGAGAATCGTCGCAAGCACGCGATCGGGCTCCTCCGCATGCCTCACGCCGGTGAGGAACTCCTCGATCTCGTCGAGAATCTCGTCCTGGTTGCCGACGAATGGAAGGTGGTCGTCCCCCGGAAGTTCGACGAACTTCGCTCCCGGGATCTTCCCCGCAACGAAGCGCCCTTCGTCGACGCGAAGGCAAAGGTCGCCGTGCCTGTGCAAGACGAGCGTCGGGACGCGGATCGTCGGCAACACCGCGCGGATGTCGATCTGCGCGTTCATCTTCGTGAGCGCGACCGCGGCGGAAGGTGACGCGCCCATGCGAAGGTACGCCGCCCACCAGTCTCGAAACGCCGGGTCGCTCGCGCGACTGGGCGCACGCTCCGCGATGCCAACCGGGCCTCCCCACTCGCGCTGCATCAGCGCGAAGAACGCCTCGCGCTGCTCCTGCGTCGGGCCCCACGGATAGTCATCGTCGCGAATCCGCTTCGCGTAGGTGCCGATCATGACGAGCGCCGACGTCTTTTCGGGGTACGTCGCGGCGAAGAGACTGCACATCGGCCCCCCCTCCGAGACGCCGCAGAGCGCAGCGCGCTGCGATCCCGTCGCCTCCATCACCGCACGCACGTCGTCCATCCGCTGCTCGAGCGTCGGCAACTGGTCGAGTGGAACGCGGTCGGAGAGCCCCGTGCCCCGCTTGTCGAAGAGAATCAGCCGTGCGAACGACGCGAGGCGCGCGAGGAAGCGGGCAAACGACGGTTCGCGCCAGAAATACTCGAGGTGTGACACCCACCCCATGACGAAAACGAGATCGATCAGCCCGCTTCCGACCACTTGATAGGCGATGTTCACGTCGCCGCTCCGCGCGTAGCGCGTCTCGGGAATCTCGACCTTCGGCGTCGGGCGGCCCGACGCGGTCGAGATCCCGAATCGTGAGGGCACCATGTCGCCGCTGCCGACCGCGCGCAGTGCGAACGCGAGATCGCGTGCAGAACGGAATCGCTCGTCCGGGTTCTTTTCGAGACAATGCCCGATGATGCGCTCGAGCTCGGCCGGGATCGAGACGCCGGCCGACCTGATCGGCGCCGGCTCGCGATGGAGCACCGCCCAGAGCGCCTCGACCGGTGTCGGATCGTAAAAGGGAAGTTGTCCGGTGAGCATCTCCTGCAGCAGGCAGCCTAACGCAAAGACGTCGCACGCCGGCCCGACCGGCTCGGAGCGAATCTGCTCCGGCGCCATGTAGCCGATCGTTCCGATTGCGCTACCTTTCCCCTCGGGATAGGGATTCGTCGGCACGTCGTCGCCATCTCGCGGGCGCTCGGACGCGCCGATCGTGTGCGCCAACCCGAAGTCGAGGATCTTCACGCGACCGTCGGTAATGAGAAACGCGTTTTCCGGTTTCAGATCGCGATGAATGATCCCTTTCCGGTGCGCGGCTTCGAGTCCGTCGGCAATTTCCGCCGCGATCCCCGCCGCACGCCGCCAGGCGAGCGAGCCCTCGCGCCGAAGTGCCGCCCGAACCGTCTCACCTTCGAGCAGCTCGGTGACCGCGTACACGATCCCGCCGCTCGTGCCGAAATCGAAAATGGAGAGGATGTTAGGGTGCGAGAGCGCCGCAACCGATTTCGCCTCACGCTCGAAGCGTGAGAGCGCGTCGTCGCTCTGCGCCAGATGCGTCGAGAGAACCTTGATCGCGACCTCGCGGTCGAGGCGCGAGTCGTGCGCCCGCCAGACCTCCCCCATCCCTCCCGCTGCGAGAGGCGCGGTGACCCTGTACGGGCCGAGCATCGACCCGATCTCGAGCGCATTCATGTTGAGCTTCCCGCTATGCTACCGCAGCCGCGCGGGATGACGCGCTGCGCTGCGCGCTGTTTCATGTAACGGACCACCGCAAGACGAACGACGACCACCATGCCAATCTACGAGTTCTACTGCCCTGACTGCCACACGATCTTCAGCTTCCTCTCTGCGCGCGTCGATACGACGACAGTGCCAAAGTGCCCGAAGTGTGCGCGCGCCGCGCTCGAGCGCCAGGTCTCGCGCTTCGCGATCTCGAGGGGCCTTCCCGACCCGTCCACCGCGCGGCCGGGAGGCGGCAGCGACGAGCCGCCCTCGCCGCAGGAAGAGCAGATGATGCGCGCGATGGAGTCGCTCGCCTCCGACGCCGAGTCGCTCGACGAAAACGATCCACGACAGATGGCAGGCTTCCTCCGCCGCCTCTATGGCTCCGCCGATCTTCCGGTCGGGCCTGCGATGGAGGAAGCGATGCGGCGCATGGAAGCGGGAGAGGATCCCGACGTGATCGACGAAGAGCTAGGCGACCGGCTCGAGTCGGAAATGCCTTTCGGCGACGACGAGTCTCCACTCACGAAAGAAGGACGGATGAAGTGGAAGAGCCGGCGGCGGCCTCCACTTCGCGACGAGACGCTCTATTCGCTTTAAGAAAAAGACAGTCCTGAGTCCTGAGTCCTCAGTCCTGAGTCCTCAGTCCTGAGTCCTTAGTCCTTAGTCCTGAGTCCTCAGTCCTGAGTCCTTAGTCCTTAGTCCTTAGTCCTGAGTCCTCAGTCCTTAGTCGTTAGTCCTGAGTCCCGAGTCCTTGGTCCTGAGTCCTTGGTTCAGGGAGCTAAGGGAAAAGACACTTGACTCGAAATGAGAAGAGACGACACGGTCTCAGAGCGAAGGACCAGTGCCCAGCAATCAGCACTCAGCACTGAGGACTCAGGACTGAGGACTCAGCACTCAGGACTGAGGACTCAGGACTCCGCCTGTTGCCTTCCGTTTCCGTTTCAGGCGAGCCGCTCCAACTTTCGCCTTTCGCGTCGATCTCCCCTTCGCGCTATCATCGCGAGACCGTGGATCTGTATGACGTGGTGATCCCCGCCCGCGACGAGGCGCGGACGATCGAGGGAGTCGTCCGTCCTGCCTGCGCCGCACGCGGCATCGGCAAAGTCTGGGTCGTCGACGACGACTCCTCCGACGGCACCGCGGCCGCCGCACAGGCGGCGGGCGCACATGTGATCCGTTCATTCGGCCGAGGAGACAAGGCGCTCGCGCTCGCCACCGGCGTCGCGGCCTCACGGGCCGCGGTCCTCGTCTTCTTCGACGGCGACATCCTCAACGCATCGCCGACGCACTTCGAGGCGCTCGTCGAGCCGGTGCTGACCGGCTGTGCCGACCTCTCGTGCGGTCTCGTCGACTACGGCACGCCTCGGAATTCGATCTTTCTCCGTCTTCCGCCGATCACCGGTCTCCGCGCGCTGAAACGAAGCGTCTTCGAGGCAATCCCGCGCGAGAAGCTTCGAGGGTTTCAGATCGAGATCATGATCAACGAGGTGATTGCGCGCGGCCTCGAACATGCGCGCATGACGCTCGAGCTTCTCGACTGCTTCCGCTTCGTGCCGCTCTGGACTTACGGCGCATACCTCAGGAATCTCAAGGTACTGCCGCCGAGCGGGCGTCGTCCCACCGACCGATTCCCTCCAAAGAATCAATCCAATCTGGAGAACGTCTCGTAAGTAATTGTCGGCCCGCCGACACCATGACCAGACGAAGGAGATGCAATGAACCGACCGTTACGAACCCTCGCGCTGTCCCTCGTGCTGCTTGCAGCGACCCTTCCCGGCCTCGCGGCCGAGCCCGACTACGCCGCATGGACGGGGCTGCTCGAGACCTACTACAGCCCGCAGAACGGCATGGACTATCAGGGCCTGCGCAAGAACGACCTCGCAACGCTCACGAAGCTCGCCGGCGACCTCTCAAAGGTCGACGTCGGAGCGTTGGCCCGCAACGAGCAACTCGCCTTCTGGATCAACCTCTACAACATTTCGACGGTGAAGCTCATCTGTGACAACTACCCGACGAAGTCGATCCGCGACCTCTCCACCGATCCGATCGTCCGCCTCAACGTCTTCAAGAAGGAGATCGTTCCGCAGGGTGGGAAGATGATGTCGCTCAACGACGTCGAGAACATCAAGATCCGCGAAGGGTTCAAAGATCCCAGGATTCACTTCGCCATCAACTGCGCCGCGAAGAGCTGCCCGCCGATGCGAAGGGAAGCATTCACGGGCGCCCGCGTGAACGAACAGCTCGACGATCAGGCGCGCGTGTTCTTCGCAGGACCGGGCGGGGCGAAGATCACGAGAAGCGGCAGCAAGGCGACGCTTACCGTCACGAAAGTCATGGACTGGTTCGACGACGACTTCGACGACTGGGGCGGAGGTGTCGTCGCATTTACGAAGAAGTTTCTCGCGCCCGACAAGCGCGCGCAGCTCGACGGCGCCAAAGTCAGCCTTTCCTACTACGAGTACAACTGGGACCTGAACGACTGGAAGCGCTGACGCGCCCACGAGCTCGGGGATGGGGCACGGCGCGCCGTGCCCCATCCCCCCCTTACGTCACTCCCTGACGATTCACCCCTCACGTCAACACCTCGGCTCGGGTTAGAATCGCCGGCACACTCTCAATTGAATCACCCGGTCGCGCAGGGAGCGCGACGGGAGGAGTCGCTTTCGATTCGCGCGAGGAGGATGATGCTCGGCCAGCCGCGCAGTTTCGCACGTGCCTGGGATCTATTCGTCGACCCGGTGACCGCGGAGAAGCGGCGCATCCTCGACGAGCGATGGACCTCCCTCTCGGCCTCACTTCGCACGACGACGCAGGGACTCGGTCAAAAGGCCACAGGATGCGGAGCCACGATCGGCATCCAACCTCGCTGCGATTTCTCCTGCACCGGCTGTTACCTCGGCGAGGAGGCGAACGACATTCCCGCACTCCCGAAAGAGAAGATCTTCGAGCAGTTGCGTCACCTGCGCGCATACCTCGGCCCGAAGAGCAACGTCCAGGTCACCGACGGCGAGGTGACGCTCCGCCCCGTCAACGAGCTCGTCGAGATCCTCGCGTACGCACGGTCGATCGGCGTTATCCCGATGGTGATGACGCATGGCGACTCGTTCCGGAAAGACCCGACGCTGCTCGATCGTCTCGTGCTCGAGGGCGGCCTAACCGAGGTCTCGATTCACGTCGACATGACGCAGCGCGGGCGGATCGGCTACCGCTCCCCGAAGTCCGAGATCGAGCTGATGCCGCTCCGCGACGAGTTCGCACAGATGATTCGCGACGTCCGTCGCCGCACGGGGACACGGCTACGCGCCGCGACGACGCTGACGATCACACGCCAAAACGTCCCCAACGTCGCAGACATCGTCCGCTGGCTCGTACGTAACCGCGACGCGTTCGGACTCGTCAGCTTCCAACCCGCGGCGCAAGTTGGCCGGACCCGCAAGACCATCGAGGGAGTCACCCCCGATGAGCTCTGGCGGGAGGTCGGCAATGCAACTCGCGATTTCGGGCTCGAGCTCGACTCCCGAGGACCACTCAACTTCGGACATCCCGACTGCACTGGCTTCGTGCCGGTGATCACGATCGAACGACGAGGAGACGAGAAACCGCGACTGCTTCGCCTCATTCGCGACACACCGGAGGACCTGGCGATCATGAACGAGTACACGAACAGTGGACTGTTAGGCATGGCCTTCCGCGACGACCACCCCCTCGAAGCCGTGGCACGGTTCCTCGGGGCCCTCCGCACAGCCCCGCGCTGGATCGTTGGCCGCGTCGTTCCCTGGATCGACGGGCGATTGCGCGAGGAAGCGGGCATGACGGCGGGCGGGCTCCTCCGCGACCTCGCCCGGGGCGAAGTGACGGTCGGTGGCCTAACACTGACGAGCCATCACTTCATGTCGCCCGAGGAAGCGAAGTCGCCGCAGGGAAAGGATCGGCTCGACGCGTGCGTCTTCAGACTTCCCTACAAAGGACGGATGGTCCCGATGTGCGAGATGAACGCGCTCGGCGTGCGCGAGCAGTTCTACGCGGAGATCATCGAAGGTTGCCGCGACACGGAGCTGGAGCTCGACGAACCGAGAGCCGCGAGCGCGCGGTGACCGGGCTGGAGTCATTGGCCTGAACTGAAGAGGAAGAGGCTGAAGTTAGAACGATGAACGGCGAATGTTGAACCCTGAAACGCCCGCCCGGGACCCTTTTCTGGATTCAACATTCATCGTTCTACGTTCTAACTTCGAGTCTTTCGTCCTTAAAATCAGGCCATTGGGGCTGTTGTAGTGACTACACTAGAGTCGCCCCGCGTGGACGACCGCGTCGTAGGCGATCCGGACGCGGCCATCGTTCTGGCGCCGTTCAAAGAGCTGTTCGAGCTCCGCGAACAAGGGCCCGTGTGCAGGATGGCCCGGAGCCGGTACGTACGACGCGGACGCGATGCGGCCCCGGAGTCCGTCGAGATCGAAATCCTGCGCGTGCTCGACCGTACGCTTTCCGTAGTCGCGCGGGAGAAACGTACGCACGACTTCGTCCGTGACGTTCTCGTGGCGAACGCGCGCGTAGTCGATCGAGTAATCGAGCAACAGGGCCTCGAGCTCTCGAAGAAAGTCGCTCGTTTCCGTTTGCCGCACGTTCCAGATCAGCGCGACCCATCCTTCGGGACGGAGGATTCGCTCCATTTCGCTTCTCGCCGCGTCGCGATCGAACCAGTGGAACGCCTGAGCCGCAACCACGAGATCGATCGATCCGCTCGCGAGTCCGGTCGCCTCCGCTGTCCCCGCAACGCTGTGAAACCCGGCTCGCGTGCCGAGACGAGCTTCCGCGGCTTCCCGCATCTCGTCGTTAGGCTCCACGGCGAACACTTCATGCCCACCGTCCAGAAACACCGCCGTCGAGATTCCGGTGCCTGACCCGATGTCAGCAACGCGCCACCCAGGCGCCAGGCCCGTGAGCTCGCGGAGCAGGGCGACCACCTGTGGCGGGTAGCCCGGGCGGTATCGAACGTAGTCATCGACGCGGTCGGAGAACCGCTCCGTCGGCGCCTGATGATGCTCGTGTGTCATCGCGTTTGCCCTGATGTTAGCAGGGCGCGGCCCCCCTAGCCCGCATTTCTCACAGCCATTCTGCTGCGACAGCCGATAGCGGTCTATCTGCTTCGTTGCGCGTCGATTTCGCTCCTCGACATAGTGTCAACTATGCCGTCGTCGCGAAATCGCCGCGCGCCTCGCATCCAGACCGCTCTTGGCTGTCTCGCGACGAATGGCTGTGAGAAATGCTGGCTAGGGGAGAGTCGTGGCGATCGTGGGCGCGCTGACCTACAGGAAGTGACCGCTGCTCGCCGATCAACGATCGACGAGCGCCGCGAATGCGGACCACAGCTCCTCGCGATCGAAGCCGGCAACGACGTCAGCCTCACGCGGCCCCGCGCCGAACGTGACGTGGCATCGCGCATCGATTGCGACGGGAAGGCGGTCGACGCGGAATCGCGCGCGATCGACGACGAGCATCGCCGCCGCGAGGTCCCAGACGGGGAACCAGTCGCGGAGCTTGATCAGCTTCGCGCGGCGGAGCCAGCGTCCGGCGCGGACGCGAAGCCAGCTTCCGATCGGCCCAGGGAGCATCTCGAGATCGGCGCCGGAGGCTCGAAGCCGTTTCGCCACATCGAGCGGGACGATCGTCAGCGGAATCTGCGATGCGAAAACTTCGCGCGCCGCTTCACGGTCTCTCCAGAGATTGAACTCCCATGGCCAGAGTGGCGGCCACCTGCCGCGCGATGCGCGGTTACCGCCGACGAGAACGAGCTCCTCGATTCGCCTCTCGAGCGTACGGTCGAGCCGAAGGGCACGCGCAACGTTCGTCAGCGGCCCGAGGGCGATGATGCGCAGCTGTTCACGTCTGTCAGCGAGCCAGCGCGATGCCTCCGATGACGCCGCGTCGCCCGGCTCTCGCCCCTCCAGCAGAGGCCCGGCGAAACTGCAGACACGCGCGGTCGCGCGGTTGCTCTCGATCGCGCGCCGAGCACTCGTATTCCCTGATACGGCCCCGATCGCCGCGACCGGCAACCCGGCAAGGAGCATCGCAACGATCGCAAACGCGTCGTCGACGTCACCGCGTCGCGCTTCGATCGCATTGTCGGAGTCGATGTACAGCGGCACCATGTTCTGCATTGTCACCCACCCAGGCATCCTTGACGAATAGGGAGTGCGCCTACACCGTTGTTTCTGCCGTGCTTCGAATGTTCCTGCTCGTCACCCTACTCGCTTCACCCGCCGCACGCGGGCAGCAGATCGTCAACCCCGATGCAACATCGCTCGCGGAGTCGCTGCCGCGGGACGAACACCCGGTGCGGATCACGCTCCGTCCTTCGAGGATCGTGCATGGTGACTTCGCGCTCCCGGTGAGCGTCGCACCTGCCGTCGCACGCGCCACGCTCTTCATCAACGGCGTGCGCCACTCGGACGCAGAAGGCCCGTCGATGGTCTTCCATGTGCGCATTGGTAAGTACCTGCGTCGCTTGCGATTTCGCGTCGCTGGTTACGACACGGCAGGCAACGAGATCGGGAGCGACGAAGTCGTCGTCAACGACCCGCAGCCGCCGTTTCGCGTTCGCGCTCTCGTGCCGCCGGTCCTCCCCGAGGAGGGACTCGCGACGATCGCGGCCGCGGTATCGGCGCCTCCAGCCGATCCGGTTCGCGAGATCGAGTTCTTCCTGGGAGAGACCTCGCTCGGTGCCGATGGCGCCGCGCCATTCGAGGCTCGCTTCGATCCCGCAGCGTTCTCTCCGTTGCCGCCATATGCGCGCGTCACGGCACGATCGAAGTCGGGCAACGAAAGCCACGATGTCCGCTTCTTCGACGGCGCCGTCGCCGAGCGGATGGACGTGCTCGTGCAGGAGATCCCGCTGTCGGTGAAGGGGAACCTCACGCGTCCGCTGCAGGTAGCAGACCTGACCCTGCTCGATACGGGAACGCCGCGACCGATCGATTCGCTGACGCGGGCGAGCGATCGCCCGCTCGACGTCATCCTTCTCATCGATTCGTCCGGCAGCATGCTCGAAGAGCTACCGGTCGTGAAGCGCGCAGCAGCCGGCTTCGCGCGCAGCATCCTCGGTGGAGGCAACCGGATCGCTGTCGTCGCGTTTCGCGAGCGGACGATCTGGCTCACTCCGTTCACAGGCGACATCGCCGCCGTCGAGCGCGCGCTGGAGCACCTCGAGCCGCTCGGCCAGACGCATCTCTACGACGCAACGATCGAGATGCTCTACACCCTCCAGACGATGCCGGGACGTCGCGCGCTCGTCGTTCTCAGCGACGGAGTGAACGAGGGAGGCGACTTCGAGCTCGAGCACGTCGCGCACTACGCGCGCTACTCGGGCGTACCGCTTTACCCGATCATACGGAACGGCCTGCTCCTCAAGCTGCGCAGGATTCCGCTCGCGAAGTTCGACGCCGAACGCTACGCGAGGATCGCCGAATCGGCGGGGGCGTCGTATTTCCTGATCCGCAAGCCGGCCGAGCTCGAAGGCGTTTACCGGCGAATCGCAGACGAGCTGAAGAACCAGTACATCATCCGCTTCCGCACCGAGTCGGACGGACGCGACATCTGGCATTCGCTCGCGGTGAGTACGGCGATCAAGGGAGTGACTCTGCGCGCACCGCGCGGCTACTTCCCGTGAAACCTCCTAGCGGTTTCGCTTGATCGCGAGCGCAAGAACGTTTCTGACCTCTGAGAACATCGTTTCGGGCGCGACGCCGTCTTCGCGGTGGCTCCACGCCTTCTTCGTCATCACTTCGAGCTTGCGCTCATCGAGGACCTTCCCGTCGATCGTCGCGCCATTCAGCTCGCAGAACACGAGAAGCGAGACGAGGGCAACGCGGCGATTGCCATCCTTGAACGGCCGGTCACGAAGAAGTCCCCAGTAGAGCACCGCAGCCTTGTCGGAAAACGCCTGGTACGCCTCGCGACCAAGATACGTCGACTGAGGCACCTGCACGGCGCGCACCAGGCCGAACTGCGACTCCACGACGCCCGGGCTGGCATTGCGCCCGCCGATCTCGCGATCGGTTGCGATGTGGAGCTCCACGAGCTCCTCGACGGTCAGGTAACGGATGCCGTTAATCAGCGAGACGGCGGAGAGCGTCGGGGTACTTTTTGAGGGCGCGGCCGAAGGCTGCGGCGACGTCGGGGCGGAGGCCGCCACCACCGGCTTGGCCTTTGCCTCGGTTGTCAGCCGCGGCCGAGCTGCCGCCTTTGCTGCCGGGCGAGGCTGCGGCTTTACCGGCTTTGGGAGCGGCTGCGCCTTGGACGCCGCCTTTGGGGCGGGCTTCGGCTTGGGCTTGGACCGCTTTGGGAGGGGCGACGGCTTTTTTGACGCCTTTGGCGGCGACTTTTTTGCTGCCTTGGCTGCCGGCCGTGACTTTGAGGGTTTCTTTACTGCCTTTGGCGTGGCCTTTGCTTGCTTTTTTGCCATGCGTCATCATCCAACCCCGCTGCGATCGTAAACTTGTTGACCGAAAGCGTCAAGGGGGTCGAATCGATTCGCGACGCTCGCCGAGTTACCGATGACCCGGCCCTTCCCGCGTTAACTCACTGGACACTTTAGACTTAAGAAAGACCAAGACCAGACCCCACTGCACAACGAACTGTGCAATGCGTCGCCTACTGGTGGCTGCTGCCTGCGCAACTGTCGACGATCGTCCCCGAAGGCACGACGGGCGCAGTCGCCGTGGACAAGCCGCATCGATTCAGGAAGTTGCGGCGTCAGGTGTTCACAGGGAGCCGCAAAGGCGCGGTCCTGGCGGCTTCGCGGCGAATCGCTGTTTCGGAACGCGAAACTTCGTGCGGCTCAGGCTTCGGAGCCCTCCGCCTCACCCTCAGATCCGGCTGGTGCAGGCTTGAGGGCGAGCAACGCCTTGGCCCGGTCAGTGAGGCGAAATCCGGCTCCCTCCGACGCCGGCTCGAGATAGCCCTTTGCGAGGAGCGAACGAGCCGGCTCGATGCCGCCTCCATCGGGGTGCTTGATCCCGCAAATCTCTGCTTCCGTCAATTCTTCTTGGGCGACGCGGCGGAACTCCTGAAGAACGCGGAGCTCCTGTGGGGTGAGTCCTTGGGGCAGTTTCATGGTCATACGCGAATCCTTTCACGGCTTTCGTCGCAATTGAAAGCCCATCGCAGTCGCTCTGAAGCCTTCTGCCTCGAGCGCGGCGGCGAGTGGTGATTCGGAGACGGGACGACCGTTCACCTCGGCGACGAATACCGTGCGACCCCTCTCCGCGTCGCGTGCGAGAAGTGAGGCGAGACTCTTCAGCTGCGTCGCCGATCTCGCTTCGTCTTGGTCCTGGATCAACTGCAGCGAACTGCCTCCCTTGTAGAGGTATGCGACGAGCGCGCCATCGACGAGAACCACTCGGGCGCCGACCGCTCGAGCGAGGCCGCGCCCGCCGACGGTCGCCGGCCAGGGAAGGAGAACGCCGTATGGATTCGCCGAATCGGTCGCCGCGAGCGAGATCGCGCCAGGCTCCGCGGCGTCGACGCGGAGCGTTCGCAGCAGATCGATCGCGCCAGCGGCCGCGAATTGTCCCGCGGCGATTCCCTCCACGAAGTATCCGCGCCGGATCTTCCCCGCCTCTTCCATTCGTTTGAGAACCTCGTAAGAGGCGGCAAAGCCTCCGCGCAACGCCTCGGCATCGACGACGTCACGCGCGACGATTCCATAGCGTGCGAGCAACTGCTGCGCGAGCGCTGTCGCGCGCTCGGTCGTCCCCGCCATCTCCTCAATTGGGCCGACGACCGACCATCGGCCTTCACTTCCCGGAGGCGCGATTCGCCGGGCCATCGCGGGGCGCCGTAGTGGCACGAGCGTCGGGCCGCGTGTGATTCCAGCCCACGCGCGGAGCGCGTGCAGACTGTCGTTCGTCACGAGCCCCTTCCATACGAGGCTCCAGATCGCGCTCAGCGTGTCGTTAGGGAATCCTCCGCCCGCGCCTTCGTGAACTCGATCGAAGAACGACGCTCCGCGCTCGCGCAGCACGTCGATCACCCGCATCTCGGTGCGATCGAGCGAGGCGTTGTCCGGCTCGCGGCGCAGAAGCGGGAACTGCCCGCCTGCATAGAGCGCAATTCGTCCATCCTTCTCGCCGAGTGGCGCGATCCCGGCCCAGGTCACGTCGCCCGAAGCAATCAGACGGTCGAGGTCTCCCGGCAGGTAGTCCTTCACGCGCGCCGGAAGAATCTCCGACTCGAGGATCGACGCGGCGATCGGAAGCCCCTGCAGGGCGTCGACGGCTTCGATGAGCGCCGAGGTTCCCCGTCCAGGCTCCGCCACACCCTGCCAATGCACGAGCATCCTCGCGAAGACGCGCGGCTCGACTGGTTCGATCTCGCGGCGCACTTTCGCAAGCGACTGGCGTCGGATCCGGGCGAGAACGTCAGCGTGGCAATACTCGCGCTGCGTCCCGAGAGGACGGAACTCGCCTTCGACGACCTTGCCATCGATGACGAGCGTTCGCGCCGTCTCCTCGACGCGGCCTCGCTCCACCCCAAAACGCAGCGCGGCCTCCGCCGCAGTGAATGGTCCGTGCGTTCGCGCGTAGCGCGACACGAGGTCGCGGAGCGGATCGGCAACTGGCCGGAGGAACGCTTCTGCGACGCCGGGCGGCAGCGTCGCGCCGATTCCGTCGCGATATCGCGCGGCATCTTCGACCGCGATCAGCCGCGGCTCGCCGCCGAATACGATCTCGAGTGCGCGGCGGGTGGCGAGCAGTTCCGCGATCGCACCCGGCACAACCTCCTCGCCGAACCTCAGTGCGAGCTCCGCACGGCTGAGATCGCCTAACGAAAGCAGTACATCATGCAGCGCGTCGCGACCTCTTACGCTCACTGTCCCGTCGAGGCGCTGCAGTTTCGCCTCGATCGCCTCGATCGTCTCCTGGTCGAGCAATTCGCGAAGCGCGGCCTCGCCGAGCAGTTCCCGAAGGCGCGTCTGATCGATCGCGAGCGCGTGCGCGCGACGCTCCGCAAGCGGCGCGTCACCGTCGTAGAGGTAATTCGCGACGTAGCGGAACAGCAGCGAGCTGGCGAACGGCGACGGCCGCTCGGTGTCGGCGACGACAAGCCTCGTGTCGCGCCGCTCGAGCTTTCTCATGAGCTCAACGAGCGCAGGGACGTCGAACAGGTCGCGCAAACACTCCCGGTAGGCCTCGAGCACGATCGGAAACGAGCCGAACTTCGCGGCGACGTGCAAGAGGTCGGACGCCTTCTTGCGCTGCCTCCAGAGCGGCGTCCGCTCACGCCCGGCGCGGCGCGGCAACAAAAGCGCGCGGGCAGCCGAATCGCGGAACCGCGCCGCGAAGAGCGACGTGCCAGAAAGTTGTCCAACGAGGAGCTCCTCGACTTCCGCGGCCGACGGGATCAGCGCGTCGACGAGAGGCGGCGCGTCGGTCTCGGGAAAACGGATGACGAAACCGTCGTCGCTCCACATCGCGTCGACCTCGAGCCCCCGCTCCTGGCGGACCTTCGCAATCGCCGCCATCGCCCAGGGTGCAATCACGCGCCCGCCTAACGGACTCAGCACACAGACGAGCCAGTCGCCAAGCTCGTCGCGCACCCGCTCTACGACGACCGTCTCGTCGTCAGGAATCGCGCCGCCCGATTCCTTCTGGTCGGCGAGGTACTGTACGAGGTTCCGCGCGGCGAGCGCATCGAGTCCATGCTTCGTCTCGAGCGACGCACGCGCCTTCGCCTGGGGTAGCGAAGCGAGCGTACGTGCAAGCGCCCCGATCCTCGCTCCGAGCTCCACCGGCCGCGCCGCCGAGTCGGCCTTCCAGAAAGGCATCTTCCCAGGCTCTCCCGGCGCAGGCGCCACGATGACGCGATCGCGCGTGATCTCCTCCACGCGCCAGGTCGATGCCCCGAGGACGAAGGCGTCGCCGACGGCGGTCTCGAAGACCATCTCCTCGTCGAGCTCGCCAACTCGGCCTTGACCCTGTTCCGCGCCGGCGAGAAAAACGCCGTAGAGGCCGCGGTCGGGAATCGTGCCGGCGTTGAGCACGGCGATCCGGCGCGCTCCCGCACGAGCGGAGAGCAGGTCGCTCTCTCGGTCCCAATGGATCCGCGGCCGGAGCTCCGCGAAGTCGTCGGACGGGTATAGACCCGAGAGCATGTCGAGCAACTGCTCGAAGGTCGCGCGAGGCAGCCCCGTCCAGGGAGCGGCGCGGCGAATCGCATCGTAAAGCTCGTCGACGCCGAGATCCTCGACGGCCACCATCGCCACGATCTGCTGCGCGAGCACGTCGAGCGGATTCCGCGGGTAGCGCGTCTCCTCGATCTCACCCTGCGTCATCGCGCGGGAGACCGCCGCGGACGCGAGCAGATCTCCTCGAAACTTCGGAAACACGATTCCCTTGCTCGTCTCGCCAACCTGGTGCCCCCCGCGCCCGATCCTCTGCATGCCGCTCGCGACCGAAGGAGGTGCCTCGATCTGCACGACGAGATCGATCGAGCCCATGTCGATGCCGAGCTCGAGCGTCGACGTTGCGACGAGGCCGCGGATAGTCCCACGCTTGAGTGCGTCTTCGATCGCGACGCGCTGCTCGCGGGCAATCGAGCCGTGGTGCGCCATGACGAGCTCTTCGCCGGCCAATTCGTTGAGCGCGCCAGCGAGCCGTTCCGCAACGCGTCGCGCGTTCACGAAGAGGAGTGTCGTGCGATGGGAACGGATGAGCTCGAGCAGGCGTGGATGGATCGACGGCCAGATCGACGGCGACGAAGGCGTGCGCCTCCCCTGCTCACGTCCCCGCACGTCCGGCTCGTCGAGCGATGCCATGTCTTCGACGGGAACCTCGACACTGATCTCGAGTGCCTTCCGCTCGCCGGTGTCGACGACGGTCACGCGGCGCCACGACGGTTCGTCACCGGCCTCATCGATCGCGGCGAGCGGATCGCCGCTGTCGTACAGGTCCGAGGTCGCAAAAGCTCTCGAAACGCCGCCGAGAAAGCGTGCGACTTCTTCGAGAGGCCGCTGCGTGGCCGAGAGTCCGATACGCTGGAGAGGACGACCTGCCAGCCGTTCCAGCCGCTCCAGCGAGAGCGCGAGGTGCGCACCTCGTTTCGTCGAAACGAGCGAGTGGATCTCATCGACGATCACCGTGTCGACCGACGCCAGCGCTGCGCGCGACGACGACGTCAGCAGGAGATAGAGAGATTCCGGCGTCGTGATGAGGATGTCGGAAGGAGCGCGCCGAAATCGCGCCCGCTCGCGCTGCGGCGTATCGCCCGTCCGGATTGCCACCGCCGGGAAGTGATGTGTAG
Organism: Acidobacteriota bacterium; assembly: GCA_016184115.1. Taxonomy (GTDB): domain Bacteria; phylum Acidobacteriota; class Thermoanaerobaculia; order Gp7-AA8; family Gp7-AA8; genus JACPDH01. The sequence continues at coordinate 33,078 of JACPDH010000013.1, read as the reverse complement.
CTCCGCTCGTCAACGCGACACGCGCGATCCCGTCGAGTGGTTCGCGGAGGTTCCGTTCGACGTCGACGGCGAGCGCCTTGAGCGGCGAGACGTAGACGACACGACAGCGCTCGCGTCCGTGAGGCGGAGGCGAGAACATGAGCCGGTTGATGCACCAGAGAAACGCCGTGAGCGTCTTACCCGACCCTGTCGGCGCGGTGAGCAGAACCGACTCCCCATTCGCGATCGCCGGCCAGCCGAGCGTCTGCGCGCGCGTCGGTCCTTCGAACGAGGCGCGAAACCACTCGGCCACGGGAGGGGCGAAGAGGGAGAGGGGGGAGGTCATTTCGGATTTCGAATTTCGAATTTCGAACTTCGAATTTTGTGGCGAATCGCAGTTGGGCGCAACGACGCAGAAAGGGGTCGCAGAGCTCGCCTTTCAGCAGTTCCGGCGCAGGCTTCGACTCTCAAATCCGAAATCCGAAATCCACCCGCTGGACACCGCCCCCCGCCGCTGCAAGAATAGCGTGCACGTACCTCCGCCGACGGACATTGCGATGAGATTGAAAGTGCTGGGTGCCTACGGGTCTGCGGACGCGACGCATAACCTGACCGGTTACGTGATCGATGATCGTGTCGCGATCGACGCCGGAACGCTCGGCTCGAAGCTCACGCTTCTGCAGCAGTCGAAGATCGAGGTGGTCTTCGTCACGCACGTACATGCCGACCACATTCGCGACCTCCCGACACTGATCGAGAACCGGTTCCACTCCGACGCGGCTCCGCTCGAAGTAATCGCAGAGAAGAGCGTCATGGAGATGCTCCACGCCGATCTCTTCAACGGACGGGTCTGGCCCGATTTCGAGAAGTTCACCTCGCCTCACACCGAGAAGGCGGCGGTGCGCTACCGCGCGCTCGCGGCGGGAAAGCGGACGATGATCGGAGGGATGGCGTTCACGGCCGCGCCGGTCGATCATACCGTCGCGACCGCGGGAGTCATCGTCGAGCTTGGCGGCCAGGCGATCGCCTTTACGGGCGACACGGGACCGACGAGCGCGATCTGGAAGAAGATCAACAAGACGCCTGGGATCGTCGCCATGATCAGCGAAGCGTCGTATCCGAACGATTTCGCCTCGATCGCCAATGAGAGTGGCCACCTCACCCCCGAGCTATTCGGAGGGGAGCTTGCCAAGATCGAAGTCGACGCCCCGCTTTACGCCAGTCATCGCAAGCTTCCGTACGAACGGAAGATCGAGTCGGAGATCCGGAACATTCGCGACCGCCGCGCCCGGATCCTCGTGGAAAAGCAGTACACCTTTTGAGGAATGCTGAATTGAGAATCGAGAGTTGAGAGCTGTCGCGAGGCGTTAGTGCCTTCCGGAACCGGGCGTGGCTCTCCGCGACGCCCCTCTCGATTCTCGATCCTCAATTGCCAATTCGATTCCAATGCCTCGTCCAAAGATCAGCGCACTCGTCACGACTTTCAACGAAGCCGAGCACATCGAGCCTTGTCTCCGCTCGCTCGAGTGGGCCGACGAGATCGTCCTCGTCGATTCGCACTCCAACGACGGCACGGTCGAGCTCGTCTGTGATCGCTTCCCTCATGTGAAGTTCATCCAGCGCGAGTACCTCGGGTCGGCCGCGCAAAAGAACTTCGGCCTCGACTCGGTCGCCAACGACTGGGTGCTGGTCGTCGACGCTGACGAGCAGGTCACCCCGGAGCTACGAGACGAGATCCTCCGCGTCCTCGAGGAAGGGCCGAAGTACTGGGCCTACTGGATCGGGCGCGCGAACTACGTCCTCGGGAGTCCCGTTCGCTACAGCGGGCTGCAACGCGATGGTGTTCGCCGCCTCATGCACCGTCAGAATGCCCGCTATCCCAATCGCCGCGTTCATACCGACCTCGCGGTCAACGGTCCCGTCGGCCGACTGCGCGGAAAGTTCAAGCATCTCTACATTCGATCATTCGATCACCAGGTCGAGAAGATGACGCGCTACGGTCTCTGGGGCGGGACGCAGCTGCACATCGAGGGGCGCGAGGTGTCCGCGCTCGGCATCCTCGGCCATTCGTTCGCTCGTTTCTTCCGCGACTACGTCGTCAACCTCGGCTTCCTCGACGGAGCCCCTGGGCTGATCACCGTCGGGCTCCATACTTTCTACACATTCTGGAAGTACTCGAAGCTCTGGGAGTTCAATCGCTTGAAGGAACAGGGCAAGGCCCCGACGCTCCCGAAGATCGAGACTGACGAGGAAGTGTGGAAGATGCCGTGGGAAGACGCAGACGTGGATCGGGGATGACGCGCTGAACGCCTCATCGAGTCCGCATTTCTCTCAGCCCTTCTGTTGCGACAGCCGATAGCGAGCGGGGCACTAAGGCCCGAAAGTGGCGCGCCGAAGACGTTGCGGCTACTGATTCGTCGGATCTTTCTTCTGTTGCTCCCAATCGCGAAGCGCACCCTGCGGTGTCCGGTCCCTGAGTCGAGGCCGCTCGAGGACCGCGGCGAGGAGGTCTGCGATGCCCCACGCGAAGAAGCAGACGACCGAAGTCGTGAGAAGCTGGTTGATCGTCTGCAGTCCGAGAAGGTAAAAGAGGAGGAGCGGGACGGCGACGCCCATCACCACGATCCCCGTCACGAGTCTGGCACCGGTCATAGGCGATGATTACAGCACAACCGACCCGCATGCGACCAGCGCGCACGAGAGAGAGCCGATGCTAGGCGCTGCGCTGCTTTCGTTCGCCGTCCTGCTTCCGGGCAGCCAGTCCGCATGCGAGTGGCAAAGCCCGGCTCCCGTCCGCAAACTCCTCGTTGCGCCTTCTTCGCTCGAGGGCGATGCCTGCTACTACGCGCAAAAATTCGAGGGGCGAAAGACTGCAAACGGCGAGATCTTCCGTCACGCGCTCATGACGGCGGCGCACAAGGAGCTCCCGTTAGGTACGGTCGTTCGAGTCCGTTCGCGCGCCACAGGGAAGGACGTGCTTCTCCGCATCAACGACCGCGGCCCCTTCGGTGGCAAGTTCATCATCGACCTGACACGCGCCGCGGCCGAGTCGCTCGGTGTGCATGTCTCCCTCGATCGCAGCGTGACGATCGAAGTCCTGCGCCTTCCCGACTAATCTCCTGCACGGACTCTCAGCCGATGCGCTCCCGCTCGCCGGCGCTACAGCTCCGTCACAACGCAGGGAAGATCCGGATCGACCGGAATGACGTCGCGGCCCCAGAGCAGGGCGTTGCGAACCACCGCGCCTGCTGCAACGTGGACACCGTTGCCGACGATCGATCCCTCGACCCGCGCGTTCGCGCCGACGACCGCATGCTCCCAGAGCGCGCTGTCTGCGACGATCGCGCCCCCCTCGATGACGCTGCACTCTCCCGCGACCGCCATCGAGATCGTCCCGTCGATCCGCGCGCTGTCCGCGACGACAGATGCGCCCGCGCCGGCGTGAGATCCGGCTGGTGCGCGAACCTCGCCGCGCGCGATCGCCGCGGTCAATTCGCGGCTTGCCTGAGAGTAGCGGCGCGGGCTTCCGACGTCGAACCAGAGCCCGTCGTGCACGACCCCCACGATTTCGCGCTCGCCGCGCTCGAGCATGGGCCGGTAGAAGTCTTCGGTCATGCCGGAAACATCGCGATCGGGCAGACACTCGAAGACATCCGGCGTCAGCGCATGTACCCCCGAGAACATCAGTGGCTCGCCGCACCCCGCCGCGCCGATCGACGTGACGCGATGGCCGTCAACCCAGACGCTCGTGAACCGGTCATCGCGCGGTGGGTGACGGAGCAACATCGCTGCGATCGCGCCGCTCGTCCGTAGCGAGCCGATCAGCGCGTTCCAGGGAGGGAACTGCACCGAGTCGCCGTTGACGAGCAGAAAGATCTCTTCGCGCTCGAAGTACCGCCGCACCTTCCGGAGCCCTCCTCCCGTTCCGAGGATCACCGGCTCGTCCGAGTAACGAATCGTGCAGCTTCCTTTGTAACGGGCGTCGAGCCATGCGCGGAGCTTCGCGGGATGGTGATGAAGATTGACGACGACTTCGTCCGCGCCCGCGGCGATCAACGAATCGACCACCCATCCCGCGAGCGGCTGATTACAGAGCGGTACGAGCGGCTTCGGAATCGTGTCGGTCACGGGGCGGAAGCGCGTTCCGAGCCCCGCCGCGAGAACCATTCCCTTCATCCCGATGGGTATCCTTCGGGTGGGAAGACCATGTTCTCGCCGAGATCGGGACGGGTACGCCGCTGCTGACGGTAGAGGTCGGCGTAGTTCTGACGTATCGCCTTGTCCATCTCCATGCCGAGCGATGCGGCAATCTCGCGGATCGTGGCGAGCGCTCCCTCGATCTCGAAGTAGTCGCCGATCGGTGTGCGGTCGAGCACCACCTCCGCGGCGCCGATGCGCCAGACCTCGCGGAACTTCTGGTAGCGAAAGACCGGCTTGAAACCGAGCTGGTCGAAGAGCGCAATCGCCTTCTCCAGACTCTCAATCCCCGTCTGCACTTCCTCACGCGTCCGCACGCCACCACTGATCGACTGCGGCCCCTTGAACGTCACGAGCGTGTAGCGGCCGAACCTGCGGACGCGAAGTAGCGAGCCGCGCGTCTTCAGCTCGCCGCGACGGTCGAGAACGATGTTGTCCTCGAACGTTTCGGGGTAGAGACGCTCCGCCCCCAGGCCCTCGAGCCTTCGGACGATCGCAAGGCGATCGGTGAGCGGAAACTTGATTTCGATTTCCTGGGCCATTCGGATTTGATTGAGAATCGTGATTCTCGTTTCTCGATTCGCATCGTTCGCATCAACCGATGCGCAGCACTTCCACTCCAGGCAGACTCTCGCCCGACACGAACTCCAGCGATGCACCTCCACCCGTCGAGATGTGGCTGATCCGATCGGCGTAGCCTGACTCGTTGACTGCCTCGACCGATTCGCCTCCGCCGACGATCGACGTCGCGTCAGCGTGCGAGACCGCTTTCGCGACAGCCAGCGTACCCGCGGAGAACTCCTTCGTTTCGAAGACTCCCATCGGACCGTTCCAGAAGATCGTCTTTGCGCTGGCGAGAATCGCGGCGTATGCCTCGATCGTGTTCGGGCCGATGTCGGCAGCCATCTCATCGTCCGCGATCTCCGCGCCGACATCGACGGTCCGTACCCTGGTCGGTGCCTTCACGTCGTCGCCGAGCACGAGATCGGCCGGGAGATGCAGCTGGGCCCGTTCATTCGCGGAGAGAATCTTCGTCGCGACGGGGAGCGACTCGGCGTCGACGAGGCTCGCGCCGAGCGCATGCCCCTTCGCCGCAAGAAACGTGTTCGCCATACCGCCGCCGATGAGGACGTGGTCGGCGAGCTTGATCATCGCCTCGAGCGGCTCGATCTTACCTGCGATCTTCGCCCCACCGAGGACCGCAACGAACGGGCGATCGGAGACGTTGGTGATCTTCTGCAGGAACTCGAGCTCCTTGGTCATCAGGAATCCCGCGGCACGCTTCGACGGCTCGAACAGCTCGGCGAGGCCGACGATGGACGCATGCGCGCGATGTGCCCCGCCGAAGGCGTCGTCGACGTAGACGTCGGCGAGCTCGCGGAGCTGTTTTGCGAACGCGGGGTCGTTCTTCTCCTCCTCCGCGTGGAAGCGGAGATTCTCGAGCAGCAGCACGCCACCTGGCTGGAGTGCCTTCGCCTTCGCAACCGCGTCGGGCCCGACGCAGTCGTCGGCGAACGTCACCTCGACGTTGATCATCTCGGCGAGAGTGTCACGCACGGCACGGAGCGAGTACTTCTCGTTGCGCTGCCCCTTGGGGCGCCCGAGATGCGCGGCAATCACGATCTTTGCCTCGCGCTCGCGCATGAACGAGAGCGTCGGCAGAGTCTCTTCGATGCGCGTCGTGTCGGTGACCTTCCCGTTCTCCATCGGGACGTTGTAGTCGACGCGGTAGAACACGGTCGCGCCGCGGAGGTCGAGCTTGTCGACGGTATTGACCTTGATCATGGTGCGCTCCTCAGCAGGCAAGGGGGCCCGTGGCGGGGCTCCGAAAAGCGTCCGGCCGCGCATTCGCGCGGCCGGACGGTGTGACTGGAATCAACCTTTCTTCTTGTCGATGAAGGCGCAGAGGTCGACGACGCGCTTCGAGTAGCCCCACTCGTTGTCGTACCACGAGAGCACCTTGTGCATGTGTGGATCGACCGAACGAGTGTAGCCCGTATCGAAGATCGACGACGCCGGGTGTCCCTTGAAATCGACCGAGACGAGCTCTTCATCGCTGTAGGCGAGGATGCCCTTGAGCGGGCCGTTCGCCGCGTCGCGGATCGCCTGGTTGATCTCTTCGACATTCGTCGGCTTCTCGGTCTCGATCACGAGGTCGACGAGGGAGACGTTCGGCGTCGGCACGCGGACCGGGATTCCGTCGAACTTGCCTTTCAGCTCGGGAAGGACGAGGCCGACAGCCTTCGCGGCGCCCGTGCTCGTCGGAATCATCGACAGCGCGGCCGCGCGGGCGCGGCGATGATCCTTGTGGGGCAGGTCGAGGATCCGCTGGTCGTTCGTGTAGGAGTGGATCGTCGTCATGATCCCCTTCTTGATCCCGAACTTCTCGTGCAGGACCTTGGCCATCGGCGCCATGCAGTTCGTGGTGCATGACGCGTTGGAGATGACGACATGCTTCGTCACATCGAGCGCGCTTTCATTGACACCCAGGCAGACGGTGATGTCTTCGCCTTTCGCCGGCGCCGAGATGACGACGTGTTTGACCTTGCCGCGGAGGTGCTTTGCTGCATCCTCACGCTTCGTCCAGAGGCCAGTCGACTCGATGACGAGATCGATATCGAGCTCTTCCCACGGGATCTTCGCCGGATCCTTCTCCGCGAAGACGCGGATCGGCTTGCCGTCGATGACGATCGAATTGTCCTTCGCAACGATGTCGTTCTCGAGATTGCCGTGGACCGAGTCGTACTTCAGAAGGTACGCCAGCGTCCCCGGGTCGGTGATGTCGTTGACCGCGACGAATTCGAGATCCGTCCCGTATTTGAGTGCCGTGCGCATCACGACGCGACCGATGCGCCCGAAACCGTTGATTCCAACTCGCATGCTCGTTAGCCTCCGTAGCGTTTCTTCGACCTGCTTCTGCCGCGGCCGTCACGCCGCATGGGAGCAGCCGGGGCCTTGGTAGTATACCGATTCCAGATGGACGAGAACTCTTCCCCACTCCGCTGGCTTGGCGACCGCCTCGAGATGCTCGACCAGCGCTTGTTGCCGCGCCGTATCGACTGGATTTCGTTCACCGACGCCGCGTCGGTCGCCTCGGCCATCACGACGATGGTCGTGCGAGGAGCGCCGGCGATCGGCGTCGCCGCAGCATACGGCCTCGCGCTCGAAGCTCGCCTCGCGGTCATGCGCGGCACCCCGGTTCGCGACGCGCTCGTCCCGGCCGCGGAGATACTTCGCCGCTCCCGGCCGACCGCGGTCAATCTCGCCTGGGCCGTCGATCGGATGATGCGGGCGTTCGACGGTCTCGAGTCGCTCGAGCCCGCTGCGATTGCGGAGCGCCTCGCCGCCGAAGCGTGCGCAATTCATGCGGAAGACATCGAGGGGAACAAGCGGATGGGCGCATTCGGCGCCGGCCTCCTCCCCGCAAGCTCCACCGTGCTCACACACTGCAACGCGGGCGCGCTGGCGACGGGAGGCTACGGCACTGCACTCGGCGTCATTCGCGCCGCACGCGACGCCGGGAAGACGATCGCCGTGTTTGCCGATGAGACACGCCCGTATCTTCAGGGCTCGAGACTGACGGCGTGGGAGCTCCAACGCGACGGCATCGACGTCACCGTGATCACTGACAGCATGGCAGGGCATTTCTTCTCGAAGGGTACGTTCGACGCCGTCATCGTCGGAGCCGATCGCATCGCGGCAAACGGCGACGCAGCGAACAAGATCGGTACGTATGCGGTCGCGGTGCTCGCGAACGCACACGGCGTGCCGTTCTACGTCGCGGCGCCGCTGTCGACGATCGATCCGGACTGCGCGACGGGGGCGGCGATCCCGATCGAGGAGCGAAGCGCGAACGAGGTCGTCGAAACGCGCGGCATCGGCCCCGACGGTAAGGCGGCTTCGGTGGTGACCGCACCCGACGGCGTACGCGTCCGGCATCCCGCGTTCGACGTCACCCCGGCACGTCTGATCACGGCGATCGTCACCGAGCGAGGCGTGCTCCGTCCGCCGTATGACGCGGCGATCGCGGCGCTCTTTCAGGAGAAGCGATGAAGGCTTGGCTCACACTGATGCTCTACGCGATCTGGATCGGTTCAGGGCTGACGATCGCACTGATCGCGGCACCAGCCGCATTCGAAGCAGCTCCGTCGCGCACGATCGCCGCCGCGGTCGTCGGCGCGATGCTCGCGCGCTGGCACTACATCGCGCTCGCGGTGCCGACGATCCTCTTGATCCTCGAGTGGCGTCGCGGCCTTACCGACACGCGCCTCGTCGTGTTTCTCGCGCTCGCTCTCCTCATTGGATCCGCCCAGGCATTCGCCGACCTCGAGATCCGCTCCATCCGCGAAGCATCGATCGTTCCCGTGAGCGACCTCCCGGCGGCAAGCGCGGTCAGGAGACGATTCGGCAAGCTCCACGGCGCGTCAACGCTGCTCATGCTCGCGCAAATCGCAACGGCGATGGGAGCGGCGTGGCCCCGACGGGGTTCTGAGTCCTAAGTCCTCAGTCCTAAGTCCTGAGTCCTCAGTCCTAAGTCCTCAGTCCTCAGTCCGCAGTCCTGAGTCCTCAGTCCTCAGTCCTGAGTCTTAAGTTCTGAGTCCTCAGTTCTGAGTCCTCAGTCCTGAGTCCTGAGTCTTGAGGCCTAAGTCCTAAGGCCTGAGTCCTAAGTCCTGAGTCGTAAGTCCTGAGTCCTGATCACCGTGCACTCGGTGGTGAGCGATAGTGCGCGCGATTAAGACACTTCCAGTGAACGCGAAGTCCCGACGTGCACCACCGATCCCAAGAAAATTTCAATTCATCGGCTTCACGCACCGAACGCACATCACTTAGCACCCAGAACTCAGCACTTCGCCCTCCAACTCAGCACTCAGGACTCAGCACTCAGGACTCAGCACTCAGCACTCAGGACTGAGGACTCAGGACCCAGGACTCCCTTCCTTACCAGATCAGCGCGCGGTTGACGCCGATGGGGCGGAAGCCGAGCGACTCGTACAAACCAATCGCAGGTTTGTTGAAGTCGTTGACGAAGAGGCTGACGCGACGATGACGCCGCAGGAGGTGGCCGCAGATCTCGCGCAGTCCTTGTCGCGCCCATCCGTTGCGACGCTCGTCGGGTCGCGTCCAGACACCCATGAGTTGCACGGTCTGTGTCGTCACGGCCGAGAACTCGGTCTTGAATACGAGCTTGCCGCGGTGAAAGAGCACCATCGAACGCTGCTGCGAGATCAGCTCCCGGATCCGCTGCCGGTAACCGCTCGCGTCGCGCGAGAGCGGGTCGATGCCGACCTCCTCGAGATGCATCGCCGCGCAGGCGGGAACGAGCGCATCGAGATCGGCGGGGCGCGCGTAGCGCACCGCATCGAGCTCGGAGAGGTCGTCCATGTGATCGAGCACATAGACCGGCTGCCGGTCGCGCCACACCGTCGGCCATGCGACCCATGACGAGATCGGTTTCCAGATCGCTTCGACTAGCGAAACCTCCGAGATGATTGCGCGCGGGGCATCGCCCGATCGCGTGACCTGGTCGGCAAAAATCGAGACGACGAGGTCGCGTAACTCGTGCGACAGCGACCGCTCGACCGCCATTACGACATTCCAGCCGACGGTTGAGATGCCGACAAGCTCGCCGCGAAGAAAGACGGCGATGTGATCGCCGAGACCCGCGATTCCCTCGTCGAGGATCCGTGAGACGAGGTAGGCGTTCATGATCGGCTCGCGCTCGAGAAAATCGAGCGCCGCCGTCTGATCGCTCCAGCCGAGCGATCGCACCGCCCAGCGGTCGAGGTCGTCGTTCCGGATTGCCATGTGTGTACGGAAAGTCTAGCCGATACGACAGGCCAGAGGCCAAGCAGACAGCGAGCGGTGCGACGGCGTTCCGGATCGGCATGATCGACGGGAGCGTAATGCGAGGAGAAATGCCGGGATCGGGCGCGGACACGGGCCCGTTCACGTTCACGGAGGGGTCAAGACCGCAGAGCTCGCCGGTCGGAGAATGCGGGAGGCGGCAGGTAGTGTGGATGTTGCGCCTGCAATCGCCAGCCTAATCGCTGGAATGTAACGCGGGTACAGGTCCGTGAACGTGAACGCTCCCGGGCCCGCGCCCGGCCTTTCGGTCTCATGCGCGTCCGGCTATTCGCTCTCAAATGGCCCGAGGGGCGTGACCGCGCCACTCACTCCACCTCGTGCCCCCGCGCGAGAACTCGTACGACCTCGAGTCTCGGTGACATGACGACGATGTCGGCGTCGAAGCCTTCCTCGATTCGCCCCTTGCGGTCGGCGACGCCGAGCAACCGCGCTGGAAGCTCGGTCGCCATCGGCACGACGCGTTCGAGATGCACGCCGGCAAGCTCGACCATGTTTCGCACCGCACGGTCCATCGTGAGTGTGCTCCCGGCGAGCGCGCCGTCTGCGGTGCGCGCGACACCCGATTCGACGACGATCGTTTGACCACCCAGTTCGTAGCATCCGTCGTGAGCTCCAGCCGCACGATTCGCGTCGGTCACGAGCGCGAGCCGATCGCCGAGTAGTCGCGCACAAATCTGAAGTGTCACGGGATGAAGATGCACGCCGTCGGCGACAACTTCCGCCGTCGTCCCTTCACTGACTGCGAGCACGCCGAGCACCCCAGGCTCGCGCTGACCGAATGGCGTCATCGCGTTCATCAGGTGCGTCGCATGCCGCACACCCGCTTCGATCGCCTCGAGCATTTCGGTGAACTTCGCCTCGGTGTGACCCGCGGAGAAGGAGACCCGCCCCCTGAAACTCTCGACGAGGGAGTGCGCACCCGCCACTTCCGGGGCGATCGTCATCAACCAGAGTGGAGGAGCCCCGCTCGCGAGCCATTCACCGAGCTCGCCTTCGTCGGGAAGCCGAAGCTCCTCGATCGGGTGTGCGCCGGAACGCGACGGCGAGAGGTAGGGGCCCTCGAGATGGATCGCGACGATCTCCGCGCAACCGCCGACGTCGCGCCGCCTCGCTTCGTCGACAGCGACGACCGACCGCGTGATCGCCTCTCGAGACGCGGAGATCGTCGTCGCGGCGAGCGCCGTCGTGCCATGCCGTGCGTGCAACTCCGCGACGGCGATTGCGGCTTCGGGTGTTCCATCCATGAAGTCCGCGCCCGCTCCTCCATGCACGTGCATGTCGACGAATCCGGGAACGATCAGCTCCTCAGGATCGCCAGCCTCCGGCACGTCGATGTCGACACGGGTGACCTTTCCCTCCGCGACGTGGACGACGCACGCGTCGTGGAACCGCCCCCCGATGAAGGCACGGCCGCGGAGCAGATGTCGCATGGAAGCAGCGTAGGTTCGGAATCGAGATTTGAAAATTGAAAATTGAAAAATGAGGGAACCGTCACAAGGTACCGGTCGGAAACATCCACCGCCTTCGCCGGCCCGCCTCCTTCAATTCTCGATTCTCGAGTTTCAACTCTCGTCCAGCGCTCGCCGCAGCTCTTCTCCGGCATCGCCGAGCCGTTGCCGCGCCTCGTCGGCCGTGATCCCGAGCCGCAGCATCACGATCGCCGCCTTCGCGCTTCCCGTTGCCGCGACGGCCGACCTCGCTTCGATTGGGGAGCAGTCACAGGCCGCCTCGACGATGCGCCACGCGTCGCTGCCGAGATTGCGTTCGACCGGCAGGTTCGACCAGACGCAGCCGTGACGGACCATCGCTGCGGTCGTCAGCGCGTCGAGGGCGATCTTGATCGCCGTCGCGCTCCTGAAGGCGAGATCTCCCATGACGACCTCCGCGCCGGTCGCGACGACGATTGGAAAATCACAGTCGCGGGTGAGCAACGAGTTAGGCGTGGTCGTGATGCCAGTCGTCAGGACCCCGAGAAAATTCGCGGCGCGCGCGGCGCCGATCGCAAACGGCTGGTCGCCCGACGCGCTGACGCAGATCAGCGCATCCTCGGAGCGCAACTGTGAATTTACGCGTGCGATCGCGTCTTCGTCGTCGGGAAGCGCGCACGCCTCTCCCGGCTCCTTCGCCAGAACGACCACCTTCGCGCGATCGACGCCGAAGCGCCTCGAAAGCCCCGCGGCATCCGATGCGGCCGTGCGGCCGCACCGCCCCCATCCCGCGTATGCGATTCTCCCGCCATTGCTCAGCCGATCCTCGATCGCCTCGGCCGCGCGACCGATCCGTTCCGCGATGGCGGCCACGAGCGACGCGACATCGGACTGCTGCATCGCGACGAGGCGGGCAACGTCGGCCGCGCTCATCCGGTCGAGCCCTTCCGATTCAGCGAGTCGATCCCAGGACACGGAGGCTCCTTCGAACGGCGCTGCGCTCAGGCGTTCGCCGTCGCACGACTCACGACGACGAGCGTCAGGTCGTCGCCGAGCGCCTGCAGGTTCGTGAACTCGAGCACCGCATTCTCGAGCTGCGTCGCGATCTCCGCGGCCGGCTCGCCGTGGAGCGTTCCGAGCGTCTCACCCAGTTTCGACACGCCGAACTCGACGCCGTCGTCGTTCTCCGACTCGGTTAGGCCGTCGGTGAAGAGGACGAGTGCATCCCCTTCGTACAGCGAGAACGATGCGTCGTGGTACTTCGCACTGGCGAACGGACCGATGAGAATGTCGGCCTCCGGAAGCTCCTCGACTCCTCCTGCTGAGAGACGGAGGGGAGGCACGTGCCCCGCGTTGCAATACTCGACGAGCCCCGTTGCGGGATCGAGACGGCCGACGAACATCGTGACGAACTTCGATTTCGGGAGCGTCTCGCGCAGATTTACGTGGAGCTGCGCGACAAGCTCTGCCGGCGTCGGATCGCTCTTCGTGAAGATGCGGAAGGCGGTCTGAATGCCGGCCATCAAGAGGGCTGCCGTCACGCCCTTGCCGCTCACGTCGGCGATGACGAAGTAGAGCCGGCCGTCGGGACGGCAGATGAAGTCGTAGTAATCGCCGCTCACGGTGCGGCACGGGTTGTTCAGTCCCGAGAGGTTGTATCCGGCCACGTGCGGAGGCTCGCCCGGGAGAAGTCCCTTCTGGATTGCCGACGCGGTGCGCAGCTCTTCGTCCATGAGGCGCTTCTGCAGCGCCGACTCGCGAAGGCGCGTGTTCTCGAGTTTCACCGAGGCGAGGCGTGCGATCTGTCCGACGATCCGAACATCCTCTTCGCTCAGCGCCTTTTGCGCGAAGTAGTAGTCGACGTAGAGAAGCCCGTTGACGACGCCGGCGACCATGAGCGGCGCGCAGACGACCGAGTTGATCCCCTGCATGATGATCGACTGTGCCTGGCTGAGCCGCTCGTCGACCGAGATGTCGACGAATGCGAGTGCCTTCTTCTCCTCGACGATCGTCTGCAAGAGCGTGTGGCTGATCGTGAGCTCGGCCGTATCGGTTTTGTTCTGTCGCCTCACTTCGACCGTCGCAAACGCCTTACCGTCGTCCGCGAGAAGTCCGATCGCAGCGCGCGACGGCTTGAGATGCTCCATCACCTTCTCGACGATGAACCCGAAGAGCTCGTCCATCGGACGGTCTTCGATCAGTTCGACGGCGAGCGCGTTGAGTACGCGGAAACGGTCGAGGCTCTTGCCCGACATCTGCTGTCCCGCCTCGATCTCCTGGATCGGAATCGCGATCGTTGGCGTTAGGCGCGGGTCGGCAACGGCGATGAAGCGGTCGGTCGAGTGCTCCGACTGGAACAGGAGCTCGGTGTCGCCCATCCTGATCCGATCGCCCGAGCGAAGGTTCTGATCGGCTTCGACGCGGACGTTGTTGAGGTAGGTTCCGTTCGCGCTCCCGAGGTCGCGGAGCACCCATTTGCCCTCGATACGATGAATCTCTGCGTGGCGGCGTGAGAGGTAACGGTCCTTGATCGGGATCGTGCAATCGCTTGCACGTCCGATCGTCACGAGGTCCGACGAGATCTTGTGATTCGTCGGACTGCCAATCGGCGAAAAGACGGTCACCTCCGCGGTGCGCTGCGGCTTTGCAGACATCGGTCGGCGCTTCCTCCCCACGCCGCGTCAGGAGAGACCGGAGCGATTCGACCAACCCAGTCCCGACCGTGAAGCGGATGGCGGATAGTATAGTGGCTTGGGGCGCGTATCGATGTACGCGGACGCTCGCCTCGTACCGCCGTGACGACCCCAACGACCGACTCCGACACCTACTTCACCGAGATCGAGGCGCACTTCGCGCATCGCCGCGGGACGCCGTTCCTCTTTTCGTCGAAGGATTGGGCCCTCATGAAGTCATGGCACGACGAAGGGGTGCCGCTCGCGATCGTCCTCGAGGCGATCGACGCCTGTTTCGACTCGCGGGAGAAAGCGGGGAGAAAGCGGACGATCTCCAGCCTCTCCTACTGCAAGCACGCGGTGGCCGACATCTGGGCCGAGCGGCGCGACCAGGCCGTGGGCGGATCGGGCTCAGTCCCCGAGGCCGATCCACGAGGCGCCCTCGACGCGGTGATCAACGCACTCCGTGAGGCATCGGATGCGGCGGATCCCCGCTATCGAGAATCGTTCGCCACGACGCTCGACGACCTCCAGGAGCTCGCGGCTGCGTCGATGAGCGTTCCCGAGACCGAAGACCGCCTCGTCGCGGCGGAGCAGCGGCTGATGGCGGCGCTGCTCGAGGCGATGCCGGACGCCGAAAGGCACGCGCTGATCGCGTCGGTCGACCTGGAGCTCGCGCGCTATACGATCGACGACGACGAGACGCTCCGCAAGACACGTGCGGCGAACCTCTGGCGGCTCGTGCGCCGCCGGGTTTCGCTGCCGCGCCTTTCGTTATTCGGCTGACCGCCTGGCGTTCTCGATCGCACTCAGGATCGCGAGCGCCATCTCTCCGCTGAGCGGAGCGTCGGGCGCGGTGACGATCGGGGCCACCGGCACCCCGCAATTCAGCAGCGCCTGCGCGGCGGTCGTGCCGCCATTCCCCGCACATGGCGGAGCGCCCCCCACGCGAAGCAGCAACGCTGCCGCGCGAAGCATCGCCGTTCCAGTCACCGGCCGCGCAGGGTCGACTGCGCGCGTGATCGGATCGACACTGAGAAGGCGCAGCCCGAGCGCCTGCACGATCTCCTCGCGTCCCGGAACATCGGCGATGTCGACCGCGATCGGAGGGTCGGCGATCGGCGCGAAGCGAAACGCCGAAATCTCCCAGTAGCTCAGGATCGCGAGATCGGCGCGCGTTAGGGCCGGAGATGAGGCCGCATTGTGATAACGCGGCGGCAGGTTCGCCCGCTTGTAGTCGTTCTTCACCGCCGCGAGCCGGTCTTCATAGCCGCGGCCGGGAAAACGCTGAGAGAGCCTCTCGAGCCTGATGATCGCTCCCTGGAAGTTCCCTTCGCCGGCCTCGACGTCGGCAAGCAACGCCTGCACCGTGGGGTCGTCGACACGGCCGCGATCGAGGAGCGAGGTAACCTGCGTCCGCGCGTCGGCATAGCGCTTCGCGGCAACCAGCCGTCGCGCAAGCTGTTCGCGTGCGATGTCCGACTGCGGCGCGAGCCCAATGGCCTCCTCGAGGAGAAGCAGCGCCTCGTCGTTGGACGGCGCGCCAGACGCGAGCGCGAGGAGCTGGCGGAGCCGCTCGCCACTCACCGTTTCGAATCGCTGTCGTACCGCACTGCTCGCTCCCGAATACGACGCGAGCTCACGGTACGTCGCGTACGCCGCCGCAACGTCTCCCCGTCGCAACGCGACTTCCGCGCGGTACGCGCGCGCCGCGACGTAGTCGGGCTGCACCCCGATTGCGCGGTCGAGCTCCGTCGCCGCGCGATCGACGTCGTCCTGCGCAAGCGCCACGACAGCCCGGCCCACACTCGCAGGGAGGTACCCGGGGTATCTCGATTCGATCGTCGCGAATGAGCGGTCAGCGTCGGGAACGAAGCCGGCGCTGAGCTTCGTCCACGATGCAGCGAACCGCTTATCGGCAGATGGTTCCGCCTTCCCCTCGAATCCGATGCGCGGATCGAGAAGAAAGCCGAGCCGTGAGGCTGGCAGAGGGGGCGCAGACGTCGTGCAGCCGGTCGAAGGAAGCAAGGCGACTACCGCGAGGAGCGCAGGGAGGACCAGTGTTCGTGATCGCACGAAGAAAGTATGGGGGCGGAATTCGAAATTGAAAATTGATACGAAATTAAACCAATACATATCTCGTAAAACTAGCACCTAAATAGAATAGCTTATAAATTGCCACAAACGATTTCGCGACGATCCGGGCCAGACCCGGTGGCTCCGTTTTCACGCTTCAGCATGGAATCCCGCCAGAATCTCCTCCACTCCCCGCCCCGCATCAATCCACGTCATTCCCGGTTCGGCCCGGAGCCAGGTCATCTGGCGCTTTGCGTAGGCGCGCGTGCGTCGCATCGTTTCGGCGATCGCGTCTGACTCGGTCATCGAGCCGGTGACGACTGCGGCCGCTTCGCGGTAGCCGATCGTCGTGAAGGGACGCGCGGCGGATGGGAAGCGCGCGAGAAGGGCCCGCGTCTCGGCGACGAGCCCGTTCGCGTACATCGCCCGCACACGCTCGTCGAGAATCGGGTTGAGCGCGGTGCGCTCGAGTGCGAGCGCGAACTTCCTCGCGGGAAGCGACTCGATCCCCGCCATCGGCCGTGCCCAACTCGAGATCGGGCGCCCCGACGAAAAGTAGACTTCCAGCGCCCGCTCGATCCGGTGGCGATCGGCGGCCGCGATCCGTCCCGCGGTCACGGGATCGATTCGACCGACGAGCCTCCAGAGACGCGCGGCGCCTCGCGGCGAATCCCAGATCGCACGGATACGTACACGCAGCGCGTCGTCACGACCGGGAAGCTCCGGCAGTCCGCTGAGAAGCGCCCGCAGATAGAAGCCGGTGCCGCCGACGAGGATCGGAACGCGGCCGCGAGCGGCGATCTCCGCACAGACGACGCGCGCCCGGGTTGCGTATTCCGCCGCGTCGAACGGTTCGTCTGCATCGACGATGTCGATCATGTGATGCGGCACGACGCGCCGGTCATCGGGCGACGGCTTCGCGCTTCCGACATCGAATCCGCGATAGATCTGTACCGAATCGTAATTGACGATCTCGCCATCGACCGCAGGCGCGAGTGCCATCGCGAGGCGGCTCTTTCCGACGCCCGTTGGACCTGCGATCACGAGAAGCGGGTGCGTGATCAGCGCCGCCTCGTTGCCAGATCGGCGTGGCGCGCTCTTTCGAGCTTCTCTTGCAGGTGTGGCCGGCAGTAGACACTTCCCCGCGGGATCACATGGCCACAGATTCGGCATTTCGAGCGCCTCTGCGGCATGAGCTTCCCGCCGATCCACGCGACGACGCCGAGCCCGATCACGGCGGCCCCGAGGAGTATCGAGTTCCAGAGAAGCTCCGCGTTCAGGAACTCGAGCGTTTCCCCGACGTACGTCTCGCGGACTACGTAGGCGACGAGTGTCGCAATGATGATCCAGATCCCCGTGCGGAACAGCGTGACGGACATGGTGTCAAATGATTTTCAGCGAGTCGCACTCGGAGTGTCAAACTCGCGCTTCACGAACACCCGGTTTTCCTGGAAGGTAAGCACGACGGTGCCATGAATATCGGTCCTCAAAAGGATGACTCCACGCGACTTCAGCTCGTTGACGACCTGGTCCGACGGATGCCCGAACGGGTTCCCTCGCCCACAGGAGACGATTGCAATCCTCGGGGCGACGAGATCGAGAAAGCGTGGTGTCGATGACGTCGCGCCGCCGTGGTGCGGAACTTTGAGGATCTCGGCGCGCAGCTCCGCCGCGTGATCGTAGCGGAGGACGGTCTCTGCCTCCTTCTCGACATCGCCGGTGAGCAGGAGCGAGCGGCCCGCGATGCGCGCGGCGTAGACGAGCGAGCCGTTGTTCTCGGGAGCGCGACGGAACCTCGTCCCGACGTCGACCGGCCGGAGCTCAATCGTTCCCGTGACGAGCGTTCCTTCGGCCTCCGCGTCCGCGACCGGGATGCCGAGCCGCAACGCCTCGTCGAGCACACGCTGCACGCAGGGGGCACTCACATGACGGCGTCCAACGACGACGCGCCCGACGTCGAAGTCGCGCATCGCCGCGGGAATCGCACCGCAGTGATCGGGATGAGGATGCGAGAGGACGATCGCGTCGATCCGGCGGATGCCCGCGTCCGCAAGGCGCGGAACGAGCAGGCGCCGGCCGATCGATGGGTCGCGCGACGATCCGCCCGCGTCAACGAGAATCGACCCTCGCCCGCTGCGCAGCAAAATCGCGTCGCCCTGCCCGACGTCGAGCAGTCGGAGCTCGCCCTCCCCGGCGTCGCCTCGCACCACCGCGAGAGCGATCGACGCGGCGATCGGAAGCGCCAGCGCAAACGGAACGAGTGCAATCCGTCCACGGGCGATCGCGACAACCGCGCAGGCGAGAGCCGCCGCAACCAGCCACGCAGGCGGTGCCGGCATCGCGATCGAGAGCCCCGCGCCATCCGCCACGAATCGATTGATTGCGACGACCACTTCATTCGCCGACCCGATCGCATCGAGCACGACGAACGCGCCGTTAGGCGAGATTGGCGCGAGGACGCAGGCGAGAACGCCGGCAACGAGCATCGCGAGGAGGACTGGACCCGAGACGAGCGTCGCGATCGATCCGCCGGGAACGATGCGGTTGAACCAGAGTAGCGTGAGCGGGAAGGTCGCGAGCTCCGCCCCAGCGCCGGCGAACAGTCCACCGCTCCGCCGGCCGGCGATTCCTGCGAGTGCCCGTCCCACGACGACGATGCCCGCCGTCGCCGCATAGGTCAGCGCGAAGCCAGGATCATCGAGCTCCCATGGGCACGACACGAGCCTCACGAGCGCGGACGCAAACAACGCATTCGTCGCACTCACGGGCCGCTCCCATACTCGCGTGAAGATGAGGAGCCCGAGCATCCACGCCGACCGCGACACCGACGGATCGGAGCCTACGAATGCAGGTGCGAAGAACGACACCGCGAGGAGGAGCGCGTCGGCCGACCGTCGCAGCCCCGCCATCCGTGCGAGCCAGCGAAGCGCGCCCGCGAGCATCGCAATCTGAAGGCCGGAGAAGACGAGGAGGTGGTACGTCCCTCCCCGCTGGTATGACTCGAGCATCTCGTCGGGCAGGCGTGCCGGCCGGCCGAGGACGAGCGATTCGACGAGTGAGCAACCGAGCGACGCCACGCGCCATGTGCCTGCCGCGTTGCGAAGCGCTCGGACTAGCCGGCGGTTCCAGTACGCGGGCGACCAGCGCCGCGCCTCACCACCCGGCGCCATGAGCCGCGACGACTTCACCGTAAGCCGGTAACTCCCGCGCGTGGTCCGCCGCAGGAAGCCCTCCGCGTCCAACGTCGCAGCGTCGATGACGTCGGGAGGCGCGTCGGCAGTCGTCACGAAGATCCGGCGGCCGATATCGAGCGAACGGCCGTCTCGAAGCGCCACACGGAACGACTGCGCGGAGAGCCGCTTCCTGCCGTCTTCCAGCGTCTGCCAATCGTCCTCGACCGGCAACGTGACGGTGACGAAGCGATCCTCTCCCGCGCTGCCGAGCAGCGCGAGCTCTCGCGCGGTTGCGGCGCGTTCGCGCGCACCGATCGAGAGTCCAAGCGCGAGGAGCGCCGCCAGCACTGCCGCACGCACGCAACCCGGCCTCCGGATTGCGAGTACGAGACATGCGACGAGTGCAGCCGCCGCCGCGGACGTTGCAGGATCGGTGACGATGCGGGCCAGAACGAGGCCGGCTACGAACGAAGCGAATGCGGATGCTGCTGGGGTCGAACGTGGTTCATTGCTCAAGCGCGAGCAAGGAGAGCGTCTCTACGTGGTGGGTGTTCGGAAAGAGATCGAGGAGGTCGAGCGAACGGAGGGCGTAACCACGGCGCCCCAGTTCCGCCGCGTCACGTGAAAAGGTTACCGGATCGCACGACAGATAACAAATCTTCGGTGGGGCCGCCCGCGCGAGGAGGTCGAGAGCGCGCGGCGTCAGACCTGCGCGGGGCGGGTCGGCGAGTGCGAAGTCGGCTTGCTCCTCGAATGCTTCGAGAAACTCCTCGACCGGCGCTCCAACGACCGCGACGTTAGGCGTAGCGCGGCAATTGAGACCGGCGTAGATGTGCGCCTCGCCGAGCGCTTCCACGGTGACGACGCGCGCGAATCGCTCTGCGAGAGGAAGCGCGAAGAAGCCGACGCCACCGTAAAGATCGAGTGCGAGCTCCCTCCCCGCACTCTCCGCCGCGTGCGCCGACACGAGCGCGATGAGCCGCCCCAACAGATGCCGGTTCACTTGAAAGAACGTCGTCGTCGAGAGCGTGTAGGTCCGGCTGCCCACCTCGAGCGCGACCGGCACACCTTTCGTGTCGTCATCGGGCCGCGCAGCGTACGAGAAGGCATGGCTCGACTCGAACGCATCGATGACAGCGCCGCCTCGCGCCACATTTCGCAGCGCATCGAGATTACCGAGCAATGCGGGACCGATGACCTCGCAGCGCTCGCTGATCGGGACGACGTCGTTCGACTTCCGGGCGTAGAACCCGACACTCCCCGGATCGGACGGATCGGCGTGAAGCCGGCTCCGGAGTCGATAGTTGAGCGGCGACGCGTGCAGTCGGATCGAAGGGAGGGCGCCAGGATCGAATTTGCCTATCCTCCGGAGCGAGTCGAGCACGATTTCTTTCTTCGCATCGAGTTGTGCGTCGAGCCGCAGCTCAGCCCAATCGCACCCACCGCACTCTCCAGCCACGGGGCAGGGGTCGCGTCTCCGCTGCGGCGAGGCGCTCACCAACTCGATGACCTGTCCCCGCCCAAAGCCCCTCTTGACCTCGACGACTTCGATCTGCGCGACGTCACCTCGATAGATTCTCGGAACGAAGAGCGGGAAACCGTCGACGCGGCAGATCGCCTCGCCTCCGGCGACGAGTCCATCGGGGCTCAGCTCGAGAATCTCGCCGACCGAAACAGGAGGCGTGCGCATGCGCCGGAGTGTACTTCAGCAGACGTTCGGGCGGCACGAGAAGAGGAACACATCGAATGCAGAATGCAGAACGGAAGAATGAAGAAAGCGATGAGCAGCTCGATTGCGCCGTGCCCTTCTTCATTCTTCCGTTCTGCATTCTGCATTCTGCATTCGATGTGTTGCCTTCAACCGTGTGACCTCTCGAATCCCACGGCCCGCTCGCTCGCCTCCCATAAGCGCTCCGCGAGCGCGTTGTCGAGTGCGTAGCGGCTTGGGCGACGCTGCGCCGACTTCACGAAGTAGCGTCCCGTCACCGCGCCCCCCTCGTCGGACGTCGCGACGTAAAGCGAGGTCTTCGCCCCGTCGGCAGGGGAAAGCATGAACGGCCGGCCGATATCCCAGAGGAGCTTGATGACGCCGCGCGCATCACCATCGGCGGCAATCCGAGTGTTCACGACACCTGGGTGTACCGCGTTCACAGTCACGCCGCGACCGCTCCAACGGCGCGCGAGCGCCCGCGTGAAGAGCACATTCGCGAGCTTGCTCTCCGCGTACGCCCGAACGCCGGAGTAACGGCGTTTTCCGGCGTGAACGTCGTCGACGTCGATTCCCTTCGCCGAGTAGTGTGCATTCGACGAGACGTTGACGACCCGCGCGTTCCCCGACCCGAGGATGCGATCGCTCAACAGATGTGTCAGAAGAAAATGGCCAAGGTGGTTGATTGCGATCGTCGACTCGAACCCATCTTCGGTGACGATCCGGTCGCTCAGGAAGAGCCCCGCGTTGTTGATGAGGAGATCGAGCTTTGTGTGGCGCGCGCGAAACTCGGACGCCGCCGCCTCGATTGAGCGCATTGACGCGAGATTGCAGACGAGCGGCTCGACGTTCCCGGACGCTGCACTTCCCCCGACCTGGCAAACGGCCCCCTCGACCTTCTTCGGATCACGGCCTGCCATCACCACTGTCGCACCGCGCGCCGCGAGTGCGCGAGCAGTTTCGAGGCCGATTCCCGCGTTCGCTCCGGTGATCAGACAGATCGCGTCGTTCATGCGCGAGGGGAAACAAACGAGCCGGACGGCGTCATCCATCGGCAGCCGGTTGCGCCGCGCCCCACCGATGCGACACGGCTGACTGGCACGCGGCACGCCATGGCGCTAGATTGAAGATGCAGCACATGGAGGTTTCTGATGGCTGAGAAGGAAACGAAGAAACAGACCGCCATGAAGCCCCACGCCAAGGGCAAGGGCCGCGAGCACGTGGAGCAGAGCCACGACCTGAAAAAGGTACTCGCGAAGACGCCGACCGTGCAGAAGCGCTTTTCCCACACCGCCATGGGTAATCGGTGATGCCGGCGCGGCGCTGACGCCGCGGTCAGGCCTCTCCGAGGAATCATGGCTACGGTTCCGGCCGTAGCGCAAGGGTGGGATGCCGTCGCGACGAAGGGCTGTGAGAGATGCGGGCTGGTCGCGGTGGCCACCGCGTGACCGCGGGACGCCGTCGCCGCGGCTTCCGGGTCATCGTCACATGACAAGGGGCTGGCGTCGTGATACATATCGCCGGCCTATGAAAGTACATGAATATCAAGCAAAAGAGATCCTGAAGAGATACGGAGTCGCCGTTCCTCGCGGAGTCGTCACCGACAACCCGGAGGCCGTGCGAGAGATCGCCAAGGAGCTCGGCGGACGCGTCGTCGTCAAGGCGCAGATCCACGCCGGCGGCCGTGGCAAGGGAGGCGGGGTCAAGCTCGCCAAGACGCCCGACGAGGCCGTCGAGATCGCGAAGCAGATCATCGGCATGACGCTCGTCACGCACCAGACGGGCCCCGAAGGGCGCCTGGTCGGCAAGGTGCTCATCGAGGAGGCGCTCAACATCGATCGCGAGCTCTACCTCGGCATCACGCTCGACCGCCGTATCGGCAAACCGGTCGTGATGGCGTCGAAGCAGGGAGGCATGGAGATCGAGGAGGTCGCCGCGAAGGATCCGACCGCGATCCACCGAGAGGCGATCGACCCGATCCTCGGGATGCAGCCGTTCCAGGCGCGCCGAATCGCCTACGCACTGGGCCTAACGGGCACCGCGTTCAAGAAATGCGTCGACTTCTGTCAGAAGCTGATGCAGGCGTACATCGACACCGACGCGTCGCTCGCCGAGATCAACCCTCTCCTCGTGACGAAGGAAGAGGACGTTCTCGCACTCGACTGCAAGATGAACTTCGACGATAACGCCCTGTTCCGCCACAAGGACATCGTCGAGATGCGCGATCTCGCCGAGGAAGATCCGCTCGAGGTCGAAGCGTCGAAGCACGGCCTCAACTACATCAAGCTCGACGGCACCGTCGGTTGCATGGTCAACGGCGCCGGCCTCGCGATGGGGACGATGGACATCATCAAGCACGCGGGGGGCGAGCCGGCGAACTTCCTCGATGTCGGCGGCGGCGCGACGGCCGAGCAGGTCAAGAACGCATTCCGGATCATCCTTTCTGACAAGAACGTGAAGGCGATCCTGATCAACATCTTCGGCGGCATCATGCGCTGCGATCGCATCGCGGAGGGCGTGGTTCAGGCGTCGAAGGAGATCGGTCTCCCCGTTCCGCTCGTCGTCCGTCTCGAAGGAACGAACGTCGAACTGGGCAAAGAAATCCTGGCAAAGTCGGGGCTGAACATCATCGCCGCCGACGGCATGGCGGACGCGGCGACGAAAGTCGTGGCCGCGGTCAAGGGAGCCTAACGCATGGCAATCTGGGCTGACAAGAACACCAAGGTACTCGTCTCCGGCATCACGGGGCGGGAAGGCACATTTCACGCGACGACCTGCCGCGACTACGGCACGCAGGTCGTCGGCGGCGTCACTCCCGGCAAGGGTGGCACGACGCACGAAGGCTTCGCCGTCTTCAATACGATCTCCGAAGGTCGCGAGAAGACGGGAGCAAACTGCTCGCTGATCTTCGTTCCGCCACCGTTCGCCGCCGACGCGATCATGGAAGCGTGCGACGCCGGCATCGAGCTGATCGTCTGCATCACCGAGGGCGTGCCGGTGAACGACATGACGAAGGCGCACGACGCGCTGAGGAAATCGGGCAAGTCGCGCCTCATCGGACCGAACTGCCCCGGCCTCATCACGCCGGGCGAAGCAAAGATCGGCATCATGCCGGGGCACATCCACAAGGAGGGCCCGATCGGCATCGTCTCGCGCTCCGGAACGCTCACGTATGAAGCGGTCGGACAGCTGACGAAACGCGGCATCGGCCAGACGACCGCGGTAGGAATCGGCGGCGATCCACTCCCCGGCACGAACTTCATCGACTGCCTCGACGCCTTCAACCGTGATGGCAAGACCGAAGCGATCGTGATGATCGGCGAGATCGGCGGATCGGCGGAAGAAGAAGCCGCCGCGTTCGTAAAGGCGAACGTGAAGAAGCCGGTCGTCGCCTTCATCGCAGGGCAGACGGCTCCTCCGGGACGCCGCATGGGCCACGCCGGCGCGATCATCTCGGGCGGTAAGGGAACGGCAAAGGAGAAGATGGACGCGCTCGAAGCCGCAGGCATCCACGTCGTCGTCTCCCCGGCCGACCTCGGCTCGAAGCTCGAAGCGGTCTGGAAGAGGAAGTAGACGGCTTCCACTTCGCAGCGATCGAAGCGGGCGCCGCGAGGCGCCCGCTTCTCTTTTCCGGCCCACCCACAGCGCTTCGGCCATAAGGCCTTCCTTCGCGTTCCATCGCTAGTTGGAATCCGCTGACCCATCCGATCAATGCGTGACCCGCCATTTCTCCTGCGGGCGCGAATTCGGGTCAACAGCCGACCCTACGCCTCACCGCACGTTTCGCCTAACCGGCATCGAATGAGCACCTTAACTGGTTGCGCGGAAGCTGGCACACAACGTGGAACTCGACCGTCACGCACTCGATGCGAATAGGAAGAGAGGGATCGTCATGAAGGGATTTTCCCGCGTGTTTGCAGTAGTCATGGCTTGCGCGTTTGCACTGTCGGGTCTTGCGCAGGATCGCTTGTATCCCCGCAATGAATGGACTGACTACGTGCCGTTCGAATTCGAAGGAACGACCTTCGAGAACCAAGAGGACTTCATCGCGAGCGGCCGGCGCTGCGCGAGCAACATCCAGCCGGCCGAAGCCGCGGTCATGGAAGAGGATTTCCATGCGCGCCTGATGGATAGTGGATTGCCCGAAGTGACGGGCGGGACGATCAACGTCTACTTCCACGTCATCCGCAAGGGAACCGGCGTCTCGAACGGCGACGTCACGACGACGATGATCAACAACCAGATCTCCGTCTTGAAGAACGCGTACGCTCCCTGGGGTTGGAACTTCAACCTCGTCAGCGTCGACCGCACGACGAACTCGAGCTGGTTCACCGGCTGCTACGGCAGCTACGAATCGACGATGAAGAACGCCCTCCGCAAGGGAACGGCGAAAGATCTCAACATCTACACCTGCTCGCCGAGCGGTGGCATTCTCGGCTACGCGACGTTCCCGTCGAGCTATAGTGGCAACCCGAAGAAGGACGGCGTCGTTCTTCTTTACTCGTCGCTCCCCGGCGGTACTGCGGCACCTTACAACCTCGGTGACACGGGAACACATGAGGTTGGCCATTGGATGGGGCTCTACCACACGTTCCAGGGCGGCTGCACCGGTGGCGACTACGTGAGCGACACACCTGCGGAGGCTTCGCCCGCCTATGGCTGCCCGACCGGACGAAACACGTGCAGCACGGCTGGCAACGATCCCATCACGAACTTCATGGACTACACCGACGACTCATGCATGAACCGGTTCTCGGCGGGACAAGACTCGCGAATGGACGCGCAGTACACGACGTACCGGTACAACAGGTAGGCGACAGGCCTCACGTCGTGCAAACCTCGAGCGGGCGCTTCGGCGCCCGCTCGTTTCTTCTTGCCCGAACGACGCGAATCGAGGAACGGTGCACGGCGAAAAACCTGGAGCGGCGCTCGTCGTTGTCGGCCGACACGTCGTGGGCCGATTCGCTCAACGCGACGACGGATCGTTAGGCGCAATCTCGTAGACGAACAGGCACTCGTCGCTGACGACCGAATCGGTGAAGGCAGCCAGGAGCCTCCCCCGAACACCAGGCGCGACCATCGCCTCACGGACGACGACGACTTGTCCCGCCGGTCCTATGCGAGTCGGCGGCCGCGTCAGCACGAAGAGCATCGGCCGCCCCGACACACTCACCTTCGACGCGATATCTGAAGTCGCATCACCGAGCGTCGTGTTGCGCCGCCCCGGATCCCACGATACGAACGTTCCCCACTCGCCTCGCTGCGGGTAGTAGATTCGGTCGAGATCGAGCAGCGACGCGAGACTCGCGACGACAAAGTCGTCCGCGCCCGCGATCGGCATCCCCTCGAGCCCGCTGGCGCGCATCCATCGAGCCGTCTTCTCCGCGGCCGAAAATTCGGTGCTGAGCTCGCGGAACCACGCGGTCAGTCCTCCCACAACGCCGACTGCGAGAAGGAGCGTCAGCGCGAGACGCTGGCGCGCGGAACTGCTGGACGCCTTGCGCTGCGCGCTCGCGATCCAGAGCGCGGCGATGAAGAGGATGAAGACGTATCCGCCGTGGCGCATCCCGACGAATCCTCCCTGGTAGGCGGCGAACAGCACGCCAGACACAGCGAGCAGCCAGCACGCCAGGAGGTCGCGCCGGCGCCAGAGCAGCCAGCACACGAGCGCGATGCCGGCGGCCGCAATGAGCGCGTCAAGCAAGACCGAGCGACCAGTCACGAGGTTGCTGTTCCACCAGTCGTAACGGCTCGCGTCGGGAATCGGCACGAAGATCGACGCGAGGAAGTGAATGACTCGGCCGACGCGCTCCGGCTCGAACGCAAGCGTGGCCTTGCCGGCCGCGAACGGGTTGTCGCTGCTTGGGAGCGTCTGCCAGAGCGCAGCGATCGTTCCGGCTCCTCCGATCGCGAGCGCAACGAGCGCGCCGCGCCGCGCGCCAGCGTCTCCCCGCAGATCGAGAGCAAGCAGCAGCAAAAAGAAGCCGGCCGCGATGACTCCGTAAAGCGACGGCGTGTTGGCGAGAAGAGTCAGGAGCACTCCCACCAGAATCGCTCTCGCGTGCCGTCGCTCCCAAACCGCGCAAAGCACGAAAATGAACAGCGTACCGAGCGCATAGACGCGGCTGATCGCGGCGTACTCGTAGCCGAGGTAGTAACCGAATACGAGCAGCGCTCTCTGCTCGAGCTCGAGCGGCGCAAACCGAAGCACGATCCATGCGGCTGCCGTCGCGAAGGCCAGATTGAGCAGTTGCATCGACGCCGGATCATGCGTGAACCGCGTGACGACCCAGAGCAGCAGATGCCAAAAACCCGGAGTCATGTCCCAGCGGAGGTTTCGATAGACCTCGACTGGCGACGCCGCATCGCGCGCGAGAAGCCAGGCGTGATGCTCGTCGCGCCACATCTCGTGGTTCGCGGTGCCTGCCGCCGCGAAGGCAACGAAGAGCAGGATCACCACGACGAGACGAGATCGCTCACTGCTGAGCACCGCGGCCGGATCCTTCACACCCATCCGCCGATCCTACCGCACACGCCGCGGCCCCGAAACGGCCGATGGGCGGCGGTGATGCCGTTCGAGCTCTCAACGGGCGAAGGAGCAAGGCTCACGCACGGGTCCGCTGGTATGCTCGGCATGTCATGAACGAACTTCGCATTCCTGGTCCTGCGACTAACGGGTGGCTCGTTCTCATCGGCGGCGGAGAATTCTCGTTCGGCGAGACACGCGAGTTCGACGAGCTTCTGCTCTCGAAGCTCCCCGCCAACAATCGCACGATTGCCTTCGTACCCGTTGCTTCAGGATCGA
Organism: Acidobacteriota bacterium; assembly: GCA_016184115.1. GTDB lineage: Bacteria > Acidobacteriota > Thermoanaerobaculia > Gp7-AA8 > Gp7-AA8 > JACPDH01. Next base: position 5,176 of record JACPDH010000013.1, on the reverse strand, counting down.
ACGAATACGCCGGACATTTCGGAGCCTATCTCCGCACGATTGAACCGACGGTCGATGTCGTGAACGTGCCGATCTACCGGCCACGCGACGCGAGACGACAGAAGAATCTCGAGCGGCTCGAGTCCGCCGGTCTCGTCTACATCGGCGCGGGAGTGACGAACAAGGTGGTCGAGGCGCTCCGCAATTCTCCCGTCGTCGAAAGCCTTGGACGCGTCATGGCCGCGGGAAAGTGCGTCGCGGCGATTGGGGCCGCGGCTGCAACGCTCGGCGTCGCGACGCATGACATTGAACGACCCGGCGGCTGGCTTCCCGGCCTAGGGCTCGTGCCGGGCGCTGTGATCGAGACTGGCTTCGACCCGTCGAACGACACCCCACTGCGAAGGCTCATGTCGCTGCCGGAAGCGAAGCTCGGCATCGCGATTCCGCGCGACTGCGCAATCGCGATCGCTCCCGATCGCACCGCGACGATTCTCGGCGCGGGTAAGATCGCCGTCGTGCGAAAGGGCTGACCGAGCTAGCCTGCGGCGCCCATCGGTGCGCTCACGACGGAACGCCGTGCTAGCATTGCCGAAAAGCTCGTAGACAACGATGTCGACGACTCTGCACACCGAGCAGGAGATCCAGGACCGCGTAATGCGGATCTTCGTCGTGCAGGCGATCGCGGGCGTCGTTACGCTCCTCGCCGTCACGTTCCTTCGCGCCGAGGAGACCGAGAGGATCTACGCCGACCTCGGCGACCTCGGACCGCTCGTCGTCCTCAGTTTCTTTGGCTTCATCACGATGCTCGGGCTCTTCAAGTTTCAGTTGACCAGGCTCGTCTTCGTGTCGATGGTCATCAGCGGCTGCATTGCGATGTTCCCCATCCTCGGTCCGGTGCTCTCGAGCTGGATCGCCGTGCTCGCTGCGATGGCTGCACGCGCCGTCTCATCACTGAGCGACAGGAACCTGCCAGGCTCTGCCTGGTTTGGCATCGTCAACACGCTGCGCCTAACCGGGACCTATGGCATTCCAGTCGCTGGCGCGTCGCTGCTCTTCGTCGTGCTCGGCGGTACGCCCCCTCGCGTCGAGACGACAGCCGCCGAAGCAGCGCGTATCGTCCTCTGTGGGCTCGTTTTGATCCTGGCCAACAACCTTCTGATGGAAGTGGTGATGGTCGGGTACGGCTATGCGCGCGACAAGCGACTGCGGATCAGCGTAATCGACGCGTCGATCTACTTCATCACGCTTCCGTACGCCGTTCTCATGACCTTCTCCATACCCACCCTCGGGCTTGCAGGCTTTCACGCGCTCGCCTTCTCCGCGCTCGTGATCAACTACGTCGCGCGAAGATTCGCCGACGCACGCTACCGCACACGCCACCAGCTTCAGCGGCTCGTATCGCTTTCGAACATAGGCAAGACGATCTCGCTCAACTTCACGACCGACGAGTTGCTCGAGACGATCTTCCGCGAGTGCCGGAAGGTCGTCGACGTCTCGCTCTTCTCGATTGCACTCGTCGACGAGGCGACCGACGAGCTCGCGTTCGAGATCGAGTACGTCAACGGAGTGCGGAGGCCGAAGGAGCGGATTCCGATGGGCGTAGGGCTCAACGACTGGGTCATTCGCAATGGAAAGACGCTCCGTCTCGCGAGCAACCAAGAGGAGCGCTCGATCGGTGTTCAGTCGATCGAAGACGGGCTCCAAACCGAATCGTGGCTCGGCGTGCCGATGATCGCGCGCGACCGCGTCGTCGGCGTCATCTCGATCCAGAGCTACCGAAAGGATGTGTTCACCGAGGAAGACGAGCTGCTGCTCACCGCGATCGCGACGCAGGCTGCCGTCGCACTCGAGAACGCAAACCTCTACCGCGACCTCGAGGGGCTCACCTACGCTCTCGAGCATCGCGTCCAGGAGAGAACGGCAGAGCTGCGCGAGACGAACCTCCGCCTCCTCGCCGCCGACCGCTCGAAGAACCAGTTCCTCGCGAACATGTCGCACGAGCTGCGCACTCCGCTCAACTCGGTCGTCGGATTCGCCGACGTCCTTCTCGAAAAGGCACGTGGGCTCATCTCCGACCAGCGCCACGGTTTCGTTCGCAACATCCGAACGGCAGGCGAGCACCTGCTCACGTTGATCAACGACATCCTCGACCTCTCGAAGATCGAAGCGGGAAAGATGGAGCTGCACATTGATGAGTTCGAGGTCCAACACGCTCTCGCTGCACTCGAGCGCATCATGCACAGCTACGCGGAGCAGCAGGGTGTGAAGCTGGAGATCGACGTCGAGCCCGACGTGCCACGCCTCAGGCTCGACGAAGGACGCCTCCGCCAGATCCTTTTCAACCTCGTGTCTAACGCAGTGAAGTTTTCGCATCGTGGAGGCACGGTGACGATCCGCGTCGCCCGCCGAAGCGCGATCGAATCGCGAATTCGCAGCGATTCGATCCGCATCGACGTCATCGACCACGGGATCGGCATGGAAGAAGGAGAGCTCCGCAAGATCTTCGAGGAGTTCTATCAGACCGAAGATGGTCGCAGGGCGCAGCGAGGCGGGACTGGCCTCGGCCTGTCGCTCACACGCAACTTCGTCGAGCTCCATCATGGTGCGATCGACGTACAGTCACGGCGAGGGGAAGGGTCGACGTTCACCGTGCACCTCCCCCTCGAACATCCTGAATCGTCTCCCGCCGATCCCCGACCTTCGCCGGCATCGCGGCCGAGCGAAGCGTGAAACAGGCCAGAGGCCAACGCTCAAGGCAGGCCTTCTTCGAACTGCCGCCCTCTCGTAGCGACGGATTCCAATCCGCCGCAGCCCTCGTGTACGGGCCATCTCGGGGGGCTCGAGCGATTCACGCGGCGCGTTGCGCCGATGCGGCGGACTGGAGCCCGCCGCCACGAACAGCGCTTCGCTGCCCGGCGCCCCACTATCGCCCGCTTTGGTCTATGGCCTCTGGCCTGCGTTCGCTATAATCCGCGCGCCTCGAGCGGCGGGGCACTGCCTTTAACCAACACCGGAAGGACACGCATGTCTCAGAGAACATTCACGATCGTCAAGCCTGACTCTGTCGAGAAGGGAAACTTTGGAAAAATCATGGCCCGCCTCGAAGGCGAGGGCTTCAAGGTACTTGCCATCAGGAAGCTCCAGCTGTCGACCAGACAGGCCGAAGGCTTCTACGCCGTCCACAAAGAGCGCCCGTTCTTCCCCGATCTGGTGAAGTACATGACCTCCGGGCCGGTCTTCGTTGCCGCGCTCGAGCGCGCCGACGCCGTTCCTCATCTCCGCAGCGTGATGGGCGCGACCGATCCCGCGAAGGCCGACGCCGGCACGATCCGCAAGGAGCTCGGCGAGTCGATCGAGCGAAACGCCATTCATGGCTCCGATTCGCCGGAGAACGCGGCGATCGAGATCAACTTCTTCTTCCCGACCTCGGAGCTGTTCTAGCCTTCACCAGACTGCGGACGGGACCGGCGTTAGGCCGGTCCCATTTCGTTTCCGGCACGACGACGATGACTGACATTGACGAGCTTTTTCGGAACAACCGGACCTGGGCCGAACGGGTGCGTGCGGCCGCGCCCGATTTCTTTGAGCAGCTCGCGCTCCAGCAGCGGCCCGAGTACCTCTGGATCGGTTGCTCCGACAGCCGCGTGCCCGCGAATGAGATCGTCGGTCTTCTCCCAGGCGAGATCTTCGTTCACCGCAACGTCGCCAATATCGTCGTCCATACCGACTTCAACTGCCTCTCCGTGCTTCAGTTCGCCGTCGAGTTGCTGAAGGTTCGCCACGTCATCGTCTGCGGCCATTACGGCTGCGGAGGAATCAGTGCCGCGCTTGCGAATTCCGACCTCGGATTGATCGACAACTGGCTGCGCAACGTTCGCGACATCCAGCGGCTCCACGCCGAGGAGCTCGCGGACATCGACTCGCACGACGCTCTCGTCAACAGGCTCTGTGAGCTCAACGTTGCGGCGCAGGTCGCGAATGTCTGTGACACGACGATCGTCCGCTCCGCATGGGCTCGCGGGCAGGAGCTCTCGGTACACGGCTGGGTCTACGCGCTCCGCGACGGACTTCTGCGCGACCTCGGAACGGTCGTGAGCTCCGCGGACGAAGCAGACACGATCCGCCGACGCCCCGTCGCACCGGTTGAGCGCTAAGGCGCGATCAACGGACTGGCTCTCCGAGCAGGCACGCGCTGACCAGAATCTTCTCCACGAGCGTGTCTCCGGCTGGCCCGCGGCGACGTCACGGAAGACTGACGACGATCCCCGCGAAGCCTGCGGCGTCGAGCCGCTCCTTCTCCTCGATCGCGCGGGAGCGCGAGGCCCACGGCCCGACGCGCACGCGGTAGAGCCCTCCCAACCTCTGAACCGACACAGGCCGCGCGATCCGCTCCACTTTCGCCTTCATCTCGACGGCGTTGGCCTCGACCGAGAATGCGCCTAACTGAACCACCCATCCGTCACGCGCTTGCGCGACCGCCTCCTGGACGGACGTCGCGGGCAGAGGGGGCTCGGCGCGCGGAGGCGCTTCCGGTTGCGGCCGCGGCGAGGAAGGGAGCTCCTCGATCACGACGACCGGTTCGGGCGCTGGCGGCGGCGCCGGCAAAGGGGGTGTCGCCTCTGCGGTCGCGGGAGAAGGCGTGGCCGGTGGAATCTCGACCGTGTACGGCTTCGGAGGCTCGAGGTCGCCGCCGCCCACACTGGCGACGGCGATTTCGACCTCGCCGATGCCGTCTTCGACCATACCGATCTGCGTGGCCGCAGCGTAGGAGAGATCGATGATCCGGTTGCCGATGAACGGTCCGCGGTCGTTCACGCGCACGCGCGCCGAGCGTCCCGTCCTGACGTACGTAACGTCGATCATCGTGCCGAACGGAAGCGTTCTGTGCGCCGCGGTCAGCTGCTTCGGATCGAAGATCTCGCCGTTCGCGGTCGGACGCCCGGCGAATTCGTCCCCGTACCAGCTGGCAAGGCCGCGAAGCTCGACGACCTCACCGGCAGGCGGAGGCGCCGGTCTCGTCGTCGCGCATGCCGCCAGCCAAAGCGCCCCGAGCGCAAGCAGCGGCCACGAAGCCGGGTGCCTGCCACGCACGGAGTGTGAGATCAAACCCGCACCTCGCCGACCTCGTCCGCGACGAGATTGCGCCTACTCGAGAGAATCGGATCGACATCACTCTCGAGGAACCAGCCGACCTGCT
>JACPDH010000107.1 GCA_016184115.1 Acidobacteriota bacterium | reverse complement strand
GATCGAGGCCGCGACAGTCCTCTGGGGCGCTGGCGTGCAGGCATCGCCGATCGCGAAATACCTCGGCGCGCCGCTCGACAAACCGGGCCGCGTCGTCGTCGAGAGCGATCTGTCGGTTCCCGGCGCCGAGGATGTCTTCGTTGCCGGCGATCTCGCGCATGTCGAGCAGAACGGGAAGCTCGTGCCCGGGGTGGCTCCAGCGGCAATGCAGGAAGGGGCGCACGCCGCCGAGAACATTCTAAGAAGGATGCGCCGCGAAGCCACGCTTCCGTTTCGCTATCGCGACAAAGGGTCGATGGCGACGATCGGGCGCGCGGCTGCAATCGCCGAGCTCCCTCGACTGAAGCTGACTGGCTTCCCTGCCTGGCTCGCGTGGCTCTTCATCCACATCCTCTTCCTGATCGGATTTCGAAACCGGATCCTCGTACTCATCCAATGGGCGTGGGCCTATCTGACGTTTCAGCGCGGCGCGCGCCTGATCACAGGAGAAGTGAAGTACGGAAGACAGAAGTGAATGCGGAGTTCGGAATGCGGAGTGCGGAATTTCGTGACCGTGCGGGTTGCGGCTATCGGTGGCGACTCGACCCAAACGGACGAGCCAGCGGCAGGCCCCGTTCCGCGATCCGCGATCCGCGTTTATTGGGCGATCGCCAGAACGATTCGATCGATCGCTTGCGACACATCGCGTCCCGCCGTCGCGTGGTTGTTCACGAAGATCGCGAAGTAGACCGGAGATCCGCCGTCGCGATAGAGCCACCCAGCCAGACCGGCCACTCCGTCGATCGTGCCAGTCTTCGCGAAGAGCCGGCCTCGCAACGGCAGGAGTCGCTTTCTCAGCGTACCGTCGTCTCCCGGTCTCGCGAGCCATCCTTCCCATCGTTCGCGACCGCCGGGGGCGGAACGCACGTGGCGGAGAAGCTCGACTGTCGACCGTGCGGTCACCAGGTTCTCAGGCGAGAGCCCGCTTCCATCATCGAATCGGAAGCTCCCGGGCTCGAGTCCCACCTGGTGAGTGAGGTAGCCTCGCTCGACCTCGAGGCTGCCGTGCCACGAGGCGACGCCGCGCCAGCGTGAGACTCTCTTGAAGAGCATTTCGGAATAAAGATTCGAGCTGTCGGCGAGCACGGTACCGAGCAGCGCCCCGATCGGAGGAGACTCGACGCGCGCGATCGGCACAGTCGCATGCCTCGGCTCCTCGAGCGACGAGTGTCTTTCGACGGCGACGCTGTCCGCGATGATGCCCTCCTCCGCGAGTGCCACTCGCATCGCGTCGCCGAGCGCCTCGGCCGGCCGGCGTTGCGCGAGAAAGATCGTGTCTCGCTCGACGTCGCGCATCGATCCGCGAACCGTGATCTCGCGAAGGCCGGAAAGCTCGACGGCGAGCGCCGTATCGCTGCAATCAGTCTCGACGCGAGCCGCGACCCAGGGAGGCTCCACGTCGACGACCGGTTTTCCGCAGCCTCGCGGCACGACGAGGGCCACGACCGCATTCTCGTTGAACGATGCGGCGTCGATCGGTGCGGCGTACGACGAAGTCAGGTTGTCCCACTTCCAGGCCGAGCCGATGAGCTCCGATTCGAACGCCGACACGTCGATGACAACGCCGTCACGAAGAGAGCGGACTCCGCGTCGCTTCAGTTCGGTTGCGATGGGCCGCAGCCGAACCAGCCGATCAGTCTCGTACTCCCATCGCCCGCCGATTGTTGGATCGCCACTCGCCTCGAGGACGAGCGCGCCGTTCCACACTCCCCCAGCTCCGGCGGACCCACGCAGAAAAACATCGGTCGCAATCGGCTGCGAAAGCCCCTCACATTCGGCGACGATCGCTGCCGTGAAGAGCTTACGAACGGAACCGGTCGCCATCAGTTGATCGGAGTTTCTCGACGCGATCTCCCGGCCCTCAGAATCCGTGACGTCGAACGCCCAGATCGCGCGGCCGAGTGCCGGATCGGCATCGATTTCCGCAAGAACCGAGGCAAGCTCGTCTCCGGCGAGTGGCAGTGCGAAGGTCAGCAGCAGAATGGTCAGGACCGAGGGATAGCAAGGTAGCTTTGGCGTGAGCACGAGGGAAGAATAGGCGAATTCGTTTACAATGCGCGTCCCATGAAGCGCCAGAAGCGAATCGGAATCTTTGGCTGGGGCCTGGTCGCCCCGAAAACTCCCGACATCGACACGTTCGAGGCCAACCTCGAGTCGACCGGAACCTGGCTCGCGCCCTACGAGGGCTTCGGCCCGTCCAACTTCCTCACAGGGACGCCCGCGTTCGACCTCGAGACCTATCGTCCCTGGTTCGACGCACGGTTCCCGCCGTCGCGTTACGGGCAGTTCCGCGACAAGATGGGCCCGATGGTGCAGTTCGCCGTAGGTTCCTTCATCCAGGCGCTCGGGCAGAACGAGGGGATCGAGAAGTATCTTCACTCACTCGGTGACCAATGCCACGTCTACGTCGGAACCGGCCTGGGCGAGATTACCGTGCAGCATCAGCAGTCGCTCGCATACGAGAAGGCAAAGCGGCGCTGGGACGCGTTCTGGGCGACGCCCGAACGCTGTGAGGCGCTCCGCCGCCATGTCGAAGGCGAGGTCGACCCAACCGCACCGGTCGATCCCGCCTCACTCGAGACCGGCACCGAAGAGTGGTTCGAGGCGAAGTCAGCGTGGAACGCTCACTGGACGCGGAAGAGTGAGGCGCTCGCCGCTTACCTCCGGCAGGCCGCCGAGATCCAGGCCGAACCTGTCCCGGCAGGCTCGGGAACGGGAAAGCTCAACACGATCCGCCAGAAGCTGTCGAAAGTTCGCGCACTCAACAAGGAGTGGGGCTGTCCCGAAGAGCCGTGGGCCGCGGTGTCGCCGAACATGCTCTGGAACATCGCGAACATCCCCGCGGCGCAGATCTCGATGGTGGGGAACATCATGGGCCCCGCTTATGCACCGATCGCTGCGTGTGCATCGTTCGGCATCGCACTACGCATGGGAATCGACGCGATCGAGCTGGGGCACGCCAAGGCTGTCGTCATCGGCATGACCGATCCCCCGCCACATCCCGTCATCATTTCCGCGTTCTACAACGCAAATGTCGTCGCTGCAGACCGCGAAGTCTCCCGCCCGATGACCGGTCTCAAGGGAACCCACGTCGCCGGAGGTTCGTGCATCTGGATCATCGGCGACGCCGAAGAGATGCTCGCGCAAGGCTTCCGTCCGGTCGGCATGGAGGTCGTGGAAGTTGGGACGTCATCGGACGCGCACCACATCATCACACCGTCGAAGGCGGGCCCGCAGATCGCGATGCAACGTGCGATGGAGTCCATCGACAAGTCAGACGTCTGGACGTGGGACATGCACGCGACGGCGACGCCAGGCGACTCGACCGAAGTGGAGCACTCGCTCGAGATGCTCGACCACGACGTTGTCTTCACTGCGCGCAAGGGCACCTTTGGCCACGGCATGTCGGTCGGCGGCGGATGGGAGCTCACGGCGCAGCACCTGGGAATGGCGAAGGGACACCTCTTCCCGGTCGACCTCGCTCCTGAAGAGATTCACGCGGACGTCGCCCGCCACAACGCGAACTTCGTTATGAAGCGGGGATGCGATGTTAAGCGGCTCGCCGGTGGGAAGCTCAGCATGGGAATCGGCGGGGTCAACTCATGCGTGATCAGCCGCCCGTGGGACGAGGCGTGGGTCACCGAGCGACTCAACGAGGCAGAGCGAAAATCGAGCGCCTAACGCGCGCACCGCCGCGATCCTCGGGTCCTCGGGGTGGCACCGACGCGGAGCCTTCGAACTACACCCGCGGCCCGAACGCGCGCCTAAATGCGCGATGGGTCGCGATTGCGCTCAGCGCATTCCCAAGTTTCTCCCGGTTCCCGGGCACGTTCAGCCACGTTGACCGTCCCGATGGATGGGGCAGCACGACCGCGTCGAAAGCGACTCCCGCGCGGTTGCATCGATGCAGCGGGCCAACCATCGTTGCGAGATCTCCGCTACCTGCCACTTCCTTCCCCGCCAGTCCGCCAACGGCGATAACCAGCTCAGGCACGAGCAATGCGAGCTCACGGTCGAGGTGAACCGCGCAGTTCGCGATTTCGATCCTCGAAGGAGGGCGGTCGCCGCCCGTCGGAGCGCGGCCCGGGAAGCAGCGCGCCACCGCCGCTATGTAAACACTCTCCCGGAATCGTTCCTCCTCGGCGCCGATTGACGTGAACCACTCGAAAAGCCTTCGTCCCGCGGTGTATGCGAAAGGACGGCGTGCCTCCTGCTCTCGCGGTCCGGGCGCCTGCCCGACGAGGATGATCTGCGCATCGCGAACGGCTCCCGAGACCGGCGTACCGGCCACCTCCGGGCAGCGGCGACAGCCGAAGAGCTCGTCGAGATGTGCCCGCCATGGATCGTTGGACTTCATGCGACGCCTCACTTTCGATTGCGCCATCGGCCGCGAATGCTCTGCTAAAATCATCGCATGACGAGGCGCCTTGCCGCGATCGCACTAGCATTTGCCCTGCCCTCGATCGCTTTGGCATGGACGCCGGAAGCCGAGGAGCGTATCGCGCAGCGTTCGGCGCGCCTTGCTCCGCCCGATCTCAAATTCCTCATCGAGAAGTTTCCCGACTCCTACAAGACGGGCTACCTCAGAGCCTCGACTCCGACGGAGTGCGCGAAGCATCGATATCTCGTCGAACGTGGCAGGGGCGAGTTGAAGGCGCTCATCGAGAGGGACGTCCGCGAGGCGATCACGTTGATGAGGAAGGAACAGCAAGTCCAGCCGTTCATCGAGCGGCTTGGGCGGATCTCCCACCTGGTCGCTGACGCAAACAATCCATTCCATACCGCCGATTCGAACCCGCAGCTCGCGCAGAGCCAATCCGACTTCGAAGCATACCTGGGGCGAAAGTTAGCTTCGTTCCCGACTGTGTTCTACGGCCTTCGCATCAATCGAGACGTTCCGCGGTACATTGACGGCATCGTCCGAAGGAGTGCTGCGCACTACCCGCTTCTGGATGAGGAGTATTTCCGAGGCGGGAGGAGACGCAGCTCGTGGGAGTTCGACGACCGCTCGACCGCGTTTGGCGTCGCGTCGATTTGCTACTCGCGTGCGGTGACCGACAACATCAATCTCTTCTACTACATTTGGCGCGAGGCTGGCGGCGACGTCCGCAGCGCCGCCGTACTCAGGAAAGGCAATCTGGTCATCCATGACGAAGCAGCTCGTTGACCGCGCACTCCTCTCCGTCTCCGACAAGACCGGCATTACAGAGCTCGCAAAGTTCCTCGAAGCCCGCGGCGTCGAGATCCTCTCGACCGGAGGCACCGCCGACCATCTTTCCCGCGCCGGGATTCACGTCGTCAAGGTCTCCGACTTCACCGGCGCGCCGGAGATTCTCGGTGGGCGTGTGAAGACACTCCACCCGAAGATCTTCGCCGGCATCCTTGCGGATCGCTCGAAGCCTGAGCATCAGAAAGACTGCGAGGATCACGCGCTCCCGCCGATCGACCTCGTCGTCGTGAATCTCTATCCCTTCGAGGCGACTGTCGCAAAGGCTGGAGTGACGGTCCCCGAGGCAATCGAACAGATCGACGTCGGCGGACCCTCGATGCTTCGCGCGGCGGCGAAGAACCATAAGCACGTGATCCCGCTGAGCGATCCCGCGCTCTACGCGGACTTCATGCGCGAGCTGGAGTCGGGCTCGATCTCCGACGCGTTCCGCTTCCGCGCGGCAGTCACGACCTTTGCGCGCACGGCTGAATACGATCTGGCAATCTCGACGTGGCTCTCACGACAGATGGACGGCGACGGGGCGCCGCTCGGCGAGCGCTTCAGTCTCTCGTTGCAGCGTGTGCAATCACTCCGATACGGCGAGAACCCCAAGCAGAGCGCGGCCCTCTACGCTCCCGCAGGTAAGGCGCCGTATCGCCAGCTCGCGGGGAAAGAGCTTTCGTTCAACAACCTCATCGACCTGGAATCGGCGTGGCGGATCGCGAACGAATTCTCCGTTCCGGCGTGTGCGGTGATCAAGCACACGAATCCATGCGGCGTCGGTACCGGAGCCGACATCGCCGCCGCGCTGCGCAGCGCGCTCGAGGCCGACTCCGTTTCCGCGTTCGGCGGCATCATCGGGGTCAACCGACCGTTCGACGACAGCTGCGCCGAGGCGATCGGCTCGCTGTTCCTCGAGGTCATCGTCGCTCCGTCGTTTTCGGATGGCGCCAAGGAGATCCTCGGAAAGAAGAAGAACCTTCGGCTCGTCGAGACCGATGGATTGAAGCAGGCACTCGACGTGAGGACGGCAGCGGGCGGAATCCTCGTTCAGAGTGCTGACGCGATTGCGCCGCCGGCCGGATGGAACGTCGTGTCGAAGGCGCAGGCTGATGCGGCAACAATGCGCGCGCTCGAGTTCGCCTGGATCATCTGCGCGCACGTGAAGTCGAACGCGATCGTGATCACACGTGACGGCCAGACCGTCGGCATAGGAGCGGGACAGATGAGTCGCGTTGACTCCGCGAAGCTCGCGGTGACGAAGGCGATGTCATCGACCGTGGGCTGCGTTGCCGCGTCGGATGCATTCTTTCCCTTCCGCGACGGTCTCGACATTCTCGTCGATGCGGGCATCAGCGCCGTGGTCCAGCCTGGTGGCTCCGTACGCGACGACGAGGTCATCGCAGCTGCCGACGAACGCGGCATCGCGATGGTATTCACCGGCGAGCGGCATTTCAGGCACTGACGATGGGCGCGGGACGAATCAAGCTGATTGTGAGTGATGTCGACGGCGTCTGGACCGACGGCCGCATCGTCTACGCCGGCGCGGAGATCGAGATCAAGAACTTCAACGTGCGCGACGGGCTCGGAGTGAAGCTCGCGCAGCGCGCGGGAATCGAAGTCGCGGTGCTGACGAGCCGAAGCTCCAGTGCACTCGCGCGTCGTTGCAGCGAACTGGGGATCAACGACGTTAGGCAGGGAGCCTCGAACAAGCTCGACGCGGTGAAGGAGATGCTTGCGGAGCGTAAGCTGACCTTCGAGCAGCTCTGCTACGTGGGCGACGACCTCCCCGACCTCGCGCCAATCAACAACGCGGCGATCTCGGCCGCGCCGTCCGATGCGGCTCCCGAGGTGCTCGCGGCGGTACGTTGGAAACTCGAGGAGCGCGGAGGCCACGGTGCGTTCCGCGAGCTCGTCGAGCGCCTCCTCCGCGCCCGCGGCGAGTGGGACGCAGTCGTCGAGAGCTTCCATGGCGCGAAGATCACCGCTGAAAACATCTAAGAACTGGTTGATCTGGCGCGCTCTCGCCGGCGCGTTCACGATCGGCCGGAGGATTCCGCTCGCGACCGGGAGAAGCATCGGCAAACGCGTCGGGAGACTGGCGCATGCCGTGCTGCCTCGTGATCGTCGCAGAGCGCTCGCATCGCTCGCGACGGCGTTTCCCGAGAAGACCGATGCGGAGCGCGCAACCCTCTGCCGTGCCGCCTTCGAGCACCTCGGACAATCGCTCTTCGAGATCTTCTGGCTGCCTAACCTCTCGTCGGCGAACTTCGAGGCGACGACGCGAGTCGAGGGTGCTGATAATCTACGGATGGCCTGCGATCAGAACCGCGGCGTCGTGCTCTTCGCGGGCCACTGCGGAAACTGGGAGTGGCTCAGCGCCTCGATCGCCCTCGGCGGTTTCGACATGAGCACGATCGCCAGGGACATCTACGACCCTCGCATCAACGACTTCGTCGTGCGGTCGCGCGCGCGCCATGGAGTGAAGTCGATCGGACGCGGCAGCGCAGGAGCGGCGAAGGAAATCCTGCAGACGCTCAAGCGCGGCGCGATCCTCGCCGCCCTCATCGACCAGAACATCGATGCGGAATGTGCCGACGTCGATTTCTTCGGGAAACCGGCACCGACGCCGACTGGACCCGCGCGTCTCGCCACGCGCGCCGGCGCGATGGCGATCGCTGCGTTCATCGAACGGAGCGAAGGGATGCAGGTCGTGCGTTATCTCGAGCCGATCGCGACGACGCGCGACACCGATCCCGTCGAGCTCACGGCGACGATGACGCGGGCCATCGAAGCGCAGATCCGTCGCGTCCCGGAACAGTGGGTATGGATGCACGAGCGGTGGAAAAAGCGAGCGAGGCCGTAACGAAATTCGAATCGCGAACCGGTGCCCGCAGCCGAAGGGTCGTACCTCCCGACGGCACTCCGTGCAGAGCTCTGCGCCTGTCCTGCGTGGAGGAACAGGTCGCAGTATTCCGTCGTCTTGCGGCGGTCGTATACTCCGCATGTGCCGACGAGTTACCGCGAGCTGGACGCCGACAGGATCGTACAGACGCTCGAGCTCCTCTCGCGCCGTATCCATGAACGGTTTCCTGGTTCGAGTCTCTCCGGTGTGAGTCGCGATCTCCTTGCATTCGGTCGCGAGATCGAGGGACGCCTCGCGAGCATCGCGCGGCCGAACTGGACGATTCGGGGACTCTCGATCCTCACGGCCGTCGTCGTGCTCACGCTGCTCGGCTTCGCGGTTGCCACGATCCGCGTCTCGCCTCACGTCCAAGGGCTGTCGGACCTCGCACAGGGAATCGAGTCTGCGATCAACGATGTCGCATTCCTCGCAATCGGACTCTTCTTTCTCTTCACGATCGAGATCCGGCTGAAACGGCGCGTTGCGCTGCGCGCGCTTCACGAATTGCGCAGCATCGCGCACATCGTCGACATGCATCAGCTGACGAAAGACCCCGAGCAGGTGCTCGATCCGGAGATGACCCGAACGGCGTCGTCTCCGCCGCGCGTGATGTCGCGATTCGAGTTGACTCGCTACCTCGATTACTGCTCGGAGCTCCTTTCTCTCGTCGGGAAGCTCGCATCGCTTCACGCGCAGTTCCTCCCCGATCACGTCATCCTCACCGCGGTCAACGACATCGAATCGCTCAGCGTCGGACTGTCGAGAAAGATCTGGCAGAAGATCGTGATTCTCGATACCATCGGCGCCGGTTCGGGGCCCGATCAACACTGACGGACCGGATCCCTCGCCCGACGGCTCCCGAACGAATCTCCGCAGACTGCCAAGGAGGCTCGCGGATCCCTCCGTGAGCGACAGACCGATGCTCCGTGCCCTCTTCATCTCTCTCTCAGAAAGTAAAGCCCTGCGCAGTTTCGCCGAGCGATCGAAAGCGGGACAGCGCGTCTCGCAGCGATTCATCGCGGGCATGACTCTCGATGAAGTCGTCTCCGCGACGAAGACGCTCAACGCCGCCGGGATGCGCGTCACCATGGACCGCCTCGGCGAGAGTGTCCTTAACGCCGAGCAGGCGCGCGATGCCGCCGGAACATACATGCAGCTGCTCGACGCGATCGAGCGCGAGAAACTCGACGCGAACGTAAGCGTGAAGCTGACCGGCATCGGTTTCGATGTCGACAAGGCACTCACGCAGAAACTTGTCGAGGATATGACCGCGAGGGCCGCATCGATCGGTTCGTTCGTCCGCGTCGACATGGAGGGCTCTCCATACACCCAGCAGACGCTCGACCTCGTCAACGCCGTCTACGCGAAGCCCGAGTCGAAGGGAGCCGTCGGCATCGTCATCCAGTCGTACCTCTACCGCAGCGAGAACGACGTCCAGGATCTCTGCGCGAAGGGAATCAGGATCAGGCTCTGCAAAGGCGCCTACAAGGAGCCGGCATCGATCGCCTTTCAGGCGAAGTCCGACGTCGACGCGAACTACGTCAAGCTGATGAAGATCATGCTGAAGAGCGGCGTCTTCCACGGAATCGCGACGCACCACGAGGCGATGATCGACGCGACGATTCGTTTCGCGCGCGAGGAGAAGATCGACCCGTCGGCGTTCGAGTTCCAGATGCTCTACGGCATCCGCCGCGATCTCCAGGAAAAGCTGGTGAAGGAGGGATGGGGCGTGCGCGTTTACGTGCCATTCGGGCGCGAGTGGTATCCCTACTTCATGCGGCGGCTCGCGGAACGCCCGGCAAATGTCCTCTTCATCGCGAAGAACTTTTTCCGGCGATAGGCGCGGCGCATACCGCCTGGATCCCATCTCGAGCTCACTGAAACGGCCGCGCACGCGGCCGTTTCGCCGTTTGCGCGGTCCTACGGCGTCCTCGCGACGACCAGCGCGGCGACTCCCCTCGCCTTGCGTCGTGAAAGCTCGAGCGCACAGGCGCGCAAGGTCTCGCCGGTCGTCGCGATGTCGTCGACCAGCAGGATGCGCTTGCCTGCGACGGCAGCGGCGGCTGCGTACGCACCCCTCGCGTTTGCACGGCGCTCTGCCTTCGCAAGTCCGGCCTGCGGCGCGCGCGCTTCGCACTTCAGGAGAAGCCGCTCGTCCATCTCGATCCCCGAGGCATCGGTGAGCGCAGCGCCGAGCAGCGCAGCCTGGTTGAACCCGCGCGTCCGGTGCCGGGACTTGTGAATAGGCACCGGCACGATCGCATCGAATTCGCGGTCTCCCCTCGCATCGAGCGCCTCCAGTAGGAGTGTGCCGAGGTGTCTGGCGAGAAAGTCATGGCCTCGAAACTTGAATGCCTGAAGAAGTTCCGACAGCCCTCCCTCGTAGAGGCCCCACGCGTCGATCCAGTCGAGAGGTGGTGGATCGGCGATGCAGTCGACGCACGTGAATGTCCCGTTGGCCTGCGCCGTGCTCCATGGGAGGGCGCAGCGCTCGCAGCGCGGAGGCACGAGTCTGGGGAGCGCAGACCAGCACGCCTCACAGCACGAACCGCGACGCGCGCGAACAGGAAGCTCTCCGCCGCAGACGACGCAGGGCGATGGGAGCAATACGCTGACGATCTCCCGACCCGCGCTCGTCAACGTTTGGACGATTCCCATCAACCGCATTGTGCCATTGCAGGGTGCCTAGTGTTCCGTCCGCGAATTCGGCGCGATATCGCTGGTGGCGTTTGCGAGCGAGATCAAGGAGCGAGGAGGAGGCGATGTGGTGACATCGTCGACGACGAGCGACGACGAGATCGCGACGCAACCGCCACCAGCCCGGAGGGTTGCGGTGGGACGGCATCGGCCGCTTTGTCGCTCCTCCTCGACGATGGCCCCGCATCGCCTCGTCGTCACTTCGCGCGGCCGATACCGTCGCGCTCGCAACGATATTGCGCCCAATTCGCGGACGGGTGCCATTGGAGGGTGCCTGCGTCCGAGTGCCACGGAACTTCGGAGGCGGCCGGCCCGTATTGCCTTCGGAAGCCGGAGTGGAGCCAAACTCAGCCCGGCAGACGGAAGGAGTCGATTTGCACTCAGACGTGAGCAATCCCTTCGTGCGTTGCGACGGCGCACCTTTTTCTCCCTCGCGTTTGCTAATATTCCGGCCCATGATCAAGCGGCTCGTTGCCATCGCCTTCATCGTCGTCGCTCCGGTAATCGTACAGGCCCAGCCTTCGGCTGTCGGCATGTCATTCGGCATCGCAGAGCCGACCGCGGACGGACTCGATTTCAACCTCGAGGACTCGGCCATCGAGATCTACTACAAAGTCCCGCTTGACGTTGGAACGAGCCTGAAGCTCAAGTACGGCACGCTCGAATCGGAGCTCGAGATTGCAGGGACGAAGGACGAAGGCGATCTGCAGTACCTCGATCTGCTCGTTGCGTATGAGTTCGATGAGAGCTTCGGCAAGAGCTCGCTTTTCGCCGGAATCGGTATGTATCGCCAGGAGATCGGCGATCTCGATGAGAGCGACTACGGCTTCGCGGTCGGCGTGAACGCGACCTTTCCGGTGTCGCGACGCTTTGCCCTGACGAGCGAGCTCACATACCACTACGCGCACTTCGAGGCCGACACCGGGTTCCTGATTCTCTCAGGCGGTCTCGAGATCAACTTCTGACGCGGAAGCGCACCTCGTAGATCGGGCGCCCTTCGATGCGATATTTAGCCTCGTAGTTCGTGCGCGGCGGTGTGTCGAGCGCGTTGCGATCTTCGGTCGCGAAGTAGGTCATCAGCACGTCGCGCCCCGCAAGGAACGCGTCCTGGTGGTCGCTCACGTAGACACCGCTCGCGTCGGGACGCATGACCCGCAGGAGCAGTTCCGCGATTTCCGGCCTCACAAGCCGCCGCTTTTGCTCGCGCTTCCGAGGCCAGGGATCGGGAAAGTAGATGTGCACTTCGGAGAGCGATGCGTCGGGAATCATCGCGCCGAGGACGCGAAGCGCATCGTGGTTGATGATCCGTGTGTTCGGAAGCGCCGCACGCGCGAGTCGCTTCTCGATGACGCGGTAGTAGTGCAGGCTCTTTTCGATTCCGAGAAAATTCACGTCGGGCCGGGCAGCGGCCGACGTCATCAGAAACCGGCCCTTACCCGATCCAATCTCGAGTGCTACACGATTCGCGTTCCCGAAGAGCGCCTCGAAGTCGAGTCGCTCGAATCCGGTGAACCGCGGGTTGATTCCGAACGCGACCGCCGGTTTCGCCGTCGCCTCGTGCCTGACCTCTTCCATCTCGCCTTGTCTACCTTCGCGCGGCGGTGAATTACAATGCGCGCCGCGTGAATCCTGCGAAGGCGATCTACCACAAGTTCATTCCCGAGTCGGTTCGGAATCCGGTCGGGATGGCGCGCCGTCGAATTGTCGACCGCTTCACGCGTCTCTCCCACTCCGAGTCGCTTCCACCGCCCGAACTGCTGATGAATGTGCAAATGACGCCATTTGTCGATGAGTTCATCAGGATTGGCGAGCGCTCCGCGCGGTCGATTCAGAGTGCGCTGCAGCCTTGCGTTCCCGCGGCCGCCCACGTCCTCGACTTCGGCTGTGGCTGCGGCCGGACGCTGCTTCCGCTCTCGAAGACGACGGCGTGGGAGCTGCACGGTTGCGACGTCGACTCCGAGGCTGTCGCGTGGCTCGCGCGAACCGCGAGCGGCGATCGCTTCCGCGTGAACGGGACAAAGCCACCTCTACCGTTCGCAGCGGAATCGTTCAACGCGATCTACGCAGTCTCGGTGTTCACGCACTTCTCGGAAGCGGAGCAGTACGCATGGAGCGCCGAGCTCGCGCGCGTCCTTGTTCCGCGAGGCGTCGCGGCCATCACGACGATGGGGGACGGGGTCATCGAGAACTTCCCGGCGCACGTCACACCGGAGAACAGGGCCCGGCTCCGCAACTGTGGCTTCCTCTTCATCGAGGACGAACGCGCCTTCAACGCTCGCGCAGCATTTCATACGCTCGGTGGTCTCACCCGCCTTCTCTCCGCCGAGTTCGACCTCTGGCAGCACTACGAGCGCGGCCTCGATGGATTTCAGGATCTGACGCTGTTCGTGAAGCGATAGTCGCGACGATATGCGCCTGAGACGCCGTCGGGGCACGGCATGCCGTGCCCCGACGCCTCATTCACGAAGCGAACCTTCAAGCGATCTCGGTGGCCGGGTTTCCGCCGAAGCCTTCGGCGTCGGTCTCGTCCGCGTCGATCCGTTCGTACGACCATCCGAAGCGGAGCCCCGCTGCGAAGTACGCGAGTGCCGCCACACCGGCGAGGAAGATCGAGTCGCCGATGATCCGCATCCAGCGAAGCGTCTCCATGAATGGCTGCTGCATGAAGGCTTCACTGCGCGCATACCAGATGCCCTGCTCGACGCTCGCCGTCAGCTGCGCGATGCCGATCGGAAGAATGCTGAGCAGCACCATCAGCGCGAGGCCGGCGTTCATCGCCCAGAATGCGAAGCGGAGCCAGCCTTCGCGCCAGGCGCGCTCCGGCGCGAGGCGTCGCAGCACGAGCAGAATGAGTCCCAGGGCCAGAAGGCCATAGACACCGAACAGCGCGGTGTGGGCATGCACCGGCGTGGTGTTAAGGCCTTGCAGGTAGTAGAGCGAGATCGGCGGGTTGATCAGGAATCCGAAGACGCCGGCGCCAACGAGATTCCAGAATGCGACTCCAACGAAGAAGCGGATCGGCCAGCGGTACTTCTCCATCCAGGCTGCGCGGCTCGTCATCTTCGACGTCTGCCACGCTTCGAATCCGATCAGGACGAGAGGAACGACTTCGAGCGCACTGAAGCAGGCGCCGATCGCCATGATCGACACCGGCGTGCCGCTGAAGTAGAGGTGATGGAACGTGCCTGGAATCCCGCCGAAGAGGAAGATCGCCGTAGCCAGAATCGTCGCGCGCGCGGCGCTTGACGGTTTGACGAGGCCGAGCTTCGAGAAGACGAATGCGAGGCTTGCCGTGGCGAAGACCTCCATGAAGCCCTCGACCCAGAGGTGGACGACCCACCAGCGCCAGTACTCCATCACCGACAGATGCGTGCGCGCGCCGTACGAAAGGCCGGCACCGTAGAAGAGGCCGATCGCGGCAGCCGATCCCGCGAAGAGAAAGATGATCTGGCGCATATCGTCACGGCGCTTCAATGCCGGCCAGAGGCCTCGGAGCATCAGCCCGAGCCAGATCAGCAGCCCGGCCAGCAGTGCGATCTGCCAAACACGGCCAAGCTCCACGTACTCGTAGCCCTGCGTGCCGAAGAGATAGCTGAGGTCGAGGTTGACGAACTTCTGCTGAATGGCGAGCCAGACGCCCGCGAGCGACCCCGATACGACGACAAGCAGCGCTCCGAAGAGCACATTGACGCCGAGACGCTGGAAGCGCGGCTCACTTCCGCCGGCCGCGGGAGCGAGAAAGAGCCCGGCCGCCAGAAATGCCGTCGCGATCCAGAAAACCGCGAGCTGAAGGTGCCACGTGCGCGTCACGGCGTACGGAAGATACTCGGCGAGCGGGAACCCGAAGAAGGAGCCCCCTTCCACGGTGTAGTGCGCGGTAATCGCACCGAGGATTACCTGGAGCCCGAAGAGAAGGATGACGGTGTAGGCGTACTTGGCGACCGCCTTCATCGAAGGCGTGAGCTTGAAGCCGTCGAGCGGATCGGTCGCCGGCGGCTCGTGCTGCGCTTCGTTTTCGTGCCGCGCTTCTTTCAGCCAGACCACGCCGCCGACCCCTGCGATGAGCAGGACGATGCTCACGATCGACCAGAGGATATTCGCGGATGTCGGCCGGTTCCCGACGAGGTCGTCAGGTGGCCAGTTGTTCGTGTAGCTCGCGCTCGCACCCGGCCGCTCCGCGGCACAAGCCCATGCTGTCCAGAAGAAGAACTTCGTCATCGCGGCCCGGCGATCCGCGAGCGGAATCGCGTTGTCGTGAATCGCGTACGATTCGCGCAGCGACGCAAGCTCCCTCGAGTCGGAGAAGAGCGCGTCGTAATGTGCCGCGGTCGAAGCCATCGCCTCCGCGCGAGCGGACGAGACCGTGAGGGTGCCCGTGGCCGCGTCATAACCGTTATGCCGAATCTCCTGGCGCGCGAGTGCCTCGACCGCGGCGCGGCTTCCTGCGTCGAGTTGCGATGCCGCGACGCCGTGCCGCTGCTGACTGCGGAGCTCGACGAGTGCCAGCGCTTCGCGGTGCAGCCAGTCCGCCGACCAGTCAGGCGCCTGGTAGGCACCATGTCCCCAGATCGAGCCGACCTGCTGTCCCCCGATGCTCTGCCAGACTTGCTGGCCGCGCAGAATCTCGTCTTTCGTCATCAGCGTGCGGCCATCTTCAGTGACGACCCGCTCCGGAATCGGAGGGGCCTTCCGGTAGACTTCCGTGCCGAAGAAGCCTAACAACCCGAATGTGAAGAGCAGAACCGCCCCCAGGGCGATCCAGTGTCGTTTGGTTCCTGAGTTGCTCATTGAGCTCGAGCCTCCGTGCATTCTGAAGTGCGGGCCGTGTTGCCTGGTCCCGCCGTCAGCGAGCTGAGGAGCAAATCGTCAGCCACTATTGAACTGCCTGATTCATCGACAGTTATGCCTTCGTGTTGTCGATTGGACATCGCGCATATGTTATGAACTTGACGACAGCGTTGTATAATTGGCAACGATGGATCCGCTCCAGTCGCTCCTCGACATCGCCCTGGATCTCACTGCGGCGCTCAGCGCCGAGGATCGGTATCAGCGGCTGCTGGGGGCCGTTCATCGGATGATTCCGTATGACGCCGCGTCGCTCCTTCGACTCGACGGGGAGACACTCGTACCCGTCGCTTCTGTCGGCCTGACGGAGGATGCGATGGGCCGGCACTACCCACTGCGCGACAACCCGCGACTCGAGATCATCTGCCGCTCGAATGTGCCGGTTGTGTTCGCTGCGGAGACGGAGCTTCCCGACCCGTTCGATGGGCTTCTGGAGGACGACCCACGCGCGTTGACTCACGTGCACGCATGCCTTGGATGTCCGTTGATCGTCGAAGGCGAACTGATCGGTGCCCTGACCGCCGACTCGCTCTCACCCGACGCATTCGCGTCGATCGACGAGCGGTTTCTTGCAGCGGTTGGCGCGCTAGCCGGCATCGCGATGCGCACGAGCGACTTGATCGGCGCGTTGGAGAAGGCGGTGGAGCACGGCGGTCTCGTCACGCGCGAGCTGATGCACGTGGTGAGGCAGATGGAAGGCCCTGAGCTGATCGGCGTCAGCAAGCCGATTACGCGCCTGCGTGAAGACATCGACCTCGTCGCGAAGTCCGACTTCACGGTGTTGATCACCGGAGAGACCGGTGTCGGCAAGGAGCTGGTGGCACGTGCGATCCACGAAGGCTCACTGCGTCGCGATGAGCCGATGATCTATGTGAACTGTTCTGCGCTCCCCGAGTCGCTTGCAGAGAGCGAGCTGTTCGGACACCTGCGCGGAGCGTTCACCGGCGCCACCGCCGATCGGCCCGGGAAGTTCGAAGTGGCGAACCGAGGAACACTGTTTCTCGACGAGATCGGCGAGCTTCCTCCCAGCGTCCAGCCGAAGCTCTTGCGCGCGCTGCAGCAGGGAGAGATCCAGCGTGTTGGCTCCGACAAGCCCCGCGCCGTCGACGTACGCGTACTTGCGGCGACGAATCGTGCCCTCACATCGGAAGTCGAACGAGGCGCGTTCCGTGCGGATCTCTATCACCGCCTCGCCGTATACCCGATTGCGGTTCCTCCACTCCGCGAAAGGCTCGAAGACGTTCCGCTCCTCGCCGGCTACTTCTGCGACGTCGCACGCCGCCGCCTGGGCGTCGGTCCGGTGCGCATCACGCCGGAGGCGATCGCCTCGCTGCGCCGATACGCCTGGCCCGGAAATGTCCGCGAGCTGGAGAACGTCGTTTTTCGCGTCGCGTTGCGCGCTTCCATACGAGTCGTGCGTGGTGAGGCGGTCGTCCTTGACGAGTCGAACTTCGAGCCCGTGCTTCGCGAGGTGGGTTATCCCCCTTCGAACGCGTCGCACTCTCAGCCGCTCGAACCGGTCACCGTCGCTCCAGGGCTTACACTCCGTGAGGCGGTCGACGAGTTCCAGCGCGAAACGATCAGGCGCGCAGTCGACGCACAGAGCGGCAACTGGGCAGCAGCCGCGCGTGTCCTCGGGGTTCATCGGGCGAACCTTCACCATCTCGCCGCACGCCTCGGGCTGAAGTCGTGAGCGAGCGTTATAATCCCCGCTCCATGGTGCGCTGGGAGGCGGTGATCGGTCTCGAAGTACATGCGAGGCTTTTGACGCGGAGCAAGCTCTTCTGCGCGTGCGAGACCGCATTCGGCGCCGCTCCCAACTCAAAGGTCTGCCCCGTTTGTCTCGGGTATCCGGGTGCGCTTCCAGTGCCTAACCGTACGGCGATCGACCTCGCGATCCGCGTCGCCCTCGCGACCGGTTGCACCATCCACGCGGAGTCGGTGTTCGCGCGCAAGAACTACTTCTACCCCGACCTTCCGAAGGGCTACCAGATCTCCCAGTTCGACAAACCCCTCGCAACCGGCGGTTCGCTCGAGATCGCGACACGAGATGGTGCGCGCGAGATCGGGATCATCCGCATCCATGTCGAGGAAGACGCCGGCAAACTGATTCACGACGCGACCGGAGGCGCAACCGACGACACGTCGCTCGTCGATCTGAATCGGGCGGGAACACCACTGATCGAGATCGTGTCGGCTCCCGACCTCCGCTCGTCGGAAGAAGCGATCGCCTACCTGACCCGCCTCCGGCAGATCGTGATGTACTGCGACGCCTGCGACGGCAACATGGAGGAGGGCTCACTCCGCTGTGACGCGAACGTATCCGTTAGGCGCCCGGGCGGAGAGCTTGGAACACGCACCGAGGTGAAGAACCTCAATTCGTTTCGGTTCCTCGGGCGCGCGGTCGACTTCGAGATCGAACGGCAGATCGCTCTTCTCGAGCGCGGCGAGCGCGTCGTTCAGGAGACGAGACTGTTCGACCCGGCGGAGGGTGTGACGCGCGCGATGCGGTCGAAGGAAGAGGCACACGACTATCGGTACTTTCCGGAGCCCGACCTCCCGCCCCTCGTCATCGACGTCGAATCGATCTCGCGCATCCGCGAAGGGCTGCCGGAGATGCCTGGCCCCCGCGCCGCGCGATATCGCCGCGATTTCGCGCTCAACGTCGAAGATTCCGAGACGCTCGTCACGTCGCGTGAGCTCGCCGACTACTTCGAGCGGACGATCGCCGCGGGCGCTTCGGCACGAGCGGCCGCGAACTGGGTGAAGAACGAAGTGCTCGGCAGTTGCAATCAGTGCAAGGTCGAGTTGCGGGACTTTCGCGTGACTGCCGAGATGCTCGGCGAAACGATCTCGATGGTCGAATCGTCAGAGATCAGCGGCAAGGCCGCAAAAGAGGTCTTCGAGGCGATGGCCACGAACGGCGGCTCGCCTCGCGAGATCGTCGAGCGGCTGGGACTCGCGCAGTTGAGCGACCGCGACGCGATCCGGGCGATCGCGCGACGCGTGATCGCCGCCAACGCGGCGCAGGTCGAGCAGTTCCGGTCGGGCAGGACCGGCATTTTCGGCTTCCTCGTCGGCCAGGTGATGAAGGAAAGCCAGGGTCGGGCGAACCCCGAGATCGCCAACCAGATTCTTCGCGAATGCCTCGACACCGAGGCGCGGTGACAGGAAAGAGAATTCATGGACTACAAGGGACTGCTTCGGCAGATCGAGATTACGATCCGCGAGATCGATTCATCGGAAGAGGCGGCGTCGACGATCTCGAACGTCGCGCGAACCGTCATCAAGAACTTCCGCGAACAGCTCGGGCTGAGCGGTGGGCGCCTCTATGTGCTGCGCGACGATCAGTACGAGTTGATTCAGCGCGTGGGGACATCATCCCAGGAAGAGCTCGGCATCCAGGTGCCGGCCGACTATGCGCCCATCGCGGCTGCGATCGAGAACGGCGTCATCCTGATGGAACCTAACGATCCCGGCGTCGACCCGGTACTCGAGAAGAGGCTCGGCGCGCGTCGCTTTGCGGCGATCGCAGTCGGCGAGCTCGACGAGTACATCGTCAGCTTCAACGTCTCGCGCGAGTCTCGCAGGGACGACGTGCTCTTTTCTCTCAGCATGGTCCGGCACGCGATCACTCAAAAGCTGCGGGAAAAGAGATTCGAAACGATCCTCGCCGAAGCGCAGCGCATCCAGCATTCGATTCTTCCTCAGCGTCCTCCCGTGCATCCAGGCTACGACATCTTCGGCAAGACGATTCCGGCGGAGACCGTCAGCGGCGACTTCTACGACTTCATTCAGGTCTCGAACAGCACGCTGGGGCTCGCGATCGCCGACGGCACCGGACACGGCCTCACTGCGGCGCTCGTGGTTCGCGACGTACACATGGGACTGCGGATGGGTGTCGACCGCGATTTCAAGATCGGTCGCACTCTGCAGAAATTGAATCAGATCATCCACCGGTCGCGAATGTCGACCAAATTCGTCTCGCTCTTCTATGGCGAGCTCGAAACGAACGGCACGTTCATTTACAGCAACGCGGGGCACAACCCTCCGTTTCTACTTCTCAAGCAGAACCGCGTCGAGATGCTTCGTCACGGGGGAACGATCCTCGGGCCGACGCCTGACGCGACATACCAGCGCGGGTACGTCTATCTCGAGCCGGGTGACCTGCTCTGCCTCTATACCGACGGCATCATCGAGGCGCCGGACAGACAGGGGCGCGAATTCGGAACCGAGAAACTGATCCGCATGGTGCGCCGGAACCGCGAGCTCTCCTCGCAGGAGATCTGCCGCGCCGTCCTTCAGGCGACGACGGAATGGGCACGCGGAGAGGAAATGGACGACCGGACGATCGTGATCGTCAAAGCGACGCCCGAGTTGAAGCACGAGTAAGGCAGGTTTGAGGTCAAAGGTCGAAGCCGGCAGGAGTGCCTGCGCCACACTCCCGCTGGATGGCCTCCTGCGGGCCTCGACGATTGGCCTCGAGCCTCCTACTTCAACACCTCCCCGTCCAGCTTGTAGGGAGGTTTGAGTCCAAGGTGGTCGAGTACCGTCGGGTAGATGTCGGCAATGTACGGCTCGCGGCTCGTCGCGAGCTTCCGGTTGTAGAAGAAGATGCCGCGGACGAGGCGCGGATCGACCGAACAATGATCGCCGCTCCACGTTCGAGCGTTCGTCTCGAAAAGGCTCTTCTGGATTCCGCCTAACGATGTCTGCCAGGAGACGCGGTATCCAGGATTGTTGGCGGCAAAGAGGTCGGGGATCATGTTTGGATCGAACTCGCGGTAGATCTCCTCGCGCGTGACGACGCGAGAAACGGGATGCTCTCCCGTCTCGTCATCGATGAGCGACTCGAGCCCTGCCTTGATCTCCTTCTTGATTGCATCGGCGTCGGATGTGTCGACGATCCCCTGCGCTTCGCGTCCCGCGAGGTTGATGTAGATGTTGCCGAGTCCGAGAGCGTAGGCCTTCGTCTTCGACCAGTCGACGTTCTCCCAGAACTCGCCATGATCGAAGAGGACCTCGAGATTTCTCTCCTTCGCCTCGACGCCGCTCTTCACCGCGAGATAGCCGTGTTGCGCGAGCCAGGTGTTGTAATTGATCGATCGGCGCCAGGTCGCGAACCCGTGGTCCGACATGACGATGAGCGCGGCGTCTTCCTGGTTGGCGACCTTCATCGCGTCGCCGACGATGGCATCCATCAGCTGGTAGCTCCTGAGGACCGCGT
>JACPDH010000105.1 GCA_016184115.1 Acidobacteriota bacterium | reverse complement strand
TGAGGACTGAGGACTAAGGACTCAGCACTGCCTCTAGAACGCCGAAGTGTCTGCGTTCCCGGCGAACGTTCCTCCTGGTTTCGTATAGCTCTTCGTCGTGTTCTTCTCGCCATCGGTGACGGTTAGGGTGTACTCGAAGTCGGTCAGTCCGCCATAGAAGACCCAGAACTTGCCGTTGACGGCGCGCCCGTCGAGTACCTTCACTGCCACTTCGACGTTTCCTGCGTTTCCCGTCAGATCAGGGATGGAGAAGTAGCCATAGAGGTCGTTCTGGGGAAGCGCGACGCCGTCGCCCGTCTTGCCGGTGCGCGGGTCGCGCGCGGTGAGGCGGATGCGAAAGCGGCCCTGGAGCACGCAGAGCGAATCGGTCGACACGATGCAGGCCGCTTCGCCCGATCCGACGGATGATGACGTGACCGCGTCGGATGGCACGTCGATGGCCCTCCAGGCGCCTAACAAATTGCCTGGAGCGAGTTTCGAAAACGCCGAGGTGTCTGCGTTACCGTCGAATGTCAGTCCTGGCTTCGTGTACGTGCGTGTCGCGCCGCTGTTCCTGTCACGAATCGTCAACGTGTACTCGAAGTCCGTGAGTCCGCCGTAGAAGACCCAGAACTTGCCATTCACCTGGCGGCCGTCGAGCATCTTGAAGATCACTTCGGGGTTCTCCGTGTTTCCGGTGAGTGCCGGAATCGTGAAGTAGCCGAAGACGTCGTTCTGCTGCGTAGGGACTCCCGGCCCGGTCAACCCGCTGCGAGGATCGCGCGCGCTGAGCGTCACGTCGAAGCGCTCGCCGATCATGCAGAGACTATCGGCGCCGCAGGTGAGCGACGCGAGCTGCGCGACGAGCGTGAGCCCTGTCCCGCTGTAGACCGGCCTCATGACCACGTCGCCGACCTGGAAACCGTTCTGGATCGAGAAGAAGGTGCCATTCCAGCTGCCGAAGGTGATGACCGGGAACTGAGTACCCGCCGGAGGGACGTAGCCGTTGATGAAGGAGATCGAGATCTGCCCCCCCAGGGTTGCGAGTCCGCTGATGGACAGTTTGTCGAACTGATTCGTACCGCCGATCTTGAGCTTCAGCGTGCCGGTCGGTTCCTGCGTAAATGTTCCGTCGACGTTGAGTTGTCCGACCGAGAGGGTCGAGGCGAGCGAAATCGTTCCGCCATTCGAGACGTCACCGGTCAAGGTGCCGGTCCCGCTCACCGTTCCGCCGCCCACGGCGATCTGCCCCGCGAGGCTGCCGCCGCTGAGCGTTGTCCTCCCCGCGGTCTGCGTGTAGGTCGACGAGGAGAAGGTGACGCTTCCGTTACCGATGAGGAAGTCGCCCTTGTTCGTCATGTCGACGCCGATCGAGATGGCATTGCCGGTGCGCATCTCCATCGCACGCTCGTTCGTGATCGATCCGCCGCTTCCGGTGCCGCGTACGACGTTGCCTTCGTAGATCCAGACGACTCCCTGGTTTACGAGCTGTGCGCCATCACCGAGCACGAGGTTGCCGCGCTGTTCCATGAGGCCCGTGTCGGTGACGGTGAGCATGCGCGAGCGGAGCTCGCCTCCCTCGTTGACCATGACGCCGCCCTTGAGCGAGATCGCGTCGTCGCCCGTGATCATCGATCCACTCCGCGTGCGGAGCGTCGCACCGGTGTTGACGTTGATCACGCCGTCAGTGACAGCGCCGCGGATCGACAACGTCGCGTTGGAGTTGATCGCTACGCCCGAGGGGACCGCGAGCCCTGTCGACGCGGAGACCTCGACGGTCTTGCTTCCGCCACTTCCACCCATCGTCAGCGTGCGAATCGTGAAGTCCGCACCGGTCGAGCACGAGTAGCTGCCTGACTCAGTCACCCGGATGTCGTCGGCTGGCTGCGGCAGCCCCGCCGGCATCCAGAGCGACGTGTTCGTCCACAAACCGGTCGAGCCGCCCGCCGTCTGACCCCAGGTGCGGGTCGTGGCGCTCGCGTATGGCGCGAAGGAGATCGAAACAAAGAAAGCAGACACCGCGAACGCGGAGAGTCGCATGGTGCACCTCAATCGTTGTGGGAACGAGGGAATGGTACACCACGGAGGCCGGACGGGAGGTCAACGGTCTGGGGACGGAGGTCAAAGGTCAGGGGACGGAGGTCCAAGGTCATAGGTCATAGCAGGCAGCGGTTTTGGCGAACGGCAGCGGCGGAGCGCGATGGAGCGACGGGAACGCAAACGCCGATTCATGCGACTTCCCGCCTGCTTTGACCTATGACCTATGACCTATGACCTGCTTCTAGAACGGAATCTTTCCGTTCTCGTCGTCGTCCTCGTCGTCGTCCTCGTCGTCGTCGTCCGCGGGCTCGTCGTCTTCGTCACGGAACGCTGCGGTCTTCGGGTTTCCCTTCGAATCGGCGACGATCGTCTCGATCTTCTTCTCGATCTCCTCGAGCTTCGCGTGGCAGAAGCGTGAGAGCGTCACTCCCTCTTCGAAGAGCTTGAGTGACTCGTCGAGTGAGATCTCTTCGTTCTCGAGCTTCGCGACGATTCCTTCGAGCTTTTGAAAGGCGCCTTCGAACTCGTTACCGCGGCTGCGTGCCATCGTCATCCTCCCGTCGCGCCGGCGGCGCTTCTGTCGTGTTGCGTCGTGCGGCGGACGAGCCGTCGCCCGGTTCGTTGATCACACTGTCGACCGTACAGCCGAGCGAGCCGTGCCGGAGCTGCACTTCGATCGCCTCTCCGCGCGCGACCGACGAGGCATCGAGGATCGGGCGTTTCCGCCCGCGAAGCGAATACGCGATCGCATAGCCTCGGGAAAGAACCGAGAGCGGCGACACCGCTTCGAGCCGGCCCGCGGCGGCAGCGAGCGTCGCGCGGGAACGGTCGAGGCGCGCGCGAACGAGCGACGCCGCGCGGGCGTCGAATTGGGCGAGTACCGCGCGCCGCTGCGGGAGCGCGAGACGCGCCGGAAAACGAAGCAATGGCTCGTCGGCCGCCGCGAGACGCGCGCGCAGGCGCCGCGCGCTGTCGAGCAGCAGGTGGCGCAGCGCGAGACGGCTGGAGTCGAGCTGCCGTCGCGTCCGCTCGACTCGAAGTGGAACGCTCCAGAGGCCTTCGGCCGATACGAGG
Source organism: Acidobacteriota bacterium (assembly GCA_016184115.1). Lineage (GTDB taxonomy): Bacteria > Acidobacteriota > Thermoanaerobaculia > Gp7-AA8 > Gp7-AA8 > JACPDH01. The sequence continues at coordinate 3,102 of JACPDH010000105.1, read as the reverse complement.
TGACGGAGCTCGGAGCGGAAGAAGGTGACGCGCCGCTCCATCTGCTCGCGAATTCGTCGTCGCGCGCTGTCGATGCGGAAGACGATCTCGTCCTTCGCCTGGACGACGATCTCCGCGGCCGCCGACGGTGAGGCCGCGCGCTTGTCGGCAACGAAATCGCAAATCGTGAAATCGGGCTCGTGACCGACACCCGAGATCGTTGGAACGGCGCAGCCCGCCACCGCGCGCGCGACCACTTCTTCGTTGAAGGGCCAGAGATCCTCGAGCGAGCCGCCACCGCGACAGACGATCACCACGTCATGCAGCTTCCATCGCGACAGGTCGTTCACCGCGCGCGCAATCTCGGACGCGGCAAGGGAGCCCTGCACATGAACCGGGTAGATCTGAATCGAGAGCCCTTCGAAGCGGCGGCCGAGCACGTTCAGTACGTCGCGGATCGCCGCGCCGCGGAGACTCGTAACGACAGCGATCCGCTGCGGAAGCATCGGCAGCGGCTTCTTGCGCAGCGGATCGAAGAGCCCTTCCTCGGCGAGCTTCGCCTTGAGCTGCTCGAAGGCGAGCGTCAGTGCACCGATCCCCGACGGCTCCGCATGGTCGAGCTTGATCTGGAATTGGCCGCGTGCTTCGTAGATCGAGAGACGCCCTCGGCAGATCAGCTTCTGCCCGTTCTCGATCCGGAAGCGGAGCCTCGCTGCGCTTCCGGCAAACATGACGGCCGAGATCGAGGCGCGCGCGTCCTTCAGCGAGAAGTAGAGATGTCCGGAGGCGGCGCGGACGAAGTTCGACACCTCGCCTTCGATCCAGACGTCTCCGAACGCGGCGAGCGCGTCGCTCGCGTTCGCGATGACTTCGGAGACTGATCGAACCGTTCGCATTGTACCCAGTCCTACGTCCTAAGTCCTGAGTCCTAAGGACTAAGGACTGAGGACTGAGGACTCCGTCAGCGGCCCTTCCGCGCGCCCTTCGATGAACTGCTGCACGATCGGGTTCGCGGAGGCACGGAACTCGTCGGGTGTTCCCGACTCGATGACACGCCCTTCGTGGAGCATCGCGACGCGGTCGGCAATCTTGAAGGCGACCTTCATGTCATGAGTGATCGTGACGGTCGTCGTGCCCAGGCGGTCATCCATCTCGAGGATCAAGCCGGCCACGATGTCGCTGATCACGGGATCGAGACCGGTCGTCGGCTCGTCGAATAAAAGGATCTCGGGCTCGAGCGAGATGGCGCGCGCGAAGCCGACGCGCCGGCGCATGCCTCCCGAGAGCTCCGAAGGCCGCCGACTCTCGACTCCCTCGAGGTGAACGAGGTCGAGGCATTCGTGCACGCGGGTGCGGATCTCGTCTTCGGACTTGTCGGTGTGGCGACGAAGCGGGAAGGCGATGTTCTCGAAGACGTTCATCGAGTCGAAGAGGGCTCCTTCCTGAAAACTCATGCCGAAGCGCTGGCGGAAGTGGTTGAGATCGAGAGTCGACATGCAGCAGAGGTCTTCCCCTGCGACGATGATGTGGCCGCTGTCGGGACGGATGAGGCCGATCATGTGCTTGAGCGTGACGCTCTTTCCCGTTCCCGAACCGCCGACGATCACGACGGTTTCGCCGCGCGCGACGTCGATCGAGAGTCCGTCGAGCACTTTCTTCCCGTTGAACGACTTGCTGACGTCGCGCAGGGAGATCATCGGGCGTTCGTTCGAGTCGCCGTTCATCAGAAGAGCATCTTCGTGAGGAAGAAATCGCTGAGCAGGATCATGAGTGACGCCATGACGACCGCCTCCGTCGTCGACCGGCCGACTCCCTCGGCGCCGCCGGTCGTGAAGTAGCCTTTCGTGCAGCCAGTGACCGTGAGGATCGTGCCGAAGACCGCGGCCTTGATGAGCCCGCTCGTCAGGTCATTGATCTCGAGAAACTGGTAGGTGTTCTGGTCGTAGAGCACCGGATTCGCGTGCATCAGGTTCACGGCGACGAGCCGCCCGCCATAGACCCCCAGGGCGTTGCCGAAGAGGGTGAGGAGAGGGAGCATCGTCAAGCCCGCGATCACACGTGGCACGAAGAGGTAGTGAACCGGATTCGTCGCGAGCGCCTCGAGCGCGTCGATCTGTTCGGTCACCCGCATCGTGCCGATCTCGGCGGCCATTGCGGAGCCGATGCGGCCAGTCACCATGAGGCCGACGAGCACCGGCGAAAGCTCACGGAGCATCGCGAGCGCGACGACGCTTCCGACGAAATTCTCCGCGTGCACGCGCTGGAAACCGTTGAAGGTCTGAAGCGACATGACCATGCCGGTGAACATTGCTGTTAGGGCGACGACTGGAATCGAGTCGACGCCGACGCGGACCATCTGGCGCACCCACTCGTTGACCTCGTATGGGCGACGCACGCTCCAGAAGCCGGTGCGGAAGAGCATCTGAAACCAGCGACCGATATCCTCGAAGAGGGTGAGGAAGAGCTGGCCGAAACGATCGAGGATGCCGTTCACGGTCGAGGATTATAGCGGCGCGCGCTCGATGCGCCAGCGGATGGCGCGGCAATGCGCAAAGGGGGGGGAACTCCTCGCGGAGGCGACGCGGATCTCTACTGCAGCTCGATCGTGACCTGCGCTCTCGCGACTTCGTTCGTCGCGCGGTCGCGGACGATCGCTTCGTAGAGATACGAACCCTTCGGATCGTCGGCGTCGAACGAGAAGCCGACCTGAGGCAGCAGGGCGAGGTAACCCTTCTTCGGCTGTCCCCATGCGCTTCGCGCGACGTCGGGATGCGTGTAGATCAATTTGCCGTCGGGCGCGTAGAGCCGAACTTCGGCGAGAAGGTCGACGGGATCGAAGCCCGGAACGTCATAGCCCGTCAACACGAGCGCCGCCTTACCAGGCTGGTCGGGTTTGAATCGACGCGTCTCGAGACGCGCACGCTGCGATTCCTTCTTCGAGAGCCAGGCGCGGAGCTGCGCTTCGTCTTCAGTCACGACGAGGTGGAGCTTGAAGTGCGCCGGAATGGCGTTCTTCTCGCTGACTCCGGAGAAACTACGGACGTCAGGAGCGGGGTCGACAGTCACAGCAAACGCCGGGAGGCAGAGGAGCAATGAAGCAGCAACGAGTGCGACGATTCCTGC
>JACPDH010000005.1 GCA_016184115.1 Acidobacteriota bacterium | reverse complement strand
GCTGCTGCGCGTCAAATCCTGAAACCCCAGTACCCATGCGGGTTTGAGCCTCTTCGCGTGAAGTTGCGCTGTGCCATCTAATCCGCAATAGATGGTACGACCCCAGCACCGGGACCTTCCTGACGCCCGACCCGATGGGGTATCACGACTCGTCGAACCTCTACGCGTTCGCGAAGAACGACCCCGTCAACAATTCAGATCCCACGGGCGAGGTCGTTCCGATCCTCGCGTACCTCGGTTGGGTCGGAGTCAACACCGCGGTCGACGTTGGCATCGACTACGCATTCCACGCAGCGCTGGCTCCCCAAGGCGAGGAGTTCGATTGGGGCCGTTCGATTGCGTCGAATCTCGCGATCAACGCGGCGGTCGGCGGGTTAGGCCACCTGAAGCAGCTGAAGCATCTCGAGGACCTCAAGTACATCGAGAAACTCGACAACCCCTTCGTCCGATCCGGAATCGATATCGGCATCACGGGCACCGTCAACATGGAGGTGTACGACCAGAGTGCTCTGCAGGCCTACGGTTCGGCGGCGTTTGGTCGTGGGGTTGCAGAAGGATTTGGTGCTGCCGGGCGCCGATTCTGGTCGGGTTCGTACTTCCACGGCGGCCGATGGCGGTCAGTCGACACTGGACGGTTTGTCCCAACGCCGTACGCTCCGACCTTTGGCAGCAGAGTGCGTGGCGTAATGATCAACAACGGGAAGAACAGCTCGCGAGCGGTGTCTGAGTGGTGGCGTGGCAGTACTCTGAATTTCGGGCGTTGGTTTAAGACACCAGAAGTTCATCACATCGTTGGCCAGACCCACCGCAAGGCGGCAGGAGCTAGAGCCATCCTCGATGGGTTCGGATTGGACGTCGAGCATCCTCTGAACAAGATCTCGATCCCGTACGCTCAGCACCGTCATATCCACACGGACGATTACTTTTCGGAGGTTGAAGAAGCGCTGAGCGTCGCAACAACTGCGGACGAAGCACTTGCCATACTTCAGCAACTTAGGCGAGACATCTCGCGCAAGCGATGGGGGAGGCAGTAAGCAGATGAAGGTTTACAAAATCGGCTTCTCAAAAGGATTCAGTGTGCTCTCCGAGGAGACCGACCTGATCAAGCCTCAAATGTTTGACGGACGGTCGCTGCAGGCGTCGTGGAGAGAGCCGAGAGTTAGGGTTGAGCAATTAAGTCGTGGGGATGTTGACACGGACTATCCGTTCCTTGCGTATGGCGCAATCGTCGTGTCAACGGAGGCAATGGACGAACTGGTGCGCTGCCTTAGTCTGGACGACGTGGAGCGCCTTCCGCTCAGTTGCGCGCCCAACCAGGACGGCTATACGTATGAGTACGAGCTGCTTAACGTCACCCGAACGGTTGACTGTCTGGATCTGAAACGTTCACGGGTCACGACGGTCGCTGGGAAGGTGATTCGGGTGGACAAATACTTCCTCGATACCACCCGGCTCCGAGGCGTCTCACTGTTTAGGCTACCGCAACTCCCATACGTATCTCTCTTCACAACTGAAGAGGGCGCGCGCTGTTTCAAGGATCTTCGCAGAGAAGGCCTTGAGTTTAGGGAGGTATTCTCTGATTAGCGTTTCGCCTAACCGTGCCGATCGAAGGGGCCGGGATCTGAGTTCGTGGGATCGGAGCCGCGGAGTGAAGTCATCAGACCGAGGTCGATCGCACCGCGCGGCACGTCCGTTGCGAGGGCGCGCGGAGAAGGTGAGCGACACTGCGCGCCGCAACGGCCGCGCCGCGCTCGGGCGCTTCCAACGCGATCGCTCCGCCCGCCCGTCCTCGCGCCCGTTTCCTTCTCGCCCGAATCGCGCCTAAGAGGTCGCTCGACCCGACGTGGACCGCTGCCTCAAATTCTCATGGCCTAACGGTCAGTGCGTCGCGGTCCACGCGGGTCAGCTCGCTCTTAGGCTGTGGTTGTGAAAAACCGAGTGCGCGCGATTCTGGAATGCTCGACAGGTTGATGAGGGGACGAGAGGACTCGTTGGCGGCGAGGGCGGGTGTCAAAATGCGGTGAAACGGGCGCGGGAGGGTGATCGGGCGCCAGAGTTTTCGGCGGTCGCGGGGTCGAGGTCGCGCATAGGCGCACTCGTGCCGCCGTCAGGCCGGACGGAGTGATGCGCCTGGCGTGGTGACGGTTGTCAGGCGGCGAAGGTGTCGAGCCAGTACTCGTGGTGGAGGCCGCCGAGAATGGGCTTCGAGCGCACGCGTGCTCCTTCCGGGAGGCGGTGCGGGTGAGGCGATGGGGCGGCGGGGAGGCGCTCGGGTGGGTCGGGGATGCCTGGGCCTAACGCCATGTGGGGGCGGGCATGGTTGTAGTGGTCCTTCCACTCACGCACGACCGCGCGGAGATGACGCTCGCCGAGCGCGATGATCCAGTCGAGGCACTCACGGCGCATGGTGCCGATGGCGCGCTCGCAGAAGGCGTTGGCTTTGGGAGCGTGGTACGGTGAGCGAATGGCACGCAGTCCTATCGCCGCGGCGGCGCGATCGACATCCTTCGAGAAGATGCTGTCGTTGTCGTGGATGAGATACTTCAGGCCGGCGTCGCAGGGAATGGCCTCACGAAGCTGGTTCGCGGTCCACTCGGCGGTCGGATGTTCCGTGACGCCAAGGTGGAGGAGGCGGCGCGAGCCGATGTGGAGGACGACGAGCACGTAAAGGATGCGAACGCCGCCGAAGAGGCGGGGCGCCGTTACGGTGGCGAAGTCGATGGCGACGATCTTCTTCGCATGATTGTGCATGAAGGCGTGCCAGGTCTGGTCGCCATCGGTTCGGGTTCCAGGCCTTCCAAGGTACTTGCGAACGGTGTTGGTCGTGACGAACATGCCGAACTTCGCCTCGAGCTCCCGCGAGATTTTCCCCGCGCTCCACGTTGGATTTTCCGCGGCGAGTCTCGCGATCAACTCGCGCGCCTCTGGCTCGAGTCTCGGCCGTCCCGGACGGCGTCTCGATTCGCGGCAGATGCGCAGCCAGTTCCTCACCGTCAACGCGCGCATCCACCCGAGGAACGTCCGCGGCTTGACGATCACGATCGAATCCTTCCAGTTGTGGAGCCGCGCGAGGAGAACGAGTGCGATCTTCTCTCGTGTCGTCGCCCGTCGCGGGCGACACTTGCGCTCGCGAAACATGCCGAGCTGTTTCTCGGATACGAGCAGCCGCGCTTGCAGCTCGGCACGAGACTGCAGAAGAAGTCGAGTCATGCGGACGAGATCGCCCGCGAGGCAAAGGCAGAGATCGAACAGCAACATCGCGTCAGGGAGCCTCGGTGGTAAACGGTCGGAGGGACGCGGCGAGGTGCCGCGGGCGCGAGTTTGTAGCTCGGACGGAACGGAAACGGACGTGACGCCAATCACGCTGGAACGTGTACGAGCGCGGGCTGGCGCAAGGATACGAGCACGTGGTCGCGGGCGTTTTTGCGAATTGCTCCGTGCAGAGGAGAGAGCGGACGCTGGCCGATCAGTCTCGTTCGGCTTCGAACTCGCCGAGGAGCGCTTCGCGAAGGCTCGTGTCCTCGTTAGGATCGCCTGTCACGTCGGTCGCTAGATCGCCGTCATACCGCAACCGGCGATTCAAGGGCGCTCGAAGCTTGGCAGCCGTCTCGGGGTGGGCGATCGAATTAACGTCGCGAACTGACAAGGCGGAGCCCTCGAGTTCGTCGTCGAACGCGAACAACTGATGCGTGAACCGCAACCCCGTTCTTGGTCCCGCGCCAGTCCTCGGAGTAAGATCGCGCACTCACTGTTCGAGATTTCTGCGGGCGTGCTGCGATCGATCGGCCAGATCGCGTGACGAACGTGAGAGAGGACGATCGATCGATGCGACCGCAGATGGCCCTTGCAGTGGGGTCACCATCCGTTATCCGTGGCGACCGAGCCGAGGACGAACGAAGTCAGACGAAGCAGGCTGCACGTCTACCGTGTGGTGCGAGCCGACGTATCGTGATGTTCGCTCTCTCGATCGCCATCAGTTGCCTCGCGGTTGCCGACACGGAGATGCCACCAGGTCGCGAGTCGCGCGAACGCGCCTCCAATGCTGCGCGCGTCTCGAGCACCGAGGATCCGTGGACCTGTACGAGATGGACTGCCTGCTGGAGCGACGGAACAGAGCGGCGGCTTTGCGCGTCGAGACTTGAATATCCGGCCTCACCGACGTCTCGTCCCGATACGGTGCGTCGCTGTTCGACGACGTTGACCCACGAGGCCGATCCTCAGCCCTGCGCCGCGCCGGATTCATGCTCGAAGGGCGGAGCGCACACACGTAGCGGCGGGGGTACCTTCGATCGTGCGGAGCGCTCGATCGCTGCTCTGGCGCCGATCGAATCGCCCGCGTCGCAACGAACGGCGCCACCGGTCGCACCAGCGATCGTCTACACGGGAGGTGTCGAGCCGGGCGCGGTCATCCGTGCCGCCGACGTTCTCGAGATCCGCGCGGCCACGCAGGAATTGCGAGCCGCGGCCGGGCTCCCTCCATTCAGCTTCACCGATCCATCACTCGTGGGAGGGCGCGTCCGAGCAGTTCATCTCAACGAGCTTCGCACCTCGATCGGTGAGGCACGCATCTCCCTCGGTCTCTCTCCTCAGTCCTACACCGATCCGACGATCACTCCCGGGAGTACTCGGGTGAAGGCCGCGCACGTTCGCGAGCTTCGCGCTGCAGTTGTCTTTCCCGGCGGGGCATCACGCCTCAATCCGACGCCCGTGCAGAACCTCTACGCCGCGGGAATCTCGCCCACGGCGGTGTTTCTCAAGTGGTCGCCGTCGGCGAGCCCGAAAGTCTCCGGACAACCCGAGGGGATGATCGCGGGCTATCGCGTGTTCCGCGACGGCTTGCAGATTGCGACGGTGACCGACGCCCTCCGATTCGAAGACAGCGGCCGGACGCCCGACACGACGTACGTCTACTCCGTCGTCGCCGTCGACGGCAGTGGACGGCTGTCGCCGGCGGCGGTGGCGTCCGCGACGACTCTTCCCGACATGCCGGCCGCCACGGCGGCAAGCCATCCAGTGCTGCTTCCGTCCGACGAGCTCGCGTCACTCGCCGCCGGCGGAGCCGCGTGGGACGCGAAGAAGCAGTTCTGCGACTCGAACTTGACCGCCATCATCAATCCCGACTACGCGGGCTGGGGGTGGCACGACGCCGCGATCTCGTACGGAACCTGTTACCAGGTCGCGAAGATGCAAGGTGACACCGCGAATGCGGAGCTCTACGCGAAGAAGACGCTTGCGCTGGCGATCGTCCTCGCGCGGCATCACAACTTCGGAACGCCGAGCGGTTCCGATCAGCCGCTCGGCCTAACGGACGGGTCGAAGACGACATGGACGCTTCCGTTCACTCCGATGAATGCAGCCCAGGTCACGGTGCGTCTCGTCGCCACGCGCGCCATTGAGCTCACGCGCTCCAGCGAGGGGAGCGACGCGCTCGAGACGTTCGCGCCGGTCATGAAGGTGTCGTCGACCGCCGGCGGGCCACCAGCCTTCGCGGCATCGGACTACGTCCTCCGCTATCGGGATGGATACGAGGTGTGGCGTCTCGCCTGGCCGGGTGCGAACAAGCCTGCAAACGGTTCCACCTACTTCGTGACTGTGGCTGACGGAGCGGCTACGACCGTGGCCTCCGGCTTCACGGTCAACGCGGCAAACCTCACGATCACGTTCGCCGTGCCTCCGGCGGCCGGCCAGGCGGTCATGGTCTCGTACCTCGGGAGCGCCTATCAGCAAACTGGTAATGGGCTCGGCGGCGTCAATGGTGTTCAGCCCGACGGCCCCGGTTATCCGATGCGGACATTCAATCCCGGGCTCGCTACCGCCTATGATGCGCTGCTCGATTCCCTGCTGCTCACTCCGTCCATCAAGGCGGAGCTCTACGGTGTCATGAACAGGCAGGTCGACTGGTGTCTGAATTACTGCTACGAGAACGAGGGAACGGGGGGCAACGTCGGCAACTACTTCATCCGAGGACTCCTCGGGGGAACGCTTGCGACGGCCTACGCGACCGACGGCGACAATCCGCTCGCGTTGCAACTCAAGTCGCAGGCCAATACGCTGCTGGCACAGATGATCGAAGGAGTGGTGAAGTACCTGCCAGGCGGATATGGCCCGCAAGGGCAGTATGCCAACGGCACGACGAACGACATTCTGGAGTTCCTGTCGCTCTATCACCGCATCACCGGGCTCGATCTGGCGTCGCCACTCGACTGGACGACGAACGTCGTGCCGGCGACGATCCATGCAACAAAACCCGACCTCCAGAGTTTCTACGACGGCGGAGACTGGGACGAACTGCCGGCGTCGCCGCTGATCACGGGAATGCAGGGATTCCTGAAGTACCAGGAGGAGCACGCTGACGCGCCGTTCGCGAGAAAGCTCGTCGAAGAAGCGGGGGAGGTTCCGGTGTCGAGCGGTACGGTCACCGACTACCGCGCCTCGTTCCCTCTGTCGTATTTCGCGCAGGGGAGCCCCTTCTACGCTCGTTCCGATTGGGGGGCGAATGCAGTCTGGATGGCGCTGACATCGAACGACACGGGAACCGTCGTCCATCAGCATCGAGACGCCGGTCACTTCACGATCCATCGAGGCAGCGACTATCTGCTCAAGGATGCCGGCGGGTACGACTACACCGAGACGCTCTACCACAACAGTTTCCTCATCGACGACAGGAACATCGCCGGCTACGACCCCGTGCTCGTCTATCCGCCGAGCCAGGGCTGGTGGGGACGCGAAGCTCAGTTGACGCGACATGGCGACGAGGGGAGTCACGCGTACGTTCAGGCGGACTTCGCGCATGCCTACGTAAACAACGACGGCGAACGCAACTCCGTGTCTCGCGCGCTCCGCTCGATCGTCTATCTCAGGCCTAACACATTCGTGGTGTTCGATCAGATTCAGGTCGCCCATCCTCAAATCAGGAAGACGTTCAACGCGAACTTCGGTGGTACGCTGATCAGTCAAGGTGCCTTCCGGTCGACGACCGTCGGACAGAGCAAACTCTTCATGCAGTCGCTGTTGAGCAGTGCCACTCCCGTCGTCAGCCCGCTGGCCGGTGGAAACGGCCTGACGTCGAGCAACTTCCAGGAGGCGACTTCGGGGACTTCGTCGAGTCTGTTCCTGCACGTTTTCCAGGCGACGAGTGACTCCGTTGGTGCGATGACGGCCGGCAAGGCGATGAAATCGGTCGACCGCAACGTCCAGGGCGTGGAGGTCGCAGCGGGCGGGAGGACCTGGGCGCTCCTCTTTGCAGCGTACGACCGAGTGTTTGCCGGAGACGTTCAGTACCTGCTTCCGTCTGCGGGAGCGCGCAGTCACCTCGTGCACGACCTTGTGCCTCTGAACGACTACCTCGTCTCGGTGACGACTGCGCAAGGACAGACGCTCCGCACGATTCGCGCGACGACCGATCGGAACGGCGTTCTCATGTTCGAGAGCCTCGCGGGTGAGGCCTATTTCTACGTGACGCCCGGAACCGCCGTGCCGTTGAGCATTCCACCGGTGACCACCGACCCTAACGCGTAGTGCGAGACGAGGAGCGGGCAGATGGAACGAGGGACTCGCGTCGATCTCGTTCTCGCGAGATCGCGCGCCGTCACCTTGCAAGGCCCGTTCGTCACAATCGGCGATGGGGCAAGGGATCAACTCCTCCACCACACTACCCTCACGAGCCCCGCGAAGCGGTCGTCAAGCCGCGTTCGTGACCGCGCTCACAGATCGGTCCCGTTGCACGTCCCATATTGACCTCATCGAGTTTGATGGCAGGTACGACCCGTCACTCCGCTGTGGAGCGGCCAACGGAGGGTGCGAATGTTCCGGTCCATGCGGAACTGCAGCCTCACGCGGCCGTCGTCCGTCTGAGCTCCTCGCCGCGTCGTCGTGCGGAGTGCGTCCTCATGATGCGGTGATGGCGGTGAGGCTCATGCCATCGATCGGTCGCGGTGAATCTCGTCGTCCAGCGGCGAGGTTGGATTCTCTTTCAGATGATGTTGGTTCTACCAGCCGATTCTGAACAACAGGCATCACGACGGAGCCGCAAAGCGCGTGTCGATGCACGGCTGTGGGTGCCGTCGTAACTACCAGGGAGGAGACATATGTCTTTGGATCAAACCAGCCGTACGCCCGCGTTCAGCCGATGGCTCTTCGCAGCCATCCTAACAATCTCCACGCTCTTCGTCGCCGGAGGCGCGAGCGCGCAGCCGTTCGGTGCGTGGCTGACGCAGGGAGGGAACCCTTCGACGGGGCATGTCACGATTCCGGCGAGCCCGGCGCTCAATCCGACCGCGGCCTACACATTCGAAGCGTGGGTGTCGATCTCCAACAACCCGGCGGGTGAAGACTGTCGCAGCATCGCAGGCAAGAACTTTCAGCAGGCGTGGTGGATCGGCCTCTGCACGGTCGGCGGGAAGCCAACGCTCCGCTCGTATCTGAAGGGTGGCGGTTCGGCGAGGAATGGCGGCCAAATCGAAGTCGGACGCTGGACACACATCGCCGTGGTGTTCAACGGCACGAAGCGACTCCATTACATCAACGGCGAGCTTGCGGCGCAGTTCGATGAGACGGGGCCACTCTCGACGAGCGGCGCCCCGATGAAGATCGGCAGCGACGACGCCTGGGCCTTTACACCAACGGGAGCAATCGACGAAGTGCGCCTCTGGAACGTCGCGCGCTCCGAAGCGCAGCTTCGTGCGAATCTCGGGCGCGAGATCACCGGGGCTGAGAGCGGACTGGTCGCGGTGTGGGGGTTGAACGGCAACGCGAACGATGTGGTCGGGCCCTACGACGGCTCGACGACGGGCACGAACGTCGGGTTCCTCACGTTCCCAGTCACCCTCAACTGCGGCAGCAACACGGCAACGTCACTGTGCCTGCTCGACCGCTTCTCGATTTCCGCGAGGTGGCGCACCGATCCAGCTGGAACGCTGACGAACGATCAAGCCAAGGTAGCGGGCGCTGCCAACGATGGCTCCGGGCTCTTCCAGTTTTTTGGACCCGACAACTGGGAGATTCTCGTGAAGTCGCTCAACGGTTGCGGGCTCAACGACCGCTACTGGCTCTTCTCCGCGGCGACGACGAATGTCTTCTACCGAATGGAAGTCCTCGACGTTAAGGCGGGAAAGCAGAACATCTACTTCAACTATCCGGGACCGCCGGCGCCGGCCGTCACCGACACCGACGCGTTTGCGACGTGTCCGTAAACGCGAGCTGCACGTCGTGAGCTGACGACGCCTTCATTCATGGCCCGCTTCCCGCGAGGGGGGCGGGCCATTTCACACTGCCGTGATTCGTTGACTCACCGGGGTTAGCTCCCATGGCCTGAACTTAGAGACGAAAGTCTCGAAATTAGAACGTAGAACGATGAATGTTGAACCCTGAAATCCCCGCCCGGGCCCCTTTTCTGGGTTCAAACTTCATCGTTCATCGTTCTAACTTCAGCCTCTTCCTCTTAAGTTCAGGCCATTGGGGCTAGCTCGAGAATTCAATCCTCTGAGGCGCGTTCCCGGGTGAGGGCCGGAGTTACGACTCCGGCTCCTGCGCCTACAACGCCTCGGGGAGAAGCTGCAGCGCGACCGGAATCACGATGAAGAGCTGGACTGCGTCGAAGACGCCGTGCGCGATGATGCACGGGAGAAGGCTCTTCGTCCGGTAGAAGACGTACCCGATGACGAGCGAGACGACAGTGATTCCGACGAACATCATCGGCTCGCCGAAGCCGGCGTGCGCGATCACGAAGAGAAGCGTCGACGGCAGCAGGCCAACCCTCTTTTGCAGCCAGCCGCGGAAGAAGAGCTCTTCGAAGGTCATCGCCGAGAATACGATCGCCAGCTTCTTGAACCACGGGAGCGCCGCCATCCAGGAGATCGCCGCGGGCGGGTGCATCGGCTCATCGAGGTTTCCAAAGGCCTGGACGGCCAATCCGATTACGAGTGCGACCGTGACGGTGAGAATCCAGCCGCCGAGGCCGATGGCGACGCCGGCGAGCGCTTCAACTCCCACCTGCTCGTTTCGGACGTTGAAGAACGATCCAAGCGCCGGCCTTCCCGAAACGAGCCACCAGCAGACGAGGAAGACGACGAGGATGAAGTGCATCGTGAAGAGCGACCAGAAGGGCATCGTTGCGAGCTCGCTCGATGTGGCCGGTTTGCGCGAGGCCATCGCCACGAGGCCGGTGACGAAGACGAGGAGACCCGTCAGCAACACGTAGGCGGCGAAGCGGTGGCCCCTCGAGGGGAAGCGGTCGTGGCTGAGAAGCCCTTTCGTCTCGTTGAGGACGATGATGGCCGCGGCGGCGCCGAGCGCGACGGTGATCGCAATGATGGCAGTCGTGTCCATGCGGGAGAGATTGTCGCTCAAAACGCTGTCATTCCTGATTTCGAAATTCAAAATCCGAAGAGGAATGCCCGCAAACCCTTCCGTCTGGCGCGCTTCCGCCGCCTGCGATATTCTGACGGCACATGTCCGACGCTTCGCCGCCGCGGACCGCTGCGAGCCCGCAGCGGTCTGACACTGCTCGCGCGCTTCGCCGCCGACTGATGTGGTTCTACGCGCAAGGAGCGGTGATTGCCGTCGTCCTCGTTCTCTTCCTCGTCTACCTTGGGCTCGGCTTCACCGGACGCCAGTGGTTTTACCTCCTGTCGGCAACGCCCTTCGCCATGATGGTCTTCATCGGCCCCGACATCTGGCTGATCAACCGCCATCTGGCGCCGGTGCTGCGCGTGATGCGCATGCTCGATCGAGGCGAGGTGCCTGGCGAGCGAGAAGCGTCGCACGCCAAGGCTCGCGCGCTCAACCTGCCGTTTCTCTCCGCGGTTCGCGTCACGGCGGTGCACGGCCCGCTGGCGGCGATCGCCGTGAGCCTTCTGCTCGTGCTCGAGAACCGGATCTTCGACACCGGCTTTGCGAGCTGGCAGGTCTTCACCTTCCTTACGATCGTCCTTTTCTTTGCATCACCGACGCACGCGATCTTCGAGTTTTTCTCGGTATCGCGCGACATGCAGCCGGTGATCGAGCGTCTTTCGGCGCTCGTTCCCGATCTGCGGGAAGAAGATCGCCGATCTCTCCTCTCGACGAGTCTTCGCAACAAGCTGCTCTATCTCGCGATCTTCGTCAGTGCGCTCCCGCTCGTCTTCCTCGCCGGTTCAGTGATCTTCAAGGTCGATCTCATGCTGGTCGAGATCGGCGCGCACGCATCGGCCGAGCAGAAGCTCGGCCTTCGGCTCTGGGTTCTCGCCGTGGTCGCTACATGCGCCATCGGCGCGATGATCATGTCGGCGCTGACGGCGCAGGAGGTGTCGCGTTCGGCGAAGAAGCTGATCGACGCAATGTCGAAGGTCGAGCATGGCAAACTCGACGTAAGGCTCGAGATCGTGTCGACCGACGAGTACGCGGAGCTGTTCCGCGGCTTCAACCTCATGGTCGACGAGCTCCGGGAGGAAGTGGGCATCCTGGAGATGAGCCAGTCGCTCATGGGCGAACTGCAGCTCGACGTGCTGCTCGAGCGGATCATGCGTGCGACGACCGGCCTGCTCGACGCCGACCGTTCGACGCTGTTCCTTTACGACAAGAAGACCGACGAGCTCTTTTCGCGTTTCGCCGAGGGGCTGAATACGAAGGAGATTCCGATCCCGCGATCGAGCTCCGAGACGCCGATGCCGGGAGGGAGGCGGGAAATTCGGATTCCGGCCTCACAAGGCGTCGCGGGATCGGTGTTTCGCACGGGGAAGCCGGCGAACATCACCGATCCGCAGAACGACCCGCGCTTCAACAAGGAGATCGATGTCAGGACCGGCTACAAGACGCGAAGCATCCTCGCGATGCCGATCTTTGCGAAGGACGGTCAGTGCATCGGTGTGACGCAAGTCCTGAACAAAGAGATCGGGGGCTTCACGTCGAAGGACGAGACGCGCCTCCGTGCGTTCACCGCACAGATCGCGGTTGCACTGGAGAACGCGCGGCTCTTCGAAGACGTGATGCGGATCCAGAATTACAACGAGAGCATTCTCCGCTCGACATCGAATGGAATGATCTCGCTCGACAACGAGCGACGTGTGGCGACGGCGAACGACCCCGCGCTCAGAATCCTGAAGACGGCGCAGGAGCGAATCGTCGGACGGCGCGCCGACGATCTCCTGGGCGCGGCGAACGAGTGGATCACGCGGAGTATCACGCGCGTCGAGCAGGGGGGGGCCACCGACATCAACCTCGATGCCGACGTCCGGCTGCGCGACGGTTCGAGCGCATCGGTCAATCTGACGACGGTACCGCTTCGCGACGCCAAGGGAGACAGTCTCGGTTCGCTGCTGATTCTCGAGGACATCACGAGCGAGAAGCGTATCCGGACGACGATGTCGCGCTACATGTCGAAGGAAGTCGCCGAGCAGCTGCTGCAGGAAGGCGAGGCGGTCCTCGGTGGGAAGTCGCAGCAGATCTCGATTCTCTTTTCCGACGTGCGCAACTTCACGAGTGTCGCCGAAGCTCTCGGGGCGCGCGAGACCGTGTCGATGCTCAACGAGTATTTCGAACAGATGGTCGAAGTGATCTTCCGGAACGGCGGGATCCTCGACAAGTACATCGGCGACGCGATCATGGCGCTCTACGGCGCCCCGTTCGAGAAGGAGCGCGATGCCGAGAATGCGGTGGCGACGGCGAACGAGATGATCGTGGTGCTGCGGGAGCTCAATGCGAGACGCGCGCAGATTGGCAAGGCGCCGGTCGACATCGGCATCGGAATCTCGACGGGTGACGCGATCGTCGGCAACATCGGCTCGCCGAAGCGAATGGAGTACACGGCAATCGGCGACAGCGTGAACCTGGCGTCGCGACTCGAAGGAGCGACGAAGCTCTACGGCGTGAAGGTGCTGATGAGCGAGTTCACGCTCGGGGCGATGAAGACGCCGCCGCCGGTGCGCGAGCTCGACCTGATGAGGGTGAAGGGGAAAGACCGGCCCGTAGCGGTCTACGAGGCGTTAGGGCACCACGACGCGACGTCGTTCCCTAACATGACGGACGCGCTCGACTACTACGAGTCGGGGCTCTCGCTCTATCGGCAGCAGCGCTGGACGGAATCGATCCAGCGATTCGATGCCGCGCTTCGCGCGCATCCTGGAGACGGCCCGTCGCGGGTGTACAAGGAGCGCGCGTCGTATTACCTCGCGAATCCCCCGGGAGCGGAATGGGACCGGGTCTGGACGATGAAGGAAAAGTAGAGACCCGCGCATGGTCTCACGTCACCGTCGTCTCGGTTAGGCGCTTCTCGAACACGAGGGTCAAGTGCGACCAGAGGCGGAGGAGCGACGGCACTCGAAGCGCGTACGGCGCGAACGGCAAGTTGCGCCAGAAGTAGGCGTCGATCTCTGTGAGGCCATAACGGCGCGCCGGTCGACGAAGCTCGTCCGGCTCGGAAACGTGACGCCCGTCTCCCGTCCGGGACCGGAACAGCGACCTTGGCGAGAGCGTCCATTGAGCGTACTGGTGCAGGCATAGGCGTCCGCCGACGCGGAGGACTCGAGCCGCCTCACGAAACGCGTGATCGTAATCGAGGTAGCGAAACACGGCGTTGCCGGCGAGGATGGCGTCGAACGATCCGTCGGCAAACGGCAAGTTGTGTGCGTCTCCTCTAACGACGTTGCGCACCTTCTGTCGCGCCTTGATGAGCATCGGCAACGAGATGTCGATGCCGGCGCGCAGTGGAGCCTCGATGGTGCCGAGAAGCCGCGCCGTGCCGACTCCCAGCTCGAGTACGGAGCGCGCGCCTTGCGCTGCCCTCCTCTGGACGTCGTCGATGATGTGAAAGCGCGACACGGTCTCGCGCGCGGCAGCGAATCGATCGTCAAAGCCTGGCGCGGCGATGTCGTACACCGATTCGATTGCCGAGCGCTCGGAGACCGGTCGTTCCTCGCTGCTCATTCTTTCGATTCCGATGAGTCGACCGCGAACATCTCGTGGAGCCGCTTCCATGGATCCGAGGCGAGCGACCAGGTGAGCTCGTAATGCGGGGTTTTCGCAAGGACATTCCATGCGACGGAGAGCGCGGCCGACCAGAGCTCAGGGATGGCGGGAACGAGGAGCGCTTCGAGAAACGACTGCGGCGTTTGCTGCCGATCGATCCGCAGCGAATCTCCCTTGCGGATGCGTGTCAATGAAGCGAGGGGGAAGCTTCCGCGAGGCGCGTCGTCGCGATCGAGCGTTCCCCAGAATCCGGTCGCGCTCACGACGAGCTCACCATCTCGCTCGAAGAGCGCGACCATTTCGTCGGAGAGAATGGGATACGGCGATCGACCGGCGAGCGTCGACTTCCCCGCGCCGGACTGGCCGTAGAAGAGATGGCCGCTTCCGTCGATGACGACGCCCGCGCAATGTACGGTGACCCCGCCGAGGAGCGGAAGGACGCTGGCGAGAGTCGTGCGAAGAGTGGCCTGAAGCGGGAAGGTGTCGTCGGGATCAGCGCGATGAAGCCAGATGCGACGGTCGAACGGGTCGACCTCAGCGGCGAAGCCGGCGTGGGTCATTCGAACGCGGCGGCCGGAGCAGTCGATCCTGGCGGGTTCGCCGACGTGGGGAGGATCGTCGATGGAGAAAGGGGGCGTCGCGAGGAGCTCGAGGCCGAACGCCATGCCGCCTTCGCCGCTCGTTAGGCGTGCGAGCAGGTCCCGCTCTCTGCCGGACAGACACTCGTCCGGAGTGACGCGGAATGTGAGGAGAGAAAGCGCGCTCACGCGACGTCGCTTACCTTTACGGCCTTTCGCGCCTCCGCGGCCAGTGCCGCTCTCTGCAGGAACGCCTCGTCAGGCGTCAGAGCGCTGCCGGTCTCCTGGTAGGCGAGAGCGGGGCAGAACGAGTACTCGGAGGCGGCCCCTCCGAGCGCCAGCATCGTGTCGTTGGCGTCGATGGCGACTTTCGCAGCCTCGCGTCGTATCGACGAGTTGGGCCAAAGTTCGAGCAGTCTCGTCTGGCGCACGTTTCCGAGCGCGCGATGTCGCCACTGCATGCAAGGAAACACGTTTCCCTCGGGGTCGATCGCGAGGCTCGTGCGCCCGAGCCCGCAGTTCGTGCCTCCCTGCGCGCGCTTCACCGGAGCAGTTGCGGAGCCGGTCTCCACTTCCATCCGCGCCAGCCTTCGCCGTGTCTCGAGCGCGGCGGTGAGGTCGAGCGGGGAGAGGTCGCCGTTGTCGCGTGGGGTGATCGTAGGGTCGAGCCGATGAGGCACGCCCCACTCCTGGACGAGAGCGATCATGGCGTCGAGCTCGCGCTCATTGAGCCGGGTGACCGGTGTTTTGATCGCCATCGGAACGCCTTCGGCCGCGAGAGTTTTCACCGCGCGGGCGAGGCTGACGAAGGATCCCTGCCGGGCGGTCGCGCCGTCGTGAACCTCGGCGGTCGCGCCGTGGAGGCTCATTTCCACCGAGATCGCCTCGTCTTTGAGGAATCGCGCGGCTCGTGCGTCAATCAGGCTGCCATTCGTGAAGAGCCTAACGACGAAGTGCAGCTCGCGCGCCCTGCGGGCGAGCTCGAGCGCTCCTGGGTGGAGCATCGGCTCGCCCCCCGTAAGAGTCAGCGACAGCGTCCCGAGCGAGCGTAGGTCGTTGAGAACCTCCATCCACTCTTCCGTCTCGAGCCGTTTCCGGTCGGAGTGGCGAGGGTTGTAGCAGAAGGTGCATCGCCAATTGCAGGCGTAGGTGAGCTCGAGGTACGCGGCGAGCGGCTGGCTCAGCCTTGCGGCGGCGTCGTTCGAGCTCGGTGTCGTGATCATGGCACCGGCGCCGGAGTCGCCAGCCGTCGCTCCTCGAGCATCGCGATGAAGGCTCGTGCGTCCGTGGTCGCCGTCTCCTCGTCGACCTGGAATTCTCGCTCGAGCTCCGCGACGATCTCAGGCAGCGTATGGTCGGGGAGGAGCGTCCAGATCAGCGACCCGGATGGATTCAGGCCGAGACTCGTTCCAGATTGAAGGTCGACGACCACTGCGGTCTCGCCGATGCGCTGCCACGCGACATGCTTCGTGATCGTCCACGGCATTGACGTATGCCTCAGCTTCCGACGCCACTGCCGCACGAGGGAATCCCAATGGGGTCGAGTTTCCCGCAGGCAATCGACAGCGTTCGAACGTCGAGCTCCTGCTCCCATTCGATGCAGGGCTTTTCGTACGGTTTCGCCGGAGTGTCTTCCGCCGGAGTCCGAGTCACATCTGGAGTGCCCAAGGGTGATTTCCTTCCCGAGTCTTCCTAGCAACGTGAGGTGGAGTAAGCCGATTCCTGCATACTCCGATGCGTCCAATGGATGCCGTCTCGGGTCGTGTAGCTGCCGAGAGCCGCAAGCGGCAAGATTGCGAAATCG
>JACPDH010000100.1 GCA_016184115.1 Acidobacteriota bacterium | reverse complement strand
GCATGTGGCACGCCGAGGAACCAAGCGCTCTCCGGATAATCGGCGGGCAGCGTGAGCCTGTAAGCGCCAATGGCAAGCGCCGACACCGCGAACCCAATCGCCCCTTCGACCAGTCGCGCGCGACAAGGCGCGAGAAGCAGCAACGCGCCAAAGGCGATGCCGCAGCCGAGAAGCAACGCGGTCTGTACGAAGAGCGCTGACGTGAGCGCGATGGCCAGCACGAGCGCGCGTCCCGGGCGAATCCGGCCGCTGTCGTCGCCGGCGATCCACGCAACCGTCGCCGCGATCGCCACCATCAACGGTCCCTCGGCCACATGGTGATCGAGCCGCGCGAGCTGTGAAACGAAGATCAGCGGCATGGGAACCGCGACCCCCAGCCCCGCGACCAACCCGGCGGGCACTCCCATTCTCCATGCGATCGCCACGCCGAGTGTCGCCGCAAAGATTGCGCCGAGCAGCGGTGCGACCCAGATCGCAACCGCGAGCGCGTCGATACCCGTGAATCCGAGCGCGCGGAGCAGACTCGCAATCGAGAAGTCCCACAGCGGAGGCCATGGACACCAGGCGCCCGTCACGTTCCGGTCGGGATCGAATCGAAGAAGTGAAGGGTAGTGGTCGATGGAATGGAGGATCCGCTTCGCGTGGTAAAGATCGTCGTTAGGCGACAGAACCGGTAGGCCGTCATGGATCGCGGCCCGCGAGTTCGCAGTGCGCAACCCGAGCGAGAGAACGAAGAGCACGATCCAGAGCACCACGAGGACCAACGTCGCGGTGCGTCGCACTCCATCGTTCTCCATCGGCGCAATGGTAGCGGATCGCGTCGGAGTTCTGGAGACGTCCAGGAGTCATTCGCTCGACGCCGATGGTCTCGACATTGTTGCGCAGCAGTCCGATCGGTCGAGTTACGATTGGCGCTTTACGGAGGATTGACGATGAAACGTGTCTATGCATTCGTGTTGGTGTTCCTCGTCGGCGTAAGTGCCGGCGCTTTTGCGGCGAAGAAGGGGCTCGACTCCTCCGTCTTCACGGGAAAGAGCCCCAAGGAAGCCTCCGACGCTCTGCTCGTCATCGCGACGGAGCAGGCCGGCAAGGGCTCGTGGGAGAGAATTGCGCTCGGCCGCGTTCATTACCTCGCGGGCCGGAAGGCCGAGGGACAGGCGATCTTCGACGCGGTGACTGCGAAGAAGCCCGAGGGAAGCGACTGGCTTCGCATCGGGCGGGTCTACTACGAGGCGCGGGAATGGGACAAGGCGAAGGGCGCATTCGACAAAGCGCTCGAAGCTTCACCGAAGGACGCCCCCTGGCTGGCCGAGATCGGCGGCTACTACAACCTCGAAGGCGACCGAACCGGCGCGGAAGCGATGTTCACGAAGTCGTTCGCGATCGAGAGCGGGGAGTTCTGGAACACGATCAACATCGCAGGATCATACGTCGGGGTGAGGCCGCAGTAACGAAGGTTTGACCTCAAACCTGCCTTACGGCTCGTATCGTCCGCGCGGCTCGTCGGAGGGTTCGGCGAGCGTAATCTGGGCGAAGACCCGGATGAGGCGGCGCTGCTCCTCGTTCGCTTTTTCGAAGGCGCGGCGCAGCAGTTCGATCTCCTTGTCTCCTTCGTCGGCGGAGACCGTGAATCCGTTTGCAGGCTGATCGGGTGAGTCGACCTTGTCGTTCTTCCATCGTCCGCTTCGCTCGAGCACGCAGCGGACATAGGGACGCGTCTCCATCCAGCTCGCGAGCGCGGCGAGCGAGAGGGCTCCGCTCGACTCGTCGATCCCGTTCATCGCTTCGGCGTTCGAGAACGCGTCGGCCTGCTGTCGCGCGATCGCGCGCTGCACACGCTTGCGAAGCGCCTCCTTGATCGTGTCGGTCTGCCCCTCGAGTCCAACGAACTGGAGCCCGGAGCGGTAGATCTGAAGCGTTTTCGCTCCCTGGCGCACGAGCTGGAGCTTCGAACGCCGGATCTCGCACGTGAGCTCATGAAACTCGCGCTCGAGACGGAAACGAAGCGTGCTGCGCGTTCCGGGTGGGATCTGGTTCGGATGTTGGATCCCGGCGCCCTTCAGGCTCAGGTCGACCAGCACGACCTCAAACGTCGCAAAGCGTGCCGGGCGTGGCATCTTGAACGTGAGCCTGTTGGTCGCACGCCTCGAAGTGTTGTCCGGTGGAGCCATCTCTTCGCAGTTCCGGCGAACAGCTTAGTACAGCTCCCCGGAAATTCGTGGCCACCAATTTCCGGGGAGCTGTACGTAGCACCTGAGGAAGTCGCTCGCAGCGCGGTCGATTCCTCGACACCTGCGGGCGCGGGTCGAAGTACAATCAGCGCTCCCCAGGTCCCTGAAAGGTGAGGTTCCGATGCTGCGAACCGGAAGCAAAGAGAAGCTCGATGGCGGAAGGATCAAGGGAAGCATGATCCGTTCCCGATTCGATTGGCTGAAGGACGTGCATCCCGAGATCGACCGCCGCACGATCGTCGAGTCGCTCCCCGAGCCCACTCGGGGGAAGCTTCTGCGCGGCATCCTCGCGTCTGACTGGTATGAGTTCAGCGACCTCATTGCCGTCGACAACGCGTTTGTCGCGCGCTTCGGAGCGGAGACGCCCGACGTGCTCAAGGAGTTCGGCCGTTACTCCGCGAAGATGAACGTCACCTCGATGGTCAATGCGATGACGATTCACGAGTTCTTCCGAAACTCGGTCAAGCTCCATGACCGCTTCCAGGACTTCGGTGAGGCGGCGTACGAACAGACCGGCGACAACGGCGGGAAGATGATCTATCGCGAGTACCCTTGCTACAGCGTCGTCTTCTGTGAGAGCGCGTTCGGTTTCTTCGAACAGTGCGTGACGATGTTCGGTGGCAAGAACGTGAAGGTCACCGAGACCACCTGTCAGTGTCGCGGCGACGCTTCGTGCACGTTTTCGATGAGTTGGGCGTAGGGAGTCGAAAGGGGAGGGACGGATGACGAAGGCGCCGACGATTCTCTGCGTATCGGGCTACTTCAAAGGCAGCCGTTTCATCGAGACCTGCAAGCGCGAAGGCTGCACCGTTTACCTTCTCACGATCGAGAAGCTGCTCAAGGAGCCGTGGCCGCGCCACGCGATCGACGAAGTCTGGGCGCTTCCCGATTTCGAGAACGACGCGACGCTCGTCAACACGGTCGCCTATCTCGCCCGGAATCACGAGATCGACCGCATCGCGCCGCTCGACGACTACGACGTTGAGCGCGTCGCGCGACTTCGCGAGTTCATGCGCGTCCCCGGAATGGGCGAGACGACCGCGCGCTACTTTCGCGACAAGCTGGCGATGCGTTCCCGCGCCGAGTTCCGCGGGCTTCCGATTCCCCGTTTCGTGCACGTTCTCAATCACGCCCGGATCGATCGATTCATGTGCGAGGTGCCTCCTCCCTGGATGTTCAAGCCGCGCGCCGAAGCATCGTCGATCGGCATCAAGAAGCTCTCGACTCCCGAGGAGGTCTGGAAGGTCGTCGAGGAGCTCGGCGATTTGCAGTCGCGCTATCTCCTCGAGCAGATGATCCCCGGCGACGTCTATCACGTCGACTCGATCGTCTCCGAGGGGGAGGTCGTGTTTGCGGAGGCGAGCAAGTACAAGCGCCCGCTCTTCGACGTCACCCACTCCGGTGGCATCTTCGCAACGACGCTTCTTGCGCGCGATGACTCCGACACGATCGAACTGATGCAGTTCAACAAGGAGCTGGTGCGGCATCTCGGATTCGTACGGGGAGTCCTGCACACCGAGTTCATCAAGGGGCACGACGAGGAGCTCTACTTTCTCGAGACTGCCGCGCGCGTCGGCGGTGCCCATATCGCCGAGATGGTCGAAGCGGCCACCGGCGTCAACCTCTGGGAAGAGTGGGCGAAGATCGAGGTCAGCCAGGGTGAGTTCCCATACGTTCCACCGACGCCGCGCAAGGACTATGCCGGGCTCATCGTCTCGCTCGCACGACAGGAGCGGCCTGATACGTCCGCGTACAACGACCCCGAGATCGTCTGGCGGCTCGACAAGAAACACCATGTCGGCTTCATCGTGACGGCGCCCACACCGGAGCGAGTCGAGGAGCTCGTCGACGCCTATATGCCGCGCATCGAGCGCGACTTCTCGGCAACGCTCCCGGCTCCGGCAAAACCTACGGCCTAACGCGTGCAGGTCTCGAGCGTCAGAGCCGTTTATGGACGGTGAAGTCTGCGTGCCTCGTCCGCGACCGGAATCGGAACAGGCGAACCGTGTCGTCGAGAAACGTGCCGAGAACGTCGGATGTGCCGGTGATCGTGAACATCTTCACGCCAGCCTTACCCTCCATCAACTCCGCGGCTGCAGCGTCGATCAACACCGAGTACCAGCAGACGACAGTCGAGCGGTCGGTCGAGATCGCAAGCACGTAGCACGGACTCGGAATGTAGACGAGGTCTTCGCTGAGAACCGTCGGAACCTCGAGCAGCGGACGATTCTCCGATGGCGTGTCGAGCCAGGCGTTGATCAACCGCGCGAGAAATCCTCGGAGGTGTGACGCCGTCGAGTCCATTCCTGACGCCCGGTTCACGTCCTTGAGCGTCTCGTTGTCGACGTTCCAATGGAAACGTAGCACCGACTGCCCGCCGCCGGCTCCCGCGGCGACGAAATCGCTGCCTGACGATTCCGCGTTCACTGTCGCTGCCTTATACACTTCGATACGTCTCGTTCGCCAGCCGGTTTCGTTCGGCCACGTTCACCCTTCGCGGTAGATCTCCCGAATCCACGCCACATCTTCCGGCTTGAGCGCCTCGCCAACCGCAGCCGCCGACACGACCTGCGTCGGATTTCGCTGGCCAAGAAGCACGCATCCTGTCGGAGCGTCGGCGAGTAGCGCACCGATGAGCGCGTGCAGCACCGGCTGCGGATGCAACGGCCACCGCGCCTCCACCTGCTTCCTGGCGCGCTGCATCCTCGCAATCACTGCCGCGCTACCGAACCCTTCGACGTTTCTCCGGAAATCGCCTTCCGGAAACGAGACCGGCGCCTCGTACTTTCCGAGGAGAAGTCCATGCATGATCGGTGAGAAGAACGCCACCCCCGCCTCATGCTTCGTGATCCAGTCTCGAAGCCCCGACTCCGCGAAGTCGTCATCCACGACGTTCCGGTAGGGCTGGACGACGTCGGGCTCGACGCGATCGATGAAACGCATGATCTTGCGCGCATCCCAATCGGACAATCCGATGAAGCGCACCTTGCCCTGCTCGCGGAATCGTCGCACAAGCGCGATCGCGTCGTCGAAGTATTCGTCGTTCGGCCCGAAATCGCACTGGTGGAGGTAGTAGAGGTCGATGACGTCGGTCTGCAAGTTGCGCAGCGATCGCTCGAAGTTCGCGCGAATCACGTCGGGATGGTAGAAGTGGTCATGTCCTCCCTTGTCCCAACCGACTTTCGTCGCGAGGAAGATCGTGTCCCTCCGCACGTCCCCCCACATCTCGCCGATCAACGCTTCCGATCGGCCGCTGCCGTAGACGTCGGCCGTGTCCCAGTGGTCGATTCCTTCCGCGGCGGCGCGAACGAGCGCCTTCCGTGCCAGCTCGTCATCGTGGCCGGTCCAGCCGACCGAGACGCCGTTGTTCATGTTTGCGCCGCTGTAGCCCCATGTGCCGAGACTGACGGCGGGAACGGAAACACCGGTGCGACCAAAACTCACGCGGCGCATCAGAGAGCCCTCGTTGAGATTTCGAAGTTCGAAGTTCGAAGTTCGAAGTTGTGATCTAAAAGATGCATGATTAGTTCACCAAAAAAGCAATCGAAATAGGCTTATGGAAACAACAAATGGTATCGCTGGTAAATTTGAAATCTCATCACCACCGGTGATACGCCGGATGGCCTTCTTTCACCGCGACGAAAGTACCGCGACAAGTTGCCGTGATCTTCCCGCGCGCTTCGAGCGTCGCTTCGATCACCGCGCGGTCGTCGGTCGCCTCGGCAACGTGCGCGCGAAGAGTAACCTCGGCTTCGAGCGGTGTGGGGCGAAGTAGCCGCACGTGAAAGTCCGCCGTAACCGTGCAGGGAGGGGTCTCCGCCCCCGCCTTCGTCATCAGGTGCCAGGCGGCCGTCCAGTTGCTGTGGCAGTCGAGGAGAGCGCCACAGATTCCTCCGTTCATCATTCCGGGAAACGCCTCGTGATGCGCTTCGGCGTGCCACCTGCAGACGACCTCGCCCCCTTCGACGAAGCTTTTGATCCGAAGCCCCTTCTCGTTCGATGGCCCACAGCCAAAGCAGCGGTTATGCGGTGCGTAGCGGTCCTGAAGGCTCTGGCTCATTTGGCTATCGTAATGCACGGCATGGAAGCGGGAACAGGGAGAAGGCGAAAGGACTCCATTGGCAGAAGGTTTCCTTTCTCCTGGATCGTTTCTCTTGGTCCCCCTGCTTCCCTTGCCCCTCGCACGCTGTTGCACTAACGTTTGCGCACGAGGCAATGACGATGAAGCGCCTGGTGATCGACATCGAGACGGTCGGCACGCCGTGGGATGAGCATGATCCGTACGTTCGCGAGTTCTTGATCAAAGGAATGAGCGACGCGGAGGCCGAGGAAGAGAAGAGACGGGGCGGACTATCGCCGTTTCGTGGCCGGATCGTCGCCATCGGAGTGATCAATGCCGACGACGGGCGGGGCGCAGTGCTCTACGAGGTTCCCGGTCAGGAACAGCTCGTCACGCGAAAAGAGGGCAACCGCACCTTCATCTCCGGAACGGAGAAGCTGATCCTGCAGCAATTCTGGAGCTACATGAATCGGGAGGATCGTTTCATTTCGTTCAACGGCCGCCAATTCGATGGGCCATTCATCATGATCCGCTCCGCGATCAACGGCGTCGAGCCGAAACGCGATCTCGTCGGTCCGCGCTATGCGTTCCATCCGAACTGCGATTTGCGCGACGCGCTCACCTTCAACGGCACCGTGAATACGCGTCAGATTCGCTTCAACCTCGATTTCGCCTGCAAGGCGTTCGGCATTTCGAGCTCGAAGACCGACTCGATGGATGGCCGTGCGGTCGAGGCTGCGTACCGCGAGGGACGCTACGAGGAGATCGCGACGTATTGCCTCGATGATGTCCGCGCGACGTGCGAGCTATACCAGAAGCTCGTACCGACGATCCTGATCTGGAACGACGCCTTCAGGAGAGCCGAGGTCGCAAGCCCGCCGAAGACGAAGCGCGAGGAGACGCAGAGCTTGATGGACTCGGTGCGCGAGGGCTCGGAAGGACTTGCCGACGCGATTGAAGGGATGCAGGAAAGTGACGCTGACGACGCTCCGGTGATCAGCTCTCGACCGTCGATGAAGGTCTTGAAGAAGTTGATCCGCGACGAGGGCGAGGACGAGTTGCCGCCGACTGACCCGTTCGCAAGCGACGGCGAATAGGAGCGTCGTCACGTTCGCCGCGCGACGACGCGGTTTCGTCCACCGCTTTTCGCCTCGTAAAGGCATTTGTCCGCGGCGTCGAGCAGCGACTGCGGATCAGGGAACATGTCGTTGGACGCAACCCCGATACTGACTGTTAGGCGCAGTTGAGGGTGAACTTCGCTCCAGTCATACGATTCGATCGCGAGGCGGATGCCCTCGGCGGCCACGGCAGCCTGATCGATCGGCGTCTCGGGAAATACGATGACGAACTCTTCGCCACCGTAGCGCGCCACAGCGTCGGTGCGGCGTTTCCGTCTGCAGACGATCTCCATCAGCGTGCGCAGAACGACGTCTCCGATCCGGTGCGAGAATCGGTCGTTCACGTCCTTGAAATGATCAGCGTCGATCATCGCAATGCTGAGCGCGTGGCCGTGTCTCCGGCTCCGCTCCATCTCCTCGGCGAGATGCCTGTCGAGGTAGCGCCGGTTGTTCACGCCGGTTAGGCTGTCGTGGACGCTGAGTTTGTCGAGCTCCGCGGCCTGTTTCTCCAACAGCTCGTTCGCCCGCTCGAGATCGCCTTTCTGACGTTCCAACAGTGCGTTCGCCGTGCCGAGCTCGACGTTGCGGAGATGCGAGACCTCCTGCTCGTGCCTCACTTTCACGAGCTCGATCTCGGCCGTCAGGCTGTCGATCTTTTCCTTCGCAAGCTCGTCAAACACTCGGCCGCGCTCCTGATGGTAGTGACGGAAGTGTTCGAGCGCTGCGCGGTACTCGCCGAATTTTTCGTACGCGCGCGAGAGGGCGAGATGCGCGCTGAAGATCTCGCGCGGCACACCTGCTTCTTCCGCGAGCGCGAGCGCCTGGCGGAGGTTGACGATCGCCTCCTTCTGGTCCCCCATGTCGGTGAGAAGCGAGCCGAAGGCGGTATGGATCTCGGCCATGACGCGCAGCGATTCCCCTTCGCGCGCCGCATCGAGCGCCTTCGAGAAGACTTCGAGCGCCGTGGCATGCTCGCCGATCTCCACGTAGACCCTCGCGATGCCAAGTAGAGACCAGCCGAATAGGGAGCGATGTTCGGTAAGCGGGGCGAGCAGCGCGGCCGATCGCCCGAGAGACGCCAGCGCTCCTTCCCAGCGGCGGAGGTTCACGTACGCTTCGCCGACATTCGCAAGAACGCGCGCAAGCATCTCGACGTTGTCCGCGTTCCGGGCAGCTTCCTCGGCGCGGGCATAGATCTCGAGCGCCTTGTCGACGTCACCCAATTCCTCGTGGACGACGGCAAGGTAGTTGAGTGCGCGGCTTGCGAGCTCCGGCCTCCCGATCGCCCTGTACCTGTCTTCGGCGTCTTTGAGCCGGACCAGCGCTTCCTGGTAGCGACTCTGTTGCGTCAGCGCGGCACCGATCCAAGTGAGCGCCTCGGCCTCAGCGATGCCACCCACACCGCTCGCGCGGATCGCCTCGAGCGCACGGCTCGCCGCACTTTCCGCAGCTGCATACTCGGCGGCGTGGAAGGCACGGCATGCCTCAGCGAGCAATTCGCCGTTCTCGGTCGCTTCACCGACGCGATCAGTGCCTTCCTGCAAGTGGTCCTCCGGGTGTTCGCCGTTAAGTCTACCCCGTTCCGCTGCGCGTGGAATTCGCGAGAGGGCGTGCCCCATTCAGGCCTGACGTGAAGATCGCCGTTGCCATGTCAGGCGGAGTCGACTCATCGACTGCCGCACACATCCTCAAGGCCGAGGGACACGACGTCATCGGCATGTCGATGCAGATGTACGACGCCCTGGGACGAGGCGAGACCGAATACGGCGGCTGCTGCACGATCGACGACCTCGCCGACGCACGTCGAGTCGCATGGGCACTCGGCATTCCGCATTTCGTGCTCAACATGGAACAGGGGTTCCGCGCCACCGTGATTCGTCCCTTTGTCGAGGGCTATCTTGCCGGCACGACCCCTTCGCCCTGTGTGCTGTGCAATACGCACGTCAAGTTCGCGATGTTGCACCGAAAGGCGCTCGGAGCAGGTGCGGAGAAGGTCGCCACCGGTCACTACGCGCGGATCTCGAAGGACGCCGCGGGGCGATGGGAGCTCCGAAGAGCGCGCGACCGCGCGAAGGATCAGTCCTATTTTCTCTTCGAGCTGAGTCAGGAACAGCTCTCGGAGACACTCTTCCCGCTCGGCGATCTGACCAAGCAGGAAGTGCGCGAGATTGCCGCGCGGGCCGGCCTCCGCGTCGCCGAGAAGCCCGAATCGTTCGAGATCTGCTTCGTTCCGGAAAAGGATGGCTACGCAAAGATCGTCGTCGACGAAGCGAAACGTTTTGCCGCCGAGGACGGCACTGACGCCGCCCCGCAGCTGCGCGCCGCCGCCGCGGGAGAAACGGGCGGTGAGATCGTCGACCTCTCGGGACGAGTCGTTGGACTCCATGACGGGTACTTCAACTTCACGATCGGGCAGCGCCGCGGGATCGACATCGGCGGATTCCCCGAGCGCAGTTATGTCGTCGACATCGATCCGACGACGCGCCGCGTCGTCATCGGCCCTGTCGAAGCACTCGAGACGACCGAGCTCACCGCAGGGCGCGTCCACTGGATCTCCGGCGAGGTGCCTTCGGGGCCGGTCGACCTCACCGCCAAGGTCCGTTCGCGTCAGGAGGACGTCGCCGCCACCGTCGAGATGATTGGCGAGGCGACCGCGCGCGTCTCCTTCGGCTCCCGGCTGCGTGCAGTTGCACCCGGTCAGGCCGTGGTGTTTTATGACGGTGAGATCTGCCTCGGGGGTGGGTGGATTCAGAAGAGTTGAATATTGAATTCGTAATATTACGACACGATAGCGACTATATAAGATGGGATATAGCAAAGCACTCATAAGTCCGTGTCGTTATCAGCTTCTATTGTTCGATCCGCAATTCGACGTTCTCCCTGGGCACCGGCTCCACTAAACTTCGCCATCCATGTCATCGCACACTCGAATCGGTTCGACCTTCATTGGCCGTCCGCCGCGGTATCTCGAGCTCCCCGAGGGGTTCGGTTTCGAGCACGGCCAGGCGATTCGTCCGTTCAACATCTGCTACGAGACGTTTGGTGAGCTCAATGCCGACCGTTCGAATGCGATCCTCGTCTGCCACGCCCTTTCGGCAAGCGCACATGCTGCGGGCAAATACTCAGCTGAGGATGAGAAGCCCGGCTGGTGGGATGGGATGGTTGGCTTCGGCAAGGCATTCGACCTCGACCGCTACTTCGTGATCTGTGTGAATCTCGTCGGGTCATGCTGGGGCACGACGGCGCCCGCGAGCGTGAATCCTGACACCGGAAAGCCATACGGCTCGCTCTACCCGTGGGTGACGATCACCGACATGGTGCGCGCACAACGCCTCGTCGTGGAGCATCTCGGCATCGAGAAGCTCCGTTGCGTGGCAGGCGGATCGCTCGGCGCCATGCAGGTGCTGATGTGGGCGTCGCTCTTCCCCGACGCGGTCGAGTCGATCGTCGCAATGGCCGGAGCAGCGGCTGTGCCTGTGGAAGGGGTTGCCTGGCACATCATCGGCCGCAAGATCATCGAGTCCGACTTCCACTTTCACAACGGCGACTACTACGACAATCCCGAGGCGCTGCGAGGCTTGCAGGTCGCACGGATGGTTGGGCACATGACCTATCTCTCGCAGGAAGCGCTCGAGCGGAAATTCGGGCGTCGCCGGAGGCACGGCTCGAGTCAGTTCGAGATCGACTCGTATCTCGAGTATCAGGGTTCGAAGTTCTCCAAGTCGTACGACGCGAACTCGTACGTGCGAATCCAGGCCGCGATGGACGAAATGGACATCGAAGAGATCTTCGGCTCGCTCGAGCAGGCGTTCGCTCGATATCGGGGGAAGGCGCTCCTGATCTCGTTCGACAGCGATTGGCTGTTTCCTCCCACCGAAGTCGAGAAAGTCGACGTCGCCCTCAAGGCAAACGGTGTCGAGTCCACCTACATGGAGATCGTGACGGGCAACGGTCACGACGCGTTCTTGATCGATTTCCACCTGATCACCCCTCCGGTACGCGATTTCCTTACCCGGATCGGAGTCGCGGTGGGGCGCTGAGCGGTACCGTCACCCCCAATTTGCGATCGCACCGCCGAAGAGGGATTCCCGGGAGCTGGTTTGCTGTTTGACACTGTCCGAGGTAACCCGTGAAGGAATCGCTGAAGAAGTTCTGGCTCGAGTGGGTCCGCCCGTTCCTGCTCATCGCTTTGGTTCTGGGCTCGCTCCGCTCGGCGCTCGCCGACTGGAACGACGTTCCGACCGGTTCGATGAAGCCGACGATCCTGGAGGGCGACCGCGTCTTCGTAAACAAGATGGCGTACGACCTGCGCTTTCCATTCACACTCTGGCGACTGGCCGAGTGGGACAATCCGAAGAGGGGAGACATCGTCGTCTTCTTTTCGCCCCACGACGGCAAGCGGCTCGTCAAGCGCGTCGTCGGCGTTCCGGGGGATACGCTCGAGATGCGCGTCGGGCGTCTCCACGTCAACGGCGTTCCGGCGAAGTACGATGCGATCGATGAGAGTGTCAAACAGCAGTACGGCCTCCGCGATCCCGACCGCTACATCTTCTTCAAGGAGAGCGTCGACGACGTCGTGACGCATCCGATCCTCATTGCTCCCGATCAACTCTCGGTTCGAAACTTTGGCCCGGTCACCGTCCCCGCGGGAAAGTACTTCATGATGGGTGACAACCGCGACGAGAGCTTCGACAGCCGATACTTCGGCTTCGTCGAACGCAGGCAGATCGTCGGGCACGCAATCTCGGTCGTCGTCTCGGTCGACCGCGACAACTGGTGGCTTCCCCGCACCGGGCGCTTCTTCGACAAACTGTTGTAGCGGAGCCGTATACTCAGCGCATCTCGAATCGAAGAGGTGCGTCAATGTTCCTGGACCGTCTCCTCGCGCGCGGGTTTGCGCTCGCCGTCGTGCTCTTCACCTGCACTGCCTCGGCGGCCGATATGCTCCCGGTTCGCCGCGTCGTCGCATTCAAGAACGGGCTCGGATTCCTGACTCGCTCCGGCCCCGTCGTGGTCGACAAGGGTGTGGCAACCGTCGAAGAGATTCCTCCCGCGAGCTACGGCACGTTGTGGATGGGCTTCACCGACGGGAGCAGGGTGTCCGAGGTCAATGCCGTGACCGAGACGTCGAAGAGCGAGCGACCTGCCGTTTCGATTCGGGATCTCGTCGCTGCCAATCCGAGGGCTCAGGTCACGCTGGCACTTCGCGGAGGCAGCTCGATATCCGGGTCGCTCGCGACACCTCCTTCGAGCGGCGCAGAATCGCCCACCACCTTTCTCATTGAGAGCAGTGGGCGCTTCATAGCGCTCGACTCGAACGATGTGCTCTCTGTCTCCTTCGCCTCGCGTCCAGGCGTCTCGGTGCCGGCCGAGAAGACTCGTGAGTTGCTTCGCATCCAGACAGATGCCCGCGATGGCCGGCATGACGTTTCAATGAGCTACCTCACGAAAGGGATCGGCTGGACTCCGGAGTACTCGGTGGACATCCGACCAGACGGCAAGGCGACGCTTTCGATGCGCGCACTGTTGATCAATGACTCGATCGACCTGTCGGACGCTGAAGTTCTCTTTGCGGTCGGATATCCGAGTTTCACGTTCGCCGAAGTTCCAACACCGCTCGACGTTCGGAGATCGCTCGCGAATTTCTTCCAGGAGCTGCAGCGCGATCGCACTGTCTGGCGCGCGAACGCGTTGGACAACGTCATGGTGCAATCCGTGGTGTCTCCGCGTGGGCTTTCCGCGTCGCACGACGAGGGAGGCTACGACAGCACCGCCTCAGGAGTCGCGGGCGAAGCGGAACAGGATCTCTTTCTCTACTCGAAGCCGGCGGTTTCCGTGAGGAAAGGCGAGCGCGCGGCCTTCCCGATCCTGACTTCGACCCCGTCGTACACCCATGTCTTCGACTGGGAGATCGGCGATGCGGCCAGCGTCGATGCGTGGGGTTATCGCACACCCGAGCAACGCGCCATCCTTGCCGACCAGGTGTGGCATTCGCTTCGTATCGAGAACGCAGGAACGCTTCCGTGGACGACGGGTCCGGCGATTGTGACCGAGCGGGGAACGCCGCTCGCGCAAAATACGCTCCACTACACTGCGCCGGGCGCGTCGACGCTGCTGCGGCTCACCGTGGCTCCCGACGTCCTCGCGGAGCGCGAGGAGTGGGAAGCGTCGCGCCAAAGCGGAGCGCTTCAACGATTCGGGCGTCGGTACGACGCAGTGACGCTTGAAGGGAAGCTCGACATCACGAACCGCAGGCGCGAAGCGATCACGCTGTCAATCCGCAAACTGGTCACCGGGACTGTCGCATCTTCGAGCGACGAGGGTAAGGCGACCAAACTTTCGACCCGCCCCAGCGCTGTGAACCCGGCGTCGCGCATCGACTGGAACGTGCCGATCGCTCCCGGTGAGCGGAAGGCAGTCTCTTACAAGTACATCGTATACGTCCGCGACTAGACGGCATTTCGTTCGCGATGCTATGTCGCCCTTACCGAGCGAGTGGTGCGCGGAGATTGACGCCGAGGACGAACGGAATCACGAAGAAGGTCAACAATGTGATGATGAGCGTGCACGCCAGGTCGAGTGCGAAGCCCGATTTCGCCATGTCGCGCACCTTGACGAGACCCGTTCCGAAGACGATGGTGTTAGGCGCCGTCGCAACGGGGAGCATGAATCCGGATGACGCGGCGAGCACCGCGGGGAGCATGAGGAAGTAAGGGTGCACCCCGATCGTCGTCGCGACCGCGGCCATCACCGGCATCATCGCCGAGGCCGTGGCGACGTTCGACGCCATCTCGCTGAGCAGCGTTACGACGATGCAGATGACGACGATCGTGGCGACTGGAGGCCAGCTTCCGACGAACTCCAGCCTTTCGCCGCACCACTTCGAGAAGCCGCTCGCTTCGAGCGCGTCGGCCAACGCGTAACCTCCGCCAAAGAGAATCAGAATCTCCCACGGCGCGCGCTTGAACTCGCTCCATCCGATGAGGCGCTGGCCCCCTCCGGCCGGAAGCATGAACCCGACGAACGCCATCACGAGTGCAACGGTCGAGTCGTTGATCGACTTCGCCGCGGGAAAGAGGCTTGCCCATCCCGGAATGTGGAAGTTCGGTCCGATCGCGATGTCGGCACGGAAGATCCACAGGATGGCCGTTGCCGTGAAGAGCGCGATCGTCAGTTTCTCACCGCGCGTCATCGTCGTCGGTTTTGTGAGGCCAAGTCTCTCGATCGGAATCGGAGCGCCCTTTCCCAGACGCATGCCAACGATGAGAATCAGCCAGCAGGCAGGAAGCGCGAGCGCGAGATAGACAACGCCGACGATCAGCCATTGGGCGAAGCTGATCGCGGGAATCGTCGGAAAGAGCTCTCTGACCGAGCCAAAGAAGATCAGATTCGTCGGCGTGCCGATCGGCGTTCCCAGCCCGCCGAGAGACGCTCCGTAGCAGACCGCGAGGAGCGTCGCGCTTCCGAGACGAGCGAGCGGATTGTCGTGCGAGGCCCCGAGCTCGTCTTCGTGCGTGCCCGACGCACCGTGGACGATTGCGACGGCGATCGGTGCAAGCATCAGTGTCGTCGCCGTATTCGAGATCCACATCGAGAGCCCGGCCGTCGCGATCATCACCGCGAGCACGATCCGTCGCGGCTCGGTTCCGACCCGCCGCAGCGTATGCCACGCAATCCGGCGGTGCAGACCCCACTTCTCGACTGCCGATGCGACAAGAAAGCCTCCGAGAAAGAGAAAGACTGCTGAATTCGCGTACGGCGCTGCAGCCTGGTCTGCCGTTCTGATTCCGGTGAGAGGGAACACGACGAGAGGCACGAGCGCAGTGAGGCCGAGGGGCAGCGCTTCGGAGAGCCAGAGGAGCCCCATCAGGAGCCCGGTCGCTGCAGTCGTACGGACGGACGGCGTAAACGACCCTCCAGTCGGAACGAGAAACACGAGCGCCGCCGCGGAGATGCAGATCGCGGTGCGTCGGAGAGAGATCGTCCCTTCCTGACCTTCGGACATCGTCTGTTCGAGAGTGAATCCCGGCCGCTTGAATCCTCGATTGCGTGAGGCGGAGTTACGCTACCACAAGAACGCGAAGGGCCGGCGACGGAACGTCATCGCCGGCTCCGGTTCATCGCCTCAACGTCTTCAGCCTTCGACGGGCGTCACACCCGGCTCTTCGCGCAACGGCGCTCGATAATCGCACTCTGCGTTATTGCAGAGCTCGATCTTCCCTTCGCGCTTCGTCTCGTGGAGGAGCAGGTAAGGCGCCTTGCACTTGGGGCAGGAACGCTGCACCGGCCGCTTGTTCAATGAGAACTCGCACTTGGGATAGCGGTTGCACGAGTAGAAGGGACCGCGCCGTGAGATGCGCATGACGATCTCGCCTTCACCACATTTCGCGCACTTCACGCCGGTCGGCTCTGCCGGCTTTCCCTTCGCTCCCATCTTCCGGATGTTGTTGCAGTCGGGATATCCGGAACAGCTGTAGAAGGGGCCGAAGCGGCCGCGCTTGAGAATCATCTCTTTGCCGCACTTCTCGCAGGGAGGCACCGGCTCGTTGCTCTGCGGCATGTTGAGCAGCTTCGGGTCCTTCGTGTTCTTGCAGTCGGGGTAGCCGGTGCAGGCGAAGAACTGTCCGAAGCGCGAGCGCTTGAGCGCCATCGGCTTGCCGCACTTGTCGCAGACGAGGGGCTGGTCTCCGTTGGCCTTCGCGGCGGCCTGCTGCGGAATCTCCTTCGTGTTCTTGCACTCGGGGTAGTTCGTGCAGGCGAGGAACTCGCCGAAGCGGCCGAACTTGATTGCCATCTTCGCCCCGCACTTGTCGCAGACCTCGTCGGTCTCGACGCCCTGCCCCTTGACGCTGCGCATCTGCTCTTGCGCGACGCCGAGATCCTTATTGAACTTTTTCGAAAAGCGCACGAGTGCCGCGGTCCAGTCGAGCTTCCCTTCCTCGATCTCGTCGAGCTCGTCCTCGAGGCGGGCCGTGTAGCCCTCGTCGATGATGTCGCCGAATGACTCGCGGAGAAGGTTCGTCACCAGCGTACCGAGCTGGCTCGGAAAGAACTTCCCTTCGTCTTTGAAGGTGTAGTCGCGCGTCTGAATCGTCTGGAGGATCGCGCCGTAGGTCGATGGGCGCCCGATGCCGTTCTCTTCGAGTGCCTTCACGAGCGTCGCTTCGGTGTACCGTGGCGGCGGCTGCGTGAAGTTCTGCTTCGTCTCGAGGTCGCGGAGCTTCAGCGCTTCGCCTTCCTGCATTTTCGGCAGCTTCTTCGCGAGAAGCTCCTCGTGTTCGGCGGCTTCGTCCTCTTCGAGGTCGTCCTGGAAGATCGCGAGGAAGCCGGCGAACTTCTGAACCTCTCCCGAGGCCTTCAGCGTCAGATTCGCGCACTCGATCTCGACGTCGGTCACGTCGAAAAGCGCCGGCTTCATCTGCGACGCAACCGTCCGCTCGAAGATCAACTTGTAGATGTTGTACTCGTCACGCGAGAGGTGGTCCTTGATGGCGTCGGGCTCATACTCGAAATAGGTGGGGCGGATCGCTTCGTGTGCTTCCTGTGCCGACTTCTTGGAGCGGTAGACGTTAGGCTTCTCGGGAAGGATGTCCTCGCCGTACTTCCCACCGATGTACTTTCGCATGTCGGTGAGCGCGTCGTCGGAGATGCGGACGGAGTCGGTACGCATGTAGGTGATGAGGCCGACCTGCCCATCCTTGCCGAGCTCCTTGCCTTCGTAGAGCCCTTGCGCGATTTGCATCGTCCGCTTAACCGGGTACTTGAATCGGCGGTATGCTTCCTGCTGAAGCTTCGACGTGGTGAACGGCGCAGGAGGTGACTGCTTCCGTTCCTTTCGCGCGATCTTCGCGACCGCGAACGAGCCGTTCTTCAGCGTTTTCTCGATCGCTCGCGCCGTCTCTTCATTGGGAACTTCAGCCTTCTTGCCATCGATCTTCAAGAGCTTCGCGATGAAGGGTGGCGGCTGCGAGGCATCGAGTCTCGCGGCGAAGGTCCAGTACTCCGCCGGCTTGAATTTCGCGATCTCGTCTTCCCGGTCGACGATCATTTTCAGCGCGACCGACTGGACGCGCCCAGCCGAGAGACCGCGGCGCACCTTGTCCCAGAGTAGCGGCGAGAGCTTGTATCCGACGAGACGGTCGAGCACGCGACGCGCCTGCTGGGCGTTCACCTTGTTGAGATCGATCTCCCCGGGCTGCTTGATCGCTTTCTGAACGGCGCTCTTCGTGATTTCGTGAAAGAGGATTCGGCGGACCTTCTTCGCGTCCTTGCCAAGCACGTTCATGACGTGCCAGCCGATCGCCTCTCCTTCGCGATCAGGGTCGGATGCGATGTAGACGTTGTCGGCCTTCTTCGCTGCCGCGCGAAGCTCGGCCACCACCTTTTCCTTCGTCTCGAGCACGACGTATTCGGGCTCGAAGGTCTCCTCGTTGACGCCGAGGTCACTCTTGGGAAGATCACGAATGTGCCCGACCGAAGCCTTCACGGCGAAGTCTTTGCCGAGGAACTTGTTAATCGTCTTCGCTTTCGCAGGAGACTCTACGATGACCAGATTTTTCGACACTCAGGATCCTTCCAGCGCCCGCTTTCACGCGGAAAACGCGGCTCAACGGGCTTTCGGCAACGGGAGAGCCGCGCCTTTATATTCCGCGGAGAGCCGCCGGCGCAAGGCTTCCGCGCCTCCCTCTGTCCGGGAACTTGAACGCCACGGAGCCTCCGGACGCCCTGTATTCGCTGCGATTTCCCCGAAATGGCGAACGCCGCCTCGGGGGCGGCGTCCGGCACGATTCGCTCTTCGCGGAACCTGTCAATGTTTCGCGCTGCTCGCAATGCTCTTCGAGATTTCCTGGTCGAGCTTCGCCTCGGCACGAGCGAAACCCTCGTCGTGCGATGCGATCGCGTGAAGCTCCCGCTCCGCCTCGAGCTTCATCTGCTCGAACCTCTCCGCGCCAATTTCTTCCGGCGTCATCGCCCCTTCCGCGATCACGATCACACGGTCGGCGAGGATCTCGGCGTAGCCCCAGGTGAGCACCATCATGTAGTGCTTGTCGCCGACGCGGTACGACATCTCGCCGACCTTGAGTGCCGCGAGTAGCGGCGTGTGGCCGGGAAGAACTCCCATCGCCCCGTTCACGGCAGGGACGACGACTTCGTCGACGTCCAGCTCGAGGACTTTCTTCTCGCGCGTGACGAGCGTGAGGCGCAACTTGGTCGGAAGCTCGGACATGTTTAGGCCGCCGCGTTCTTCATCTGCTCAGCGCGCTCGAGGACGTCTTCGATCGTACCCTGGAGATAGAATGCCTGCTCCGGAATGTCGTCGTGCTTGCCCTCGACGATCTCGCGGAACGCGCGGATCGTGTCGGCGATCTTGACGTACTTGCCTTTGATGCCGGTGAACTGCTCGGCAACGTGGAAGGGCTGCGAGAGGAAGCGCTGAATCTTGCGCGCCCGCGCGACGATGATTTTGTCATCCTCGGAGAGCTCGTCGATGCCGAGAATCGCGATGATGTCCTGAAGATCCTTGTACTTCTGCAGAACGGCCTGGACCGCGCGAGCGCAGTTGTAGTGCTCGTCGCCGAGGATGCGGGGATCGAGAATCTTCGAGGTCGATGCGAGAGGGTCGACCGCGGGATAAATGCCGAGCTCGGCGATCTGGCGCGAGAGAACGGTCGTCGCGTCGAGGTGCGCAAACGCGGTCGCCGGCGCCGGATCGGTGAGATCGTCTGCGGGGACGTAGATCGCCTGGACCGACGTGATCGAGCCTTTCTTCGTCGACGTGATGCGCTCCTGCAGCTCGCCCATTTCGGTCGCGAGATTCGGCTGGTATCCGACGGCCGACGGCATGCGGCCGAGGAGTGCCGAGACCTCCGAGCCCGCCTGCGTGAAGCGGAAGATGTTGTCGATGAAAAGGAGAACGTCCTGTCCCTCGGTGTCGCGGAAATACTCCGCAACCGTGAGGCCAGTTAGGCCGACGCGGAGGCGCGCGCCGGGCGGCTCGGTCATCTGACCGTAGATGAGCGCCGCTTTCGATTTCGACGGGTCACCAGGAACGACGACACCCGTCTCCTCGAACTCGAGGTAGAGGTCATTGCCTTCGCGGGTGCGCTCGCCGACCCCGGCGAACACCGAGAAGCCGCCGTGCTGCTTGGCGACGTTGTTGATCAGCTCCATGATGAGAACGGTCTTGCCGACACCGGCGCCACCGAAGAGGCCGGTCTTGCCGCCTTTGGTGTAGGGCTCGAGAAGATCGATGACTTTGATTCCGGTCTCGAACATCTCGACCGAAGTCGACTGCTCGTCGAAGTTCGGAGCGAGGCGATGGATGGGCAGCCGTTCCGTCGTCTCGACGGGGCCAAGCCCATCGACCGGCTCGCCGAGAACGTTGAGGATGCGGCCAAGCGTGGCGCGTCCCACCGGGACCGAGATCGCCGCGCCCGTGTCGAGCGCCTTCATGCCGCGCACCATTCCGTCGGTCGGCTTCATCGCGATGCAACGGACGCGACTCTCGCCGATGTGCTGCGCGACTTCGGCGACGACGTCGATGGCCACCTTGCCGAGCTCGCCGTTATCGACCACGCGCACCGCATTACCGATCGAAGGGAGATGCCCTTCGTCGAAAGCGACGTCGATCGCCGGCCCGATGATCTGGACGACTCGTCCGATGCGTTCTTTGACTTCAGCTGACATGCACGTTCTCCTTGAGAAATCTGACTAATCGAGTGCGGCGGCGCCCGAAACGATCTCGATGATCTCCTTCGTGATCGCGGCCTGGCGGATCCGGTTGTACGACAGTGTTAGGCTGTCGATCATGTCGGCCGCGTTCTTCGTCGCCGCCTCCATCGCCGTCATGCGGGCGCCCTGCTCCGCCGCAGCGGAGTCGAGCAGAATCTTGTAAATCTGGAATTCGAGGTGCTTCGGGATCAGGTCCTTGAGGATCTGCTCCGGCGAAGGCTCGTAGAGGTAATCGATCGTCGGTTCGACGTTCTTCGCACGTTCGATCGGCAGCAGCTTCTCGACGCGGACAACCTGCGAGATGATCGAACGGAACTCGTTGTAGACCGCGTAGACGGCATCGATCCGGTCCTCGGTGAAGTCCTCCACCGCGACGTTCGCGATCTGTCCCGCGCTCTTGAGCGACAGCGCCTGGAAAACGGTCGGTGCCTGAAGGCGGATCGGGACGGTGCGACGGCGAAAGTACTCGCTGGCTTTCCGCCCGATCGGAATCAGCTGAACTTCGCTCCAACCCCGCTCGCGCATCGCATTGAACGTCGCCTTGAAGATATTGCCGTTGAATGCGCCGGCCAGCCCCTTGTCGCCAGTGACGACGAGCAGAAGAACGCGCTTCTCTTCACGCTCGGCGAGCAGCGGATGCTGCTCCGGGTTCACACGGCTCGCAACCGAAGCGAGGATTTGCGAGATCGCCCCGGCGTACGGACGCGCCGAGACGATCCGGTCCTGCGCGCGGCGCAGTTTCGCCGCGGCGACCATCTTCATCGCCTTCGTGATCTGCTGCGTATTCTTGACGCTGCGAATACGCCGCCGGATGTCGAGTGTGCTGGGCATTACGCTCCCGTCACGACCGCATCAGGGTTGTCGGCAACCCACTGCTTCTTGAATTCAGTGATTGCGGCCTTCATGTCGTTGGCCAACTCGTCGTCAAACTTCTTAGCCGTTTCGACGCGCGCGACGAGGTCGCGCTTTTCGTCGCCGAGCCAGCGATGAAGCGCCGCCTCGAACTTGAGGACCGAGCCGACCTTGAGGCTGTCGGTGAAACCCTGGGTTCCGGCATAGACCGAGAACACCTGGAGTCCGACTTGCATCGGGCCGTACTGCCCCTGCTTCAGCAGCTCGACGAGGCGCTGTCCGCGGCTCAGCTGCTGCTGCGTTGCCTTGTCGAGATCGGATCCGAACTGCGCGAACGCCTGCAACTCGCGGAACTGCGCGAGGTCGAGTCGAAGCGTTCCCGAGATCGACCGCATCGCGCGAATCTGCGCCGATCCGCCGACACGCGATACCGAGAGTCCGACGTTGACCGCGGGACGTACGCCCGAGTGGAACAGATCGGTCT
The DNA here is from genome assembly GCA_016184115.1 of Acidobacteriota bacterium. Classification (GTDB taxonomy): domain Bacteria; phylum Acidobacteriota; class Thermoanaerobaculia; order Gp7-AA8; family Gp7-AA8; genus JACPDH01. The sequence continues at coordinate 26,528 of JACPDH010000100.1, read as the reverse complement.
CGAGGTAGATCTGTCCGTCTGTGATCGAGATGACATTCGTCGGAATGTAGGCCGAGACGTCGCCGGCCTGCGTTTCGATGATCGGAAGCGACGTGAGCGATCCGCCGCCGTTCTTGTCCGACAGCTTCGCGGCGCGCTCGAGCAGGCGCGAGTGAAGGTAGAAGACGTCGCCCGGGTACGCCTCACGGCCTGGCGGGCGGCGAAGCAGCAGGGAAATCTCACGGTACGCCTGAGCGTGCTTCGAAAGATCGTCGTAGATCGTGAGCGCGTGCTGCCCGTTGTAAAGGAAGTACTCGCCGAGCGCCGCGCCCGCGTACGGCGCGAGGTACTGCAGCGGCGCTGGCTCCGAGGCCGACGCCGAAACCACGATGGTGTGCTCCATCGCGCCGAAGTCTTCGAGTGTCTTGACGACCTGCGCAACCGTCGACTTCTTCTGGCCGATCGCGACGTAGACGCAGATGACGCCCTTCCCTTTCTGGTTGATGATCGTGTCGATCGCCACCGCGGTCTTACCCGTCTGGCGGTCGCCGATGATCAGCTCGCGCTGACCTCGTCCGATCGGGATCATCGCGTCGATCGCCTTGAGTCCGGTCTGGAGCGGTTCGCGAACCGGCTGGCGATCGATGACGCCCGGAGCGATGCGCTCGATCGGATAGAACTCCGCGGCCTGGATCGGCCCCTTGCCGTCGATCGGCTCACCGAGCGGATTGACGACGCGCCCGACCATGGCGGGTCCGACCGGCACCGACATGATGCGTCCGGTCCGCTTGACCTGATCGCCTTCCTTGATCTCCGAGGTTTCACCCATCAGAACGACGCCGACGTTGTCCTCTTCGAGATTGAGTGCGAGTCCCATCACATGATGCGGAAGCTCGATGAGCTCGCCCGACATGGCGCGCGACAGGCCATAGACGCGCGCGATTCCGTCGCCGACTGAAACGACCGTGCCGACTTCTGCGACGTCGAGACTGCGGTCGATGCCGGAAATCTGCTGACGAATTATCTCTGTAATTTCGTCTGCTTTGATATCAACAGCCATATATTCTCCCAAAAAGGTAGACGGAAATCGCTACGCGTTTGCGGTACGGATTTTCTGAATTCTCGCGAGAACCGAGGCGTCGTAGACTTCGCTGCCAACTTCGGCCACAAACCCGCCGAGCAACGTCGCATCGACCGACAGCTCGATCTGCACGCGGCGCCCGAGCCGCGTCTCGAGTGCGCGCTGGAGCCCCGCTTTCTCGTCGTCTCCAAGGCTGTGCGCTGCGCGCACGCGGGCGACGACCGTATTCGTTGCTTCGTTGATCATCGAGTCGACGGCATCGAGGATCGATGCGAGGTCGTTGATCCGATCGTTGCCGACGAGCACCGCGATCGTCCGGTTTGCTAGATCGGAGAGGCCGAGCCGAACGCCGATCGCGGCCGCGATCGACTTCTTGGCCGCCGCGTCGACGCCGGGGTTCTCGAACAGGGTCTCGAGCTCGGTGGATCGAGCGCGGACGGATTCGAAGCGGCCGAGCTCTCCATAGAGCGCGCGCGCAGCCTCGGGGGTCTTCACGACCTCCATAATCGCCTGTGCGTACGGACGAGCGAAGCGGCGAATCATGCCCTCGTCTCCTCGATCGCGCGGACGCTGTCGGCAAACACCTTCTTCCGGTCCGCGTCCGTCATCGACGTGTTCAGCACTTCATGGGCTTTGTCAGCTGCGAGTTGACCAGCGTACTCGGTCAACTCCTTGCGCGCCTGCTTAATGCGCGAGTCGACCTCGCCGCGGGCGGCAGCGAGGATCTTTTCAGCCTCGAGCCGCGCCGCTTCAATGATTTCGATTTTCTGTTTCTCGCCATCGACCTTTGCGCGCTCAACGATCGCGGTTACATCGGCTTCGATCTGGTCGAGTCTCGACTGGATGTCGGCGGCGAGGCGGTCAGCTTTGGCGTTCCGTTCTTTCGCTTCTTCGAGCTCGGCCCGAATCTGCTCGCCACGCGCCTTGAAGGCGGACGAGACCGGTCCTTTCAGCAGATATCCGAGCAGGCCAAGAAAGACCACGATGTTGATCAGTTTGAGCAGCCACGCAGGCATGCCAAAGTACGTCTGCTCGACGTGAGACGCTTCGCCCCCTGCTTCCGCGGCATGGGCATTCTCCGCCGCGGTGGCGAGGAGCGGTAGCGCGGCGAGCAGCAGCGCCAAAACGATCAGAATTGCGTTTTTCACAGAGCCCTGCCCACGATTCGTTCGACCGCGAGGCGTGCGAGCGCGCCGGCTTCGCCATCGATCTTCTGTCTGGCCGCCGCGACCGACGTCGCGAGCTCGTCGCTCGCTTCTTCTACGATCACATCGGCTTCCTTGCGCGTCTTGTCGACAGTCTCGGTTCGGTGCCTCGCGGCCTCGGCTTTGAGCGCTTCCCGCAACTCAGCACCCTGTTTCTTCGCCTGGCCGATCCGAGCTTCCATCTCCCGCGTCGCCTCATTGAAACGCGCGAGTGCGTCTTCATGTCGTGTCGCTGCATCGCGCACGTCTTTCTCCCGGGCCGTCATCACCTGGTTGAGCGGCTGGAAGAAGAACACCCTCAGTACCAGGTACTCGAGGAAGAAGATCACCATGATGGCGATCAGCGATTCGTCGGGCGTGAGATTGATTCCGCCGGATATCAGCATACGTTTGGCGCCTGTTTCCCGGGAGAGACGGCGCCGGTTGGCACCGATACGGCTCGCGTAGAGACACCTCTCCGAAGCGGCTGCTTTATACCCCAAAGGTAGGGAGGAATCAACCGAGGGAACGAAGCGCGCAACGCCTCGGTTTCTCACGCGGATGAGCGATTCATACCGGGAAATCCTGCGGCGTGCCGACGACCACTTCGACCTCGTCCGGAAGCGACTCGGCCAGCACCTCGAGTGCCGCCTCGGCTGTACCGGCTGCTGTCACGGTCTGTTCGAGATCGGAGCGGCGGACGTCGCAATGATTACCGATGCTCTGCGCGCTGCCGCTCCATCGCTCCGCGACCGTATCGTCGCACGTTCGCGCGAGATCCTCGAGACGTTCGACTCGCCCGCAATCCGCGATTGCTCCTCCTCTGAGAAGGAGGAGTTCTTCGAACGGGCGGGTGATGTCGCCTGTCCCGCGCTCGCAGACGACGGGGCGTGCATGTTCTACGATCACCGTCCGCTCGTTTGCAGGACGTTCGGTCTGCCGATTCGCGAAGGAAGCAGCTATCTCGGACAGGAGTGTGAGCTCAACTTCGTCGCAGCGCTCCGCGAGGAGAAAGAATCGGCTGCCTGGGATCTCGAGTGGGAGGACGCCGTCGGTCCCGAAGATCAGTTCACGATTCCCGAGGCAGTCGTGCTCGCCTCCCTCTTCATCGACTAAGGTAACCCAGGACTTCAGTGCGCCGCGGCTTTGGGCGTCGCTGCACCTTTCGCGGCGTCCTTCACCATGACGCAGTTCCCTTCGAATATTGCGCCTTCCTCGATGATCAAGGCAGGCGTTTCGATGTCGCAGTAAACGCGGCCGTTGCGATGAATCTCGACCCGGCCCGTCACTTTGATCTTCCCTCGGACTGTGCCACTGATTGCGACGCTGCCGACGAGGACTTCTCCTTCGATGTTGGCGCTATCTCCGACGATCAGCTCGTTCTTCGAGATGACTTTGCCGATGAAGCGTCCGTCGATCCGCATCGTGTCTTCGAATTCGAGCTCGCCGCGAAACGTCGATCCGCGATCGAGGAATCCGTTCAGCTCTCCACCCTTCTTGCTGCTCACGCTCGTCGTCCTCCCGTAAGGCTCTCGAAGAGCCTGATCAGCTCATCTTCGTTGGCAAACGCGACCTGAATCGTTCCCCCGCGGCGCTTCCGGCGGATCTCGACCTTGGTGCGGAGTGACTTCTGCAATCGTTCTTCCGCGTCGCGCGTGAATACGTCTTTCTGCTCCTGCTGCTTCTTCGGCTTCGGCGGCGGCGGCGACACGATCGCCTCGACCTGCCGGACGCTCAGGTCGTCGCGGACGGCGCGCTCCGCGAGCTCTTCCTGCTGCTTGGCCGTCTGAAGCGCGAGCAACGCCCTGGCATGACCCATTGTGAGCTGCGTCGCGGCCACGAGCGTCTTCACCTTGTCAGGCAGTTTGAGCAGCCTGAGGTGGTTCGCCACCGTGGAGCGCTCCTTGCCGACGCGCTTCGCGACTTCATCTTGCGTTAGGCCGAATTCGTCGTGAAGCTGCTGGTAGGCGAGCGCCTCCTCGATCGGGTTGAGGTCTTCGCGCTGGATGTTCTCGATGAGCGCGATCTCGAGCGCGCCCAGCCCGACGATCGGATCCTTCACGATCGCGGGGACGGTCGTGAGACCGGCGAGCTTAGCCGCGCGAAATCGCCTCTCCCCCGCGATGAGCTGATACTTCTCGCCGTTTCGCGTGACGAGGAGCGGCTGGACGATCCCGTGCGAGCGAACGCTCTCCGAGAGCTCTCGAATCGCCGCGTCATCGAATGTCTTGCGTGGCTGGTACGGATTCGGAGTGATCGCCTCGACAGGAAGCTCCAGCGCCGAGCCACTATGGCCGATCGGCTGCGAGTCCTTCTGCGGGATCAGCGCTCCGAGCCCTCTCCCAAGCACTTTCTTCGCGCTCTTGCTCACTGGATCACCACCTCGAGTCGCCTCGTAAACTCTTGAGCCAATTGGATATACGCTTCACTACCCCTCGACTTCACGTCGTACATCAGAATCGGCTTGCCGAATGAAGGGGCCTCGGCCAACCGCACGTTCCGCGGAATGACCGTCTCGAAGACTCGCTCCGCAAAGAAGTTCCTGATTTCGTCGGCGACCTGACGCGACAGGTTCACACGTTCGTCAAACATGGTCAGGATGATGCCGCCAATCTCGAGCTCGGGATTGAGTGTCTCGCGTACGCGGTCGACCGTATCGACCAGCTGCGACACCCCTTCGAGGGCGTAGTACTCCGCCTGCAGCGGAACGACGACCACATCCGCAGCCGTCAGTGCGTTGACCGTGAGAAGCCCGAGTGAGGGCGGGCAGTCGATCAGGATGAAGTCGTACTCGTCACGCGCGATCTCGAGCGCGACGCGCAGGCGCCCCTCTCGCCCATCGATTTCGGAAAGCTCCAGATCGGCGCCAACGAGGTCGATCGAAGACGGAGCAAGGCGAAACGTCGGCAGGCCGGCATCCTGGACGACCGTATGAATGTCGTGTCCCTCGACGAGCACTCCATACATCGACGGGATCCCCCGCTTGGGGAACCCAGTGCCTGATGTCGCGTTCGCCTGCGGGTCGAGATCGATGACGAGCGTCCGCTTTTCGAGTGCAGCGAGCGCTGCCCCGAGGTTGACCGCGGTCGTCGTCTTACCGACACCGCCTTTCTGATTCACGATCGCGACGACAATGCCCATGTATTCACCCGGCGAAACGAAGTATGACCAGGAAGTTGTCTTCCCCTCGCGGAAGCCTGTGCGCCGTCTCGAGAGGAAACCCGGCGAGCCGCGGCGGCTCAGGAGAGCGCTCGAACAAGGCGACGCGCCCGTCCTCGGCAAGTTTCTCGCGAACGATCGGGACCCACTCCTCAGGTCGCCCGACGGCGCGCGACGTCACCAGGGAGAAGCGGATCTTCGGATCGAGCTTCTCGAGAGCGCGCTGCAATCTATCACCGTGAACTACCGAATTCAACGCGCACTCGCGCACGGCGTGCTTGAGAAACGCCCACTTCCGCTGGTCCACCTCGACGAGATGGAAGCGGGCGTTCGGGCTCACGATCGCCATCGGAATCGCCGGCAGTCCGCCACCGCTGCCGAAATCGAGGACATCCCCGGTCGGATGGAGGATTTCCGCCGCCGCGATCGCCTCCGCGATGTGTGCGTCGATGTTCCGCTTCGCTTCGGGACCGACGAGGTTGATTTTCTCGGTCCATCGGAGCAGCTCGTCCCTGTAAGTCTTAAGCGCCTCGGCCTGCCCCACTCGCACTCCTCAGTTCGTATCGAAGGTTTATCCGGAGGACGGCGACAGCCGCAGGAGTCATTCCAGGAATCCGTGCCGCTTGTCCCAGCGAAGCAGGCTGCACTCGCTTCAACTTCTCGATGACTTCGGTCGAGAGCCCAGGCCGCTCGAAGTGGAAGCCAGGAGGAATCTTGAGCGAATCGTCGTCGCGGAGGTTACGCGCCTCGCGTTCCTGTTTTTCGATGTAGCCAGAATAGCGCGCGCGATTCACGACTCCTTCGAGCTCTTCGTCGGCGAGGCGCCCGCGAATCTCCGCGAGGTGCGCAAGCTGTCCGGTCGTCCCGCAGTGTCTGAATAGCGCGTCCGCGTCGAGCTCGGGTCTTGCGAGAAGGCCGGCGACCGTCGTCGGGCCGGCGATTGAGACTCCGAGAGGCAGCAGCCAGGCGAGGGTTTCGCGATCGGGCCGAAGCTCAGCGCCTTCGATCGCTTCACGAGCCGCAGCGGTGCGCTGGAGGCGAGAAGTAACGCGCCGGAGCCGCTCCTCATCGACGATTCCGAGCGCGTCGGCCATCGACGTCAGCCGCTCATAGACCGAATCGCACCCTAGGAGGAGCCGGTATTCAGCCCGCGAGGTGAACATCCGATACGGCTCCTCGGTGCCAAGGGTCACGAGGTCGTCGATCATCACGCCGGCGTAAGCAAGATCGCGCGGAAGGATAACCGGTTCGCGGCCCCTCACCAGCTGAAGCGCATTGATCCCCGCGAGCAGGCCTTGTGCGGCAGCTTCTTCATATCCGGAGGTACCGTTGATCTGGCCGGCAAGAAACAACCCTTCGACGCTCCTGGCCTCGAGCGAAGGGGTCAGCTGCTGCGGATTGACGAAGTCGTATTCGACTGCGTATCCGTAACGTGCAATCGAGGCGCGCTCGAATCCAGGCATCGACCGGACGACGGCATCCTGCACGTCGGCAGGAAGCGAGGTCGAAACACCATTGAGGTAGAGCCACGGGTGTTCGAGTCCTTCAGGCTCGACGAAGACCAGATGACGCTCCTTGTCGGCGAACCGAACGACCTTATCCTCGATCGACGGACAGTACCTGGGCCCGGTCGCCTTGATCTGGCCCGAGAACATCGGTGCGCGATCGAGATTGCGACGGATGACGTCGTGCGCTTCGGCGCCTGTGTATGTCGTCCAGCACGACACCTGAGGCAGTGCAATCGTGTCGGTGAGGATCGAAAACGGTCGCGGAACGGCGTCGCCCGGGGCGAGATCCAGCCTTGAATAGTCGACCGATGAAGCGAGCACGCGGGGCGGGGTGCCAGTCTTCAACCGGCCGAGCGAGAGTCCGGCGGCACGGAGGGAGTCGGAAAGCCCATCCGAGGAAGGTTCCCCGAAGCGTCCACCAACGACTTTTGCCTCCCCCGAGTGCATGAGTGCGCGAAGGAAGGTGCCGGTCGTCACGATTACCGCGGTTGTATCGATGCGAGCGCCGTCGCCGAGAATGACGGCGGAAACTCGGTTGCCCTCGTACGCGATCCTCGAAACAGTCGTCTCGATGATCGTGAGATTGGGCTCCGCTGCAAGGATTCGCTGCACCGCGGCGGCGTATAGGTCGCGGTCGCACTGGGCGCGTGGGCCCTGAACGGCGGGACCTTTCGAGCGGTTGAGAACCTTGAACTGGATTCCGGCGGCATCGGTCGCCTCCCCCATGAGGCCGCCGAGAGCATCGATTTCCTTGACCAGATGCCCTTTGGCAAGGCCGCCGATGGCGGGGTTGCACGACATCCTTCCGATGGCGTCGCGGATCATCGTCACGAGCGCGACGCGAGCTCCACCGCGCGCGGCGACGCGTGCGGCTTCGGCACCGGCGTGTCCGCCGCCGATCACGACGACATCGAAAGAGTCGAGGAGAGGCATCGTTCCACGTGGAACAGCCTCAGGAACGAGCGATGTTCCACGTGGAACATCTATTTGCCGATGCAGAAGCGCCCGAAGATCTCGCGGTAAATGTCGTCGCTCGAAATCGCTCCGGTCAGCGCGCCGAGTGCGCTCGCCGCTCGCCGGAGGTCGGCGGCGACGAACTCTTCGCTCGCCTCGCTTCGCAACGCGGCCAGCGCTCCTTCGAGCGCCTCGGCACATGCGTCAAACGCTCCCCGTTGCCGCTGATTCACCACGGTCGGAGACTCCTCCGCCATCGCGTATCGCTCATTCACTTCGGCGTCGAGGCGCGCCAGAAGCTCCTTCGTTCCCCGGCCGGCCAGCACCGAAATCGCCCCTTCTCCCCCTTCCGCCAAATCGCTCTTCGTAAAGACGACGATCGGGTCGCGGAGCTGCCCGAGCTCGGCACGGTCCTCGTCGGTCACCCCTTGGCTCGAGTCGATCAGGTAGAGCACAAGGTCAGCCGTGCGTGCCACTTCGCGCGCACGCCCCACCCCGATCTCCTCGATCGCGTCTCCGCTCGCGCGAAGGCCTGCGGTGTCGACGAACGTAACAGGGACGCCTCCCAGATCGACCGTCTCCCTCAGCAGATCGCGCGTCGTGCCCGCAACAGGCGTCACGATCGCTCTCTCGGTTCCGCAAAGGAAATTGAGAAGCGTCGATTTGCCTGCGTTTGGCAGCCCGAGGATCACCGCCGTGAGTCCCGCCTGGATCGCGTGCCCGCGGCTCCATGTTGCCGCCGTTTCGCGGACCTCCCCGAGAAGAGATTCGAGCAGGCTCCGGGCCTCGGCGCGCCCCACAAACTCGTAGCCCTCATCGGCGAAATCAAGCGCCGCCTCGAACCGCGAAACCAGATCGAGGAGCGTCGCCCTCATCGACTCCGACGCGCGGCTCAATTCGCCGCTGAGGTTGCGAAGCGAAAGGCGTGACTGCATCGCCGCGCGCGCGTCGACGAGATCGGCAACCGACTCCGCTTGCACCAGGTCGAGCTTGCCATTCAGCACCGCTCGTTCGGTAAACTCTCCCGGCTCCGCGATGCGCGCGCCGCTTCGGCGCACCACGTCAATCAGCTTGCCGACGAGGTAGCTGCTGCCATGAAGACTCACCTCAACGAGGTCATTCCCGGTGTACGACGACGGCGCGCGGTAAACGACGACGACCGCGTCATCGATCGCCTCGTTGCCATCCCGTAGTGAGGTGTGGGTCGCGCGCCTCGTCTCGAGCTCGCGCCCGGCAAGCGCTTCGACGATGCTAATCGCGTCGGGCCCGTCAATTCGAACGACGGCGATCGCGCTCCGGCCGGGCGCCGTCGCCGGCGCTACGATCGTGTCGCGCCCAGCGTTCCCGCTCACGACTCCGGCGACGCGTCGGAGCTTCCCGCCTGCTTCGGCGCGATGACCACGCGCTTGTAGAAGCCTTCGCCGCGCGAGTACGTCTCGACGTCAGCGTCATCGCGAAGCGCCAAATGAACGATCCGTCGCTCCACTGGCGACATCGGCGGAAGTGCTTTCTCGCGACCGTCTTCGCGGACGGCGGCGGCAGTCTCTTTTGCTTGTCTCTCGAGGTCACCGATTCGCTTCTCGCGAAACTCGCCGCAATCCAACTCGACGGTTTTTCCGGATGATCTTACGATAAGTGTTTTGTTTGCAATGATTTGCAAGGAGTCCATGAGCTCGCCATGGTGTGCCATCAATTTCCCGGCGTCACGCCCGTAGATCCTTGCGGAGATCTTCTCGTCGCCGTCCTCGACGCGCGCGTCGAGAAGAAAACCGCAGCGATCGAACAGGTCTTCGAGCCAGACGCGAAACTCTTTGGCGAGTGCGGGCTCGTTTTCGGGGAGTGGAGGAGTCGGGCCGGTCTCGAAGACCATATCCTGGGGAGACGCCGGTCTCGGTGCGCGATCCCGGTCGCTATTCTCGCGACGTCCTCCCCTGGAGCGGCGGTCGTCTCGACCGCCTCGATCGCGACCACCCCGGGGACGGCGTGCGCGCGCGTCGCGCGCGGGCGGAGCGAGAGCTGGCGGTATGTGCGTTGGCGGCGCATCGGCCCTGTTGCCGATATCGTCCTCCCACGCCTCGATCACGACGCGGCGCGTCCCGCCCAGGAACCCGCGCTTCTCAACGACGACGTTATGTCCGAGTTTATAACGCTCGACACCGAGAGCCTCGGCCGCATGGTCGAGAGCTTCCTCGACATTCTTCCCTTCGAATCGCCGGAGAGCCATTCAATGCACCTCTATTTGCCCGTCTCTACGGGGTGGTTCTTCCACCAGCGATTCGTCAGGATCTGCTGGATGATCGACAGAACATTCTGCACCAGCCAGTAGAGGACGAGCCCGCTCGGGAAGTCCTTGAAGATGAACCCGAAGACGAACGGCATGATCATCAGAACTCGCGCCTGCACCGGGTCGACGGTCGTGGGCGTAAGCTTCTGCTGCACGACCATCGTGATGGTCATGAGGATTGGCGTCAAGTAGTACGGATCCTTGATCGAGAGGTCGTGGATCCAGAAGATCCACTCCGCGCCGCGCAGCTCGATCGCCTGCGAGAGGAGCGAATAGAACGCCCAGAGAATCGGAAGCTGCAGCAGGATCGGGAAACACCCGCTCATCGGGTTAATCCCCTCGACCTGGTAGAGCTTCATCATCTCTTCGTTGAGCTTCTGCCTAACCGCCGGGTCGGTCTTCGCCTTCTTGTGCTTTTCGCGCAGCGCGTTCACCTTCGGCTGAACCTGCTGCATCTTGCGCATCGAGACGATGCTCTTGTGCTGCAGCGGGAAGAGTACGAGCTTGATCGCCACGGTCAGTACGACGATCGCCCAGCCATAGTTCTTCGTGAACCCGCTGATCCAGACGAGCGCATAGAGAAGCCCTCGCGCGATCGGACTGAACCAGCCGAGATGGAGCGCCGACTCGAGGCCATAGCTCTCGAGAATGTCAGCCTCCTTGGGACCGAAAAAGGCTTTTCCTTCGACGACGCCGGCCGCCGCATTGACGCCCGCGAGGAGCTCCTGGCGGGGGCGCGCCTTCTCGTTCTCCGCCGGGATGTCGAGCCGTCGGAAAAGCACGTCGGCGGGGCGCGTGGGCTGGATCGCTGCAAGGAAGTAATTGTCCTCGAGGCCAACCCACGACGCAGCGCCCTTGACGCGCTGAAGCGTCGCAGCTTTTTCCTTCTTGATAAGCTCGAGATCGCCATCCTGAAGCGCGATTCCATTGCCGGCAACGACGAACTGCCCACTCTCCTTGCGCTCAACCTCGTGGATCCCGGGGCCGATCATCGCGCGGTACGTTCCGTCGAAACCTCGCGCTTCCACCTTGAACCCGATCCGAAACCGTTCGCCGAACTCGAAGCGCTTCACGATGGAGCGTCCCATTGCGTCGGAGACCCGGTACTCGATCGAGCCTCTGCCGCCGGCAACATTGTCGGTCACGACGTAGAGTCCGTGATTCGCGAGGGTGTTGAAGCTGCGATCGGAGCTCTCAACGAAGAACGGGCGGTAGCCGGCGGGCGACTCCTTGCGGACCAATTCGACCCCGGTTCCGTCCTTCTCGACGTAGTTCTTGAGGCGGAACGAGAGCAACTGCGCTCCACGGTTACTCAAGACAGCGCGATAGTCAGCCGTGTCGATCGTCGTCGTCGTTTCGGCGGTCGCCGCTTCCGCGGCTGAAACCGAGGAGGCGGAGACTGGAGCGCTGACGGTTGCCGCCGGAGCGGAAGCCGCCGCCACAGCTGTATCCGACGATGCCGCTGTGGCCGAGGAGTCGGAAGCAGGGGCCTCCTCCGTTGCGGGCGCCGTTACAGGAGGACCTGGCTTCCTGGCCATCTCCGGGAAAAGCCGCGGGACGAGCAGCGAGTAGAGCCAAAGAAAGAGCAACGACAGACCGACGGCTACGAAAAGGCGTTTTTCCATTTCAGGGAACGGGGTCCCACCCTCCTGGATTGAATGGATGGCAGCGTAGAAGCCTGCGCGTGCCGAGCCAGACTCCGCGCATGATGCCGTATTTCTCGATTGCCTGCATCGCGTAAACCGAACAGGTCGGCTCGAAGCGACACATCGGCGGGAGCATTGGGGAGATGAATCGTTTGTATCCGCGCAGCGCGAGAATGGCTCCCTGGCGCGGCAGCGTATTGATCGAGCTCACGTCTGTTCGCTCCGCGCGGCGGCGCGCTCGAGCGCCCTTGCAAGGTCTGCAGCGAACTCACGATATGGCGCATCGACGGCCGACGGCTTGACGTTGACCACGATGTCGATCCTCTTTCCGGCGAGAGGGGCCTGCAGGCGGGCGCGTCGATAAACCTCACGCACCCACCGTTTCGCCCGATTGCGGGCGACCGCCTTCCCCACCTTCTTCGTGACCGTCACGCCCATGCGCGACTCGTCACGGTCATTGCCGCGAACGAAAACGACGACGAACCGGCCGTGCGTTTTCGCGCCGTTCTCGTATGCCTGGAGAAAATCGGCCCGCTTCTGAATCCTCCCAGAGCGTGGAAGCCCTTGGGAGGGTCGGACGCCGGCGAGCGGCGCGGCCATAATATTCTGCCGCCGGTTAGACGCTCAGGCGCTTGCGGCCCTTGCGACGACGGCGCGAAAGGACGGCGCGGCCATCCTTCGTGCGCATCCGCTCGAGGAAGCCGTGGGTCCGCTTGCGGCGGCGATTGTTGGGCTGGAACGTACGCTTCATGGTTAACTTCCGATCTGCGATAGAGTTAGAACGAGGCGGGGAGTATAGACACAACACCCCCTCCGGTCAACTTACCGGATGTGCACGCCAAACGCCTCACCCCGAGCCTCTATTCCAGCAATGGGATATTGCCACGCCCTAGTCGCTGTGCTATTCTCCCCGACCCTTTCCCTGCCGTCGCTTTTCCACAATTGTGGAAAAGCTGTGGAATTACAAAGGGATAGCCGTCTCGCCCATCATGAACCTCTGGGACCAGGTGCTCCGGCAGTTGCAAGCCGAAATCCCGGGCGCCGAATACGACGCCTGGCTCAGGGATACCGAACTTCTCGCCCAAAAAGGGGAGAAGCTCGAGGTCAGGGTTCCCACCGACCGAACCGCGGTTGAAATCTCCAATCGCTTCGGGCCCCGCATCCGGGAGATCCTGAATGAGATCGCTTCCGCGCGGACGATTGCGACGTTTGTGGCAGACGCCGTCTCCCAGCCGGCTTTCCCTTCGGAGCGCCCACCTCTGCAACCCGCGGCTCAAGACCTCGACTTCGTCCCATCCGTCTTCAATCCGCGGTACAGGTTCGAGACCTTCGTTCAGGGTCCATCGAACCAGCTCGCCTACGCCGCGTCGCTCTCGATCGCAGAGAACCCGAGCGGCTCGTTCAATCCGCTTTTCATTTACGGCGGCGCGGGACTCGGAAAGACTCATCTGATCCAGGCAATCGGACACATGATCCGCGAGCGCAGGCCGTCGCTCAAAGTCGTCTACATGTCGGCCGACAGCTTCGTGAACGAGCTGATCTCGTCGATCCGCTACGACAAGATGTCGCAGTTCCGCGATCGCTACAGGTCGATCGACGCGCTTCTGCTCGACGACATTCAGTTCATCGCCGGTAAGGAACGGACTCAGGAAGAGTTCTTCCACACGTTCAACGCACTCTACGAAGCACAGAAGCAGATCGTGTTCACCTCTGACGCCCCCCCTCGAGACATCCCGACTCTCGAAGAGCGACTACGTTCGCGATTCGAGTGGGGGCTCACCGCCGACATTCAGCCTCCCGACCTCGAAACAAAGATCGCGATTCTTCGCAAGAAGGCCGAGGAGAAGAAGATCTCTCTACCGAACGAAGTGGCGATGTTCATCGCCGAGCGCGTCCGTTCGAATATTCGTGAGCTCGAAGGTCACCTCAACCGCGTGAGTGCTTACTCGTCACTCTCGGGTCACACGATCAACCTCGACCTGACGAAGGAAGCGTTACGAGATCTTCTCGCCAAGGAGAACAAGCCGATCTCCGCACAGGAAATCCTCCGCGTCGTCGCAAGCCACTACGGAATCAAAGTCGCGGAGATGAAGTCGAAGTCGAACTCGCGCCCAATCGCATACCCGCGCCAGATCGCGATGTACATGTGCAAGCTCCTGACCGACCTTTCGTATCCCGAGATCGGCAAGATCTTCAACAACAAACATCATTCGACCGTCATCTACTCGGTCGAGAAGATCGAGAAGCTCCGCGAAGACGACCCCTCCGTCGGCAACACGCTGGACAACCTCACGAAGCATTTCCGCTGAGGGAACAGACGAACTCATGCGACGGCACCACGCAGCGTTCACTCTTCCCGCAAGACCCTGTCGAATCAGACGCGAAAAGCTGCGGAAAACGAAACGCACGACGAGCCTCGCGTCTCGCCCTGTGGAAACCTCGGCTCTTCGCATCGGGTTTTCCGCGACGATTCTCACAGGGCGCCCGACGAAGACTGCTATACTTTCGAGCCACTTACGGGCGATTCTCTGTTTTCCGCGCTCTCTTCATGCTTCTACTTCTGAATTTATAAGAATCTAGTCTTTCAGGAAACGACCGATGGAATTCACCGTTACGAAATCGGACCTGCAGAAGGAACTGCAGCTCTGCCAGGGGGTCGTCGAGCGGCGCTCCACGATTCCCATCCTCTCGAACGTCCTGCTCAAGGCGACGAAGGACGGAATCGAACTTGCCGCGACCGATCTCGACGTCACGCTGCAGACAACGTGCGGCGCTTCGGTCAAGCAGCAGGGGATGGTGACCATCGATGCTCGCCGCTTTTTCGATATCGTCCGTTCCCTTCCCGAAGACGATGTCAAGATCAGTCTCGACGAGAACTACTCGGTGCAAGTCGAGTCAGGTTCGGCGAAGTTTCGTATTCTCGGACTTCCGGCGGAGGATTACCCGACGCTTCCGAAGATCGATCGGAGCAAGGCGATCTCTGTCGATCTTCAAGACCTGAAGACCATGGTCGAGAAGGTCATCTTCGCGATCACGCATGAAGAAACGCGATTCCAGCTCAACGGTGCACTTCTGAAGATCGCCGAAAGCAAAATGGAGATGGTCGCGACCGACGGTCATCGGATGGCGCTCGTCACGATGCCGCTCAGCGGCGACGGACAGGATCTGACGATTCTGATCCCGCGCAAGGCGCTCAACGAGCTTCTCCGCATCGACGCAGGTGAAGACGGATCGATGAAGTTCGGAACGTCGGAGAATCACCTGTTCTTCGAAGCGGGCGGCCGTTGCCTGATGGCACGTATGATGGACGTGAACTTCCCTAACTACATGGAAGTCATCGCGCACGACAATGATCGGCGCGTGACCGTCACGCGAGAGCGGCTTCTCGCGAGCATCAAGCGCGTCTCCCTCGTTGCAAACGAACGAACCCGCGCGGTTCGATTCGATTTCGCGGCCGGCAAACTCACGGTCTCATCCACGAGTGCGGAGCTCGGGGATGCGAGAGAAACCGTTCCTATCGAATACACGGGTGCGCCATTTCACGTCGGACTGAACGCGACCTACGTGGCGGACTTCCTTGCGGCCATCGACACCGACACCGTTTCGCTCGACCTCAAAGACGAGAACAGTCAGTGCATCGCTCGTCCGTTAGGCGGCGAGACGCTCGCCTACGAGTACGTCTACATCGTGATGCCGATGAGAATCGGCTGATCCGGCGTTGATCCTTCGAGAGCTCGCGACGCGGAACTTCCGCAACCTCGAATCGGCGAGGCTCGAGCTCGACCCGGACGCAAACGTCTTCGTCGGGTCGAACGGCCAGGGAAAGACGAATCTGCTCGAGGCGATCTACTTCGTCTCGACGACGAAATCGTTTCGAACGAATCGTGCCGTCAACCTCTTTCGCTTCGATGCTGACCATCTCTTCGTGGAAGGGATCATTGAATCTGACGGGATCCGCAAGAGCATGTCGGTCGGTCTCGAGGCTGCCTCGGCGCGTAAGCGCGAGCTCCTGATCAACGGCGAGAAGACGCCGCTCGACCGCTACGTGGCGGAGCTTCCCGTGATCGCCTACTCCGCGGCGCGACTCGAGATCATCCGCGGCGCACCCGACGAGCGACGGCGTTTTCTCGACCGCGGAATCGCGTCGCTCCATCCCGGGTACATCGCGTCGCTGACGAAATACCACCGGACCGTCGAACAGCGAAACGCGCTTCTGCGGGCCGTGGCCGACGGAGAGGAGAAGGAATCGTCTCTCGACGCCTGGGACGTGGAGCTTGCCACAACCGGTGCCGTCGTGGCCGCGGCGCGGGCCGAATTCGCCGCGATTCTCTCGGCCGAGCTCACACGCATCGTGCGCGAGATGGACTACCACGTCGACGAGCTCGAAGTGAGATACGAGCCGTCCGGCCCGTATCTGGCTGACCGCGAGACGATCCTATCGTCGCTCGATGCGAATCGGGACCGCGAGATCGGCGCAGGCTTCACGCTTCGGGGCCCCCATCGCGACGATCTCGCCTTTCGGGTCCACGGGCGCGACGCCTCGGAGGTACTCTCGAGTGGAGAGACGAAGATGACAGTTCTCTTTCTGAAACTCGCGCGGGTTGCGCTCTACCGAGAGCGGGTCGGAAGGAAGCCGCTATTCATCTTCGACGACGTAGACGCCGAGCTCGATCTGCCTGTCATTCAACGACTTATGACGTTCTTGCGGCGAGGAGTCCAGCTCTTTGCGACTTCGGCCAAAGAGGAGGTGTTGTCGCGCCTCTCGATCGGCCCCCACGTCACGATTCCGGTCGTCGCGGGACGCGCTGGAACGGCGCGCACCGAAGGACGTCCGTAGAGGCATTAAAGCCTTTACCGGGAAGAATTTCCTGTCGTTAGACCGTGTTCTTTCCGGCGTGCAAACCAGAGCGGTTCTACTTCCAGAATTCGGGGGCTGAAACGCCATCGACACGAGTCGTTTTCGAGCCCGGCCGTCTCCTGAATAATTACGAAGCTGAACGGCGCACGCGGCAAACGCCGCGGCGCCTCGAGTGCGCCCTGTATGTCTGAAAACTACACTGCAGAAGACATCAAAGTCCTCAAGGGACTCGACGCGGTGCGCAAGCGCCCAGGCATGTACATCGGCGACGTCGATGACGTCTCCGGACTCCACCACATGGTCTACGAGACCGTCGACAACGCGATCGACGAATGCATGGCGGGGTACGCGACGCGCGTCCAGGTCACGATTCACCCAGACGACTCGGTGACGGTCGAAGACGATGGTCGCGGCATTCCGGTCGACATCCACAAGGAAGAAGGCCGATCCGCGGCGGAAGTCATCATGACGGAGCTCCACGCCGGCGGAAAATTCGACAACAACTCGTACAAAGTGTCGGGCGGGTTGCACGGCGTCGGCGTGTCGGTGGTGAACTTCCTCTCGGAGTGGCTCGAGCTCGAGATTCACCGCGAAGAGCAGATCTGGGTACAGAGCTACCGTCGCGGGAAGGCGGTTGCGCCGCTCAAGAAGGCGGGACGCACGAAGAACCGAGGGACGAAGGTCACCTTCAAGCCGGACCACGAGGTCTTCTCCGTGCTCGAGATGAACTTCAACACGCTCTCGCAGCGAATGCGGGAGCTTGCGTTCCTCAACTCCGGCGCGCGAATCAAGATCCACGACGAGCGCACGGAGACGCGACAGGAGTATTTCTACGAAGGCGGCATCAAGGCGTTCGTCGAGGATCTCAACAAGACCAAGGCGCCGATTCACGGCGAGCCGATCTACCTCCGAGAGGAGCGAGACGGCGAGACGGTCGAGATTGCGCTGCAGTGGAACGAAGGCTACAGCGAGAACGTCTACGCCTTCACGAACACGATCAAGAACTCCGATGGTGGCACGCACCTCGAGGGATTCAAGCTCGCTCTGACGCGCACGATCAACAAGTACGCCGAAGAGGAGAACCTGCTCGCGCGTGCGAAAGTCGCCCTCGAGGGAGACGACATTCGAGAGGGCCTAACCGGGGTGGTGTCGGTCAAGATCCGCGAGCCGCGGTTCTCGTCGCAGACGAAAGACAAACTCGTCTCCGCGCACGTGAAGACATGGGTCAGTCAGGTTCTCGGCGACCGCCTAGGCGAGTATCTCGGCGAGCATCCGAAAGAAGCGCGCAGGATCATCGAGAAGGTCATCGAAGCGGCGACCGCGCGTGAAGCGGCACGAAAGGCGCGGGATCTCACACGCCGAAAGGGCATTCTCGACTCGGGCTCCCTTCCCGGGAAACTTGCAGACTGCCAGGAGCGCGATCCGAAAAAGGCAGAGATCTTCTTCGTCGAGGGAGACTCGGCAGGCGGCTCGGCGAAGCAGGGACGCGATCGGCGATTCCAGGCCATCATGCCGCTCAAGGGCAAGATCCTCAACGTCGAGAAGGCGCGGCTCGACAAGATGCTCTCCTCCGAGGAGATTCGGCTGATGATCTCCGCGCTTGGAACGAGCATCGGCAGCGGAGACTTCGACATCGAGAAGCTGCGCTACCACAAAGTCGTCATCATGACCGACGCAGACGTCGACGGCTCGCATATCCGGACGCTGATCCTCACCTTCTTTTTCCGGAACATGCCTGAAGTGATTCGTCGCGGTCACCTCTTCATTGCGCAGCCGCCGCTCTTCAGGGTCGTGCACGGCAAGAGTGAGGAGTACGTCAAGGACGAAAAGTCGCTCACACGCATGCTCCTGCGCCGCATTGCCACCTCGATCGATCTCCGGTCTTCGACTGGCGCGATCGAACCGTCCGCGATCGAGCCGATGCTCGAGCTGATGGAAGAGTACCGGCTTCACATGCGAAAGCTCGATGCCCGAGGCATTCCCCGCACCGTCGTGGAGACTCTGCTCGCTGCGGAGCTGAACGACCACGATGCGCTCCAGGACGCGGAACGGCTTGCCGCTGCGTGCACCGCACTCGAAACTGCCAGGTTTCAACAAGTGCAGATCGAGCGCGACGAAGAGCACGAGATGTCGCGGATCCGTCTCGTGGCGAGCCGCAACGGGTCGTCGAGAACGATCGTCGTCGACTTCGACTTCGTGCGGCAGCACGAGTTCATGGAAGTCGCCCGTATACGCGAAGCGATGGTGGCATCCGGAGGCGCAGCGCCGTGGGTGCTGACGCACAACGAGGAGACGATCGAGACCGACGACGTCGATCTGTTGCTCGAGCGGGTGTACGAGCTCGCGAAAAAAGGACTCACCATCAACCGCTATAAAGGTCTGGGCGAGATGAACCCGGAACAGCTCTGGGAGACGACGATGGACCCCGCGAGACGCCAGCTGCTTCGAGTCGTCGTCGATGACGAGAATGCCGCAGACGGAGTGTTCACGCTCTTGATGGGCGACCTCGTCGAGCCACGTCGCCAGTTCATCGAAGAGAACGCACTGAACGTCAGAAACCTCGACGTTTGACGCTGCAAGGAGAGCGCCGCTCTCCTCCTGCCGGAACGGAAAAACAGAGAGCATGCCAGACGAGACACAGAACGAGATCAAAAGCCCGCAGGTGAACATCCAGGACGAGATGCGCAAGTCGTATCTCGACTACGCGATGTCGGTCATCATCGGGCGCGCCCTTCCCGACGTGCGCGACGGCCTCAAGCCGGTGCATCGCCGCATCCTCTACGGGATGTACGAGCAGGGAAACACATCGACGAAGGCCTACAAGAAGTCGGCGCGCATCGTCGGCGACGTCATGGGGAAGTTCCATCCGCACGGTGACAGCGCCATCTACGACTCGGTCGTCCGCATGGCGCAGGACTTCTCGATGCGCTATCCGCTCGTCGACGGGCAGGGGAACTTCGGGTCGATCGACGGCGACAACGCCGCGGCGATGCGTTACACCGAAGTTCGCCTCACGAAGCTGGCCGAGGAGCTGCTCCGCGACGACAGCGACAAGGAGACGGTCGATTGGCTGCCTAACTACGACGGCTCCCTCCTCGAGCCCGCCGTGCTCCCCGCAAAGTACCCGAACCTGCTCGTCAACGGTTCCTCCGGCATCGCAGTCGGAATGTCGACGAACATCCCGCCTCACAACCTGGGTGAGGTGATCGACGCGTGTCTCCTGGTGATGGAGAACCCCCACGCGACCGTTCTGGAGCTCATGAAGGTTCTCCCCGGCCCCGACTTCCCGACCGCCGGCTTCATCCACGGCGTCGACGGAATCGTCGATGCCTACAAGACGGGGCGCGGCATCATTCAGATGCGCGCGCGTGCCGAGTTCGAGCCGATGGAGAAAGGGGACCGGCAGGCGATCATCGTCACCGAGATCCCCTACATGACGAACAAGGCGCGCCTTCTCGAAAAGATCGCCGAGCTCGTCAAGGACAAGAAGATCGAAGGGATCAGCGACTTGCGCGACGAGTCGGACCGCACGGGAATGCGGATCGTCATCGAGCTCAAGCGGGGCGAGATCCCCGAGGTCGTTCTGAACAACCTCTACAAGAACACGGCGATGCAGTCGACGTTTGGAATCATCTTTCTCGCCATCGTCGACAACCAGCCGAAGGTGCTCTCGCTCGCCGAGATGCTCAAGCACTTCATCGATCACCGGAAGGAGATCGTCGTCCGCCGGACGCGCTTCGACCTCGACAAGGCGAAGGCGCGAGCGCACATCCTCGAAGGTCTCGTCAGGGCGCTCGACCATCTCGACGAAGTGATCGCGCTCATTCGTGGGAGCAAGACTCCCGAAGAAGCGCGCGCCGGCCTCGTGACGCAGCTCGAATTCTCGGTTCTCCAGGCGCAGGCGATCCTCGACATGCGCCTACAGCGCCTAACTGGCCTCGAACGCGACAAGATCGTTCAGGAATATCAGGAAGTCCTCGCGCTGATCTCGAAACTCGAAGCGATCCTCGCGTCCGAGAAGCTCGTGCTGGAGATCATCGCGGACGAGCTTCGAGCGATCAAAGAAGCGTACGGCGACAAGCGGCGTACCGAGATCATCGCGGAGGCGAGTGACATTACGATTGAGGACATGATCCCCGACGACGAGATGGTCATCACCGTCTCTCGTGGTGGATACATCAAACGCTCGCCGCTCGCTCTCTACCGCGCACAGGGTCGTGGCGGCAAGGGCCGGCTCGGAATGACGACGAAGGAGGAGGACGTCGTCGACACTCTGTTCGTCGCGTCGGCGCACTCCTACATTCTCGTCTTCACCGACCAGGGGCGCCTCTACTGGCTGAAAGTGCACCGCGTCCCCGAAGTCGGTGCCGCGGCTCGCGGAAAGGCGATCGTCAATCTGCTGCAGCTCCAGGAAGGGGAGCAGATGCGCGCGCTCCTCGCGGCGAAGGACTTCACTGAAGGAAGGTACGTCGTCTTCGTAACGCGCAAGGGACGCGTGAAGAAAACCGAGCTTGCGGCGTTCTCGAACCCGCGCGCGAACGGCATCATTGCAATCGACATCAATGCGGGCGACGACTTGCACAGCGTTGCGCTTTCCGACGGCGACTCCGACATCTTCATCGGCACGCACGAAGGTATGGCGATCAAGTTCCCCGAAGACGACGTCCGCGAGATGGGTCGAGGAGCTGCAGGCGTCAAAGGCATCACGCTCGATGATGGCGATTTCGTCGTCGACATGACGGTGCTGCGGCGCGACACGCCAGGAGAAATCCTCACGATTACCTCGGCCGGTTTCGGCAAACGCACGGATCGCGACGAGTACCGGCTGCAGAGCCGCGGCGGCAAAGGTGTGACGAACATCCGCACGACCGATAAGAACGGCAAAGTCATCGGCATCTCGTATGTCACCGACGAGGACCAGATCCTCCTCATCACCGAGCAAGGAAAGATGATCCGCACGAGCTGCGCATCGATCCGGATGGTTGGCCGGGCTACCCAGGGCGTTCGCGTCATCAATCTCGACGAAGGTGACGTCGTCGTCGCCGCGGTCAAAGTCGTCGAGAAGGACGACGAAACGATCGACGCCGTGCTCGTCGATGGCGACATGCCGGCGAATTAGAAGGCAGCCCCCCTCACTGCCATTTCCGGAGCCGCGGTGTAGAATGCGCCGCAATTTACGCCGGAGGGAACATGCGCGAGCTGCTCAGCAAACAGAACCTCGATTACCTGGACCGTGCCCGCGAGGTTGCGGAGAAATTTGTGAGACCGCGGGCCGCGGAGCTCGACCGCACCGGCGAGTACGGATGGGACATCCTCGAGGCGCTCAAGAAGTACGAGCTGACCGGGATCTGGATTCCGAAGGAGTACGGCGGCCACGGCGCGGGCGTGCTCGACCTCTGTCTCGTGGTCGAGCAGCTCTCTCGCGCCTGTGGTGGAGTCGGCGTGGCCTACGCGGTCAACGCGCTCGGCTCGTTCCCGATCATGCTGAACGCGACCGAGGAACAAAAGATCAAGTACCTGCCGCCGATCGCGAAGGGTGAAAAGCTCATCGCGTTTGCCCTGTCGGAGAAGGCTTCGGGATCCGACGCGGGGAGCCTTCGCGCCTCGGCAACGAGGGACGGCGCCGAGTACGTGATCAACGGCGACAAGAAATGGAACACGAACGGCGGTGAGGCGACGATCTACTCGGTCTACGCGCTCACCGATCCGTCTCGCGGCATGCGCGGCATATCCGGATTCATCGTGGAGCGCGGCACGCCAGGTTTCGAGCTCGGCAAACGCGAGGACACGATGGGAATCCGCACCGTGTCGGTCCACGAGCTCCACTTCAAGAACTGCCGCGTGCCGGCGACGCAGCTTCTCGGCGGCAAAGAAGGCGACGGGTTCAAGAACGCGATGATGACGCTCGATCGCGCACGGCCCGGGGTTGCGGCGCAAGCGGTCGGCCTTGCGCAAGGCGCGCTCGAATGGGCGCTTCGCTACACCTCGGAGCGCAAACAGTTTGGCCAGACCGTCATGTCGCACCAGGCGATTCAGTTCATGCTCGCAGACATGGCGACTCAGGTCGAGGCTGCCCGACAGCTCGTCTACACCGCGGCGAGGGTCATCGACTCCGGCGCGAAGAACGTCAACAAGATCGCCGCGATGGCTAAAGTCTTTGCGACCGACACGGCGATGAAGGTGACGACCGACGCGGTACAGCTCTTTGGCGGTTACGGGTTCTGCAAGGACTACCCGATCGAGAAGTACATGCGCGACGCGAAGATCACACAGATCTACGAGGGGACGAACCAAGTGCAGCGCCTCGTGATCGGACGTTCGCTCACGCGAGAGCTGAAGGACTACACCGGACATCTCGACTGCAACGTCGAGCACTTCCCCGAAGGCACCGAGCCCGCGACCGTCGCGGACTAGCGTTCACGCCGGAGGCGGCGCGCGTCGCTCAGCGACCGCGCCGCCACTGCCGTGCCTTCACCCACTCGAAAACCCCGCTGACAGGACCCGCCGGGATCCAGCTGTCGCCGCCGCACTTCGGGCAGCGGTTGCGGAACGGAGGGTTCTTCCCGCAGTCGGGGCAGACGATCAGCACTTCGATCGGCAGAGGCAGAGCCTTATGCCGCGTGGCGACGAGCGCGCCGAGTAGTTCGTCGAGCTCGTCGATTGCCTTCGATAACGCTTGCATCGCCGAGGAAGGTGCGTGCATCAAACCCGCACCACGTCGAACTGCTCGTGGTGGAGGTTGTCATCGGGTTTAAGCACGAGGTGAACGCGGAGCGACCGTTCGACGTCGGCGAGGATTCCGTGCTCGTCGCTGCGCACCGCCTGGTAGATGTCGGGATTCACGCGGACGATGACTTCCTGTTCCTCCTCGAGGTCGCGGAGCTTCATCAGCTCGCGCCACAGCTCCATCATCACCGTCGTGTTCGACTTCACCCGGCCCGACCCTCCGCAGTAGGGACACGGCTGCGTGAGTGAGCGCTCCAGGCTTTGCCTAACGCGCTTGCGCGTCATCTCGATCAGGCCGAACTCGGAGATCTGGAGCACCTTCGTTTTCGAGCGATCCTTGCGGATCTCATTCTGCAACGCGTCGTAGACCTGGTCGCGGTTCTCCTGGACTTCCATGTCGATGAAATCGGCAACGATGATCCCGCCGAGATCGCGTAGACGGATCTGGCGAACGATCTCCTTCGTTGCCTCGAGGTTCGTGCGGAAAACCGTCTCCTCGAGGTTCTTCTTGCCGACGTACTTGCCGGTATTCACATCGATCGCGACGAGCGCTTCGGTCTGGTTGATGACGATGTAGCCGCCCGATCGCAGCCAGACCTTCGACTTGAGTGCGCGCTCGATCTCCGGCTCGATCCCGAACTCGTCGAAGATCGGCTCCTCGCGGCGGTAAAGGCGGACTCTTGGCACGAGAGCCGGCTGGATCTTGTCGAGAAACTCGACGATCCGCTGATACTGCTCGACCGAGTCGACCCAAACGGTCTTGAAGTCAGGCGAGAGGACATCGCGGATCGTGCGCAGGACGAGGTCGAGGTCGTGATGCAGCGCGGTCGGCGACGACGCTTTCTCGGCGCGCCGCTTGATCTCCTCCCAAAGTCCCGTGAGGTACTTCTGGTCGGCGCGGAACTCCTCTTCGTTCTTCGCTTCACCGGCCGTGCGTACGATGAAGCCTCCCGGCCCGACGCGGATCTGCTCGAGGATCACCTTGAGGCGCCCCCTCTCCGCCTCCTCCTCGATCCGGCGCGAGACGCCGATGTGGCTGACCGTCGGCATGTAGACGAGGAAACGGCCCGGCAGCGTAATGTGCGTCGTGATGCGTGCGCCTTTTCCCGCGATCGAGTCTTTCGACACCTGCACGACGATCTCCTGCCCCTCGCGAAGCAAGTCGGCGATCGAGGTCTCGGGTCGCGGCGCCTGATCTTCGAAATGAAGCTCGTCGCTATGCTCTGCCTCGTACTCCTCAAAGTCTTCGACGACATCGGAGACGTAGAGGAACGCATCGCGCTCGAGCCCGACATCGACGAAGGCCGACTGCATGCCGGGGAGAACCTTCGTGACGTGCCCTTTGTAGATGTTTCCCACGACGGTGCGCTGCTTTTGGCGCTCCACCCAGAGCTCGACGACCTGCCCTTCGTCGAGGACGGCGATGCGTGATTCGTGGTTGGTGGTGTTGATGACGAGCTCTTGAGACATTGCGCTGATTCTAATGGAACAATCTTCCGGCCCGAGCGGTTGATCCGGCTTGACTTGGCGGGATCTGCTCTGTTACGGTGCGCGCCCGCCGACGATGTTCCGGCATAGCTCAGTCGGTAGAGCAACGGACTGTTAATCCGTGGGTCGTAGGTTCGAGTCCTACTGCCGGAGCCAGATGACGATGAACCAGGCCCGGGGAAACCCGGGCCTTTCTCTATCCAGCGCCCGCGCCCCACGCCCCATCGTCTCCCCGACCCCATCAGGCCGCGTTTCTGAAACCGCTATGGTGTTGGCTCGAGTTTTGGCTACAATCTTCGGCACGGAGGCAACGACGATCTCGAAGCGTGAGGGTGGCAGCGCTCTCGGTGGAGCCGTCAGGTTCGACGTGTGGGGATGCCGCGGCTCGAAGAGCTTCATCCCTCCCCGATCGCGCATCGGAAATTACACGTCGTGTTACTCGCTGCACGACGGTACGGACCTCTTCGTGTTCGACGCCGGTCTCGGCCTTGCCTCACTCTCCTACGAGATTCATCGCCAGAAACGATTCTCCGTGGTCAAGCGTATCTTCGTGCTGATCACGCACGCGCATCTCGATCACTGGGAGGGCTTGAAGGACGCGGACTGGTTCTGGGAGCGCGACAACGGGCTCGAGGTGCGTGTCATCGGCCTCGACGAAGCGATCAACGCAATCCAGCGCGGCTACGAGCACCCATCATTCGTCGACCTTGATCTCCTGGCTCGCTTCACGGTCGCACAACTCGACTTCATCAGTTTCTCGTTCGGAGACGTGCTCGAACTGGGTGGATGGAAGCTCGAGAACATTGCACTCAATCACTACAGTGGAACCCCCGAGGACAAGAGCGTGGTGCAGACGAGCGGCTACCGCCTCAGCCGCGAAGGGGGACCCGTCGTCTGCTACCTCTCGGATCATGAGCCAGGGCCGGGAACGGTGTCGTCGGAGCAGCAGCTGACGAGGAACGCGAAGATTGTCCTCTACGATTCACACTTCCCGACGATTGCCGAGCAGCGCTTTGGCCATGGCTCGCAGGAGCACTCCGCGAACGTGGCGCGAAACTCGCCGGGAGCGCTCGTTGTCGCGGGGCACCACGGGCCGATGTACTCTGACGCCGACGTCGAAAAGACGTTTCGCAGACTAAGCAAGGGACTCAACAACTTCGCGCTCGCGGTCGAAGGGCGCGGATTTGTCTGGGACGCTTCGGTCGGGAAGTTCCTCGTCGAAGAGGCGCGTGAACCGCACCCCGAGATCATGAAGATCGGCGTCGCGGCGAAGGGGTGAACAGAAAAGCCGGCGATCGCCGGAGCGTGAGCCGGCTCACACACTGCCGCCGCCGGCCAGGACACAATCGCGATAGAATTCCCACTCAACACGTAACGGAGGAACCCATGAAACGTGCAGTCGCCATGACATTCGCATTGGCACTCGCTCTCACCGCCGGCAGCGCCTTCGCGAAGGACAAGCCGGTCATGGCCGTGATCGAGTTTGATAATCACTCGGGTGCGTACTGGTGGAGCGGAGGTGTTGGCAACGACCTCGCCGACATGCTCACGAACGAGCTCGCCGCCACGGAGAAGTTCAAGATGGTCGAGCGCGCGAAGCTCAATTCGGTGCTGCAGGAACAGGATCTCGCCGCGTCGGGGGCCGTCTCGAAAGGGACCGG
>JACPDH010000102.1 GCA_016184115.1 Acidobacteriota bacterium | reverse complement strand
TCGCCGCAAGAAGAATGGGCGTCGCGAACGGGATCAGGATCCGAAGCGTAAGTGCCGCGACGAGAATCGCGATCGCGAAGAATCCGACGACTGGAATCCAACTGCGGCGAATGTCCGCCTGCAGCCGCTCGCCCCTGGAGTCAGTAGTGTCCCTCATGGTGACGCGAGTCTACCGAAGGCAGGGCGTTGGTGAAAGGCGCGCGGCCGAAGCGTGGAAGGGGCGGAACGATCGAGGGCTTGCCTCTGCCGTCGTGAGCCGCCTACTCGAGACCATCCGCGACGTACAGGTCTCCGAGCGATCGGAGCACGTTGTACGCGAGGAACGAACCGTCGCGCGCAATCACGACCGGGCTGATCCGGTAGACGCCGGTCGGATCATCAGGCTTGATCTCCCTCCAAAGGGTCCGCTCCCCTGTCGCGAGGTCGATACGAAAGACGCTCGCCGGCAGTGTTACCGACTTCGCGACGTAGATGGAGCCGCCATCCGCGCTCCACTGCAGCGGAATCTCTTCCGGGTGCACGCCTGGCACGGGGCGCTCTTTCGATCCATCCGCCGGATAGATCGTCACCCTTCGCGTCGCGTCCATCCCAGCAACCCAGCGACCGTCGGGCGATATAGCCCATGACCTGACCCCCGCGTACCAGATTCCCTCGGGCGAGATCCGTACCGGCTCTCCACCCGTGAGGTCCTGCACGTAGAGCGCGGCCCCTCCTCCCCCTTTGCTGCCGAAGATGACGATGCGCTTTCCATCGGGAAACCAGAGAGCGCCGTCAGCGAACGAGTCGATTGTCTTGACCTCATCGGAAGATCCTGCGCCCATCGGCAGCTTCGCGAGCTTCGTGCGTGACAGGTGCGCGAGAACCCATTTGCCGTCGGGCGAAAGCGAATCGCCCCACCCGTCTCCGAGACGCAGCGGCGTCGAGCCTTCGGTTCTGCGCACGTAGATCGAGCTCGCCGCGCCTCCCCCTTCCCGCGTTTCGCTGAGCAGCACCAACTGTCCGTCGGCCGAAACGTCGTTGAGAACCGACCAGTCGAGCCAGGTGAGATCGGTTCCCGTGAGTTTTCCGCTTGCCTGCACGAGCGCCGGAAGCGGAGCTTGAGTCGCGGTGGCCGCCGTATCGGTCGCGGTCGTCGTGGCCGCAGCTGCTTCGGCCATCGCTGCGATAGTCTCGCCAGTCACGGGAGCCGGAGCTGCAGGTGGTTCCGCGCGCTCGAAGATCAGCGATGACCGCCACGTCGCGTGCGTCAGCAGCACCCGGCCGCCCTTCGAGATGTCCTGGAGCCGGAGCGCTCCGGTGAGACGGCTCACGAGGTGCGGATCTTCTCCGGGCTTCACCGCGTAGAGCGACGGAGGCTCGCTGCCTGTCGCTGCGGTGAACCAGAGGCTTTTCCCGTCGGGCGCCCAGGCGATCCCGTTGATTCCCTTCGACCAGCCCTGCGCGAGCAGCTCGGGCTGCCCCTTCTCGATCATCCAGATCTCGAATGCGCCGGCATTCTGCAACACGTACGCGACGCGATTCTTCTTCGCAGCGATGCGCAGCGCGGAGATTCGCTTCTGTGATTCGAGGACAACGGTGCCGATCGGCACTTCGAGCCGGTATTCGCTGCCCACTCTATGGATGACCGCGAGGTTCTGACCGTCGGGCATCCACTCGGCGTCGAGCACGTCGGCCATCACCTCGCGCGGTTGCCCACCCATGAGCGGGACTCGTGCGAGCTTGCCGACTCCCGTCGCCCGGTCGACGTCGAGGAGTACCGCAACCTCGCCCGTCGACGAGATCGCGGCGACGTCGCCGTTCCGAATGCCAAACGGCTTCGACTCAGGGCTCGAAGTCCTCATCATGAAGATCTCGGGAAGCTTCCCGTCCCACGCCGCGCTGTACATCACCGTCTCGCCGTCCGGGCCGAAGCGTGCAGCGAGCAGATCGCCTCGGCGGAAGGTCAAGCGATGAAACGTAGTCGTCTTCGCCGCCTCCTGCATCTCGGCGAAGAAGTGCCCTCCGAGCGCCCCTGCGATGAGAAGCAATACGGCGCCTAACAGTAAGAGCCACGCACTCGTCGCCTTCGCCGGTCTCGGGATGGGCCGTACATGTGCCTGCGTCCCGCCTGGCCGTGGCGTGGTCTGCGTCTTTGGCCTCGGATGCGCGGTGGACGAGAGGCTTCCGACCGTCGAGGAGGAGTGTCCCGTGGCCGGGAGGGGCCGCGCCGGAGTCGCGACACGCGCTGTCGGTGACGTCGAGGGCATGCGCGCCGTCGGCTCGCGATCTCCCGACTCGGGATGCCTCGCCGCGTGTGCCCGGCTTCCTCCGTCGCCTGAAAGAAGAGTTTCGAGGTGAAACGCGAGATCGCGCGCAGACTGGAACCGGTTCTCCTTCTTCTTCTCGAGGCAGCGGTGCACGAGCTTCTCGAGCGTTGGCGAGATACGCTGGTTGATCGTGCCAAGCTCCGGCGGATCCTCTTTGAGAATCGCGTTGAGCGTCTCGATCTGCGACGGCCGGTTGAACGCGCGTCCTCCAGCGAGCATCTCCCAGAGAATCGCCCCGAACGAAAAAATGTCGGACCGCTGATCGAGCGGTGCACCACGCACCTGCTCCGGCGACATGTACCCGACGGTACCGAGCACCATGCCCGGCTCCGTCGCCGGCGCTGCCCCGGCCGCTCCGCCCGCGAAGCTCGGATGTACTTTCGCGAGGCCGAAATCGAGAATCTTCACCCGTTCGTCGCCGAGCACGAAGACGTTGTCTGGTTTGAGGTCGCGGTGGACGATTCCCTTCTCGTGAGCGGCGGCGAGTCCCTTCGCGATCTGGAGCGAGTACTCCACCGCTTTCTTTTGCGGAACGGGGCCGCGCGCGATCACTTCCGTGAGAGTCTCGCCTTCGAGCAGCTCCGAGACCATGTAAGGCTCCCCACCCGTCTCGACGAACTCGTAGATCGTCAGGAGGTTCGGGTGGTTGAGCATTCCCGCCGCAACCGCCTCGTGCTTGAAACGGCCGAGGCGCTCGGGGTCGCGGACGATTGACTCGGGAAGTACTTTGATGGCGACGTCGCGACCGATGCGGCTATCGTGAGCGCGGAACACCTCACCCATCCCGCCCGCACCGAGGCGCGCGACGATTTCGTAGGGGCCGAGCCGCGAGCCGTTTTCCAGCGCCATTGACAAATTGTATACGCGGACGCAGCCTCACGCTGCAACCGTGCCCCATTTCCCGCGTAGTATCGAGTACAGCCATGAACACGACGACGACGAAACCTCGTGGACTCGGTGGACAGTTCGCAACCGACGAGAGCTTCACACCCGACGAGCTCGCAGCGATTCTCCGCGAGGCGAGTCGCCGGCAGTCAAGCCGCGACGTTGCCTCCCTCGACCAGGCGCTCGAGACCGCGCGCGAGCTCGGCATCGACGAGCAGCACGTGCTCGCGGCAGCCGACGCGCATCGGAAAAAGCGTGAACGCCGCGACGAGTTGCATGCTCTGACCCTCCGCGAGCGGGAAAAACTCGCGCGCATCGCCTGGTCGGCAGCGCTCGTCACGGCGATTGTGACCATCGCCGCCTCATGGAACGTCGCGCAGCTGGCGCTCATCGGACTTTCGATTGGCGCTGTCGCGCAGGGCTTCCGCTGGCTTCGAGCGGAGATCAAAGAGCGGACGGACACGGCGTAGGCCGCCCGACCGAGCTCCCTCCTCCCCCGCGTCGGTGCGCTGCGGTATGCTCAAGCAACGATGCGTCGATCCCAGAAGCGCCTTCTGATGCTCGTCCTTTCCGTTCCGATAGGACTCGTCGTCTGCGCACTCGTCTACATGTGGGGGATGGAGACGCTCGAGGCGAAACCTCGCGGATTCTGGGACGCGCTCGAATTCGTCTCGGAGACGCTGAGCACGACCGGCTACGGTTTCGATTCGCGCTGGCACCACCCGCTGATGGTCATCTTCGTGGTGCTCCTCCAGGTGTTTGGCGTCTTCTTCGTATTTCTCGTCATTCCCATTTACCTCGTACCGTTTCTCGAAGAACGTTTCGAGGAGCGCCTGCCGCGTGAAGCGTCGCCCAACCTTCGCGATCACGTGGTCGTCTATCGATTTGGTCCTGCCGTCGAGACGCTCGTCGAGAACCTCTCGTCATCGGGGGTGCCAGCGCTCGTCGTGGAGACGAACGAGGACGAGGCTCGACGGAATCTCGAGCAGGGGCGGCCAGTGGTTTTCGTACGAACCGAAGAGGACTCTCTCGATGCCGCGCGAATCATGCTCGCGCGGGCGATAGTCGCGAACGGCTCTGACGAGGAGAATGCGGCGATGATCCTCCGCGCGCGGCAGATGGAATTCCGCGGCCCGATCTACGCGCTCGTCGAGAATCCCGTCCACCGCAAACCGATGGAGATCGCGGGCGCCACCGTGGTCTACACGCCGAAACACATCCTCGCCGCGGCGCTCGCTGCACGCGCGAGCGAGGCGATCAGCCCGCGCCTCGCCGGGATCCAGCAGCTCGGCGATCATCTCGAGCTTCGCGAGCTCCGCATCACTCCCTCGAGCCCGTTCGTCGGGCGCACGCTCCGTGATTCCGAGATCGGCGCGCGCAGCGGCGCGACGGTCATCGGCCAGTGGGTCGGAGGCCGCCTCCTCACTCAACCTGGACCCGAGATGCGACTCGAGCCTCGGGGGATCCTCGTCGTCGTCGGGAGCAGGGAGAGTCTCGCGAAGCTCGCGACGCTCGTTGAAGGTGCAACGCCGCTGCGCCGCACGGGACACTTCCTCGTCGCCGGCTTCGGCGAAGTCGGCCAGAAAGTCCATCAATTGCTGACCGATGCAGACGAGGATGTCCGCGTCGTCGACCGGATCGATCGGAAAGGCGTCGACATCGTCGGTGACGTGCTCGATCCGAGCGTTCTCGTTGCGGCAGGTGTCGAGACCGCGCGCTCGGTCATTCTCGCGCTCGACACCGATGACGCCACACTGTTTGCGACCGTCATCGTCCAGGACTGCGCCACGGAAGCTCCGGTGATCGCCCGCGTGAACCACGCGCGCAACGTCGAGAACATCTACCGTGCCGGCGCCGATTTTGCGCTTTCGATCTCAAAGGTCTCCGGCCAGATGCTCTCGTATCGGCTCCTCGGGCACGAAGCCGTTTCGCTCTATCAGAATCTGCGCGTGCAGAAGCTCGTCGCTGGAGCGCTCGCCGGACGCCATCCGCATGAAACGGCGTTGAGGTCGCGCGGAGGCTGCTCGATCGTCGCCGTCCAGCGCGGCGCTGAGGTCGCAACGTCGTTCCCGTCCGACTTCCGCCTTCGCGAGGATGATTCGATCTTCGCGTGCGGCACGAACGAGGCAGTCGCGCGTTTCCGCGCTGAAATCGCCTAGCCCGGATAATTGAGCGCGAGGCTTAGCCTGGCGCTCAATAATTCGGGCTGAGAGTCTGCGCGGTAAAGACGCAATTGCCGTTGCCGGCACGATCCCCTCGACAGTCGCCAGCCGCTCGCTCGCCCCTTGATGATCCCGCCGCGAACTTTTTACGAATCTCGTCGTATTTACACCTGGCAAAAGTATGCGCAGGCTCCGAACTCAGCTCATCGTCGCATTCGTCGTGCTTTCGGTCGTTCCGCTCACGGCGATCGTAACGTTCGGCTATATCTCCTCGGAACGGAGCTTCCGGCGCGCCGTCCAGAAGGAGACCTCAGCACTCGCGGCGCGGATGGATCGCCGCGTGACGATGATCGCGGATAGCGTCGGTCGCGACATCGAGCGGGTTGGAGCCTTGCCGGCCGAGGCTCTCCTCGCCGACTTCGGCGAGGGCGCGATCCCCGAGAAAGTCCGCATCCAACTCGGAGAGAATGCCGAACTGCTCACGATCGACGTCATTCCCGACGCACCGTTACCTCCCACGCCCACTGAACCACCCGCGGCTGTGGTGCGTCCGGCACCGATCGTCGAGCCGGACCTCGCATCCGAGCCGGCGCCGGTGACGCCTGGGGTGACAATTGCTCCCGCAGCGCCGGTGGCTCCCGTGGCCCGCGTCACCTCCACGCCGCCTGTCGCAGCGACACCGCCTGTCGCCCCCGTCGCCCCGTTCCATGCGCTCGATCCCGCCACACGCGGAGCGATGGAGCTCTCGATGGCTGAGAGCCAGCACGCGATCGAGGAGGTGGCTCACACCCGCGCGAAGCTGCAGCTCGATGCACTCGCGGCGCTGCGCTCCCGCATCGAGGAGCGTCGCGCGGCGAGTCATTCACGTGAGCTGGGGGTGATGCATCTCGAGGCGCGCGAGCTCGCAACTTCGATTGTGAAGGATGGCGAGACGATTGGAAAACTCCGCGCGAGGCTGCGCGGCGACGAGGTCGTCCGCCGCGTGATCGAAGGTTCCGAATCGCAGGAGGGAGACGTCGTCTTCGCGGTTGACGGCGACGGCAATGTCTTCGCGGCGAGCGCCGACGCGAAGAAGACAGTCGAGACCGAGAGACTCGACAAGGCGGCGCGCGGCGTCAGCGCCGCCGGGGCAAACTGGGTCGTCGCATCGTCGCCCGACGCCGATCGCGGCGTCGCCTTTGCGATCGCGCGTCCGATCAGCGAGTCGCTTCGCGAGATGCGAACGAATGCGGCGCGCAACTTTGCGTTTGGCCTAGGTCTCATCGGGTTCGCACTCATCGGCATCCTCCCGCTCGCGAATCACATCGCCCGCGACATCGAGACGGTGACGGGCGCCGCAGAAAAGATTGCGCGCGGAGAGCTCGACGCCGAAGTACGCGTGGGATCGAAGAATGAGATCGGCACACTCGCGACGGCCTTCAACGGGATGGCACGCGACCTCCGCGCCAACCACGAGAGGTTGATCGACGAGGAACGGAGCAGACGCGAGCGAGAGATCGAACAGCGCCTGCTCGCCGCGCAGTACGAACGGAAGAGTGCCGAGCTCGAAGAGGCTCGGAGATTTCAGCTATCGCTCCTGCCGTCGTCACCACCCGTGCATCCGGAGCTCGACGTCGCATCGTACGTTCGCACGGCGACGGAGGTCGGTGGAGACTACTGGGACTACCTGCTCGCCCCCGACGGAACGCTCACGCTCGTCATCGGCGACGCGACGGGCCATGGCGCTCGGGCCGGCACGATGGTGACTGTGGTCAAGAGTCTCTTCGCGACGTTTTCGCCCGACGATTCGCTCTCCGACTTCCTCGAGCGCGCGAATCAGTCGATTCGACGGATGGGGCTCGAACGGATGGCGATGGCGTTGACGCTCGCGCGATTCCGGCGCGGAACGGTTGAGATCGCGGCGGCCGGCATGCCACCGATGCTCGTACACCGAGGCGCATCCGGCGCGCTCGAGGATGTCGCGATCGAAGCGCCGCCGCTCGGCACGCTCCCATTCACGTACTCGCAACGGAGCGTCGCCGCCTCTCCGGGTGACACGTTCGTTCTCATGACGGACGGATTCCCGGAGTTGCTCGACCCATCCGGTGAACCGTTAGGCTACACGGCTGTGGAGGCCGAGTTCGCGCTCGCGGCAAACGAGGCTCCCCGTGCGATTCTCGATCGGTTCTCCGCAAGGGCGAACGCATGGACCGGCGGCGCGCCGCCCGCCGACGATCTCACCTTCGTCGCAGTGAAGGTGCGGTAGCGGCTGGTGAGGCGTGCTCGGGCCAGTGGTAATTCGACTGCTGCGCTTCTTCAATCACGACGACTGCGTTACCCTGCGACCCGATCCCAATGAAACTCTGGACGCTCGCTCAGCTCGCCCGGCTCCCCGAGGCGCACGCGGTGCAAAAGCACTTCGACCGGATCAACTACCGCGTGCTGCGCTGGGTCTGGCGCTTCTCCGTACTGCTTGCCGTCGGGTTCTTCGTCGCGAATTCGGTCGATGGCGAGCTTTGGGGGCTTGGTTCCTCGGCTGTCTGGCTCTTCGCGCTCGGAGCGATGTACTTCGCGCGGCGAAGCGCGTTTTACGAATCTCGATTCCCCAGGATCCTTCCCGGATTTCTCCTCCTGAGCAGCTTGGCGATGATCGTCTCCGCGCCTGACCCCGAGTTCCGCCAGGTGCTCCCGATCGCGATGCTCCCAATGCTCCTTCTCTGCTTCCGCCTACCGGTTGCGTACTGCCTCGCATTGGCAGCCGCGTTCGTCTTCTCTGCGATCGTCATGGGGCTGACTGGCTTCGGACCTGACCTCGGGCCTGGCGAGACGTTCGTTCTTCCGATTCTCACCAATTCGATGTTCGCTGCCGCCGGGCTCGTCCTTACGCGGCAGGCGCGGCGCGCATTTCTCGAAGAGTGGACGGGGCTGGCATCGAGCGCGAAAGAGCGCGAGCGCATGAGCGACGAGCTCGCCGACGCGCGCAAGATTCAGCTCTCGATGCTTCCCGGAAGCGCTCCCGCCGTCGATTGGCTCACGATCGCGTCGGCGTCCACTCCCGCGAGCGAAGTGGGAGGCGACTTCTACGATCATTTCGTTCTCGACGATGGGACGGTCGCCATCGCGATCGGCGATGTCGCCGGCCATGGCGTCGGCAGCGGGCTCGTGCTCGCCGGCATCAAGAGCGGCCTGCATCTTCTGCGCGAGGAGCTCGGCCGCCCTCTCACCGTTCTCGAGCGGCTCAATCGCCTTGCGTCCGAGTGGCTTCAATGGCGCATGCTCGTCACGCTCATGATCGCGATCGTCGATCCGCGCGCGCAAACCGTCCGTGTCGCTGCCGCGGGTCACGCTCCGGTGCTCGTCGTATCAGTCGATGGCTCGTCGAGGCGCGTCGGCAGACATGCACTTCCACTCGGAACGAAGCTGATTCCAGCGTGGGACGAGGAAAGCTCAATGCTTCAC
>JACPDH010000004.1 GCA_016184115.1 Acidobacteriota bacterium | reverse complement strand
TGCTCGTCGCGGCAGGAGTCGCCGCGCTAACCTTGTCTTTATGGCTTCTCATTCGAGGTGTCGACACGGCGAAGTGGGACGAATTGACCAGTTCGATGGGTGCGGTTAGGAACGACACTGACCGATGAACTCCTCCACGGCTTTCACGCCGATCTCCGGTTCTCTCATCACTTCGTGGATGAGTGGGGTCGGTGGGGTCGTCGGTGGGGTCGCACCCACAGTTTAAAGCGATCGCGATGCAATCGAAGCAGTGCTTTCTTCGCCGTCCCACAACGATCTGAATACTTGAAACTGTGGGTCTGACCCCCAGGTTGCCTGACCCCCGCATTGCCGGGTTGTGCGTGACCCTCGGTTTGCCCCCCGGTGCGCGCGGCGTCGTAATCACCAGCCATTGTCACTCAGCCGCGGAGAAGAGTAGATTGGGAGTCTCTCATCATGAATGGCTCTCCCTTCGACGCTCTTCGCGGCGTCGCCGATTCAGGAGTCGTCGACGCGGTTGCGGAGCTCGTTGCATCCGCAAATGACAGCGAGCTGAGCCGGCTCGACCCGCTTCGATTCGCAGCGGCGCATGGGCTGCACGAGGACCGAGTACTCGACGTGTTCGTGCACGCGGCAAAGCTCTCGCTCTTCGAGATGAGCTGGAATCTGCTCTGCCCAGGCTGTGGTGGCGTGCTCGACGTCGGAGCCGACCTCAAACAGATGAAAGAGCATTACAACTGCTCGCTCTGCGCCGCCGGGTACGAGCCCGACATCGACAGCATGATCGAGGTGAGCTTCACCGTGAGCCCTAGGCTGCGGCGAATCGCGGCGCA
This sequence comes from Acidobacteriota bacterium, assembly GCA_016184115.1. Classification (GTDB taxonomy): domain Bacteria; phylum Acidobacteriota; class Thermoanaerobaculia; order Gp7-AA8; family Gp7-AA8; genus JACPDH01. Next base: position 9,586 of record JACPDH010000004.1, on the reverse strand, counting down.
CGATCCCGATTCGATGAGCCCGCTTCACTACTACCGCGATCTCTACTTCAGCAATGCGTTGACACTACCGCAGCGCGAGAACGACTACGCGTCACTTTGGAACGACGTGACGATCGAGGCTGAAGAGGTCGCTCCTGGAGAGAAAGTCGTCTTTTCGGTTCAACTTCCTCCGGAGTTTGTGATCCTTTTTGAGCCGGTCACGCATTCAGCGAAATTCCTCGATGTCAAAGGGGAGCCGACACGCGAGCGGCGCGACATCACGGTGACGTACACAGAGTCCGCGGTACCGACGGCAACCGAAGTGCTGCAGCCAGGGCCGCTGCGGTTGACGCTCGTCAATCGCACGACGCGACGGGTGCTTCCCGCACTCTTCCGCGCGGGAGAGAGGTTTCATGCGCTCTTCGAAAACCGCCAGCCGTTCCTGACGGCGAAACGGATCTTCACGAATCAGACGTTTCGCGATCTCTATCGCGCCGAGAGCCTCAATGTCGATCAGCGATTGAAGATCGCGAGCATGACGGTGCTCTTCACCGACCTCAAGGGATCGACCGAGCTCTACGAGCGCGTCGGCGACCTCGTCGCCTACGATCTCGTTCGAGAGCATTTCAAGATCCTCGGTGACGTCGTTAGGCGCGAGTCGGGCGCGGTGGTAAAGACGATCGGGGATGCCGTGATGGCGACCTTCTCCGGGGCAGATCAGGGATTCGCGGCGGCCGTCGGAATCAGAAAAGAGATGGAGACGCTCAATCACTCACACCGGCATGAGGATCTACTGGTCAAGATCGGCCTTCACGAGGGCCCATGCCTCGCCGTGATCTCGAACGAGCGACTCGACTACTTCGGGCAGACCGTGAACATCGCCGCGCGTGTCCAGGGGCTGGCGACATCGCGCTCGATCTTCGCGACGGAGCCGGTCATGGAGCATGCCGGCGTCAAGGCGATGCTCGCTCGCGGCGGAATGACCGCGTCGCCCTATCGCACGATGCTGAAGGGAATCGCCGACGCGCTGACGGTATACGAGATCGAGTGAAGCACCATCGGTTCTGCATCACACCGCCCCCGGCGGCAGCATGAGCTGCACACGCAGACCTCCGCGCGGCGCGGCCTCGAGTGTCACGCTTCCGCCATAGAGATCGGCAAGATCGGCGACGATTGCGAGGCCCAGGCCCGAGCCAGGCGATGCTTCGTCGGCGCGCACGCCGCGTTGAAGAACGCGATCGCGGATCGCGGGATCGATCCCAGGGCCGTCATCCTCGACGGTGATCGTCACACCGGATGGCGTACGAACGGCATCGGCTGCGATGCGCGACGCCGAGATCGTCACAGCGGAGCGCGCCCACTTGCAGGCGTTGTCGAGGATGTTGCCTAACATCTCCTCGAGATCCTCGGTCTCGCAACGCACCGTGCACGACTCGGGGATGTCGATTGCGAACGCGTGCCCTTTGCCGGCGTGAAGGCGATCCATGGTGCGGACGAGTCGCTCCGCGACCGGCCGAAGCTCCACATGAGCCCCGTAAGGCGTCCCGGAGGCAGAAGCGCGGGCGCGCGCGAGGTGGTAGTCGACCTGGCGTCGCATCCGCTCGACCTGCTCGCGAAGCGTCACTCCACATTCGCTCTCGCTCGTCGCCTCGAGTCGCTCTGCTTCCTGCGCGACGATCGCAAGAGGCGTCTTGAGCCCGTGCGCGAGATCGCCGGCCGTCGCGAGCGCACGCCGAACGACGCGCTCCCGATGATCGAGGAGCGAGTTCATGTCGCGCACCAGCGGCTCGAGCTCCGCGAGCCCGCCCGCGTCCAGTCGCTTCCCTTCACCCGACCGAAGCGAGGCGACGCCCGACCGCACGGCGTCGACGCGGCGCAGTGCGCTCGCGAGGAGCCACAGGGCCGCGAGCATCAGGGAGCTCCCGGTCAGCCCGAACAGAATCATCTGGGACTGACGCAGGCCGGGTAACAGCGCCACCATGACCTTGTAAACGACATGGTTCAGCATCACGAAGAGCCCCAGGCTCCAAAGCAGAGCTGCGAGGAGGATGCGTCCGCGAAGCGAACGAAGGATCACGCCCGAAGCACGGAGAGTCATGGCGCTCCCATGCGATAGCCGAGGCCGCGCACGGTCTCGATCGAGGTCGCGCCAAGTTTGCGACGCAACCGCCCGATGAACACTTCGACGGTGTTCGAGTCTCGCTCGAAGTCCTGTGCGTAAATGTGCTCGGTGAGCTCGATCTGTGAAACGACGCGATCGCGATGGTGCATGAGGTAGGCGAGGACGCGGTACTCGTGACTCGTTAGGCGCATCGGAGCGCCACCGAGCGTCACCTTCGCAGTGCGGGGATCGAGCGTGAGCGCGCCATGCCTGAGCTCGGACTGCAACTGGCCCGCGGCACGCCGGATGAGCGCACGCACGCGCGCCATCACCTCTTCGATCTGGAACGGTTTCACCACGAAGTCATCGGCGCCCGAATCGATCGCCTCGACCTTCTCATGCCACGAGCCGCGCGCACTGAGGACGAGAATCGGCACCGCATTCGACGCTGAGCGGCAGCGCCGGAGAACCGTGACTCCGTCGATCTTGGGCAACCCTAGGTCGAGAATCGCCGCGTCGTAGCGCTCGTCGCACAAGAGGCGCTCCGCGCGCTCGCCATCGAACGCGAGATCGACCGCATACCCAGACGATTCGAACATCGCAGCCAGGTTGCGGGCGAGGCGTTCCTCATCCTCGACGATGAGCAGTCTCATGGTCCTTACCTACCCGCGTGATGCTGAACGGAAGCTGAACGGGACGTTCGGCCGTCGTTCAGCTGCGCCAGCGCAGGATATCGCATGTCAATACTCGAGGAGGACGCATGCTCTTGTCGATCCACATTGCCGCTGGTGAGCTCGAAATCGGTCCGGAACGGAGCCTCACGTTGACGAACCGCAACACCGGTCTTTCTCCGCTCGTCCTGGCGCGAATCGCCGGCTTCCTCTACTTGATCGTCATCGTAGGTGGTGCCTTCGCGGAGTTGATCGTCCGCCAGCGTCTGATCGTGACGCAGGATGCCGCTGCCACGGCGCAAAAGATCCTGGCGAACGAGCAGCTCTTCCGATGGGGATTCGTCGCTGAGCTCGTCCCCTTGCTCTGCAACATGCTGCTCGCTGTGATCTTCTACGAGCTCTTTGCGATCGTGAACCGGCGTATCGCGACCCTCGTGGTCTATTGCTCGCTCGTAGGCAGCGCCATCGAGGGTGCGGATCTCGTCAATCACATGGCGCCGCTCATTCTGCTCAAGCGCGGTGAGAAGCTCGGCATCGACATGTCGCTGCTGCAGGCACAGGCCTACATGACCCTGAACCTGCAATCGATCGGATTCGCGGTTGCCCTCGTCTTTTTCGGCATCGCATGCCTTGCCCTCGGATATCTCATCTATCAATCGCGATTCCTGCCGCGATTCATCGGCGCATTCCTGGCCGTCGAGGGCTTCTGCTATCTCATCAACAGCTTCGTTCTCTTTCTCGCGCCCGCCTATGCAGCGCGTGTTTTCCAGGCGCTCATGGTCGCTGCACTCGCCGAGATTGTGTTGTGTCTCTGGCTGCTGATTCGAGGAGTGAACGCTTCGAAGTGGGACGAACGCGCGGCGAGCGAGGCGTCGCACGGCGATGAAGCGCTCTCCCCGGTCCTGCGTCGCGGAAACGTGGTCGCGAATTCCTGAGCGGGAGCTGAACGGGATGTTCGGATCGCGTTGAGCCGCGCCATCGCGGGGTATCGCATCTCATTGTTCAAAGGAGGACGCATGCTCCTATCGATCCACATCGCCGCAGGCGCGCTCGCCATCGTTTTTGGCGCCGTGGCCCTGTCCGCGAAGAAAGGCGGGACGATCCACCGGCGCACCGGCCTGCTGTTCGTCTACGCCATGCTCGTCATGGGCATCAGCGCGTCGATCCTGGCGTTTCGCAAGAGTCCCGGGAATGTGTTTGCCGCGCTCATGACGGCGTACTTTGTCGGCACGGCCCTGACGGCCGTCCGCCCCGTCTCGTCATGGACACGCCGCATCCATGCTGCTGCGTTGAGCATCGCCGGCGGACTCGCGCTCGTCGCGACGGTGAGCGGCGTCAAGGCCTTCAACAGCCCGGGCCCTTCTCCCATCACCATCGGTGTGATGTCCTTCATCCTCGCCACCGTCCTCTCGTTGGCGGCGCTCGGCGATCTGCGCATCCTGCGCAACGGCATGCCGGCCGGCGGGGCTCGCCTGGCCCGCCATCTGTGGCGCATGTGTTTCGCGCTGTTCATCGCCGCCGGATCGTTCTTCTCGATCCGCGAGCGCGTGGCGAAAGTCCTTCCCGAGGCATTCACGAGCGGGCCGATGCGCGCGCTGCCGATTCTGCTGCTGTTCGCAGCGATGTTCTATTGGCTGTGGCGGGTGCGCCGCCGGAGTCCGTGGCCGGTGCTCGCCCATCACGACTCGATTTCTCCGGCCACGAAGGATTCGTCGACATGAGCTCACGAGGAGAACATCCAATGAAACAGACCGGCACGTTAACGATCATGTCGCTGCTCTCGATTCTCTTCCTTACGGTTCATCTGGCCGACGACATCGTTCGCGGGTATGAAAAGGGAGGAGTCTCGACCCTCAATGCCGTGGCGATCTGTACCGTTTGGCTGTGCGGAACGTTGCTTCTCTCCGAACGGCGAATGGGGTACATCGTCGTACTCCTCTTCTCGATCCTTGGAACGGGTATCCCCTACCTCCACATGAGGGGTAAGGGTCTTGGCGCCGCGATCGCCGGGACCAGCGGCGGTTTCTTCTTCGCCTGGACGCTCATCGCGCTCGGCGTGACCACGGCATTTTCCGTCATCCTGTCGGTGCGCGGCCTGTGGATCCTTCGGAACGAGAAGAAGGGATGACATAGAGATGGTGGGGTCGATACGGTGGCGATCGATATGGTGGAGTCAGATGGTGGGGTCAGAGCGTCTGTCTTCTGGATATGCTGGGGTCAGAGCCTCTGTTTTCTGAGTGAGGGTGGTGGGGGCAGAGCTACTGCTTTCTGACCCCGCTCTGCTCTTCGATCAGCGGTGACGGTCAATCTCGTCGGTGAGCGAAGCCACACGTTCGCCACAATCGTGCGGCATCGTTACGATCAATGACCAGACGCAATGGCTATCGACGTGCCGTGGGAGTCGCGACAGAGCTCGCCGCACTCGCGGTGCTCCCGTGTCTCGCGATCGTGGCGGTGGGTGCATGGAGGGCACCGCGTCTCGTCGCCCGAAAACTCGGACCGCCACCGCAGCGATCAGTTCGCGAGCTTCCTCGCGAGTTCGAGCGGATGTTGCTGGCGGTCGAGGATCCGCGGTTTTACGAGCATCACGGTGTCGACTTCCGTACGCCGGGATCGGGATGGACGACGATCAGCCAGGCTCTCGTAAAGGTCCTCTACTTCGACGGGTTCCGGCCCGGGGCGCTCGCGAAGGCGGAGCAGTCGCTTCTCGCATTGGGATTCGATTCAGCCGTCAGCAAGCGCGCGCAGCTCGACCTCTTCTGGAATCTCGCGTATTTCGGGCGCGCCGGCGACGAGGACGTCATCGGCTTCCCCCGCGCCGCGATGGTCTACTTCGGCCGCGACGTCCGCGCCCTGGAGAGGCGCGAGTACCTCGCGCTGGTTGCGATGCTCATTGCGCCTAACCGACTCTCTCCCGACCGCCACTTCGCGGAGAATGCCGAGCGCGTGGGACGGATCGAGAGGTTGCTTGCCGGCAAGTGCCGGCCACACTCCTGGCGCGACGTCGAGTATCGCGATTGCTCTGCTCGGCGCTGATCGCAACGCAAAGGTCGTCATCGCGATCGAGGATGGCTTCGAATCGCGACGACGCGACGCTGCGAGCGCAAGTTGCCGCGGAGCTGAGGCGCGCCGAAAATCGCCCCTCCGCCGAAAAGTCACCTCGAGTGGCGACTCGCGCCACTCCAATCGCTCCCCGGCCGATCGCTGAGATTCATCAATCGGCCCGAAGGAGCTCCAGATGAGCTACCGCGTCTCTACCCGGTCTGCAGCTTCGGCACATCCTATTCAAGGACGCAGCGTTACGATCGTCACCTTAGCTGGAGCGATACTCGCGGTCGTCTGCCCGCTCCTGACAGAGGGGCCCATTCCAGCCCCCATCTACGATTCCGCGACGATCGGCATCACTCGGGATGTCGTCGGAGTCGACCGGGCGGAAGCGGAGCAGGTCCTCACCACATGCGAGGCCGCAGGCTACTTCCCCAACCCTGGATACGCCCAATCGCTCGGACACGCATCCGAGTTAGGCAGTTCGAACGATGGCGTCCGCCCAGTTGCAGAGCCACTCGGGCTCGGAAGGCGATCGCGCCCGATGCTCCTCGCTCATCGCCATTAGTTTTTTTGGAGTTTCCGAAGCTCAGCGGTTTTTTCGTCGCCGAAGCACGATGTTGGGGCCACCGGATCAACTCCCACCTGCGGCGCCCGTCAATCAGCAGTGAGTACCGTGCGACGTGTGTCCGCAGAAAACTCGAGCTCGTCGTATGCGTGGTACGACGACTGTGCCGGAAGGTCGGAGGGCGACATGAAGAGCACCCTCCGCAACGGCAGCGCCGATGACCTCAACATCTACACGTGCAATCCGGACGGAGGTCTCCTCGGCTGGGCGACCTTCCCGTCGAGTTACAGGCGCGCGCCCGCGATGGACGGCGTCGTGATCCTCGACTCGTCGCTCCCAGGAGGCTCGGCGGCGCCGTATGACCAGGGAGACACTGCGACGCACGAAGTCGGTCACTGGATGGGGCTCTATCACACCTTCCAAGGTGGATGTAACGGCAAGGGTGACTACGTGAACGACACGCCACCCGAGAAGTCGCCGGCATTCGGCTGTCCCACGGGGCGCGACAGTTGCACGAGGAAAGCGGGCCTCGACCCCGTCGAGAACTTCATGGACTACACCGACGACGCATGCATGGACCGCTTCACCGCTGGACAGGACGTCCGCATGGACACGCAGTTCACGAGCTATCGATTCGGGAAGTAAGCCGAGTCATTCGTCGGGGAAATCTGTAAGGCGCGACGCGTCAAGACGCGGATCAACGTCGTCGCGCGAGAGAACCTCAGCGCATCGAAACGCACCTATGCGAAACCGGGTGAGAGTGCGAAACGGGGTCAGAGCTTCTGTTTTCTCCTAGGACCGGAAAACAGAAGCTCCCCCGAGCCCGGCGGCCCCTACCGAATCCTCCTCCCGCCGCCGCCCGATTTGCCGTTGCTTTCGCTCCACGGGATGAGATCTCCTCCATCGCTCGCATGGTAAGCGGCGCCTCCATCGCCAGAGCACCGGCGTGAGGAGATGGATAGCGTTAGGCTGGATACACGGTCTAACCAATGCGGTCGATTCACTGGCGCCCCGACATCGGCGTCGTCTTGAGATCACACGACGTCGTGACATTCATCCGCCCGCGTTTCGTGTGCGATTGACCAACATTCGGGTTTCATACCGAACGACCGTTCGGCCGGGAATACTCGATGTGCGGCGTTGCTTATCGGCGGCCGGATTCAATGACCCGGCCCCGGGGACAGCCAAGAGGAGATGCCGTATGGAGCAGAGCTCGACAACGTTGGACGAGCATCCGGACGTTCGTGAAGTGCGCAGCCGTCCGCGCTTTTTCCTATCGAAACCGATTGAAGCGCTGATCGCAAGCAGCAAAGCGTTGATCTGTAATCTGAGTCCCGGTGGAATCGGGATTATCCATCCGGCACCGTTCAAGATCGGCTCGGACGTACTGATCAAAATCAGCTCGCCGGAGAATGAGGGCAATGTCGCGTTTCGCGGCCGGCTCGTCTGGAGCCGGCTCTCGCGCACCGTCGACTCAAGCGGCAGGTTCCCTTACATCTCCGGCATCTCGGTTCTCGACGACTCTGCCGCGGTGGCAGGTCTGCTGGGTCGGCTCATTCGCGCCCACGGAACACGTCAACCGGCGTCCCTCGAGGCGAAGCGCCAGGCGCTCCTCGAGAAGGCACGGCGCCGCGAGACTCCAATCTCGGTCGCCCACGCATCGCGCGCCGCTCAGCGCATCACGCCCGACCAGGCACTGATGATCCAGCAGGCCCGGAACATCCTCGCGAACAATCCCGAGGTCGCGATCAAGTGGTACGACCGAGCAAAGTACTCGCTCGTCAATCGCGGGATCATCGCGTCAGCGGAACGGTCGGTACCTTATCGTCGCGAAGTCCTGGTCGTGTGGGAGTACCTCGAGGGGAGGCTCGACCTCGACCTTATCGCGAGCGTTCTCGACACGAATGCAGGCGGGCTCGGATAGACGTGCTGTCCCCAGCTCGGCTCTTCCCCACGGGTGACGGTGGCACTCCCAGGTGACGGAGTCACACGAGAGGGCGCAACAGGACAGGTCGAAAAGGAGCACAACGGAGGGGCCACCCATTGGGCTACCTTGACAAGCTAGCCCAATGGGTGACCCCTCTTGCCCCTTTTGCCCTTGCCTTTTGCTTGCCTTCTATCGTGCGCGATGCCTGGGCCAGCGTGCGTCATTCGTAGTCGGGGCGAAAGAAGCTCAGGCGTCGCTCTCGCAGGAACTCGAGTTTCTCGTCGAGCCGGGTCGCACTCGGTACGGGATGCACCTTGAGCTGTGATCGGAAGTCACACTCGGCCACGGTTCCACCTGCGCGAGCGCATGCGACCCACGCTCGCTTCGTTTCGCGCGAGCGCTCGACCCCAGCACGGTCAGACTGAGCGATGTGAAAACCGCCGTGAACCGACGACACCATGAGCACCGCAAGCAGAGCGAGCCTGACCACCTTCCGCGCCGAGGTCGCTCCCGACATACCTCGCTCGACATCCCAACGAATAATCGAGAAATAGAGGCCGATGGCGAACGGAATCATCAAAGTCACGTACCGCGAGTCGAGCGCCTGGACAGGGCCTAGGCAAAGCCTCGCCCATGCGGACGAAAGGCAGAACGCTACGGAGACGCAGATCAGAACCGCCGGTGTCGCTGCGAGAGAGAACTCCCGTTCATCGTCAGAATCGGGCACCGTCCGTGCGATGCGGGTGACACTCACGGCGAGGGCGCTGGCCGCCGGGATGAGATAGACCAGCGTCGCGCCCGCGATGGCCAGTTCGTCACGACCGAGAAAACCGAACGACGCCTTGACCATCGTAATGACCCAGATGACGTGATCGGTTACGGTTGGCGATCCGAAGCGACACGGCACGGCGCGGAGCTCCTCGAACCGAAATCCGACGAGCATCGTCGCAGCGGCGACACCGACGGCCGTCGCTGTGAGAAAACTCATCGCCGCGCGCGCTCGGTTTCGCCACTCGTAGATTCCACGCAGCAGCAGCACGCCGATGAGCATCGGCGGGAGAAAGAAGCCGAATCCAGTGTGACTGGCGAAAAACGAGATCGCCGTTAGGGCTGCCAATCGTGCCCAGCCATTTTCGATGAGCAACGAACGGCATGCGAGAAGCGCGAGGACGACCGGGATCACGCCGTGCGATGGGTTCGGGATGAACGTAAGCGCTTCGTACTGGCCAAACCGGAAGAAGAGCGGCGGGATCATCGCGTCCCATGCAGTAAGGCGCCCGAACAGCGCCACCTTC
>JACPDH010000101.1 GCA_016184115.1 Acidobacteriota bacterium | reverse complement strand
GTTCTCTCGCGCCCGAAGCCCGACATCTGGATGCGCTTCGTCAATGCAATCGGCACGCCTAACCGTTGCGACCACATGGACACCTGTTACCAGGTGCAGAAGATCATCCAGGGGAAAGTCTTCGGCCAGAAGATGTTCGGCCACGACCTCACTTCCACCAAATACATTCTGTCGTTTGGCTGGGACATGCCGGCGAAGGGCAAGAACGTCTACGCCCGAACGTGCGCCGAGGGAATGCGGGCGGGCGCGAAGCTCGTCTTCTTCAGTCCCTACCGGTCGGCCACGGCGAGCATCGCGGACGAGTACCACACCATCCGTCCGGGGTCGGACCTTTCCGTCGCGCTCGCCATGATCAACGTGATCCTCCAGGAGGAGTTGTACGACGCGGCATTTCTCGAGGAGTTCACGAATTTCCCGGAGTATCGCGACGCCATCCTCGCCCATTTCGCGCAGTACACTCCCGCGTGGGCCGAAGAGCTCTCGGATGTTCCGGCCCGTGACATTGCCCGGATCGCTCGCGAGTTCGCAACCACGCGTCCAGCGATCGTCCCAACCCACAAGAAGTCACTCGGCGCCAACTACGCGAACGGCGCGCCGATGCAGCATGCGATCGCGATCCTGAACATCCTCAACGGAAGCGTCGACCGCCCGGGCGGACTCTTCTACCAGCGCCTGCCGAGCATCCCGGCTGTCGACGCGATCTATCCGCCACCCGCGTATCCCGCCAAGGACGGCACGCACGTCGACGGAAAGGACCGCCACCCGTTCGTCAAGAGCGCGGGCCAGGGGATGTGGTCGACGATTGCCGACGGCCTGACACGTGTACATCCGGGAAAGATCCAGATGGCGATCTACAACATGTACACGCACATGTCGATGCCGAACTGCAAGGAAGCGGCAGCGGCGCTCGCGACCATACCGTTCTCCGTCGTCATCGACACGCTGCCTAATGAAGTGATCGAGCTCGCCGACGTGGTGCTGCCGCTCGCGACCTGGGTCGAGGGATCCGACATCACGCAGCGCGAGTACAACGGCCTCTACCCGCAGGCCGTCGTGCGCCAGCCGCTGGTGAGCGCTCAGTACGAGGCGAAGGGGCTCGGCAACATCGCGATCGAGTTAGGCAAGCGCACCTTCCCCGACTACTTCAAAAAGGCCGACGGAACGTGGCTCTCGATGCCGGAGATTCTCGACGAGAAGGTGAAGCGCGCGGGGATCGCACCGAGCTTCAGCGAATTCAAGAAGACTGGGATCTGGTCCGATCCGCAGCCGTTCGTTCCGAAGACGAAGTTCCCCACCGCGAGCGGCAAGTTGCAGCTCTTCGTCAAGGACTTCGCCGACAAGGGGTTCGATCCGTTGCCATTCTGGACTCCCAAGCGCGACCAACCGAGCGCCGAGTACCCGCTCTATCTCGTGACGACGATTCCTTCCGTTCATCGGCGCAACAGCACGCAGAACAACCGCTTCCTGCACGAGCTGATGCCGGCGAACGCGGCGACGGTTCATCCCGATCTCGCGCGGCAGATTGGAATCGAAGCAGGAGATCGGATCAGGGTACGGTCGCGCGCAGGCGAGGTCTCACTGCCGGCACTCATCTCCCCGGCGATCCGCCCTGACTGCATCCTCATCCCTCACGGTTTCGGCCACCAGTCGAGGCTGCTCACGCTCGCCTACGGAAAAGGTGTCCGCGATGGAGATCTCGTCCCGGCACAGACGATGGACGATATCCTGGCACGACGTGACGTCGGCGGCTCGGCCTGCATCATGGACGCCGTGGTTTCCGTCGAAGCGATATGAGCAGAAACTCCTCCAGTGGCGCGAAGCTCATTCGCTCGGTCGGGTCCACGGCCGCGGGAGGCTTCGCCGAGGAAGCCTCCCGCGTGTTCGGGACACTCGCGCTCGCGCTGCTGTCGGACCCGACGGAGGATTCGCTCTCCGCGCTTCGCGACTGCAACTCGACTCCGATACCGGGGCGGTTCGGGCATGCAATGACCGAGCTCGCGCGCGCGGCGGCGTCGACCGAGCTGCTCGTGGCTCGCGTCGAGTACACGCGCCTCTTCCACCATCCTCAGGGAGCGACCTGTCCTCCGTGGGAATGCGTCGCGCGCGATCGGGCGCCGCATCTCATGGGGCCGCGCCACCTCGACGTCGTCGGGTTCTTCCGTCGCGCGGGTATCGAGCCTCGGCGCGGTGACAGCGAGAGCGCCGATCACATCGGCCTCGAGCTGGCATTCCTCTCGCTGCTCGCATCGCGAATCGCGGCCGGCGACGACCAATGCGCCCTGTTCGACGAGTTCTGGTCGTCCCACGTCGCGCCGTGGATGCCCGCCTTCGCGCGGCGCCTCGCCAGCGAGTCGAGGCTCGACCTGTATGTCGCCTCCGGCCGGCTGCTGCTCGAGGCTGTGACGATGGGCGCCCGGTCGAGAGACTGATAGCCATGAGCTGTTAGGCAACCTCTCCGGTGCCGCGTGGGAGACGGTCCGCGCGATGATGGCTGAAGCTTCCGGCGAACCCGGAGTGCTGCCCGGCATGGTCGTGGTGCCACAGACGTTCACAGCCGGACTATCAACTTTAGACTCGACGAAGATGCCATTCGGTCTGGACGGCCCTCCACCGTGGAGGATGGGTGTCGTCGCATTGGTATGCAGAAGCTGCAGATCCCGAAGAGTCAACAGTCCGGCTGGGACCCCGTGCCCTCTGCCCTGACCCACGATCCGGCCACGTCACCTCGACCGGTCTGCGTCTGCGATAAAATGATCGACGAGGTGGCGGAATGACGATGGAGGAGCGAAGCCGGGAGCGGCGCGAACGGATGGTCGTGCATCGGGCAACGAGCTTCGACGACGCCGCGGCCTGGGATCTCGAGTTCTGGCAGAGCCAATCTCCGGAGGAACGACTCTCCGCCCTCGTCGCGATCCGAAGGGACGTGGAGCTCGTGGAGGCGGCGCGCAAGGCAGCGGGGCTGCTCAGGGAGTGACCGGCATGGAAAACGTGCGCGATTTCGAGGACATTCTCGCACTGTTCGCGAAGCATGATGTCCGTTATCTGATCATCGGCGGACTCGCGTTCGTGTATCACGCGCTTCCGAATTACGAAGGACATCGACCTCTGGCTCGATGGAGACGCGCGGAACGTAGAGCGCGCGAACGCGGCACTTGCGGAGTTCGGAAGCCCGGAACAGCTCTCAGCCGGCCGCCGCGACGAGCTTCTGCAGTTAGGCGTGGCACCCAACCGAATCGATCAGCTTCGCGAGATCGTAGGCATCGAGTTCGAACCCGCGTGGAGCAGGCGGATCGTCGCTCCGTATAGCGAGGCCCCAGCCAGTTGGATCGACCTCGATTCGCTGATCTCGATCCAGCGGCTCATCGATCACCCCCGCCATCGCGAAGACGTCAGAGTCCTGGAGCTGGTCCGGCAGCGACGGGACTCGAAATGACCGGCGGGACAAAGACTCGCGATGCGTTTTCCCCGCGGAGCTCCGGACACTGCTCCGCCGAACGACGACGTCAGGTAATCGAGGCGACCGGGGTCGGATCGTGAACTCCAGGTACTTGCCGGCCGCCCTCCTTCCGAGAGGCTGAAACCTCGGCGGCCTCAGCGCTTCCTCGGGGCCGCTCTCTTTCCTCGCCCCTTCTTCGCGGGGCCGAGTTGTCTCACGTCGCGGATCCATCGCGGGGCCGAGTTGTCTCACGTCGCGGATCCAGGTGTAGACGGCGACCGACGAGGGCAGGCCGATGGTGCTCGCGGCGAGCGCGACGACCTGGTGCAGCTCGTCGACGGTGATGCCCATGCCGAGGGCCTTGCGGGCGCTCGCGTGGACGGCGCCTTCTCGCATCGCGCCGATCGCGATGCCGAGTTTGATCAGCCGCTGCGTCTTCTCGTCGAGCGGGCCCTCGGAGGAGGCGTCACCCATGATGTCCCAGGCATCCCTGAGCCTCGGAAAAACTTCGCTGAACTCGTCGAATGCGCGCGGGGGCTTCTGTGCCTTTGCCATGAAATCGTTCCGTTTCCTTTCTGAATCGCCGCATTCCAGGCGGCGGTTGCGTGACTCCACTTGCTTTGCGAATCCATCGTTCGCGGACTTCGCTCAACTCAATCCGTGCCCGCGGAGTTTTTCCCACAGGTTCTTTCTCGAGATGCCTAACGCGTCGGCCATGTGCCCCCGGTGGCCATCAAAGCGCTCGAGGGCCGAGAGAAGCACTGTGCGCTCGTAACCGCTCAGGATCTCCGCGAGCGTGCCTTCGGGAACGATCGCCTCGTCCGCGGAGGCGGCCATGTGCGCCTCGCCATACTCGTCCGGAAGCTGCGCGGGAGTGATGAGCGCTTCCGGAGCGACGACTGCAAGCCGGCGAATCAGGTGTCCGAGCTCGCGGACGTTTCCCCGCCATGGATGGCGAGAGAGCCGGTCGATCGTCTCCGGCGCAAGGTCGAGTCTGCGTCCACTCTCCCGCTCGACGAGGCGGACGAAATGCTGCACGAGCAGCGCGACGTCGCCGGGACGCTCGCGTAGCGGTGGGATCGTGATGGGAACGACGCGCAGACGGAAATAAAGGTCGTCGCGGAATCGGCCCGCGGCGACCTCCTGCTCGAGATTGCGTCGCGTCGCCGCAATGATTCGCACGTCGACGCTGATCGGCCGGTTCGAGCCGAGACGCTCGAACACTTGTTCCTCGAGCACGCGCAACAGCTTCGCCTGCAACGGGGGCGACATCTCCGCGATCTCGTCGAGAAGGAGCGTGCCGCGATGCGCATCCTCGAAGCGGCCCCGCCGCTGGCGAATCGCTCCCGTGAACGCTCCTTTCTCGTGGCCGAAGAGCTCGGACTCGAGGAGGTTCTCGGGGAGCGCCGCGCAGTTTACGGCAATGAAGGGTTGCCGCGCCCGTTTCGACGCGCGATGCACGTACTGCGCAAAGACCTCCTTGCCAGTGCCGGTATCGCCTAACAGCAGCACCGTGCACTCGGAGCGCGCGGCGGCGCTCGCGAGCTCGAGCGCGCGAAGAAACGACGGCGCCTGCCCGATGGGCCGATCGACCGTGGCCTCCAGCTCGTCGACGCGTCTGCGCAGCCGAACCAGCTCGAGGCTGCGCTTCACGACCGCGAGCAGGTGCTTCTGCTCGTACGGCTTTGTCAGGTACTCGTCGGCGCCCGCCTTCATCGCGTCGACCGCGCTCTCGACCGTTCCGTAGCCGGTCAGCATGATCACAGGGATCTCGGGCGTGCGCGTCTTGATCTCCTGCAGAAGCTCGATTCCGCTCCCGTCGGGAAGGCGCAGGTCACAAAGGACGAGCGTCGGCGGGAGCAGCGCCGCGGTCTGCCTCGCCTTCTCGATGGTCCCGGCGATGGCGACCTCGTAGCCCTCGTCCGCGAGGGCGTCGCCGAGCGTCAACTGAATGCTCGGCTCGTCGTCAACCAGCAGGATTCGATCCATCGTCACCATTCTTCCATTCGGGAAGCACGATCGCAAAACAGGCGCCCTCGTCGCTCTTCTCGAGTCGCAGGACGCCTCCCATCTGGTGCACCGCCGTCCACGCGGTCGCAAGTCCAAGACCTGTCCCCTTGCCCGGAGGCTTGGTCGTGAAGAAGGGCTCGAAGAGTCGCTCCTGGTGCTCCGGGGCGATCCCGGGCCCGCTGTCCCGGACGAGGATCGTCACTTCTCCTGGCGCGTCCATCCTGCATCGTGCGGTGATCCGCCGCTCCGGCGCATCGCTCACGGCGTCGGCCGCGTTCAGGAACAGGTTGAGAAGAGCTTGCGCGA